>CAVOKM010000019.1:0-151452 GCA_963696515.1 uncultured Gammaproteobacteria bacterium
GCTTGCGGGCGCGGGTGCAGGACGCCATCCAGCGCATTTTGACCTTGCAGGATGCCGGCGGCGGTTTCGGGCTGTGGAGTCCCGACAGCACCGTGGAAAACTGGCTGTCGGCCTACGCCATGGATTTCCTGGTCCGCGCCCGGCAGGAACGGTATCTGGTGCCGGAATCCGCCTTCCAGCACGGCCTGAAGTTTTTGCAGGAGCAGTTGAATACCGATGAATTCGGCGAAGCGGAACTCGGCTGGCGGGCCTATGCCCTGTACGTGCTGGCGCGGGTGCAACAGGCGGCCATCGGCGATTTGCGCTATCTGCACGATAACCATCTGCAAAAGCTGCCGAGCGCGCTGGCCCAGGCGCAACTGGGCGCGGCGCTGGCCCGCTATGGCGAGCTGGGTCGGGCCGGTGAAGCGTTCACCGCCGCGTTGAATCGTCAGAGCCGGGGAACGGCGCGCGATTACGGCAGCCCGCTGCGCGACCGGGCGGCGCTGCTGGCGCTGCTGGCCGAGTCCGGGCTGTTGCCGGAACGGCTTCCGCAACTGGCGGAAGCAGTGGCTGCCGAATTCAACCAGCGCCGCTACGCCAGCACCCAGGAACAGGTCTGGCTGCTGCTGGCGGCCCGCGCGCTGCTGCAACAGCCCGGTCAAATCCGGCTGGCGGTGGACGGCCAGCCTCCGACGACCGTCGATCCGCTTTATCTGGCCCCGACGGTCGAACAGTTGACCCAGGGGCTGACCGTGGCCAATCAGGGCGCGCAGCCGGCGTGGTATACGCTGAATCTGAGCGGCGTGCCGGTCGCGCCGCAACCGCCGGCGCAGGAGGGTTTCACCATCAGCCGGCGTTATTACACCCGCGCCGGCAAGGAAGTGGACCCGGCCCAGATTCGCCAGAACGATCTGTTGGTGGCCGTAGTCACCGGCGAGGCGCAAGGGAGCGGGGAGCAACAGGCGCTGGTGGTGGATCTACTGCCAGCCGGGCTGGAAATTGAAAACGCCCGGCTGGCGCACAACGCCTCGACCACCGAGATTGGCTGGCTGCCCAAACCGAGCGAGACCCTGCACACCGAATTCCGGGACGACCGCTTCGTGGCGGCGCTGGATTTTGAAGCCGGCAACGAGCGGAAATTCACCTTGGCTTATCTGGTCCGGGCGGTGACGCCGGGCGTCTACCGGCAACCGGCGGTGTACGTCGAGGACATGTATAAACCGTGGCAGTTCGGACGCGGGGCAATGGGAACGGTGAAGGTGGAGTGACCGGGCGAATATGAACCGGAGTGAACTTCTCGCCGAACTGGCCCAAGGAGAAAGCCAGCACCGGGAATTCAAACGCCAGCTTGATAACCCGGAAAGTGTGGCGGGTGAAATCGTGGCCTTCGCCAACAGCGAGGGGGGCAGTCTGTATTTCGGCGTGGCCGACGACGGTTCCATCGTCGGCCTACCGGACAGCGCCACGGTTTTCCAGTCGCTAACCCACCTGTGCCGGGATCGCTGCATTCCGCCGATCAGCCCGGTGTTGGAGCAGTACACCCTCGAAGACCGCGAGATCGTGGTTTTGACGGTGATGCCGGCGTTGAACCGGCTGAAGCCGTACCGCACCGCCGGTGGCCGATTTTATCTCCGGGTTGGCCGGGACAAGAAGGACGCCACCGGACGCGAACTGGTGCGAATTGCCCAGGCGGCGGGTGAATTGCATTACGACGAAAGTCCGGTGTGGAGGACGACGCTGAACGATCTGTCGCGAGAGGCATTCGCTGCTTATCACCAGGCGCAGTTTGGTTTGCCGCTGGCGGAGCAACTGGAACAAAGCCAGTTGCCGCTGGAACAGTTGCTCCGTCACCTGCGTCTGGCTGAGGAAGTTGATGGCGAATGGCGGCTGACCGTCGCCGGCCTGCTGTTGTTCGGCGTTGAACCGCAACGGTTCATGCCGCAAAGCCGGCTGTCGGCGGTGGCCTTCGCCGGCCCGGACGAGGACACCGACATTCTGGACCGGCGGGAGATCACGGGGCGCCTGCCGGCGATCATCGAGGACGCTCGGTTGTTTTTGGTGCGGAACATCCGCCAGCCAGCGCGGGAACTGGGATTCCGGCGCGAGGACATTCTTCTGTACGACCGCAAGGCGCTGGGCGAGGCGGTGGTCAATGCCGTCGCCCACCGGGATTACAGCCTGAGCGGCTCGCAAATCCGGCTGTTCGTGTTCCCCGACCGGGTAGAGGTGCGCAGTCCCGGACGGTTGCCAAATTCGGTAACACTGGACAACATCCGGCTGGGCATTCATGCCGAGCGCAACCGACGCTTGGCGACGTTGCTGACGCAACTGGGCTATATGAGCGCCATCGGCACCGGCATCCCGCGCCTGATCATCCGCCTGTCGCGGTTGCTGTCGGGGCGGGAGCCGGAGTTCGAGTTGGTCGGGGAAGAGTTGCGGGTCAGGATATGGGCCAAACCGGAAATTCAGTAGGGCGCCGTGGAGGTCTCGTCTTACGCCTTTGGCGATTTCCGGAAATCGTCTTACCCGTCCGGCGGGGGAACTAAGCTTCATTTACCCCCTTGACGGATTTTTCGTCCATGCAGAACCCTTGCTTTCCTTCTTTCCCGCGCCAGCCGAAATTCGGTGTTTCACTGCAAAAACCGGTTCCGGTTTGCGTCGGCGGGACCGGGCAAAGAGCGCCGGGGGCATGTCCTGTCCCTTTGGAGCCGGGGATTGCTGTCGATATGATATCGAGTCGATACCTTTTCGAATCGATAAGACAGCGCCATAGGGTCGGGTTCGGTAAATTCTCTGTCGCAAATCGCCTTAAAAATCAGCCGCAGAGCGCATGCGAGGTACGCTGAACTGCCTCGTTAGCAGGAAATTGTTTTCTAATTTTTTCCCCTGCACTTGAATTTGCGAGCGAAAGACAAACTTTTCTCAATTGATTCACTGTTTTTAAACGATTGGTAACCGCCTTCCGACTCATATCAATCTTCATCGATTAAACCCAATAAATATTTGATGTCATCCTCATCTTGACCGCTTTTTCTCAATGACTTTAATTCAATCAAGCCTTTTGGAGATACAACTTTTAATATTCCTCCATCCCATTCAACCGAAACCCTACTTTCCCATGACAATCTGGTTTGCGGAGTCACGATCAATAAATCTAGTTCGAGATGTTCTCCGGATTCACTATCAATTTTTTCATGCGATGAATTTGAATGGCGCCTCCTTTAAATTTCATTAGTCATGGCAGGAATAATAGACCCAAGTTCTTCTACTTTTTTCTTAATTCTATCAAGAGAATCAGGCTCCACCATAATATCAATATCAAGCGTAGCCCTTGGTCTTTCGTATACAGCTAGAGCCAAGCCACCACATAACGCATAATCTATTTCATCTTCATCAAATGCTTTAATTAGATTAGTTAATTCAAGCAGTAAATCCATTGTTATCAACCATATTAAAGTTATAGTCTACCCAATTAATATCTATACATAAGAGTATCAGGCTGAGTCTGGGATTGCGGCATATTCAGTATCGGGAAGCTGAAAAAATGATCGGATTTTTCCCACATTTTGTTGGAGGGACTTCAATGCCGAGCGGAGTCTTTTCTTCAAGTCG
Organism: uncultured Gammaproteobacteria bacterium; assembly: GCA_963696515.1. GTDB lineage: Bacteria > Pseudomonadota > Gammaproteobacteria > Competibacterales > Competibacteraceae > Contendibacter. The sequence continues at coordinate 3,595 of CAVOKM010000019.1, forward strand.
AGTTTGCTTTTGATGGGTTGTCTTCCCACTTGGCGATGCTTGATCTCGTTCCAGACTTGCTCGTCGGGATTCAGTTCTGGGGAATGGGTCGGAAAGAAGAACATCCGTAGTTGGGTCCGATGGGCCAGGACGAACTGGCTCACGGGGGCCGACCGATGAAACGACGCTTGATCCGCGATCAGAATCAGGGGTCGAGTTCGCCCCCGCAGCAGTTGTTGGAGAAACGCCACATACCGTTCGCCGTCCACCGACGGCTCGGTCACCGTGTAGCGCAGTGCGCCGGTGGCCGTGACGACGGACAAGACGTTATACCCGCCACGCCGGTCGGTCGCGGGCACCACCGGCGGGTGGCCCACCGCGCCCCAGTTGCGCCCCGCCCGGGTCCTGATGCCGACGCCAGTCTCGTCCTCAACGCCGATGTCCGCCCCGATCTTCTCGGCCAACTTTTGGGTTTTCGGGAACTGATACAATAGGAAAGAGGCGACCGCCTCGGGGTCCGGTTCCGCCGCGCGATAGCACGGCCGCTGGCAGCTCAAGTCCAACCGGTGCAGATGCAGCGCCACCGTCGAATCGGCGACCCACACCCCAAACTGCCGTTGGAGCAATTCCACCAGAATCTTCAGCGTCCACAACTCGGTATCATACCCATGATCGACCGGGGTCGAAGTCAGGATGGTGTCTTGCAGCCAGCGATCTAACTCGGGGGTGAGCACCAGCTCGGCTCCCGGCGCCGCGCGCGTATCCAACGCCGCTTCGCCCTCCGCCCGGTACCACCGCAGCCAGTCATAAATACAACTGCGGCTGATGCCGAAAAGATCGGCAATCAACTCCTGGCTATAGTGTTTGTCCTCCACTGCCCGAACCGCAATGCGGCGAAGGTAGTTCATGACCTCATCGGGTATTTTGCGAAAATCCGACAACCATTCCGCGTTCATGAGGATACTCCCACAGCCAGGCCCAGTTGACTTTCCAGGGAATTTCTCAACAAATTAGACAACCAAACTAAAAATGAGTTTACTCCATTGTATAGATTATAATTGGGGAGACTATATATGTTTTTCGGCATGAATCAGAGTCATAGCACAATACGATCATGTCTCTGGTAATCTGGGATAAAGCGTGGGGTCATTCGTCCCAAATACTCGTTACTGTGTAAGGACTTCCCTCCATCGCCCAGAATTCACCACCGAGATAGCGGCGATTCCGGTCGAGCCCCGCGATCTCCTGCATGTCCTCCTCGGTAAGCGACACCTCGGCTGCATCGAGATTTTGTTTCATTCGCGCCGGGTTGACCGACTTGGGAATGACCGCGGTACCACGGTGGATCGCCCAACTGATGAGCACTTGGGCCGGCGTAATTCTGCGCCGCTCGGCGATCCTCGCGATCGTCGGATCCTCCAGAAGAACCGGCTCGTCCTTTGCTTTCAGACCGGAGGGCCTATCCAGCGATCCCAGAGGTGAGTAGGCAGTAACATGGATTCGGTTTTTTTGCAGAAATCGAGCATCCCGGGTTGTTGCAGATACGGGTGCAACTCGATCTGGTTCATGGCTGGCTTCAGCCGCGCATTGTCAAGAAGTGCCTTCACTTTGGCGATACTGAAATTGCTGACGCCAATATGTCGGCACAACCCCTTGTCTACAGTCGTTTCCATTGCCTGCCAGGTTGTCGAGATCGGCAGGGCGTCGAGAGAGAGCATATCCTCCGCGGACTCGGGCAGGAAAACGCCCTCCTTCAACACGACCGGCCAGTGGATCAGGTAGAGATCGAGATAGTTCAGTTGCAGATCCGAGAGGGTCTTATTCAGCGCCGGTTCTACGTCCACGGGCGCATGGGCATCATTCCATAGCTTGGAGGTGATCCACATCTGATCACGGGTGACGACGCCTTCTTTGAAGGACTCGCTCAGAGCTTGACCGATTTCTGCTTCATTGCCATAGACGAGCGCACAGTCAATGTGTCGGTAGCCGAGGCTGATAGCCTCTTTAATCGCCGTGTATACCTCACCCGGTTCCGATTTCCAGGTTCCCAGCCCCAGAATGGGCATTTGGTCTCCGTTATTTAATTGTAGTGTCTTCATTTCTCCCCTCCGATAAGAAAAAAACTGTTGTAGTTAAGCACAAGTTGCTCATCCTCTATTCTTTTGACACATAATCGCGGCGCTGACCCGCGAGCACGGCGGATGGGAGCAGGCTTGCCTGCGTACATCCGACGATCGCAGCCGGGTCCAGTGCCTTGTTCCGGCGCGCGGAGCGCGGCGGTGCAAGGCACTGGACGAAGTCGGCGCCCCGTTGTCGCGGGCGCGAAGCGTCCGCGACAAGGCTCCAAATAACCTGCCACCGAGGAGCGATAACGACGAGGCGGTCAGGTTGATTTGGTTGTTAGGCTTTTTTGATCTCGTTCCAGTTGGTCTATTCGTTCTTTTAGGAACAGATTCAATAAAGTTTCGTCGCTAACTCCACGCTGGTCAGCCAACTGCCGAATTTTCAGATAGAGTTGCCATTCCACCGGGAAGTAATGGCGTTGTGATCGGATGTGGACATCGAACTCAACAGGTTGTTGTTCTCCAAATTCAGTAGCATCATGCGTGTCCCAGTATTTCCCAATTTCTTGATAGCTACCGGCATCGGAAGCGGATGATTTATTTGGCATATTTTATTCTCTCTTTTTCACTCATATCTCTCGCAGATACGATTATTGCTCTCTGATCCTTGGTATAAACAAAGAATACGCTCAACGGGCGGTTTAGGTTCGTGCTCCCAAAGGCAGCGTAGATGTCTTCTCCTGGAACAAAACCAGCCTCTTTCCAGACGAAACGTGGGTGACTCTCCAGCACTTCGATTACTTCGGTTTCCTCGACGTGATGTTTCCAGCGTAGTTTTTCAACGATATCCTCGAGCCATATAATTCGTGAAAGTTCCAATGTCATGACTTCTTCTTCGATAGGTCAGGTACGCTGCATGACGTCTGTTGCTTCTACAGCCTAACGTTCAAAAAAACCGGCGCTGCGCGGCTTCATCGCGCAGCGTCCGTGTTGATTGCCGAGTTGATAGGGGTCGGGAAGGACTCGCGTCCTCCCCGCCCTCCGAACTGTGCATGCGGTTCTCCCGCACACAGCTCTCCAGTCGGTAGTTTCCTCATCGGGATTGGCTCGCCAGAGCATGGGCCTCGTGTAAGGTGAAAAGCCCGTGTTCAGCGAAGAAGGCATTGGGCCAGCGCCGGTGATCGCGTGCCGTCCGGGCAAAGCCTGGACGTTTCTCCCGCTTGCGCAGGAGCGCTCTCAATCGTCGCCGCATGTGCCTCCTCGGACCCCGTTACCCAGGGCCGCCAACATACGATCCGTCCACACCGACGCTGCCACCCATGACCACGTGCGTGGATCATCCGGGTCTGTCTCCGGTCTAGCGGTTGCCCGCACTGTGGAGTCTGCGATCTCCGTTCTGTGCATCGCTCTGGACCTCTCGTCTCTACCTTCCTGTCCCCCTTCCCTCGGCGCGGGTTTGCTCTCCGCGCTTTCCCGACCCGCTCTGTCACCGAACCTTAGGAACCTGTTTGTGTTCTCTGGTTGCCGCCTGGTTTCCCGGCGGTGCCACCCTATCGGTTCCTTAGCACGGGCATCCTGGGCCGTACGGTACTGTGAGGGCTCTGACTCCTGGGTGCCGTCACCGCGGCGCCCAGGTCTCCCCACTTACGGTGCCTTACCTTCCGATCGTTCCACCTTCAACCACAGCATGCACCCGACCATCGCTTTGACTGCCACGTCAGCGTAGTCGGTGCGTTTCAGGCTTCACCACTTAGTCGAAGGCTCGCCGTCACATGCTGCCGAATCGGGTAGTGAGCGACAGGTAATGCTTGCAAGGAACCGATGCCCCTTAACTGAGCCTAAAGCTTACGAAAAATCTGCTTGAAAAGCTGATGCTGCTCTTTGTTTAAAAGCGGACGCGGAGGAAAATGAGATGGCTCTACGAATCAGAGACGGTTGCCCGGAATGTGGATCGGTTCGCTGTAAAAAGAACGGCCATATTCATAATGGCAAACAAAATTATCGCTGCAAAGTCTGTGGGCGATCTTTCGTGGCGTGTCCGGAAAACCGCGTGATTTCCCCCGAAAAGCGCGCTCTGATCAAGCAATTGCTGCTAGAACGTATTCCCTTACGGGGTATTTGCCGCGCCGTCGGCGTGAGTCTGCGATGGCTGTTAGGCTTTATCACGCAAGTCTACCAGGAAGCTCCTGACTCATTGAATATCGATCTCAAGTTTGCTGGCAAAGCGTTGGAAATTCATGTGCTTGAATCTGAAATTGACGAATTGTGGAGTTTCGTGGGCAACAAGGCTAACAAACAGTGGGTCTGGCTGGCTCTCGACCGAAAGACCCGTCAGATCATCGCGTTTCATGTCGGGGACCGTAGTAAGGACAGCGCCAAGCAACTGTGGGAAAAGATTCCCAACGCGTACCGGGAACAGGCCATTTTTTATACCGACGAATATGATTCTTATCCAGGCGTCATTCCCGAGAGTCAGCATCGACCCCTGCCGAAAGGGACCGGTCAAACGAATCACATCGAACGCTTTAATTGCACACTTAGACAACGAGTTTCTCGACTGGTCAGACAAGCGTTATCCTTTTCCAAAAACTTACAAAACCATATCGGTGCGATCAAATATTTTATCTGCCACTATAACCTCACCAAGGCTCAAGCAATATAAGGGAGCATTACCTGTAGCTCACTACCCTCCCAGCCGCCCGACCTCCGGGCGGTCGCGACCATCGCGACCTTCCTGCTGGAGAGTATCCCCATGAATTCTATCGAGCAAGCCCGGCTTAACCCCCTCTACGCCGCCATGCCGGGCGCCCTGCAGCTCCAGGGTAAGGCCGAGAAGACCGTCGAGGCCTATGCGCGCGCCGTCCGGCGCAGCGCCGATTTCTTCGAGCGCTGCCCCGACGACCTGACGGCTGAGGACCGCCAGACCTACTTCGCGGTACTCCTGAAGTCCCATTCCTGGTCTACGGTCAAGCTCAACCGCTGTGGTTTGCAGTTCTTCTACCGCTATGTCCTCAAGCGGCCGTGGGACTGGACCGAGATCGTCAAGCCGCCGCGTCCCCAGCGCCTGCCGGACGTGCTGACGCGGGAGGAGACCCTCCGGCTGCTGGGCACGGTACGCAAGCTCCGCTACCGGGTCTTCTTCACCACCCTCTACAGCACCGGCCTGCGTCTGGGCGAGGGGCTGGCGCTGGAGGTGGGCGACATCGACGCGCAGCGGCTGCGGATCCATGTGCGCGGGGGCAAGGGCGACAAGGATCGCTCTGTGCCGATCACCGAGACGCTGCTCCACATGCTGCGCCGCTGGTGGGCGACCCACCGCCATCCCCGCCTGCTCTTTCCCAACCCCACCGGCGGCCCCGAGCGGATGCGTCAGGCCAAGACACCCATGGACCGCGGCGGGGTGCAGGCGGCGATGAGCGCGGCGGTGGCCGATGCCCGCATCCGCCTGCGCATCAGCGTCCACAGCCTGCGGCACGGCTTCTCGACCCACCTGCTGGAACTGGGGGTGGATCTGCGCGAGCTGCAGACGCTCCTCGGCCACGCCCACCCGGAGACCACCGCCCGCTACGCCCATCTGACCGAGGTCACCGCCGCCCAGGCGCGCGAGCGCCAAGGCAAGCTGCTGGAGTCCTTCGTCCTGTGCTGGAGGGACGCCGCATGATCCGCCTTGCCGAGATCATCAAGACCTTCCTCCCGGATCTGGAGCAGAAGTCCGGCCACCGGCTGTTGCCCAGCCACCGCCAGGCCCTGACGGCGATCCAGCAGTGCCGCACCCAGGCGCTCGGCACCGCCGCCATCCACTGCCACGACTGCGATCGCCAGGAGGTCTTCCCGCTGTCCTGCGGCCACCGCTTCTGCCCCCAGTGTCAGCACGAGGCCGGCGAGGTCTGGCTCGAACGGCAGCGCGCCAAGCTCCTGCCAGTCGACTACTACCTGATCACCTTCACCCTGCCCGCGACCTTGCGTGCGCTGGTCTACGACCATCAGCGCGAGGCCTATGATCTCCTCATCCGCCTCGCCTGGCAGACCCTCGCCGCGTTCGGGCTGCGGGACAAGGCTTTGCACGGGGACCTGGGCGCCACCGTGGTGCTGCACACCCACAGCCGCGCCCTCGACTTCCATCCCCACGTGCATGTCGTGCTGCCCGCCGGGGCCATCGACCCCACCACCCGCCACTGGAATCGCAAGACGGGGAAGTTCCTCTTCGCCCACAAGGCCCGGGCCAAGGTCTTCCGGGCCAAGTGGTTCGCCGCGATGAAGGAACTCGGCTGGGCCGTCCAGGCCGACCTGCCGGCACAGTGGGTGGTCGACTGCAAGCCGGTCGGCAACGGTGACCAGGCGCTGATCTACCTCGGGCGCTACCTCGATCGCGGCGTGCTGCCGGAGAAGAACATCCTGCGCAACGCGGACGGTCAGGTGACCTTTCGCTACACCGACAACACCGGAACCCACAAAACCCGCACCCTGGCCGGGGCGGACTTCCTGTGGCTGCTGCTGGCGCATGTCCTGCCCAAAGGCTTCCGGCGCAGTCGCGACTACGGCTTTCTCCATGCCAACTGCAAGCGGCTCATCCGGCTGCTGCACCTGGTGCTGCGCTTCATCCCGCCCCAGCCCAAGGAACGGCCACCACGGTGCTGCAAACAGTGCGGGGGAACGGTGACCGTGTCGATCTTCCCCATCCTTGCCCATCTGAGATCAGCGGCAAAGCCCGCGGTGGCGGCCTTGGAGACGGCGATGTAACCCGGGCCACTCCTTCACCTCCCGCATCGGGCCATTCCCGCCCGAGGGGTGCGCTCGGCTCAAAATCAGGCGTTTTTGACGCAATTCCAGCCAACACTGGCCGGATCGAGCCCCGCTCCGGTAGCTGAGCCGCCCTCTCTCCCACCACCCTCCCCGGGATCGCCTCCCAGGGGATGGTCGGTAAAAAGATATCTCCTCTTACAGGCTCCGTGCCAACCCGCCGGGCTCGTCCAACCACAAGGACAACTCGTGGTTCGCTTCGCTCACACGAGTTGTCCTTATTCGTTAGGGCTATCGGAATAAATCGAGCCTGACCCCTTTATTCGTTCAACAACCTGTTTAGGGGAACGCAGGTGCTCGAAAGAGGTAGACGGCCATTGTAACTAATGCCACCAGAAGAATAGCCAGCAGCAAGAGTATGGTGACTACGTCCGGCAACCATCTCAGCCTTTCCCCCAAGGCTGTTTGGCGCACGAGCACAGTGGGTAACGAGACTAAGGTGGTGACCAAAAATAGCATAGAGAATAATCCGATTCGTTCAAATCTGTTCAGAAGTGTGAAGTCAGAAACTACGACGAGAAACGCAGCGATCAAAATCCAACTGATAATCTCTGCTAACACGAGCAAGTTACTTGAAGAACCCGGCACTGGTCTCGAGAGAAACCGATAAAGAAGATAGCCTGCACTCGCGAGCAGTGGTGGTAGCGTCAGGAATGAGAATGCGGGTGCAAATCCAGTAAGCGCACCGATCGCGATATAGGCGAACGGGCAAAGCACAAGGCCTAAAACGCAAGCCGAAAGTCCGGTGCTGGGTAACTTGGGGCCGGAAGATTCACTCTGCTGGAGCCTCATAGGTTTTCTCCAAGATAATTCGCGTTACCAGAGGCGCGTAGCCGTGCTGGTGTTGCAGTTGCCACCATGCGGTAATTCCGATGGCTGCGCTCGAAGAAAAAACCGAGTCCGACGATGCCCCGAACTCGTTGAGGTCATCGTCATCCAGCCCGAAAACGTCATAAAAGATGAACTTAAGCGTAATGCAATATTTCTTAGCTACGCTGTCGTAATTGTAGTGCGTCGCTACCACGTAGATGTATTGCACGCCATTGATCATGAGGCCCAGCCCGTTGTCGAAATCTTGGGTAGAAAATGCCTTACTGCCCAGGTTGAAGGCAGGTACTCCGAGACCGGCGGGTATGTACATCTTCCTGATGTCCCAGTTGGCGTTCTTAAGCGCTTGGTGAATGCGAATTTTGCCGACGGCCTTGTGGGGCGAGTTCGTTGCAGAGAGTGCGGCACTGCAAAAAGACTTAATGTTTGAATGGGAACCCGCCGCAATATTAAGTGAAGCGTCATCGAAGTAGGTAACCAATCTACATGTGTCCTGCAAGAAAGCATCGAACAGTCTCTTAGCCATCCCGGTCTTATCGCCGCTCGCAAAGCTCGTCAGCAGCTTTCGCATTTTGGGCTTTAGCACCGCCGGAGTGCTTCCGACGTCCTTTTTCCCTGGTGCGCTTCGGCCGTAACCGTAGGTAATATCTTGCCCGTATCTTGGCGCAGCGATTCCTGGAAGATTAACATTATCTGGGAACGGCGTCGTGGGCATAAGATATGTGTCTTTCGCGATCGCAACCAGCCGTGGAGGACGCAGGGGAAATTGTGAGCAGCTAGGAAGCATTTTTCGTTTCTCTGTTTCATTCAATCGCTTACACCTCGTGAAGAATACACGAGGGGAAAATGTGCCGAAGGCGCCGCCCAACGCCATGCCGCTCAGCCGCTGGCGAAGCCAGTCAGCTGCAGCGGCTTGTTATGCCGCGCCGTTCGAATTGTCGACCTTGTACTCTTTCGCGCGTGCTTCGTGCAGCGTCCGGATGTGGGGTCCCAGGATGCCGCTGTACTCCTCGCAAATCGGGTGGAGTCGAACGTCATAGAGTCTCAACGTCCTCATTCGCGTCCACGTCGTCGAAGATACTGCGCGTGCTTTGCGGCTCTTCCTGCGCTTCGACTTTTCCCAATTCTCGAGGGGCTCTCTCGGGTTCCTCCGGCGTGTTTTCGTCAATCCATTCGCTCGTACGCCGTATTTGGCGATCAATGAGTTTACTCGCGCTCTCGTCATCGCAGAATACCTTCTTTAGAGAGTCGAATAGCTCGAGAAGCTGCTGCATATACTCTTCGGGCGGCTCGCCTGAAGAATGGTTGGCTTCCCACTCGCGCCGGACAGCGCCAAGCCGCGGCAGCAGTTCTGTTCGCACCCTTCGCACCAGCTTCTCGAATTCAGCGTCGGTGAAAAGGCTTCGGATTCCCTCGTCATTCAGAGCGTCCGCGTCCTGCCCCTCGAGAGCGTAATTGCTCACCGTCTCAACGAACTTCTTCCTCTTCTCATCCGGCAGGAGCCCGACTTCATGGAGGCGCTTCGCTAGGCGCACCTCCGATACGGTGTCGAGGTACAGTCCGGGTTCGGCAACTTGGTCGAGCAAGCCGGGATTGCCTTGTAGATACAACGATAGGAACTCCTTGGAGCAACGGCGAGCGAGAAATCCTTGTAGGTCCCGGTTCGCGCCAAACGTCGATAGCCAGGCGGACCTATACGACTTGCTTCGCGACATTTCCTTAAGTTTAGCGAGCATCTGTGGAAACAATGACTTCGGCACCACAACCGCATTTTCGATGCCGACGTCGCCGCAAGTCACTTGACCTACCAGCCGCTCAGGCGCGCTGCCCTCCATGTAGATGCCAAGGTGCTCTGGACTCTGGACCAGAATTGCCGCGTACGCGTCGCCGATGGTTGGATGCTTGAACTGCCACACATACTCGCCGCTTGCGTGAGAGAGCAGCACAAGACTACCCTTCAGGGCTTCGAGCGCGGCGATGCATCCGCCCAGATCGCTACCGAGACGCTCAAGAGCCTGTGTCTCTGAGGGCCGGAGTTGGATCGGACTCTCCAGACGGCCGTTGCACATGTAGATCAGCGCGAGTGCCGCCTTGCTGTCGGCGTCGAGGCCCTGAAGAACCTCCTGGAGAAGTTGCTCGCGCCTCTCGACGAACTGGCCGATGTAATAATTGTCGATGAACAGGTCCTTCGTGAAAAGCGGATCGCCCAGACGTCGCGCCGTTTCCGGGATGAAGCGCGGATGGCTCGCGACATTCTCAAGGTAAGGCTTGATCTCGGTTCGGAAGGAGCGTGGCTGTCTTCCAAGCTTGAGATGGTTGTACAGGATCTGGCGTTTTTCTTCGGCGGACAGGTCATGAACATCGATCACGACCTGGCTCTCCTTCAGCAGCGGAAACGCGCTCTCCTTCAGGTCCTTGCGCGCGCGGTTGTAAATGTAGTCGCGCGAGGTCATGACGATCTTCGCCCCTTTGCGGAGCATCAGCCGGATTTGCGGCAAGATGTGATTCCAGCGGTGGACCAGGAAATCCTCGTACTGGGTCACTCCGAAGGCGTCGTCCAGCCAGAAGAACTGCGACGGCTCATCCGGATTCCAGTGCTCAGTGACCTTGCCGGGATCGTCGAGCTTGAGCGTCGAGGCGTTCCACTGGTCGAGCGCCGCCATTGCCAGCAGGGATGCGATGGTCGTCTTACCGGCAGCAGGCTCGCCGATGAGCAGCACGAAACTGTGCTTGTTGATCGCGTCGACGGCTTTGCTGTAGGCGTCGGTGACGACGACCATAGCGAGGTCCTCGCGCATCGATTCAAGGATAGTTCGAGCCTGGACGTAGGCGCGCTCGTCGAGAATCTGGCTTAAGTCTCCAAGTCCGTATACTCGCGGGACGAGCATGCGGAGGTGCTTGTTCTCGATAATTTGCTGGTTTATCCAGGAGGAACCGAACGTCGCGACGTGCTTCACCCCGGCACCCTTGAAGAGAGCCTTGATCATTCCGGCTCCAGGACCGGACAGACCCGCGTTCGTCATGAGCACGTAGGAGTCGCAAAGGCCCTGCCCGACAAGCTTCTTGGCCTTTTCGACTTCGTCCGCCAGATCGGACGTTCTCAGGACGTAGTTGATCCTGCTGGTGAACTTGCACTGGATTACGAAAGGGCCGCTAAGGCTGTCCCGTCCCGTGGCACTCCACGTGCCCGTGAATGCGCCATCTCTCCCCCCATCGCCCGAATCGAGAAACGACTCCACTGTCTGTCCCAGGATCTCCCTTGTGATCGTGAGACATAGTCGCTGAAAAGCGTGCCAGCCAAGGTTGTGTAACGCGAACATGTCATCTACCAAGTGTGCGAACGACGCGGAGTTCACGCTTGAGTGGGCGTTGCCAGGAAGAACTCGCGCCTCTGCTACAGCCGGCTTGTCCTCGCCCCAGAGATGACGGCATCTCGCTTGAATCCGAGCGTGAATGTCCGCCTGACACGACTACCTTTTCTCCCATCGGCGGCCTCTTCCGAGGCTTGACGGGCTATCTTAGCGGCGTCGACTTTGCCTAGAAACTTCAAGCCGCTGAGGTACATCGCTGATGGATGGTGATCAAGCGGCATAACGTCCGAGTTAACCGGACCGCTAAGGCAGATGGCGCTTGGCCGCGGAAGGACAATTCACACAATGGTCTAGAGCGGCCAAGCGACGGCTGCCGGAGCGGGTCCGGTCGAACGAATTGATGGTCGGCGCTTCGCGCCGACCATCGGGTCGGAGTTGAGTCGAACGCGTGCTGTCCGGCGCAAGCGCCGTCCATCACTGCGTTCGAGCGACACGGCTTCGCCGCTACGCCCGCTTGGGGTATCGCGCACTTCGTGCGCTCCACCCACGCGCGGGTGTCGCTCAACTCCGACCCGTTAGGCGTCGCTTCGCTCATTTGGCACGCATCCGGTTGTTCTTGGCGTTGTGCTCCAACTCGCATAGCCCAAGCTCTTCCATGAGGGGCGGTACGTATACACCGAAGCGACCGCGCAGTCCCTTCTTCAAGCCGTACCAACCACCGATGGGGTTGGATTCTGATCGACCCCAGGCTTCGACTGTCCCTTCCTTGGCTGGCTTCTGCTCATCGGCGCCGCCGAGTTCGACCCAGTCTGCCGCATTCTTTAGCATCACGTACAGATCGTTGATGCAGCGAAGGTCATAGTGCAGCACGGTACTGCCGACGGTGCACACGAAAATCTTCTTCCCGTCCTTCTCGTCCGTGTGCATCGTGTACTCGGAGGTCCCAGGCGGCGTCTTGAGCTTCCAAGGCTGGTCTTTGGATCGACTCGGCAAGTTGGTCATGACATTCCTCTCGGGCTGAGTGGGAAAGTGGGCTTGCGACGCCTAAAGCCCTGCTTCACCTGCCCCGCGTAGCGGGGTCAGGTGCAAGCTCCAGTTAGAGCCTAATTGCACCATTGCCGCTCACAGGGAATGCCATCCCTGTCTCCGTCCATCTCTGTTTCGGGACAATTTTCTTGATAGAAAAATGCTTCTGAGCATGAAGTCATTTGAGAGCAGTATTTCTTTCCAGAACATTGATAGCTATTTTGATTGTGTAAAGCATCTCTTGCAAAAATTGCTTTGTATGCACTGGCTTGGATTGAGCTACCTGGATGAGATAACCGAATGTATCCAGTGTAACCAATGACGCTTAATACAAGTATAGGAAAAATTAACGATGAGAATTCAAAACGATTTGCAGAAGACTGTTTGCTCTTTTGTCCGACAAACATAACATTTATGGCCTGCTGTCGTCTTTTATCATCGCTAACGATTTCATACGTTACGTTATCACCAACTGCTGGCCTTTTTATCCTTCCAGTAAAGTTGGATATATGCAGGAAGATGTCAGAACCGCCACCATTGGGACTAATGAATCCAAAGCCCTTATCATCTTTCCACGTTTTAACTTTCCCTTGGTGTCGCATAGGCCAGCCTATAAAAATGCTCTAACTGGGCGGCGGATAAGCCGCGACGGGCGGGAAAGCCGCAGGCTTTGCCGCCCGGAGTCGGCTTGATCCGCGTGGTTGTGCGGCGCTTCGCGCCAAGCAACCACGCGGATGCTTATCCGCCGCCCCGTTGTCGCGGGCGCGAAGCGTCCGCGACAACAAGTGATTCCGCGCAACTGCGTCGCGCGGAATCGCGGCGCCGACTTCGTCCAGTGCCTTGCCCCGCCGCGCTCGCGGGTCAGCGCCGCGATTAGATAGTTTCTGCCCATCTGCGGTAAACTGCCGTGGTTGATAATAATTCCTTGATCTTATTGGCTTTTGTTAGCAGTATAACATTCATCATGAGTCTTTCGGCCATGGAACCCCCGACATGCTTGCCGTCCCCGGAACTGACCCGTCGGTTTACGAGGCGCGGTTACCCCACCCACAGCCGCGTTCCGGCGGCTCGCGCCAGAAATTAACGCTCCTCCGAAAGGAATACCTTCAGTTCCGTCTGAAAGTGATAGTTCCCGCAATCGCGGATGTCAACCCGAACGAGGCTTCACATTCAGCCCACTGCCGGCGGCAGCGGGCAATGCTCGCCCTTGAGCCGTTCCAGCCGCTGCCAGGCTTCCAGCACGCAGGCCACCGACCAGGCCTGCGCCGGCGCTCCGCGCGGCTGATGCGGCGGCACGCCATCGAAGATTTCGCTGATCGTACCCAGGCCGGCGTCCAGGAGATGATCGCGAATCGGCTCCAGCCAGGCCTGCGCTTCCGCCGCATGGCCGTGAACCCGATATTCGGCCAGAGCGTAATGACCCAGCAGCCAGGCCCAGACCGGCCCCTGATGGTAACCACCGTCCCGCTCCTGGATATCGCCAAGGTAATAAGGCCGGAACTCGGGGTAGCGCGGCGCCAGCGAACGCAATCCATACGAAGTCAGCAATTCCCGGCCACACACCCGCACCACCGCCTGCCGCGCCGCGTGATCGAGCGGGCTGTAATGCAGGCTGACGGCGAAAATCTGGTTCGGCCGGATGCGGGCGTCGTCGCCATCAGGACCGTCCAGTACGTCGAACAGCCCCTCTCCATCCGGCTTCACGAAGCGGCGAAAGCCCTGCCGGGCCTGATCCGCCAAATCGTCGTAGAAGATCGGCGACTGGCCCAGTCGCCGAGCGAATTCAGCCACGCTTCGCAGCGCGTTGTACCAGAGCGCGTTGATTTCCACCGGCTTGCCGACCCGTGGGGTCACTACCCAGTCACCGATCTTGGCGTCCATCCAGGTCAATTGCGTCCAGGGTTGGCCGGCGCGCAACAGCCCATCGTCCGGATCCATGCCGATGCCGTAGCGGGCCCCGGCGACGTGCCAGGCGATGATTTCCTGCAGGACCAGAAACACTTCGGCCAGTGTTTCGATATCGGCGTTGGCCTCCAAATAGGCCCGCCAGGCCTCGACGTACCACAGCGCCGCATCGGCGGTGTTGTAGGCCAACGGCTCGCCGGTGACGGGGAACAGGTTGGGCAGCATCCCCTGATCGGCGAAGCGGGCGAAGGTAAGCAGGATGCGGCGGGCGATCTCGCTCCGCCCGGTGGCCAGCGTCAGTCCCGGCAACGCAATCATGGTGTCGCGGCCCCAGTCGCCAAACCAGGGATAACCGGCGATCACCGATTCGCCCTCCGGTAAATCGGGCAGTGGCCGGGCAAAAAGAAAGCTGTCGGCCGCCAACACCAGTTGCCGCACCCAGTCCGGCGCTCCGCGCAATTCCGGTATGCGTCGCTCGGCCTGGGCCAGCAATTCGGTGTCGCGGTCCAGAAAGCGGCGCAGAGCGGCGTCCAAATCCAGGGAGGCGTCCTCGCGCAGACTGGCGACGACGCCGGTCCAGACGCCGGTCCGCAACGCCAGCACCGCCTCGCCGAGGCAGAGATGATGGTCGCGGTGCGCCAAACCGCGCTCGTGCTCCACCGGCAGATCGAAATTCTCAAACCAGCTCACGCTGTCCACGATGACGCCACCCACCGCCCATACCCGCAAGCTAAATGCCGGGACATGAACCAGCCGCAGCGCTGGATCGGGGGCTTCCAGCACCGGCTGGAACTCGCTCATCTGGGTGCGGGTGTGATGGTCGCGGCCGTTTACCAGCAAGCGGACCCGCAAGCGTAAATCGTGACTGGCACTCGCCGAGGCCAGCCGCCAGGCGACGTAGCTGGTGTTGGCTCCAGGCTCGAGCCAGATGCATTGTTCCAGCACGATATCCCCCACCGCGAAGCGCCAAACCGGCATCCGCCCTACCAACCGGAACGATTCGAGATGGACGTGGCCCGGCGGATTGACCACACTGCCGGCCCAGCGGTTGCTGAACAGTGGAATCTCTCGATCACCGTCCACCAGGGTGGCGTCGGCCTTGGCGAACACCAGCAAGCGGCCCAGCGGTGGTCGCACCGGCGCAATCAGCAGGCCGTGATAGCGCCGAGTCAGGGAGCCGGCCACGGTGCCGGCGGCATAACCGCCAAGCCCGTTGGCCAGCCACCATTCACGCCGTTCGGCCTGCGCAAGATCGCCGCACAGCGCCCGGCCGCAGCGGATGAAATCCGGTAATTCTCCCCTCATGAACACCACCCGTTGGTTGGCCTGAATGAGGGGCATTTTGCAGCAATTGCCCTCATCCTCATAGGCATTGAAGCGCCGAAACGCGGCTGATGCTCGACACCCTCGTCTCGATCTGGTATGTCAAATCGCTGAGTCCCATTCCACGCTAACCGCTTTTGGAATCCCGGCATGACCAATCCGCTCCTCACCCTCGCCGACCTGCCTTCCTACGCCGCCATCCAGCCGGATCATGTCGAACCGGCCATCGACCACCTGCTGGCCGCAAATCGAACCGAAATCGAAGGACTGCTGGCCACCAGTGCCGTATATACCTGGGATACGCTGATTCGTCCGTTGGAGGAGTTGGAGGATCGACTGAACAAGGCTTGGTCGCCGGTCAACCACCTGCACTCGGTTTGCGATTCTGACCCCTTGCGCGCCGCCTACAACGCCTGCCTGCCCAAGCTCAGCGCCTATAACACCGAACTGGGCCAGCACCAGGACTTGTATCGGGCCTATCGGCAAATCGCCGACGGGCCGGAACATGCCCGGCTCGATCCGGCGCAACGCAAGGTCATCGCCGATGCCTTGCGGGATTTCCGGCTGTCCGGCATCGCCCTGCCACCGGAACAGCAATCCCGTTACAAGGACATTCAGCAGGAACTGGCGCAACTCGGCGCCAAATTCTCAGAAAACGTGTTGGACGCCACCCAAGCGTGGACGAAGCATCTGACCGACGAGGCCCAACTGGCCGGTCTGCCGGACTCGGCGCGGGCGCTTGCCCGGCAGACTGCCCAACAACGTGGGTTGGAAGGCTGGTTGCTGACGCTGGAGCTGCCGTCGTATCTGCCGGTGCTGAACTACGCCGACGACCGCGAACTGCGGCGGGAACTGTACGACGCCTATTGCACCCGCGCTTCCGACCAGGGGCCGCACGCCGGCCAGTGGGACAACGGGCCGGGCATGGAGCGCATTCTGGCGTTGCGCCACGAACTGGCCCGGCTGCTTGGTTTCCACGATTACACCGAATATTCGCTGGCCACCAAGATGGCCGATTCCCCGGACCAGGTGCTGGAATTCCTCGCCGATCTCGCTGGCCGCGCCCGGCCCCAGGCGCAACGGGAGCTGGAGGAGTTGCGGGACTTCGCCCGCGCGCGGTTCGGCATGGAAGAACTGGAAGCCTGGGACATTGGTTACTACGTGGAGAAGCTGCGCCAGCATCGTTACCAACTGTCGCAGGAGGAATTGCGACCCTACTTTCCGACTACCCGCGTCCTGCCGGGACTATTCGCGGTAGCGGAAAAACTGTTCGGAATCGCCATCCGTCCAATGGAAGGCGTGGAGGTGTGGCATCCCGACGTGCGGGTTTATGAAATCGTTGATTCGTCCGGCGGCCGGCGCGGGCGGTTCTATCTGGATTTGTACGCCCGTCCCCACAAGCGCGGCGGGGCGTGGATGGACGGTTGCCTGGCGCGGCGGCGGATGGCTGACGCCGTGCGGTTGCCGGCGGCCTATCTGGTGTGCAACTTCACCCCACCGGTAGGCGACGATCCGGCCCTGCTGACCCATAACGAAGTGCTGACGCTGTTCCATGAATTCGGTCATGGCCTACACCACCTGCTGACCACTATAAACTACCTGCCGGTGGCCGGCATTCACGGGGTGGAATGGGATGCGGTGGAACTACCGAGCCAGTTTCTTGAGAACTGGTGCTGGGCCCGGGAGGCGCTGGATTTGCTCGCCGGGCACTACCAGACTGGCGAACCGCTTCCGGAAGACTTGTATCAACGAATGCTAGCCGCCAAGCACTTCCAGGCTGGGATTCTGATGGTTCGGCAACTGGAATTCGGACTGTTCGACTTTCGGCTGCATCGCGACTACGAACCGGCGCGAGGCGGAAGGGTGTTGGAAGTACTGGACGAGGCGCGCCGGCAGGTGGCGGTCATCCTCCCGCCGGCTTACAACCGCTTCGCGAATGCGTTTACCCATATCTTCGCCGGCGGCTACGCGGCTGGCTACTACAGCTACAAGTGGGCGGAGGTATTGTCGGCGGACGCCTTCAGTGCTTTCGAGGAGAGCGGGATTTTCGACCCCGCGACCGGCGCGCGTTTCCAGGAGAGCATCCTGGAGGTGGGCGGTTCCCGCCCGGCGCTGGCCAGTTTCGTCGCATTCCGGGGCCGGGAACCGCAGATTGAACCACTGCTGCGCTTGAGCGGAATCGCGGCCTGAGAAACGCCCTCGCTCCCAATCCCCTTTCCCCCCAGGACGATGGGGTTTGTATACAAGCACTTAACTGCGTTCATGCTCGGGAACGGGCCGGCACCGGCTGCAGGTATCCCCCTCCGAACGGCCGTACGTCCGTCGCCAGCATTCCGGCGCGGCGGGCCGCTTCCAGTCCGGCGTCGGCGTCCTCGAACACCTGGCAGAGATCGAGTTCCACGCCCAAGCGGCGGGCCGCCTCCAGAAACAGGTCCGGCGCCGGTTTGGGCGGCAACCCGTCGTCGGCAGTAAGCACCACGGCAAATAACTCGCGCAGATGAGCGGCTTGTAGCGCCCGCTCCACATTGGGGCGATTGCTGCCCGACACTACCGCCATCGGCAATCGACAATGATGCTGCCGAGCCAGTGCCGCCACCGGTTCCAGCGGCCGCGCTTGGTCCAGCAGGGCATAAGTCCGGCATTCCTTGTCCGCGGTAAATTTTTCAACGTCAATGGATTGGCCGAATTCCGCGTTGTAAAGGGCCACGATCTGGTCGGTGGGCTTGCCATTGTGCTGGATCAATAAATCCAGCGGACAAGTCAGCCCCAACGCCGCGAACGTTTCCTCCCAGGCCACGTAGTGCAAGGGTAGGGTATCGACCACGGTGCCGTCGCAGTCGAAGATCAAGCCCCGGACCCAGGCAGGCACCTCCAGTACGGGTGATGGATCGATGGCATCCATGCTCAGGCCCCACCCGGGCTCAGGCCCCACCCGGGCGCAGCGGCATTCGGGGCGCGGCCGGCGGTGCGGGTTTCTCTTCCGCTGCCGGCTCTTCGAAGGCTTCGAGCGACAACCCCGAGCCAGCCTGCGGCGTGGCGCCCGGCGTCCCGCCGGCCAGGTTGATCCGCAGTCGCAGGTTGTTGGTGGAATCGGCGTTCTTGAGGGCTTCCTCGAAACTGATTTTGCCGGCCTGATACAGCGCGAACAGCGCCTGATCGAAAGTCTGCATCCCCAGTCCGGAGGATTTTTCCATGACTTCCTTCAGACCGCTGATCTCGCCGCGCTTGATCAGCATCTCCACCATCGGCGAGTTCAGCAGAATCTCAATCGCCGCCACCCGCTTGCCGTCCACGGTCGGAATCAGCCGTTGCGAAACGAAGGCACGCAGGTTGGACGCCAGGTCGGTGAGCAACTGCGACCGCCGTTCCTCGGGGAAGAAATTGATGATGCGGTCCAGCGCCTGATTGGCGCTATTAGCGTGTAGGGTAGAGATCGCCAGATGGCCGGTTTCGGCGAAGGCCAGCGCATGTTCCATGGTCTCGCGGTCGCGGATTTCGCCGATTAGAATCACGTCCGGCGCCTGCCGCAGCGTATTCTTGAGCGCATCGGCGTAGCTGAGCGTATCCACGCCAACCTCGCGCTGGTTGATGACGGAGCGTTTGTGGCGGTGGACGAATTCTATGGGGTCTTCGATGGTGATGATGTGGCCACCATTGTTGGTGTTGCGGTGGTCGATCAGCGCCGCCAGCGAGGTGGATTTGCCAGATCCGGTACCGCCAACGAACAGCATCAGCCCGCGCTTTTCCATGATCACCTGGGTCAGTATCGGCGGCAGTCCCAGATCGTTGATGCTGGGAATGTCGGTCTTGATGTTGCGGATCACCATCGAGATTTCGCCACGTTGTTTGAAGATGTTGACCCGGAACCGTCCCACCCCCGATTCGCTAACGGCCAGATTCATCTCCAGCGTCCGTTCAAATTCGGCGATTTGCGCGGCGTCCATGACCGAATAGGCAATCTCCTTGACCCGTCCTGGCGATAGCGGCTCCTTGTCCAGAGCCCGCAGCACCCCCTGGAATTTGGCGCAGGGCGGTGCTCCGGTGCTGAGATAAATGTCAGACCCGTCCCGGCGGGCCAGAATCAGCAGATACTCCTTCAGTTCCATGCAATTCCCCCCGTCATTCTTCTGATTGCGCCAACTGGCGGCGCTCCGGCCTTGGGAACCTGGTCGCCCCCCTGGGATAAGCAGGTCCGAGGCTCGCGTTTCCATCAACCCACCGTCGCCGCGCAACCGCCACGCCGTGGGTCTCCGGCGCCTTCGCCGTCGGAAGCCGCCACATGGACACCGCCAAAGTACACATCGGGTGCCGGCCAGCGGTTGAGTGGCCAACGCCCGGCCAGCACCGTCAGGGTTTCGCCGGCGAAACCAGGCTCCACCTGAGCCTGCTGGCCATCCCAATGCAGGCGTGGCGCCTCCACCGCGGCGCACGGATCGAGCCCGAAATCCACCACATTGCTGATCACTTGCACCATGGCGGAGCGGATGCGCTTGCTACCGCCGCTGCCCAACACCAAGCGCACCTGGTCGTCGGCCAGCAGCAGCGAGGGCGCCATCATCGACGCCACTCGCACCCCCGGCGGGCTGACGTGGAAACCTTCGGGATGCAGGTCGTCCTCGCCCATCATGTTGTTGAGCATGATGCCGGTATCGGGCGCGAAATAGCCGGAACCCTCGCCGTTGGAGGTGGTCATGCTGGCGGTGTTGCCCTCGGCGTCGCAGACGCTAATGTGGGTGGTGCCGCCCGAGGCAGTGCGCACCCGTTCCCGGCTTTCGGCCAGACCGTCTCCACCCAAATCGGCAGGACTCAGATAGCCTTCAGCGCGGCAGCGGTCCACTTCCTGCATCGTCGCGATCAATAGGGCCAGGTGGGCTGGCGAACCGAACCCCAGTTCGGCGACTTCCCGCGCTTCCAGCAACCGCAGCGACAGAGCGATCAGCGAGCCGCCGAACGAGGGTGGCGGATTGGTTAGCAACCGATTATCGCGATAGTCCACCGCCAACGGCTCCCGCTCGATCACCCTGCAGGCGGCCAGATCGGCGGCGGTCAGCAATCCGCCGCCCCCGGCCATTTCCCGAGCGATGCGCCAGGCCAGTTCGCCTTCGTAAAACTCTCGCTCGCCATCGACGGGCAGCGTCTCCAGAAACGCCGCCAGTTGCGGATTGCGGAGAACGTCGCCCTCGCCCAGATAGCGGCCCGCCGGTTCGAACAGCACCCGGCCAACATCGGTCAGGGTCATAATCGGCGTCAGCAGGTCGAGAAAATAGGCCTGCTTGTGGTTGATGGTCACGCCCATGCGCGCCAAGTGGATGGCCGGTGCCAGCACCTCTCGCAAGGGCAACCGGCCCAGCCGCCGGTGGACGTGCAGGTAGCCGCGCAGCGCACCAGGCGCCGCCGCCGATCCCAGCCCGACGTTGAAAATCTGTTCGCTGGCGGGAAAGCGCACCGTGACCGGCAGAAAATGCGGTTCCAGTTGGCCGGCGAGCAAGCCGCGGCCCGGCGTGTCCACGAAGAAATCGAACAGTATCGACTGACCCTGGACGGTGCGCGCCAGCAGAAAACCGCCTCCGCCAAGGCTGGTCAGCGCAGGTTCGGCCACCGCGGCGGCAAACCCGGCCGCGATCGTCGCATCGAAGGCGTTACCCCCGGCGCGGAGGACATCGCCGGCCGCCTCGGTCACCCGCGGGTGGCCGCTGGCGATGCTGGCTTTGGGTGAGAGGCGGGCGCTCACCGTCGCGTCGTCTCCATCGGACGCCGGTCAGGCTCGGTGGGGCGTCCGCCGGTGCGGCGGGCGACCACGACCGCGCTCGGCGCCAGCGATCGGCGGCCGATGCCGTTCCATCCGCCGGGGTGGCTTGAACTCCACCAGCAGTTCCTCGGTAATCGGCAGCACCGGAATCTTCTGGCCGATGAAGTCCTCGATCTCCGGCAGCGAGTAGACGTACTGCTCACAGGCAAAGCTGATAGCGTCCCCGCTGGCGCCCACGCGAGCGGTGCGACCGATGCGGTGAACGTAATCCTCCCGCTCCTGCGGCAGATCGAAGTTAATCACATGCGTGACATCGGCGATGTGCAGGCCGCGCGCCGCCACGTCGGTCGCCACCAGGATCGGCAGTTCGCCACGCTGGAACGATTCCAGCAAGCGCAAGCGCTTGTGCTGGGGAATGTCGCCCGATAGCACGCCGGCCTCGTAGCCGTTGCCGAGCAGATAGCCGGTCACCCGGTCCGCCGCCCGCTTGGTGTTGACGAAAATCATGATGCGCTTGGGTTCCTGCTGCCGCAGCACCCCGAACAGCAGCGCGATCTTGTCGTGAGCGGAAACGTGATACAGTGTCTGGCGCACTTTGTCGGCGGTGATATGCTCGGCCTCGATCCGGACCACCTGCGGGTTGTTCATGTGCTCGTAGGCCAATTCCATGACCCGATTGCTCAGGGTAGCCGAAAACAGCATGTTGATGCGTTGACCGGGCTGCGGCATCTTGCGCAGCAGGTAGCGAATATCATTGATGAAGCCGAGATCGAACATGCGGTCGGCCTCGTCCAGCACCACCACCTCGATGTTGTTGAGCTTGTAGATCCCCTGTCTGTAGTAGTCGATCAAGCGGCCGGGCGTGCCGATCAGCACATCTACCCCGGTTTCGAGTTGACGGCGCTGGGTGTCGTAGCCGGCGCCGCCGAACACCACGACGAATTTGAGGCCGGTATAGCGACCCAGCAGTTCGGCGTCGCGGTGGATCTGCACCGCCAGTTCGCGGGTGGGCGCAATCACAATAGCCCAGGGGCCGACCGCGTCCTCGGCGATAGGGGTTTCCATCAGATGATGCAGGGCGGCGAGCAGAAAGGCGGCGGTCTTGCCGGTGCCGGTCTGGGCCTGACCGGCGATATCCTGGCCTTGGAGCGCCAGTGGCAGGGTGGCGGCCTGAATCGGCGTGCAGTAGACGAAGCCGGCATCCTGCACGCTTTCCTGCAGTGAATCGCTCAGATCAAGCGAGGAAAACGGGATGTGGGTCAGATGATCGGTTTGCATGTGTTGGCGATGATCCCGAGAGAGCAGGGTGGGGGGCTTGCGCGAGCGCCCGGTTTGGGCTGAAATGAATCGAAAGAAATTTGTGCCCCGGCTGATTATTTTGCCACAATATCTCCCGTTGAACGCCGCGCGCCGCCGATTTTCGCGGTCGCTCCCTAAGCCGGTTGCTTTATCCGCTCGACCGCCCCGCGATGATCGATCCCGGCTTGTCCGATCCATCCGTCCTGGCGAACCACGTCTCTTTCCCTTCCTTACTGGAGAACCTAATCCGTGAGCGAGCAAATCGTGCATATCACCGACGACACCTTCGAGGCCGAGGTGCTCAAGTCCGAGCAGCCGGTGCTGGTCGACTACTGGGCCGAGTGGTGCGGTCCCTGCCGGATGATCGCCCCGATCCTGGACGAGATCGCCGCCGACTATGCGGGGCGCGTCAAGATCTGCAAGCTGAATGTGGATGAAAACCAAGCAACGCCGCCCAAGTATGGCATTCGCGGCATCCCCACCCTAATGCTGTTTCGCAACGGCAATGTCGAGGCCACCAAGGTCGGCGCCGTGTCCAAATCGCAGTTGGTCGCCTTTCTCGACGGTAGCCTGCGTTGAGCCGCGCGGACGGTGTCCGCCCCCAGGGTAGACGCCGTTTCGTAGCCGTGCTAGCGTAGACCTTGTTCCACAACCGCTTTCCATCCCTCATTCCTCGCACTGCTCCGCCCTTGTCTGGTTCGGCCTCCAACCCAGGAGCACCTTTTCACACCTCCCCACGGATGCGCGCCCATCGCGCCCACCGCCCCGAGCCTTTTGCTTCCATGAATCTGACCGAACTTAAGAAGAAATCCGCCGCCGACCTGATCGCCATCGCGCAGGAACTGAAGCTCGAAGGCATGGCGCGATCTCGCAAGCAGGATGTGATTTTCGCCATCCTCAAGGCCTTGGCCAAGAGCGGCGAGGACATCTCCGGCGACGGCGTGCTGGAAATCCTGCAGGACGGCTTCGGCTTCCTGCGCTCCGCCGACAGTTCCTATTTGGCTGGCCCCGACGACATCTACGTCTCCCCCAGCCAGATCCGCCGCTTCAACCTGCGCACTGGCGACACGGTCAGCGGCAAGATTCGCCCACCCAAGGAAGGCGAACGTTACTTCGCCCTGCTCAAGGTTGGCGACATCAATTTCGAGCCCCCGGAAGCCTCCAAGAACAAGGTGCTGTTTGAGAACCTGACACCGCTGCACGCGGATGACCGGCTGACGCTGGAACGCGGCAACGGCAGCACCGAGGACATCACGGCGCGGGTGATCGACCTGATCGCGCCCATCGGCAAGGGCCAGCGCGGCCTGATCGTATCGCCGCCCAAGGCCGGCAAGACCATGATGTTGCAGAACATCGCCCAGAGCATCGCCGCCAACCATCCCGAGTGCTACTTGATCGTGCTGCTGATCGACGAGCGGCCGGAGGAAGTGACCGAGATGCAGCGTTCGGTCCGCGGCGAGGTGATCGCCAGCACTTTCGACGAGCCGGCCACCCGCCATACCCAAGTGGCGGAAATGGTGAACGACAAGGCCAAGCGACTGGTCGAGCACAAACGCGATGTGGTGATTCTGCTCGATTCCATCACCCGGCTGGCGCGGGCCTACAACACCGTGGTGCCCGCCTCCGGCAAGGTGCTGACCGGTGGCGTGGACGCCAACGCCCTGCAAAAACCGAAGCGATTCTTCGGCGCGGCTCGCAATATCGAGGAAGGCGGTTCGCTGACCATCATCGCTACTACCCTGATCGACACTGGCTCGCGCATGGACGATGTGATCTACGAGGAGTTCAAGGGTACCGGCAACATGGAAATCCATCTCGACCGGCGGATTTCCGAGAAGCGGGTGTTCCCCGCCATCGACATCAACCGTTCCGGCACCCGCCGCGAGGAGCTGCTAGCCGATCCGGACGTTTTGCAGAAGATGTGGATCCTGCGCAAGCTGCTGCATCCGATGGACGAGTTGCAGGCGATGGAATTCCTCTTGGAGCGGCTCAAGAACACCAAGACCAACAAGGACTTCTTCGAGTCGATGAAGCGCTGACGCAGTAACGGTTTTACCATCGCCATGTTCCAGGCAACCCTCCATTCGCTGTTTCCGCCCCGTCCGACCCTGCCCGCTCCCCTGGCGCTGCCGCTGAGGCTGATCCCCGGCCCGGTGCATTCGATTGTCCTGATTACGGCGCTGAACGTGCTGTTCGCCGCCCGGATTCAACAAAGCGGCGAGTTTGAATTCCTTCGCAACCGGGTGCTGGCGATCAAGGTGCGCGACGCCCAGGTGGAATACCGGTTTCGCTACGCCGGTCCCGCCGGCTTCGTGCCCTGTCAGTCCGCGCAGCCGCCAGACCTGACCATCACCGGGACGATCTACGATTTTCTGACGCTGGCCACCCGCCGCGAAGATTCCGACACGCTGTTCTTCCACCGCCGGGTAGTGATGGAAGGCGATACCGCCTTGGGGCTGGAACTCAAGAACTTCCTGGATGCGATGGAACCGGAGACCCTCGGGGGGCCGCTGCCACCGTTGCTGCGCGCCGCCAATGGCTTGATGGGAGTTTACGAGCGGTTGAGCGGTTGATCGCGCGCATTGTTCGTCCCCAAGCGAGCGGATGCCATTGATGTTGGAAAATTCGGCGGACAGCCTCTTAGGATGTCCAAAAACGCCTCTTAAATAAGTGTCTGACCGAAAAGGCTGCGTTTGAAAAGTGGAGCCGGCTTCCAGCCGGCTTAAACCGGACAGAGGCCGGTTCTACTTTGGGGTTTCCGGCCAGACACTAATTACCATCTGGTATCTTGCCAGGCTCGACTGCAGAACAAGCCTCCCGGGATTGAGTTACCCTAAACTACAGCTAAAGGGGGTGGATAAAGAATGGTGTCTTTGGGGACAGGGCCAAGGCGTTGATATCCCAACGCTTGTACGCTGCAATGGGTAAGCGGGAAGAAAGCCGCCAGCGGCGCTGCCTGACCGGATGGAGCCTTGCCGGACGAATAGAAAATTCAACCGCTCCAAGACGAGATAACGGAAGGATAGCCCCTGCGGGTGGCGGGCAAGGCCGGTGGAGGCGCTGTGTGGCGCTTCGATGACAGCATGAGGGGGCCTGCTGGCGTAAGGCGAGACGGAAACTGCCCGCGGGTCGCCGCACCGAGCACACTGGGCGCGAGCGGCCCGGCAACACACCCCAGGTTCGGTGTCATCGCTTACCCGGTGATGCCCTGATCGAACTCGAGCTCGGTTTCTGGTTGTGCCAGGACATCCCAAGCCGGCTGGGGCTCGAGTTCGTCGTCCCCAACCGGGTGGCCCGCGCGCCGGGTTGATCGGCGGCGGATAGGCTGGTTCGACAATGTGGTTCAGAATCCGCTGCACCGGGGATGACTCGGTGATGAAGGCGACGATGCTCGGCGCGCGCAGCAGCGCAACAACCGTTCCAGCCCAGCCCGGTTGTGACCGCCGATGCGCACAAGCATGGAAGCGGATCTGCGATTTCGGGAAAAAGACAAGAAAATGCGATGAGCTGTAGCGGGAAAGCCGGATGATTCTGTGTGTGAATCCCAATGCGGGGATCGATAGGATCGTCGTCGTCCCCGCGTTTCGCTTGAACGCGATGCATCGGCCAGAGCAAGTAGTAGCACTCCCCGGCGGCAAGGGCTGCAACGTGGCGCGCGCGTTGAAGCGGCTGGGCGAATCGCCGGTGGTGACCGGTTGGATCGGCGGCCATGCCGGGCGGTTCATCGAACAAGGCCTACAGGCCGAGGGCATTCCAACGGACTTCGTTCGCACGGATGCTGAATCGCGCACCTGCCTGTCGATCCTCGATCCACAGAACAACACGCTGACCGAACTCTACGAGAAGGGCGATCCGGTTCCGATCAAGAAGCTGGAACAATTCAAGCTGCTCTTTGCGGCGTCGGTCAAGCGCTATGCGGCCGTGACGTTCTCCGGTAGCCTCCCGCCCGGCGTGCCGCTCGATTTCTACCGACAGATGATCGAAATCGCGCGCGATGCGAACGTGCTCGCCGTTTTGGATAGCAGCGGCGAGGCGCTTCGCCTGGGCATTCAGGCACAACCTACTCTGGTGAAACCGAACGAGAAAGAGTTTGCGGATCTGTCGGGCAAGCCGCCGAGCAATCCGATCGAGTTTGCGCAAGCCACCCTGGAATTCGCGGAACGCTATCGAACGTCGGTCGTCATCTCGCTGGGCGCGGAAGGGGCGATCGCCGCCAACGAACGCGCGGTGTGGCGCGTGCGTCCGCCGTGGGTGACGATCAAGAGCGCGGTGGGATCAGGCGACAGCATGGTGGCGGGCATCGCCTACGGCTTGACGAACGGCTTCACGTTTGCAGATTCGATCAAGTGCGGCGTCGCCGCCGGTACCGCTAACGCGCTGACCTTGGGAGCGGGTGCCTTCACCATCGATGATTTTCAACGGGTGTTGTCGCAGGTGAGCGTCGCGCGCGTGGGCTGATCGCAGGTCAAACCCGGTATAATTTGAGTTGCTGCTTGATCGACCGACGCATCCTGAACGACATGGACAAAGCTTGCAGTCTCAGACGTTTTTGTAAGCATCAAAAGACCACGGCGGACATCGGCGGTGTTTGCAGGGATGGTCAATGCCGTCGCGCATCGCAATGACTCCCTGAACGGGTCCAGAATTCGCCTCCATGTTTTTGCGGATCGCCTGGAGCTTATTCACCGGGTTCCATTCCTAATACAATGACGATTAACCCTAAAAAGAGCAGTTGCCTCTTGTCTTGGGTGAGCTAACCGGCTGAAATATTGGCACAAGGAGGCGCTGATGAACGATTTGATCCTTCACCCAACGGGTGAGGGCGACACTACCGCGTTGGTGCCGGAGGCTGGCCCAGTGGCCGGTCCGGTGGCGGTGGACACCTTTTGGGGGCCGCGTTTACGTCGAGTGGGATCCGCGGGCGGCCGTCACCCCGCTCGGGCAATTGCCGTTTTTCACCGAATTCCTCCACGCGAGCCGAGTTGTTCGATCCTTGGGTGGCGAGCTGCCCGTTGCGACTCACCAGCCGCAATGCCCCGAGCCCCCGGGATGTGTTGGGCACCGCCGTGCTGTCGATCCTCGCTGGCCATCAGCGCTACGCCCACCTCAGCGCCTTTCGGGGCGACACCCGCAATCCGCCCTTGCCGTGGATGAGCGCGGTGGTCAGCGAGGATTCGGTGCGGCGTAATTTCAGCAAGCTCGATGAAACCGAAGGGGTCCAGTGGTTGCAGGATCACCTGGGCTTAGGTTATCGGTTCCTTGCAAGCATTACTTGTAGCACACTACCCTGCACCGGGAGGTGGCGCCGACCTGATCGTGTGGGCTGGTTAGGCGGCGCGGATTCTGGTAACGCGTTGCCGGGCGGCGCCCAGGTCAAGGTCAGAGCTTCGAAACACCCACACCAAATCCAGGAGGTACCCCATGACCGTGATGAACAGTCCCGTGGTGACGGAAACCGTGCCGGTCGTCACCAACCGGGATGGCGTCCTGTGCATCGGCCAAACCCGCGTGACGCTCGATACGCTGATCCATGCCTTCCAGGAGGGCGCGACCGCCGAGGAAATCGCCCAGCAATACCCCACGGTGCCCTTGGCCGACATCTACTCGGTGATCGGCTACTATCTCCGCCGACGTCCCGAGATTGAAGCCTATCTGGCCCGGCGCCGGCAGGCCGCCGAACGGGTCCGACAACAGAACGAAGCGCGTTTCAACCCGGTGGGTATCCGGGCCAGACTGCTGGCGCGGCGCACTGGGGAAACCGCCTGAGCCATGCTGCGGTTTGCCGCCGATGAAAACCTGAATAACGACATCGTTCGGGGTTTGCTACGCCGCGCTCCAGCGCTGGATATCATGCGGATTCAGGATACCGAACTCTCCGGTGCGGACGATCCGACGGTATTGGCCTGGACCGCGCGAGAACAGCGGATTTTGCTCACGCACGATGTGACCACGATCACCCGATACGCCTAAGACCGGATTCGGGCGAGCCAGCCCATGCCCGGTGTGTTTGAGATCAACCGCCAAGTCGCCATCGGGACGGTGATCGAAGATTTACTCCTGCTGGCCGAAAGCAGTCTGGAAAACGAATGGGAAGGCCAGATTCTGTATTTACCCTTGCGGTAACCCTTGGCGCCTGTTTCAACGCCCAGGCGGCCGAACGCGAAACTCGGCAGATGGCCAAGGAACAGCAGCAGCAGTTGACCTCACTGCGAAGGCCGATCGAGGAGCGGAGCGACCTGATCCAAAGGGTCAAGGCCGTGCAGGCTGCCCAGCGGGAACGTCACGAAGCAAAGGCCCACGCCCGGCGGAGGTCGAGCGCCCGCCGCGCCCAAGCCGGTCACTATTGAGGCGCTGAGAGCCGCGACAGCCCGATTAGCCGGGGGTAAGGTGTTTCCCGCCCCCATCTAAAGAGGTGGTTGCTGGGCCACCGCCATCCGGTCCACCGCTCCAACAGGAGTCACACCTCTCACCGGAAAAACCAAGATATAGTCTTCCCAATTCAGATCAGTACATCAACTTAATTCTACTTTATGATTTTTAAACACTAAAATGAATCTACGCTATTAGCTAATGTATAGATCATAATTGGCAAGATTATATGTTTCCGCTGTACCACCAACGAAGCCGAAGTACCAGAGCCGGGAAGGTAAGCGCAGAGGTGGTGATGAAGAGAAACTATCGGCTCGCTTTTTAGATTACAGCCACGTCGCTGTGCTTTTGGGGCGGTTGCAAACACCGGTTAAGCTAATTCATGTGAGTTTACGGTTCACTGCGATTTCCGATGATAAAAGAATATAGTAAGTATTGTTTTGATGTAGCCATCATTGGAGGTGGCCTGACAGGCATTCTCGCTGCAATTCGATTAATAAAAGAAGGTGTCAAGGTTGCTTTAATTGACAATCCTTTGCCACTCGCGAATGGGAAGATTGGAGGTTTTGCGAGGTTTTCAGGCGCAAAATTTTCGCTACCGCCTGCGGGTATGGGGCTTGTTCCTGTTGCTGGATCGATTGAGCGGCTGATGGTAACTATCAACAAAGTTACCGAAATACTAGGGTTAAAAACGAAAAAGCCAGATCTATCAAAAAATCAATTTTTTACTTCCGACCCTAGATTAATGATTAGGTGCTACGAGCAGCCCTTTTAAGGTGGCAACGTAGAATCAATGGGTTACGGCGATATTTCGTCAAGAACTGTGCCAAGCAGCAAAATTAAGCTCATAAATATCAATTGGTTATATGAACACCTAAAAGGGCTGGTGCTACGAGTCAGTTGTTCTAAATCCTAGTGAGATTAATAAAATGCTGAAAGATCTTTCGCAACGACTCACAGGTACGACACTTATAAGAGGTTGTGCTACTGCTCTATTAAATAACGATGAAAGATGGTTAATTGAGATTAGTATCCCTGCTACACGAGAGAAGTTTGTAGTCGCTGCAAACGTTATCTTTTATGCTGCTGGTAGGCTATCTGATGATATTTTAGTTCGCCCTGGGGCAATTCCAAATGAGGGTAAAGGTCTTGATATCGGAGTGCGACTCGAATTCCTAGATAAGAGCGCAGTGAGTAATATTCGCCAGTATGCACCAGACGCAAAGATTATGTATGATCGTTGTAGAACCTTCTGCCTAAATTCACCCGGTACTATTTATAGATACCCATTTAAAGGTATTATGATTCCCGGAGGAATCGCTGCAAATACTTCTGTACTAAATGCAAACCTCGGAGTGCTTCTACGTGTTTCTAGAAAAAGCAATCGTCTTAGCGAAATCATTACAAAAGCATTGCCGTTATCAGATAAGATAGAGCGTGATAGCTTTAAATTAAGATCAAGAATCCCTTTTTCATTACCACGCTGTCTATATGAAATATTCGGAGAAGATGATGCAAAAAAATTAGATGAATTCTGTCAACTTCTCTATCAAATGAATCTCCTTGATCTTAATCAAGAGTATCGTATTCATATACCACTGTTGGATTGGCATTGGAACACGTTTGCGCAACCAAACTCACATAAAACTAATCTTGATAACGTTTATGCACTTGGAGATAGTGCTGGCCATGCACGTGGATTATTGCAGGCTGCAGTTTCTGGATGGCTTGCTGCAGAGGAATTTCTATGCTAAGTGATCAACGCTCATGGGACCCACTTTATGGCCGAATTGCAATGACAAAGTTTGAATTTGGGCTTCTCAGGCTTTCAGAAGTTCAGCGGCTTCGATATGTGCGCATGTGTAATATTAATTCACTACTGGTTACCGGTGCTTCGGAAATTTCACGTTTTGAGCATACTATTGGTGTAATGCATCTAGCTAAGAAATGGATTCAAGCCCACTCGATTCAAGAAAGTGTCGGTATCGATATAGTTGCTGCTGCTGTGCTCCATGATATGCAAACAGGGCCATTCGGGCATTCAATGCAATATGTGTTTGAAGACAATGTTATCGATAGCCCTTTTTTTCACGAAGATTTATATCATAGTTGGAATTCAATGTATCACCAAGAAGTATTTGCAGGAGCATCATTTGCAGGTCAACCCTTTGGAGCGCAAAAGTATCTTGGAAATCGTTGGGAGAATGTCACCCGAATAATTCGTGGAGAAGGCCCATATGGCCCATTAATTGCTGGAACAATGGACCTAGATAACATCGATAACGTAATTCGGCTTGCCTATCATGTAGGTATAATTGATCGTAAAGATTGTTCACTTCCTTTAGTGCTTGCACAACACATATTTATTTCTGATGGAGATATCGTAGTCCCTAATTCTATTATTCCAATTGTCAAACGTTGGCAAGAAATTCGCCACAACCTTTATAAACTATTACTGTATGATTGGGCAGAATTTTCTGCAAAAGCAATGCTGACGAATATTATTGAAAGAGCTGCTGTATATCAGTTGATTGGTACTGATAGTTGGATTCGAACAGATTCTGAATTTCTAGATTACCTAGATAGCCATGCTATCGGTGATGCGCAAGAAATAAGGGAATTAGTCCGACGCTTGCGTCGTGGAGATCTCTATGAACCAGTTGCTTTACTAACAAGTCCTTCGATTGAAGCATATGCAAAAGTCACGGATATTGATACAAAAAAAAATTTTGAGATAAGACTACGAAAGTGTACTAAAAGAAAAAATTTTC
Source organism: uncultured Gammaproteobacteria bacterium (assembly GCA_963696515.1). GTDB lineage: Bacteria > Pseudomonadota > Gammaproteobacteria > Competibacterales > Competibacteraceae > Contendibacter. The sequence continues at coordinate 35,018 of CAVOKM010000019.1, forward strand.
GGCCTCTGGTACATTTTATTCTTGACAATGGAAAAACTGATCGAGAGGTCATTATTAAGTCTTTGGATAATGATGAGTACCACGTAATAGGGAAATGTAGTCGTCAGTTACTTTCTGGCCTGTTTATTTCAATAGATTCACTCTCTAAATCAGAAAAAGATTCGCTTGTCAATGATTTTATCGAGCTATTAGAAGAATATGGAGTAAAAAATAATTCAAAAATTTCGGATCCAATGCAATATTGTTCGGCATAATAATTGCTTATACTGTAAACTGTGATTTTTCAAACCTTAATCGAGTCGCTCTACCCTGGGAACAGGACGTTCCCGAGCCACAATCGGGCGGGGAAGCCGGCGCTTCTGGAGAGCGACTCCATCCGAACTCCTGAAGAACCCTCGATGGACGGAGGCGGTAAAAACATGGTGACGATTTTTGAAACGATCATTCAGCCTCTGCTTCCCTTACTCAAAGAAGAAGCGAGTCAATTAAAAGAGGATGCGCAACTTTATAAGTTATCGCTCTGCTATTTTACGCTCAGCCTCAGTTATGCAGTGATCAAGCAAATCCAGTCTATTCGTTTGCTGATCACAGAAATAAAAACGAACCCTGATATAATAAAATTCGATTTTATTTTGGCATCACCATCCATGTATTCTGAAGCTTTTTCACGCTATAAGCCGCAGGTATTTCAGCGTATTTTTATCCGGTTACTGGAGACGATCAAGATCGCAGATCTTCCTGAAATCAAAACGCTGGGACGTTTTATTTTGTTCGATGGTTCGCTATTTCCTGCGTTTAAATCCATGGAATGGGCCGTGTATAGTTCGAAGTGCCAAGCGTTAAAGATGCACTTAGCGTATGAACTCAATCGGATGATTCCGGTGCAATTTATCAGTACCGCCGCGAATGATTCTGAACGGAAAGCGTTGATCGCCCTCTTGGAAGCCGGGGTGACCTACATCACCGACCGAGGTTACCTGGCTTTCGATATTTTTCAGCAGATTACCGCACGGCACGCTTTTTTCATCATGCGGATTCGCGCTAATATCAAAGCCACCGTCCAAACCGTATTGGAGGTACATCTTCCCGAATCGTGGAACCTCTTTCTTTCCGATGTCACCGACACCTTAGTTATTTTCTCGGGTGATCCATCGAAACAGACTGATCGTTTAGTCTGTTTTGTTGCTTTGGGTGAATGGTACCGGATCACTACCAATCGTTTGGACTTAAAAACCAGCGAAATTATTATGCTGTACGCTTATCGCTGGCAAGTAGAACTGTTTTTTCGGTGTATTAAACGCACGTTTAATGCCCTCCATTTATGGAGTCATGAAGCCGATGGTATTAAAATTCAATTCTATATTTATCTCATTGTTTATGTTCTTTTAATTCACTTCAAGCAAACACTCATTCAACAAAAGCAAGACGAAACGGTCAGTCAACAAACGTCTATCGATTCCTCCCCGCCCCAAAAGGCTTCCTCTCGACATCAGCATTCCAGGCTACCGGGGTGTGGCTTGGTCTCTTTGCTGGGAGCAAAACTTAAACGGCTATGGAAAATTTCTGTCCACTGGTTAACTTGCATTAAGAATCTACTATTTTATCCAATAACTGGCGAACATCGAGACACTATTTTGTCTATCCAATAAATGTGCCGAACGGTATTGGATCCAATGGCTAAGAGTTTTGTTAATAACCAGGTAAACTTGATATGATTTCTGCCCGAACTCGACGTCAACTAGAGCAAGTAGACTGGGATTTTTCTGAGCATCTCCATGGAACAAGCAAGACCATTCATTGGTATCCAGGAACATATCCGGCAGATATACCAACAACCATAATTCAAGCGTTGTCTAAACCGAATGATTTGATCTTTGATCCATACGGCGGCGTAGGAACAACAGCTATAGAAGCTGTCCGTCAAGCTCGCAAAGCTTGGTTAGTTGAAGCAAATCCAATAGGTTGCTTGGTTTCATATGTCTCTTGTGGGGTTCTTTTTCTAAAAGCTTTTAAGAATGAACTCTTACTTTTACTTATTTCTTATCTTCGAGCCCTATTAAACACTAACTCCAACGAAATTAGATATCAGTATTTAATTGAAACGGAGAGTGGCATCGGTGATGAAATCGATAAATTTTTAGAAAAATATGTTCGCCCAATCCCAAAAGAATTGGATTTGTTTTTTCAAAAAAAACCAGTAATTAGTCACTTATCTCCATGGTATGACAAACAAACTCTTCACGATATATTGACTTTACTCCATGCAATTAATGATACGCCGATAGGCGCATTCGGGCGGCTTCTTGGTAAGACAATGATCTCAGCAATTATAAGAGCTTCTTCATCTCAAACTCAAAGCTGGGGGCATATTGCTGACAATGTATGTCCAAAGGAATTTTTAAGAAAGGATGTTATCAGGCTCGCTCAAAATTGGATTACACGATTTGAGGGTGTTGTTAATAAAACTCAAGTTACATTGTTACCTCCCGATTCAACTCAAGAACCTAGGCTTTGGATCACGTTGCACAACTGGGCACTACCTAACCCACCTCCAATCATACCTATTGATATGAGTACTTTGATGGTTACAAGCCCTCCGTATGCAGGGGCGATTGACTATACACTTTCTCAGCGACTTTCTTTATACCTGTTTGGTTATATAGACACCGAGATAATAAAGCTTTCACGCGAGGAATTTGGTGCACGGCGTAAGAGGTATCAATCAAATTCTCTCGAGGTATGGGCAAAAGAACTAGCGAACGCTTTAGGTAATCAGCTTGAATTCATGAAGAAGCCATCTTATGCAGCGTTCGTTTTACCACATAAAGATGCAGGTAGAGATGTTGGAATTCAAGTCCTTGAAGATCGTTTAGCAAAGCTTGGCTGGGAGAAATCTATAAAAATAGATCGCTCTATTCGACAAGTTCGAGCAAGGCAATCATGGACCTCAATTAAAAAAGAAACACTCTATATTTTTGGAAATTGATTACCTTAGTACCTATGCCCACAGCTTGATGCAGGGCGTTCACTAAAAATTAATGGAGATCAGAATGAAATACTTAATAGTGCTAGTTGGTGTACAAGGTGCTGGTAAAAGCACAATTTTAGCCAACTGTTCTAGTGGAATCGTTCTTAAACCATCAACTACTCGTCCAAAGCGTAATGATACTGACAATGAATATTACTTCGAGCAAACATTAGATAATAATTCTTTCGCATGGATTATTACTCGTGGATCTTATAAATATGGCATGCTTATATCAGAGCTAGATAAGATACAATCGCTAGGTATTACCGTATTTGATCCCAAAAGCCTATCCTTATTAAAAGATTATCCAGCAGTAAAAAAATTCGAAATTGTTACGATTGGACTTGATACTGTTAGTACTATAGAAGCGCCACATCAAAGGGTCAATCACGATGATTCTCGCAAAATGCTAACAGAGGAATTCGAAACAGAACGTAACGTAGTACAAAGTTGCGACGTAGTTCTTAAAGGTGATCTTAATATTGTTAATGCTGCTCTCCAAGAAATAGCATTAATTCTAACTGGAAGAGGTGGTGTGTTAAGTGGATCATCTATTAAAAAATTGATAAGCGCTGGTACCCTTCTCGAAAATGCTGTTGTAAATCAAATTGAATCTGCCAGCTATGATCTTCGTCTCTCCGACCAATATTGGTGTCAGGGACAATATCATGTTCTTTCACCAACATCACCTGTTGCAGAAATTCCCCCTTATTCATTTGCATTTGTACAAGCACATGAGATAGCAATCTTGCCCAAATTTATAGTAGCTAACTTCGATATTCGAGTAAGCCTATTTTTTTCAGGAGTTATTTTGTCGAACGGTCCACAGGTAGATCCTGGCTACCGTGGAGCGCTATTTTGTATGCTACATAATGCCAGTGGAACACCAGTTGGGATCAATCGTGGTGAACATTTTGCCACTATACAATTTCAAACTCTGGCAATGACCTCGTCCGGCTATACCTCTCAATACCAAAATAAAAGGAACTTTACTAACTTTCTTAATGGGTCGTCGGCTAAGAAGCCAGGTGGCCAGATTTATGAGCATATTAATTCAATAAGTGGCCATCTTGAAAGTAAATATATAAATTTTAGGAATACCCATTGGACTATAATGGCAGTTTTCTTAGCAGTATTAGCGATAGAGATACCTGTGCTAATGTGGATAATGGACAAGGCCGTAACTACTATTAGTGAGAAAGCTATTTCAGAAAATACGGCAAAAGTTGATATGGCGATTCAACGATTTAATGAAATTTTTGATAAAATTATCTCTGAAACCAAAATCATAAAGTTAAAAAAATCGCTAGATAAACCCTAAAAACAAGTTTAGTCTGTCCAATTATGATCTAAAAATTGCTAATGACCGATTTGAAAATAGTTGTTATAAATTATATGGTTGATCTCAATGACTTACCGGCTAAAGCCGGTAGGTTGCTAGGGGCGTAAACGCCCTTTCAGACTAAAGTCAGTTCGGGTTGCGGATGAATCCGCCTGAAGCTCATTCCGTCGGCGTCGCTGGCTCATCCCAGACTGGGAAGGCACCCGATCCGTCCTCTTGCTCTTCGATATAGCGCTTGACTTGCTCTTCGGTCACCGCCCCCACCGTCACGCAGAAATACCCTCTCCCTCACAGGTGTTGGCCCCGACACCGTTTCTGCAACTCCCGAAATTCCCGCTGCAACCGACAGGAGGATTTACCCTTGAGGTATTGCAGCATCTTCGCCGGCGATAGGTAGGTCGGAGCACTCACTAAGAGATGGATATGATTGGGGCGAATGTTCCCCTGCACGATCACCATATCGTGTTCCGCAGCGATTATCCGCAGGACCTCCCGCAGTCGTAACCCGATCTCGCCGCGTAACACCGGATACCCATATTTCGTCTTCCACACGATGTGGTACTTCAGATCTGTGGCACCACGCCGATACCGCGCTCGATCCACCATCCGCTGTGCTCGCTCAAGCTCTGGCCCTTGACGAAGGGCGCGTGCTAAAGACGTTTCCGCCTAAAGGCGAAGGTTTATATCCTATTGGTTGGAAATTAAACCAAAATATTCTTCTCCATTAATTATCGCTTCTTCTTCTAAAATAGAAATATACTCATTTTGGGTACCTTTTTTATCTGTAAATAATAATAGATAAGCTTTTAGCTTACATTGAGTGTAGGCTAATGCAATCTCATTAGAAATCATATTTTTCATGTAATGCCTGATATTCTTAATTCAAAATCCTGGTTTACGCTAATCTTTTAAAGCCGGTTATAGATGTTCATCATAAAGAACATCCGTACTCGGAATGAACTGCTCGTACCAACGATCATTTTTCGGTTTTATCACCCCTGATAAGCAAGATCACAGTCTACTACCTGCCTCAATCCCGCCTGTCCCTGCCAATAACCGTCGCAGGCACCGTAGGGCAGCGTGGCGTTGATCGCCCGCGCCGCCTCAAGCGGATCGCGCTCCCCGCGCAGGCATGCGGCGAACGCCTCAATCACCGCTTCCGTCCCTTCCGGTTGTGGGCTGACGCGCAGCACATCCACATCTTAATTCCCGCAATTCCGCCAATTCCGGCAGCAGATTGCAGGTCTGCGCCGATTGGGTCTGGATACCGTTAATCGCCAGAAACGCCTGCCCCTCGCGGGTACTCAACGTCAGCCCTTCCGGGTAATCGAGACAGCGATACTGGCAATCGTCCTTGGGCAGGTTGTGATGCCGGGCGGTGAAGCAGCGGGCGGAGTAAGCCAGGGGCAGACGACCGTAAACGAACACCTCGGTTTCCACATTATCCGGCCGCTCGGCCTGGATCGCGGCCAGCGTCGTTCGCGACAGTTCCACCGGCATCACCCAGCGTTTGGCGCCCAGCCCGGCCAGAAAGCGCAGAGGTCCGGTCGCTATAGACGTTGATCCCGGTCCCCAGCACGAACGGCGTTTTCCGCTCCGACAGCAACCGCACCGCGCCCATGTCGTTGGCTTCCACGGTGAAGCGGTCGTTTTCGCACAGCCGGCGCAACGTCTTCAGTTCCGATTCGGCCTCCAGCAACGCCAGGGTGGACAGCACCACCTCCTTGCCGGCGGCGGTCAACCGCTCGGCCAGTTCCAGCCACTCATCGGTATTGAAAGCGCGGCGCTTGGAGCAGACCGTCTCGCCGAGATAAACGATGTCCACCGGCGCGGCGCTTATCCGTTCGTAGAAATCGAGCAGCTTTTCCTGGGGCCAGTAATACAGCACCGGTCCCAGCGCCAGTATCGGCTGATGTGCGGTCATGGTCGCCGCCCTCATTGCCAAGTCCGGTGATAAGAGCCCAGGGTGGTTTGGTGACCTTCCGACACCTTTCCCAATTCCCGCTGCCATTCCGGTTTGGGCGCGTAGGCGGCCGGATTGCGCCGGCAGGCGTCAATGGCTGCGCGCCAAACCCTGGTGACCTGGGTCACGTAGGCCGGGCTGCGCTGGCGACCTTCGATCTTGATGGCGGCGATGCCCATGTCCTGTAACTCCGGCAGCAGTTCCAAGGTATTGAGGCTGGTCGGCTCCTCAATGGCGTAGTAGGTCTGATCGGCCACCTCGAACCGGCCCTTGCACAAGGTCGGATAGCCCGCCGGTTCGCCAGGCGCATAGCGGTCGATCAGCAGTCCGCCCAGCCGTGTCTCCAACCCGCGCGGCGTTTCCTCCCAACGCACCGCCTTGGCCGGCGAACAGACGCCGCACATGTTGGGCGATTCGCCGGTGACATAGGACGACAGCAGACAGCGGCCCTCGACCATGATGCACAGCCCGCCGAAGCCGAACACTTCGATGTCCACCGGGCTGTTCTCCAGAACGTGCCTCACCTGGGGCAGCGACAACACGCGGGGCAGCACCACTCGACGTATGCCGAAATGCTCGTGGTAGAAGCGGATGGCTTCGTAATTGGTGGCCGAACCCTGCACCGACAAATGCAGCGGCAAATTCGGATGCCGGCGGCGAGCGTAATCCAGCACGCTGATGTCGGCGGCGATCACGGCGTCCACGCCGAGTTCCGCCGCCTGATCCACCGCCCGTTGCCAGCGTTCCCAACCGGCCGGTTGCGGAAAGGTGTTGAGAGCGACGAACACCCGCCGGCCCTTGGCATGTGCATATTGAACCCCCAGAGCCGCCGTTTTGGCGTCGAAGTTCAGACCGGGAAAATGCCGGGCATTGGTGTCGTCGCGGAAACCGATGTAAACCGAATCGGCCCCGTGATCCACGGCGGTTTTCAGCGAGGGCAGATTGCCGGCGGGACAGACCAGTTCCAGCGGTTTAGATGGGAGGGATTGAGCGGGGATTGACATATGGAGGTTGTTCCCTGGGAAATGGATGCTGTTTGGGCGGTCAATAATTGCAAAAGCCCCTGAAATGGAACGGATAAACCTGGGTCAGATCAGTCAAAACGCTCTGGCCAGCGTCGCGCCCCGTGATACACCGCCAGAATTTCCACCCGGTGGTCCCTGATACGGTACGGCACCAGATAAGGCGTATCGCTGATGACCAACTCTCGGGTGCCGTCCAGCCGGCCCGGTCTGCCGAGCTGAGGATGATCCGCCAGTTGCCGCACCTGCTGCCGGATAGCGGTCGCCAGTCGATAAGCGGCGGCGGGGTTATCCCGAGCCAGGTAATCCTGAATCGCAGCAAGATCCCGCGCCGCCGGGCGGGTCCAGACGATGTTCATTCCGCCGTGTCCAGCTTGGCGTTCCGGTATTGATCAAAGATGCATTCCATTTCCTGATCCGGGACAAACTCGCCACGCTCGGCGGCGGTAATGCCCGCCTGCACTTTTTCAATCTGCCAGGCCCGCAGCTCCAGAAATTCCTCCAGGGCTTGATTGGCGAGATAGTTGCGTGAACGGTCAACCTGCGCGGCCAGTTGGTCGAGTCGCCGCATGGTTTCGGGACTGGTGCGAATAGTGAAAGCAGTGGTTGCCATGGCGGGCCTCATCAGGTTCAGGATGGTTCACCTAGATTCAAGTGTAATCTACGCGGATGACCAGCGCTATCAAGACTTACGGAACGGGCTTCCACCCTCTGACAAGCCAGCCCCCAAGCCCCGCTTAATTCCGTTCCCGAGCGATGGCCAGATAACCGATATCGGTGCGATAGTAGACGCCGTCCCAGCGCACCCGCTTGACGAGGTTGTAGACTAGGCTTTGCGCCTCGGCGACCGTAGTTCCCAGCGCGGTGGCGCACAGCACCCGCCCACCATGGGTCACGATGTGACCGTCCTTCGCCTCCTGCGTCCCGGCATGGAACAGCTTCACGTCGTCGCTCAGTTCCTCAGCGTGCGCCGGCAGACCTTCGATGACATCACCCTGCCGATAGCGACCCGGATAGCCCCCTGCGACCATCACCACCCCCAAGGCCGGACGCGGATCCCACTCCGCCTTAACCTCGTGTAACCGGCCCTCCAGCGCGGCCTTGCAAAGTTCCACCAGATCGGAACGCAACCGCATGATCAAGGGCTGGGTTTCAGGATCGCCCAACCGGCAGTTGTATTCGAGCACCTTGGGGCCGTCAGCGGTGATCATCAGGCCGGCATAGAGGAAACCGACATAGCGGCAACCTTCCGCCGCCATGCCATGCACGGTCGGTTCGATGACCTCGGCCATGATCCGCGCGTGCAGTTCAGGCGTGACCACTGGCGCGGGCGAGTAAGCGCCCATGCCGCCGGTGTTGGGACCTCGGTCGCCATTGTCGCGAGCCTTGTGATCCTGCGAGGAAGCAAACGGAAGAATGTGCTCGCCGTCAGTCATCACGATGAAGCTGGCTTCCTCACCGCGCAGAAACTCCTCGACCACCACCCGCTGGCCGGCCGCGCCGAAATCCGCGCCGCTGAGCATCCCACGAGCGGCGACGATGGCTTCGTCCTCGCTCTGGGCCAGAATCACGCCCTTGCCGGCCGCCAGCCCATCGGCCTTGACCACGACGGGCGCGCCCATCTCGCGGATGTAGGCTTCCGCTGCGTCGACGTCGGTAAAGCTCTGGTAGCGGGCGGTGGGAATATGGTGGCGGGCCAGGAAATCCTTGGCGAAAGCTTTGGAGCCTTCCAGTTGCGCCGCCGCCTTGCGTGGCCCGAAACAGCGCAACCCGGCGTTGGCAAACCGGTCGGTGATACCCAGCACCAACGGCACCTCGGGACCGATGATCGTCAAGTCCACATGATGACCCAAGGCAAATTTGAGCAAATCCGGCGGATCATCGGCGGTGATGGCGATGTTGGTCACCTTAGGTTCGCGGGCGGTGCCGGCGTTGCCCGGCGCGACGTACACATTGCTGACCCGGCTGGATTGTGCGACCTTCCAGGCCAGGGCATGTTCGCGGCCACCGCCGCCGACGATCAGGATGTTCATACAAATAACCCTCACCCCCAACTCCTCTCCCAGTGGGAGAGGGGAGCAATATTTAGTGCCGGAAATGCCGCATTCCGGTGAAGACCATGGTCATGTTGTGCTCATCTGCGGCGGCGATCACTTCGGCGTCGCGCATGGAGCCGCCCGGCTCGATGACGGCGGATATACCGTGCTGGGCAGCCAGGTCAATGCCGTCGAGGAACGGGAAGAAGGCGTCGGAAGCCATCGCTGCGCCCTTTAGGTCCAGCTTCTCCTCCTGGGCTTTCATGATGGCGATGTGCGCCGAGAACACCCGGCTCATCTGCCCCGCGCCGACGCCGAGTATCATGCCGTCCTTGCCGTAGACGATGGCGTTGGATTTGACGAATTTGACCACCTGCCACGCGAACAGCAGGTCAGTCATCTCCCGGTCGGTCGGTTGCCGTTTAGTGACCACCTTCAGATTGGATGCCGCCACCTGGCCCAAATCGCGATCCTGTACCAGCAGGCCGCCGGTGACCCGCTTGTAGTCCCAACCCGGCGCGCGAACACCCTCCCAGTTGCCGCAGGCCAGCACCCGCACGTTCTGCTTGCTGGCGGTCGCGGCCAACGCCTCCGGCGTCACTTCCGGGGCGATGATGACCTCGACGAACTGCCGGTCCACAATCGCTTTGGCGGTCGCGCCATCCAGCGGCCGGTTGAAGGCGATGATGCCGCCGAAGGCCGAGGTCGGGTCAGTCTTGTAAGCTCGGTCGTAGGCGTCGAGGATAGTCGCGCCCACCGCCACCCCGCAGGGATTGGCGTGCTTGACGATCACGCAGGCCGGCGTGGCGAAACCCTTGACGCATTCCAGCGCAGCGTCGGCATCGGCGACATTGTTATAGGACAATTCCTTGCCCTGCAATTGGCAGGCGGTGGCGATGCAGGCTTCGGCCGGCTTCGGCTCGACGTAGAATGCCGCGCCCTGGTGCGGATTCTCACCGTAACGCATCGCCTGGGCTTTGCGGAATTGGACGCTGTAGGTACGGGGGAACGGGTCGCGCTCACCGCCGGCCTCGATCGAGCCGAGGTAGTTGGCGATAGCGCCATCGTACCGGGCGGTATGTTCGAACACCTTAACCGCCAGATCGAAGCGAGCGGCGGCACTGACTGCGCCGTCGTGGTCCCGCATCTCGGCCAGCACCCGCTCGTAGTCGCCAGCGTCCACCACCACCGTGACCGCCGCGTGGTTCTTGGCTGCCGCCCGCAGCATCGCCGGCCCGCCGATGTCGATATTTTCAATCGCGTCGGCCAGAGAACAATTCGGCTTGGCGACCGTGGCTTCGAAAGGGTAGAGATTGACCACCAGCAGGTCGATGGGCGGAATGCCGTGCTCGGCCATCGCCGCGTCGTCCTCGCCGCGCCGGCCCAGCAGGCCGCCGTGAATCTTGGGATGCAGGGTCTTAAGGCGGCCGTCCATCATTTCCGGGAAGCCGGTGTAATCGGCGACTTCGATTGCGGGAACGCTGTTGCTGGCCAGCAGCTTGGCGGTGCCGCCGGTCGAAAGAATCTCCACGCCCCGTTCGACCAGGGCGCGGGCGAAATCGACGATGCCGGTTTTGTCGGAAACGCTGATCAGGGCGCGGCGGATGGGTAAAGCGGTTGTTGAATTCATGCGAAAGTCCGTTGCGTCGGAGAGAGTAAGGTTAATCGGGGGTATTGGCATCCCGAAGTGCGGCGCGCAAAGCGCGTACCGCCTGGGTCTGGCTCGATTCGCCCATGCACCGGGCAATCAGCACGGGGTCGAGATCGGGAAGGAGGCGACTTCTGGCGCCGGGGAGGTAAGCCTGGTTCTGGAGCAGGAAAAACTGGAGCTTGCCATTCTGCCAGAACCACACTTCAGGTATGCCCAGGCCCCGGTAAACCTCCAGCTTGTCGATACCTCCCGAGGTCCAGACCACCTCAATGGCGATGTCCGGGATCTCCGGCGGCGCGTCCCTCAATCCCACGACGTAGCATTCATCGGCTTCGACGCCCCGCTTCATCCCGGCGGACTTGACCGTCCACGAACCGTAGCCGTTCAGTTCGATGCCCCGTTCCTCCGCATAGGCCTCCACCAAGCGGGCTAGCGTTTTCTTAAAGAGTTCGTGGTCGATCGAAGGCGACATCAGTTCGAGGTCTCCGTTCAGATACGTCACGCGCGTGCCGCCCTGTTCCCCACGCAGGGCCAGAAAAGTTTCGTAGCCTTCCCAGTCAATGTCGTGCAGGCAGACGCGCTGATCGATCCGTTCGATGGGAATCGTCGGGGTGTTCAGTGCTGGAGTCATGGCCGTGGTCCGATCTCGTTTAACCGCGAAGGCAAAGACACTAACTTGTCGCGGCAATTCAGACCCAAAGGTCAGCTTTCGGGCGGAATATCCGCTGGCATCGGGCCGAAGTACATGTCATAGAAGCGGTCCTTGTCGGGGTCGTACTGCATCAGCTCGCCGTTTTCCAGATCGTAGTACCAGCCGTACAGCTTGACGCGACCATCTTCCACGCGCTGGCGAATGAACGGGAAAGTCATGAGATTCATCAGCGAGGTACGAATCCCGGCCCGTTCGCAGGCCCGTTGCTTGAACTCGCTGCTGGCGTCCGGCCAGCGCCGCAGTACTTCGTCGCGGGCGGGCGCGGCGATTTGCACCCAAGGGGCGATGAAGCCTTCACCCTCTTCATTCCTGCCATAGCCCTCCAACAGCGCGCGGATACCACCACAGCGTGAATGACCGAGCACGATGATATTACTCACATTCAGGTTGCAAACGGCGAATTCCAGAGCGGCACTGGTGCCGTGGTAGCGGCCGGTCGTTTCATAGGGTGGCACCAAATTGGCAACGTTGCGCACCACGAACATATCACCAGGCGCGGAATCGGTCAGGATGGCCGGGTCCACCCGGGAATCGCTGCAACCGATCAACAGCGTGCGCGGCGTCTGCCCCTGCATCGCCAGCCGGTTGAACAGCTCCCGGTTCGGCTCGAAGCTCTTGACGCGGAAGCGTTGAAAACCCTGGACTAATTCGTTGATTTCAGTCATGGGACAGGACTCCGGTCACCGGGGGAAAAATTAGCATTATAAAGTGAACCCGCCGGCAATAGCTTGGCTTGGATGTTTGTCCCACCCGCCGCCAGCCGCTCCACCCAGGCGTTTGCCGCGCTCGCCGTGACGCCCTGCACCAGTTGGGGAAAGAACCCGCCGACCAGGATCAATGCCCCCATAACGCCCGCGATCAGCAACTCGCGAGGTCGCAGGTCCAGGATGGAAGCCACTTCGGGACTGGCCACCGGACCCAGGAACGCCCGCTGGAAAAAGCCCAGGAAATAGGCGGCGCCCAGAATCACGCCGGCCAGAGCCACGAGCGCCAAGCCGGGGGATACCTGCAAGATTCCCAACAGGATCAACAGTTCGGCGACGAAACCGTTAGTCCCCGGCAAGCCGATGGCGGCCATTCCCAGCAGCAGGAAAAAGGCGGCGAGCAATGGCAATGGCTTCGCGAGTCCCCCCAGGCTGGCCAGATCGGTCGTGCCCAGCCGGTGGTGCAGGAAGCCGGCGAGGAGCATGAGACCGCCCGCGACCACTCCGAAATTCACCAGTTGGAACAGGGCGCCCTGCACCCCCTGAACGTTCATCGCGGCGATGCCCACGATCACCAACCCGACATGGCTCACGCTGGAGAACGCCAGCAGTTTGCGCAGGTTGGACTTGCCGCAGCGCCACCAGCGCCCCATAGAGCTGCGCCGAAACCGCCCAGCGCCGCCATCAGCCAGAAGTACTCGTGGGCGGCGGTCGGGGCCAGCGGTACCGCAAAGCGCAGAATGCCGAAAGCGCCAAGCTTGAGCCCCACCAGCACCGCGCTCAGAGCCACCGGTCCCTCCCGCAGCACGGTCGGCAGCCAGGTATGGAACGGAAACAGCGGCGCTTTCACCGCAAAGCCGAAAAACAGCAGCAGAAAAACGGCGGTCTGGACAGAGGGGGGCAGCGGTTGTTCGAGCAGGGCCAGGTAGTCAAACGACAGCCCACCGGGTACCGGTACGCCCACGGCGCTGGCATGATGGAGTCCGAGCAGCAGAATGGCGAACAGCAGCGGGATCCCGCCGGCCAGCATGAACAGGGTGTACTTGATCGCGGCGAAGCGCCGTTCCGGGCCGATACCCCACAGACTGATCAAAAAATAGATCGGCACCAGGGTCAGTTCCCAGAACAGGAAGAACAGCACCAAATCCAGGGCGCAGAACACGCCCATGGTCGCGCTCTCCAGCGCCAGCAGCAGGGCGAAGTACAGCCGGGGCATGGTTTGGATGCTGGTCCAGGACGCCAGGATGACGCAGCAGAACAGCAGCGCCGTCAGCGTTGGGAACAGGGCGGCGATGCCGTCGATCCCCAGCAGGTAGTGGACGTTCAGGCTGGGAATCCAGACGGCCCGCTCCATCAACTGCATCCCGGCAACCTCCGGGCGCAGCGCGGCCAGCATCGCCAGCGACAGAATCAGCTCCAGCCCAGCGCCCGCCAGCGCCACGACACGCACAGTGCGATTTTCGCGCAGGAACGGCAGCACCAGCGCCCAGGCCAGCGGCAGCAGGATCAACAGGCTCAGAATCGGAAAGCCGATTGGGTAAGCGGCGGACAAAAGTTCGTGATTAGGAAACACTCTTGCCAAGCTCCTTGGAAAAGTGGTGGGAACTGATTTGCAGTTTCCGGCTTGAATACAGACGGTGGGCGTCGTGTCTGTTCACGCCCGAATCCAGGTGGAACTGGTCACAGGACAATTCCTTTGCTTTTTCCAGAAGCCAGTCGAGTAGCTCTCCGCCAAAGCCACGCTTGCGGAAAGCGCTCCGGCTAATAAGGTCATCCACATAAAATATCCGCCCCCATGCCAAGAATTCAGCGACGCGATAACCCGCCACCGCGACCACCTGGTCTTGCGAGGCGATATAAATGAGAACGTAGCCATGATTCTGCATTTGTCGCTGAACCTGTGTCACGAAGTCAGTCTCCGAAAGATGTGGTCTCAATTCTTGGATTGCGGGGAAACAGGTTTCAATCTCAACTTCGGTCTGGGCTAAGCGAATATCCACGGGCTCTCCAAAAACCACAAACGCGCTTTGGGTTTGGTGATAGGAAGGAATAATTAGGATCAACCGACTGGCAATGCATAAGAAATCTTCTCGCCCTCAACCCTGACATACCCTTGTGTTACGAGCGCTTCATAAACTGCATCGATATCACTCGATGGAATGTCCTTTCCACACCTCGCGTGGATGGTGCTCCACAGGGTCTTGGGAGTCCGTGGCTTGGAAGCCTTCCGCTTGATGAGGTCATCCACAGCCAAATTGATGAGTTCTTCCAGTTTCGGAGTGGATTGAACGATACTGGGTTTTTGCTGCGGAATCACCACATTCGATTGGTTTTTAGCCAGGGCAGGAGTCACAAAGCAAGGCATTTCCTCAATGGATGAGGACCGTACAGCGGAGATTTTCTTGCTCTTAAGATGCTGAATCAAAGGATCGAAACCAGAATCTTTTGAAATGATGTGGAAGAATCCCGAGGGTTCCACAGTTGCCAGCGCACCAAGATAATACGCAATATGAAAATCTAGAGCGTTTCTCCCAGAAGTTCCTAAAACAACGTACTCCGCTCTTTCTCCAAGCTCCTGCATGGCAAGGACAAGTTCGACCGGTAGTTTGGTGTTGTTTGGCCCGAGGAATACCCGCACCCGAAAGTGCTCGCCCTTCAAGAGTGCGAGCGACTTTACTTGGACGTTCTCGTAGTCGACCAAAACGTAATTGATCTTCATGCTCCTGTCCTGTCAGAGGCGCCTCTCCCCCTAAAAAAGAAGGGAAAAATTCAATGCCCTCCCTCAACTCCAAACACCCTTGCCACATTCTCCACCGCCCCGCTGATCGTCCCGATCCACGGATCGGCGTAGAGTCCGACGCCGATGATCACCGCGCACAACAGGCCGGCCACGACCAGTTCCCACGAACGCAGATCGGTCAAGGGCAGGGTCACGCCCTTCGGATTCCGGGCCAGGAAAATTCGCTGATACGCCCACAGCAGATAACCAGCGGCCAACACATTGCCGGAAGCGGCGACGATGGCCACGCCCCACCCATAGGACTCGAATACCCCTTCCAGCGCCAAGTGAGCGGCCTCGAAACCCGGCGTGCCCGGCATGGCGATGCTGCCCAGCACCACCACTAAAAAGGTCAGCCCGAGCAAGGGCGCCGCGTCGAACAGCCCGCCCAGGCGGTGAAACCGGGTGGTGCCCAAGCGGCGGTACAGTAATCCCGCGACGATGAACAGTCCCGCTGCCGCCAAACCCAGGTTCAGGCTGAGCAGGAGACCGCCCTTAAACCCGGACGCCGTCAGCGAAAACAGCCCGGCTACCAACACGCCAGTGTGGCTGATCACCGCAAACGCCAGCAAGCGGCGCAGATCGGTCCGGATGAAGGCCAACAGCGCGCCGTACAACATGCCGGCCAAGCCCAACGCCACGATGGCGACATCCCATTGCCGGGCGGCGGCAGGCAGCAGCGGCAAGACAAAACGCAGCAGCGCGTAAATCCCGACCTTCGCCCCCACCAGGAACACCATGCCCGCTGCGACCGTGCCGTGCTTGGCGACGATGGGCAGCCAGGCGTGAAGAGGGAACAGCGCCAGCCGCACTGCCAGCCCGGCGAATAGCAGAATGAAAATCAGCGACTGGCGCGACTCTGATACCGGCGTTGCCAGCAAGGCGGGCAAATCGAAGGACCAAACGCCATCGGTTGCGGCGGCGTGGTTCCAACCCAGCAGCACGATCCCGGCCAGCAGCATCGCCAAGCCACCCAGCATGGAGCGCGCGAACTGCCAAGCCGCCCGGTCGCGCCCCGGACTGGTTCCGAAACGCACGATCAGCACGGTCGCCGGGATCGCCTCGGCCAGCGCGAACAGCCAGAATTGCAGCAAGTTTAACGCGGTGAACATCCCCAGCAGCGCCGCCTCCAGCGCCAGCACGCAGCCCACGAAGACGCCGGCCTGCTCCCGCCGGTGCGGTTGGGCGTAGAGGATGACGAACAGGGTCAACAGCGCCGTCAGCGGCAGGAACAGCACGCTGAGGCCATCGACGCCGAGGTGAACGCCCAGCCAGGACAGAATCTCGACCTGTTCGACGAACTGCATTCTCGGCGCGTGTGGCTGAAACCAGACCAGTACCGCCACCGCCAGAATCAGTTCCACGACCGCGACCGTCAAACCCAACGCAAACGCGGTCCGCGCTTGGCGCGCGCGCCAGGCGGCGATCATTCCGATCAGAGGAACCAAGAGCAGCGCGCTCAACAGCGGAAAGGCGGTCTGCCCGGTTCTCTCTCCTTCGTGTATCAGTTCGCCAATGCCGACCAGCGCCGCCAGAATCACCACCATCACGGCGATCCAGGACCAGGACCGCCCCAACCAGCGCTCCACCCGGCTCAAGCCAAATCCCATGCGGTGGCTGGTGGTCACGATCCCCTGCCCGACGGCCTTGAACACCAGTTGTTCCTCGACCCGGTGAAAGACCGCCGCCACCCACTCGGTGAACTGCCCCACGATCCCCTGTCCCCGATCCATGGCATCAGGGGCGCGTTCGAGCACCCGTCCGGCGCCCAGTTGGCGTTCCTCCCACTGGGCCAGCGACGACAGGGCGTTGACCGCCGGCGCCGGCAGCCCCGTCGCTCGATCCACTACGGCGGTATCGAACACGCTCAAATAACCCGCCAGGCGGCGCACCGGCCAGACCACGCCCCAGTTCGCGAAGTCCTCCAGCCAGAATCGTTGGAGCGCCGCCACATACGCTCCACGCCGCCGAGCGAGAAAAGCCGGCACCGGGCGGGTGCGCTCGCCGTGGAGCTGGTGCAGGATCGAGGGCGCGCTGAGGAACTGATAGCCGCGAAAGATCGCGTGGCAACACAGATGCACCAGCGCCAGCCGCCAGAATCCGAGCCCGCAGGCCAGGAACATCAGCCCGACCTGTCCCGAGGTAGAAAAGATCAGGGCGCTCTTAATGTCGGTTTGCGCCAGCCCGCCCACGAATCCGTACAGCGCCGTCGCCAGCCCGACGACCGCCATCACCGCCATGGCTATCGGCGATTGCTCGAACAGCGGTTGCAGGCGCAGCACCAGATACACGCCGGCATGAACCATGACCGCCCCATAGAACAGGGCGCTCGACGGCGTCGGTCCCTCCATTGCCCGGGCCAGCCACGGCGCCAGCGGTACCTGGGCCGACTTGGCGACCGCCGCCAGCAGAAAACAGCCGGCCAGCACCCCCGCTTGCGTTGGATTCAAATGCTCCGCGCCAGCGGTTACCGTCCACCAATCCACGCCGCCCAGCCACCGGAACGACAATGCGATACCGAGCAGGAATCCGGCATCGCCGATCCGGTTGGTGACGAAGGCGCGGGTGGCGTTGCCCGCCGCAGTGGGCCGGTCCTGAAAAAACGAAATGAGCAGATAGGAGCACAGCCCGGCGATTTCCCAACCAACGAAGGTCAACACTGCGTTACCGCCCATCACCAGCAGCGACATCGCCGCCGCGAACAGGCTCAGGATCATAAAAAACCGATGGAAGCCGGCTTCCCGGTGCATGTAGTTCACGGCAAATCGGGTGACGAGCAGACACGCCAGGGACGCCAGCACCAGCAGCGCCAAGCTCAAGTAGTCGGTGACAAAATTCAGGTCTACCCAATAATCGCCGCTGGTCAACCAGCGACCGAGCACCATTTGCTCGGGCAACTGTCCGGTCAGCCGGGCCAGCACGAGCGCGACAGCCGCCACGAACGAAACGCCGCAGGCCGCCAGCGCGATCCGGCTGGTGCGCCGTTCGTGCGCCTCACCGCTGGCCTGCCCGAGCAGAATGGCGACGCCAATCCACAAGCTGACGGCCAGCGGCACGGCCGGGATAAGGCCGACGATCCATTCAAGCATGGTCAGAACCTCCGCGTCGTCGGTCGGTTTCCATGAATTGTGTTAAAGTACCCAGCAGCCAATATAGCAAAGTATGGGTGTATGGCATGAAAACCACCGTGGAGTTGAACGACAGCCTGTTCGAGGAGACCAGGCGCTATGCCGCGCAACATCACACCACGTTGCGGGCGGTATTGGAGCGCGCGCTGCACACCTTCCTGAAACAGCAGGCCGCAACCACAGCGCCTTTCCGAATGCGGCGCGCGACGTTCTCGGGGAGCGGCCTGCAACACGGGATTCAGGAAGGGGACTGGAGTCAGATTCGATCCCGCATCTACGGAGGGCAAGGAGGATGATCGCGGTCGATACCAACCTCCTCGTCTATGCGCATCGTGAAGATTCCCCTTGGCAACGCGAAGCGGATGCCTTGATCGTGCAGCTGGCGGAATCATCCCAGCCTTGGGCCATCGCGTGGCCCTGCATCCATGAATTCCTGGCCATCGCGACTCACCCGAAAATCTACGATCCGCCGACCCCGACCTTCCGCGCGCTGGAACAAGTTGAATGCTGGTTGGAGTCGCCCAGCTTGAGGCTGTTGAGCGAAACGGTCGGCTACTGGGCACGGCTTCGGGCGTTGATCGAAAGATCGAAAGTCGCTGGCCCCATGGTTCACGATGCGAGAGTCGCTGCATTGTGCCTCGAACATGGCGTGACGGAACTCTGGAGCGCCGACCGGGATTTCTCACGTTTCGCACCTTTGAAAGTTAGAAATCCCCTGGCGGAGCACGGATGAAAACCAACCAGGAATTTTCATTTCACTCGTTTCCGGTCTTCGCCTCACCGATCAGCGCGGGTGGCAATGGCTCGGTATTTCCCCGATACCAGTCGCCCGAGCGGGCGCGGACGGGTAACGGCCGGATCGGACCGGTCCACGGCACGAACCCGCGCGCTGGGTCGAAGATCGAGAACTCCCCCGTGTCTGGATCCTTGGCGATCACATGCACCCAGCGGTTGCCGATGAGCTCGCGCAGGCTGGGTTGACGGCCATAAATGGTGGCCAGTACCTCGACGTGGGCTTCAACCACGATCTGCAAGCGCAGCGGTTCGTGAATCTCGATCATCTGGCGAGGCAGGCCGGTGCGCAGGTCGCTGCTGGCGCCCTCCATCACCGCGAACAACCCGGTGACGTTGTGCGGCGTCTTCGTTCCACAGCCCAGCCGTTCGTTGTTGACGGTGGAAAAGTAGTACTCCAAATTGATGCCCGCCCCCACCGGCCCCACCGCCAGCAGGATACCTTCCAGCACGGTTCCGCTGGGGTCCTGGGTCGGGTCGTAGGAGATGAGAAACGCCCGCCGGTCCAGAAACACGCCCTGGCTCATCAAGCGGCGGCCGACCAGGGCGGCGGCGTTGGTGGCGTGCCCGAGTTCGGGTCGCGCCTGGCTGAAGTCCCGGGAGCGCTCCGCCACATGCCACAGCGCCTGGGCCGGCGTGGGGTCGCGCGGCGCCGAGGCGAAGCGGCGGCACCGTTCGTGGGCCGACAGCGCGCAAGCTCGATCCAGCTCCCGTTGCAGTTCCGCCAGCGCCTGTTCCGCTTCGGCGGGGAGATCGGTTCGGTCGTAGAACGTGATCTCCTCATTGCAGGTGTTGTGTTCGGCGCCGACGAACCAGGTATCCGCCGGTATTTGAATGCTGCGCCCGGTCAACATTGCTCGTATCGCCGGACGGTTGGCCATGGCGGCGAAGGTGCGCGCGTTCGGGCCGCCGTGCCGTCCGCCGCAGGCCCCGCAATCGTAAGCGCCCAAATGGGGATTGTTCTGGCTGATCGAACCGTGGCCCATCAACACCACCAGCGGCGCGAATTGCGCGGTCAGCCCGATGTTGCTCAGCAAGGCGGCCACCCGGTCGGCCTGCTCGGCGTCGGTGAAACCCAGGCGCGGCCGTTCCGGCGTGGCCGGCGCACCGTCGTCCGCCGCCGCGACCGCGACCTGAGTGGGCGCGGCTGGAACTAGCGCGGCGGCCATGGCTTCCGCGAGCCGCGCCTGCCGGGCCGGGATCACAACCTTGCCCACCAGCGTCAGGAGCGCGCCTGGCGCCAGCACGGCGATCAACGGGGCCGAGGACAGCAGGTTGCGCCGTATCCCGTGGTAGGACGCGCGGAGCCGACCGCGCAACTCGCGCCGTCGGTTGTGGAGGGCGAACTGGGACTCAGTGTCGGGTCGGGGGATTTCACGCACCTCGTGGGCCGGAGTGACCACCACCGGACACAGCGGGGTTACTTCGGGGTCGTCCAATCCCCGCCAGTTCATCGCCACGCCGAAGAAACCGGCCGCGCCCAAGGTTTCGATGCGCGGGTTCAATTCCTCCAGATGACGGCGGATGCCCTCTTCCCGATCGTCGATGCAGAACACGATCTGCGCTTGCGGTCGTTGCGCGTGCCTGGTCCAGCGGCCGTGATTGTTCGCCAGGGCGTTGATCAGCGCATCCCGGTAATGATGCTCGTAGGCGCACTGCCACAGCGCGCCGCGCAGGCTGGGCGGCAACTCGTCCAGCGGCGCCAACAGGCTTTCCAAATCCGCCAGGGCGAGCGCGCGCAATTCGCCGCCGGACAGTCCGAGATGCTGGGCCAACCGAAACAACCGCCAGGCGCTGCCGTGGACCGTATGCGTTCCGGGCTGTGCCGCCACCGGGCTGTGTTGCCAGGTCCAGATCATGTCGGCGAGGGTATCCCACGGGTCTTTCACTCCCTGGCCCCTCGCTGCGCTCTCCCCTGGTGGGAGAGAGGTCGGGGCTGAGGGGAGCATTCCTCTTTCGACCAGCGCCCTGGCCCGGCTGGCCAGATACTCGGGCAGGCGCCCTTCGTAAAGGGCATGGCGAACCAGCGCCTCCGCCGGGCGCTCCAGTAAATAGGCGCGCAACGCGGGCAATGTCCCTTCCAGGCCCCAGGTTTCGCGGCAGAGTTGTTCGATCCACAGCCCGTCGAGACTGAGGCGCAGCGCGAGATAATCCGCCAGCATCACCCGGCTATTCCGATTGGCCGGGTAACCAGCGTGATGTTGGCGCCAGTTCATCATTCCGGACCAACCGGGCAGTTCCAGGGCGAGCCGGGTCAGATAGCCCTCCCAGCGCGACTCGGGAATGCCCAGCCGCCGCAACTCGGCGCTGATCGCGTCGACCGCGTTCTCGGGCCAGCGGGCCAGTGCCGCGCGCCAGTCGGTCAACCCCGCGAAGCTCCAGGCGAAATCGCTCCCGGCCAAGCGCCGCCACGCTGGGTACAGCCCCTCGACCCGGTCGGGCAAGGTCCACGCGGCCAGCCCTTCGTCCAAATGGGCGGCGCACAGGCGAATCAGAATCGGACGGACCTGATCGAACAGATCCTGGCCGGTCAGAACCCGCAGCAGGCCCCGTAACGTGATCCCTTCGCCCACATCGGCGAACAGTCGCTCGATCAGCGCCAAGGCATCCGCTTGCATCCGCTGGTGCACGATAGGCCCCTGTTCTTCATCCACGCCTTCGGTTCTGAACCGCGCCAGCAGCGACTTCGCCAGATTAAGCTGCAAATCCACCAGCTCTTCGGGATGCAGGTCGAAATCGGGTAATTGAAATCCTTCCAGACAGGCGTGCCACAGGCTTTCCAGCGCGCGGGCTTCGCCGGCGATGCCGTCGCGTCCGGCCGCCGCCAGCAACCGCTGACGCGAGGTCGCGGGCACATCGGGCTGAAAGCAGCGCGTGATGTCGAACTCCTCGATCCGCCAGATGAGCTGACTCAGGGACAGGGCTTCGGCCCCGTGGACGAGCGCGACGCGGAGCAGTTCACCACGCCGGATTGCCCGGTTGCCCGCGCGCACCAGCACGGCTTCGGCCCGCAGTTCCGGACGCTGGGCGAACACCGCGTCCAAGTCCGTATCGGTAATCCGGTCGGCCCGATACAGCTTGCGAAATTCCGCTTCCGGCAAATAGGCGTGAATCCCGGTGAGTTGCCCGGCTGCCGCCAGCGCTTGCTCGAAGGGCAGGTGCTGGTAACCGTGCAGCGTGTTGTGATGGACGAAATTCAGGATCGGCGCCTGGCCGGGCAGCACGTGATCCAGATGCGCGATGGCCTGTTCGACGATCTGGCGCGGTCCGAGCGGGGGCTGATGCGGCGCGCTGGCCGGCGAATTCTGGGTAATCGTCGCGGACATGGCCTCTCTCCTACAGCAGTTTGGCGAAGATCGCGCTCACGTTCATGATCGTGGCGTGCATGAGGGCAATGACCGGCGCGGGCTGTAGCCCCAGAACCAGCAATCCCGCCGCCAGCGGGACCGCTGCAACCCACTCGCGCGGCCGCATATCCTGGAGATCCGCCAGTTCCGGGCGCGGCGGACCCGCGAACAACTGGCCGAGGGTCCGCACCGCGTAGGCCGCACTCACCAGCACGCCGAGACTGGCCAGCAGCATCAGCCAACCCCAGCGCTCGAAGCCGCCGATCAGGACGTGCAACTCGGCGACGAATCCAAAAAATCCCGGCATCCCCATCCCCGCCAGCAACGCCAGAGCGATCAACAGAGTAAAACCCGGCGTCACCCGCACCAGCGCGCCGTAATCGGCCACTTGGCGGGTATGGGTGCGCTCGTAGAGCAGGCCGATCAACAGGAACAACGCGCCGGCGATCAGGCCGTGCGCCACCATTTGCAAGCTCGCCCCTAGCAGTCCGGTTTCGTTCAGGGTCGAGATGCCGAGCACCACCACGCCCATGTGACTGACCGAGGAATAGGCGATCATCGCCTTCAGATCGCTCTGCCGCCAGGCCAGCAGCCCGCCGTAGAGGATGCTGACCAGCGCGATTCCGGCCAGCAGCGGTTGCAGCGCCATGGCGGCCTCCGGCAGCATCGCGACCACTCGCAGCAGCCCGTAGGCGCCCATTTTGAGCAACACCCCGGACAGTAAAATGCTGACCGGACTCGGCGCTTCCACGTGGGCGAGCGGCAGCCAGCCGTGCAGCGGGAAAAGGGGAATTTTCACTCCGAAACCGACCAGAAACGCCAGCAGCAGCCACACCTGCTCCTCGCGAGGAAGCGCCGCCGCCGCTTGGGCGATGGCCGCCATCGCGAACGACTGGGTCGGGGTCAGCCGATACACCACGATGATGCCGAGCAGAATGAAGATCGCTCCGCCCATCGTGTACAGCACGAAATTGAGGCTGGCGGCGTGGCGCTTTTCGCCGCCCCAAAGGTCGATGAGGAAAAACAGCGGGATCAGGGTCAGTTCCCAGAACATGAAAAACAGCGTCCAGTCCCGGGCCATGAACACGCCGAGCATGGCGAATTCCAGGATCAGCAGCCAGGCGTGATAGCCCTTCACCCCGGTTTTGATCCCATCCGAGGCCAGCAGCGCCACGGGAACCAGCAGGGTGCTCAACAGCACCATCAGCAGGGAGAGGCCGTCGACGCCCAGCGCGTAGGACACACCGATGGTGGAACTCCAGACCACCTGTTCCACGAACTGGATGACCGCCGTGCTTCGGTCGAACTGGGCGAGCAGGCTCCAGGACAGAACCAGGGCCAGTCCGGTATGGAACAGCGCCAGCCCCCGAATGAGTCGATGCTGGGCCGCTGGCAGCAGGGCGACCAGCACCGCTCCGAAAAAGGGCGCCCACAGGATCAGGCTGAGCATGTGCATGGCCGCTAACCCACGGCCCGCTCAGGGAGAGGTAGTTCCCTTTGCCCTTTCTTCCCGGCGAAGCGGCGGCGCTGTCGAGCGGCAATCCGAAACATGGTGGTACCCCTCCCCCATCTCTGTTCTTGTCTTCTTCCAGCATTATATCCTGTTATTTTCAACCTCTCTTCCCGGAGATGCTCCAATGCAGTGCGCAATCTACAAAAGCCCCAAGAAGCGGGACACATATCTTTTCATGACCGTCAAGGATGATTTTTCCCGCATCCCCGAGGCCCTTCTGAAACTCATTGGGGAGCCGGTTCACGTCATGGACCTGGACCTGGCACCGGAACGCAAGCTGGCGCAGGAGGATACAGCGGAAGTGTTGCGCAACCTCCAGGAACGGGGCTGGCACCTGCAGATGCCGCATCAGGACGATCCGCTGGTGTTCCGACATTGAAAGCGAGGCAAATTCAGCGTTCTTATCACTCCAGCGCCTGGGCCAGATCGGCGACGAGATCTCCGACATCCTCGATCCCCACCGACAGGCGCACCAAACCGTCGTCGATGCCCAGTTCCCGGCGCACGTCCGGCGGCACCGAGGCATGGGTCATGATCGCCGGATGTTCGATTAGGCTTTCCACCCCGCCCAGACTCTCCGCCAGGGCGAACACCCGGCAGCGGGTCAGAAACCGCGTTACCTCCGCCAGACTGCCGCGCACCACCGCGCCGATCATGCCGCCAAAGCCGCCGCGCATCTGCCGCCGCGCCAATTCGTGCTGGGGATGGCTGGGCAGGCCGGGATAGATCACCCGCTCGATCCTGGGATGCCGCTCCAGCCAGGCGGCGAGGTGCTGGGCGTTCGTGCTGTGGCGCTCCATCCGTATTGCCAGCGTCTTCATTCCGCGTAAAGCAAGGAAGCTGTCGAAGGGACTGGCCACCGCCCCGATGGCGTTTTGCAGATAGCCCAGCCGCTCGGCCAACTCCCGACCGCGACATACCGCCACCCCGCCGATGATGTCGGAATGGCCGTTCAAATACTTGGTCGCGGAGTGGATAACGATGTCGAAACCGTATCCCAGCGGCCGTTGCGACCAGGGCGTGGCGAAGGTGTTGTCGGCCACGATCAAGATGCCGCGAGAGCGGGTCACGGCGACGACCATCTCCAAATCCACCAGCTTCAGGAGAGGATTGCTGGGTGTCTCCACCCAGATCATCCGCGTTTTCGGGGTCAGCACCGCTTCCAGCGCGGCCCGGTCGCGCAGATCGGAATAGGAGAACGTCAATCCGGCGCTTCGTCGGCGCACCTGCTCGAACAGCCGGCGGCTGCCGCCGTAGAGGTCGTCCAGCGCCACCACGTGATCGCCCGTGTCCAGCAGTTCCAGCACGGTAGACGTGGCGGCAAGGCCGGAGGCGAAGGCGAAACCGGCGTCGCCGACTTCCAGATCGGCCACGCAACGCTCATAGGCGAAGCGAGTGGGATTCTGACTGCGGGAATATTCAAAACCCTGATGCACGCCTGGACTGGACTGCACATAGGTCGAGGTCGCGTAGATCGGCGTCACCACCGCACCCGTGCTCGGGTCCGGCGACTGGCCGGCGTGAACGGCGCGGGTGGCGAAACCCAGCGGATGGGAAGTGTCGGTCATGGATTGGAACCTTGCTCAAGGGGATCGGATTATCCGCAAAAATCACGAATCTCGTCGATCACCCGCTGCGGGTCTTTACAAGTGTGGAACGCTCACTACCCGAGTTGGCCCGCGTAATCGACCACGCTTGCCCAGCGCCGCGCCGCCTGATGCTTGGCCAGGTTCCGCGTGCGTTCCTCGCTCTTGATTTTCAGCCACTGTGTTGGGTCTGTCTCCTTACGAGAGTTTTGGTGTCTGCTGACTCCGCTTCGGCTAATAGTTTGGTGTCGATACTAAATCTCGGTCGGAACCCCCCCCGTTCGCGAATCATCATTCGAGCCAAATGAACGTCGCCATCCGCCCGGTGCGATTCTCGCGGCGATAGGAAAAGAACCGCTCCGGTTCGGTGAAGGTGCACCAGCCCCCGCCATAAACCTCATTCACGCCCAAATCCCGCAACTGTCGTCGCGCCAGTTCGTAAAGATCGGCCAGCCAGCGTCCCGCCGGGGAGGGCCGGAAACAGCCTGCATTGCCCCCATCCAGCCCCAGAAACGCCGCGCGCACCTCTTCTCCCACCTCGAAGGAACCGGGCCCGATGGCCGGTCCCAGCCAGGCCAGCAGTTCCGCTGGCTGAGCATCCATGCTCCCCACGGCAGCGGAGATCACCCCGCCGGCCAAGCCGCGCCAGCCAGCATGAGCCGAAGCAACCACCATGCCGGCACGGTCGCATAGCAGCACGGGCAAACAGTCGGCGGTCATCACTACGCAGGGCTGGCCTGGCTTGCGGGTCCAGGCGACATCGGCGGCGATTGGCTCGCAACATGCCTCGGCGGCGACCACCCGATTACCATGAACCTGCTCCAACCAAGCCGGTTCGATGGGATAGCCGACCGCCGCCATCAGCCGTCTTCGATTTTCGGCGACAAAGGCGGGGTCGTCGCCGACGTGATCGGCCAGATTCAGGCGGTCGTAGGGCGGTGCACTGACTCCCCCCTGACGGGTCGTGCTCGCCGCCCGCACGCGCGCCGGCGCCGGCCAGTCGGGGACGATCAGGTCCTCGAGTCGAGGCTCAGGCATGGGGGCTGTCCGCGTCTTCGCGCAATACCGCCAGCAATTCCGCCAGATCGGCGGGGATTTCCGCCCGCCATTCCAGCCGCTCACCGGTGACCGGATGGGTCAGGGCCAGCCGTTCGGCGTGCAGGGCCTGCCGCCGCAAGTTCTGAATCGCCTCGATGCAGCGCGGCGACGCTAGCGGCGGCAACCGCGGCCTACCACCGTAAACCGGATCGCCCAACAACGGCAAGCGGATGTGCGCCATGTGAACTCGAATTTGATGGGTGCGACCAGTTTCCAGCCTGACCCGCAGCAGCGTATGGGCGCGGAACCGGCGCAACACCCGGTAATGGGTCACCGCCGGCTTGCCTCTGGTCGTAACCGCCATCCGCTGACGGTCCACCGGATGGCGGCCGATTGACGCGTCCACCGTACCTCCGGCCACCGGCAAGCCGTTGACCACCGCCAGATACTCCCGTTCGATGCGTCGCGTCTGCAACTGTTCCACCAGCGCGGTATGAGCCCGCAGGCTGCGAGCGACCACCAACAGGCCGGTCGTATCCTTGTCCAAACGATGCACGAGCCCAGCGCGCGGCAGGTTCGCCAATTCAGGGTAATGATGCAGCAGCGCGTTGACCAGAGTCCCATCGCGGTTGCCGGCGGCGGGATGCGTGACCAGTCCGGCTGGTTTATCGACGATGAGCAGATCGGCGTCCTCGTAGCGAATATCCAGCGAAATGGACTGGGGTAAGGCCGTGGTTTCGGTCTCCAACACCAGTTCGCCGCTAACAGTCTCGCCCCCGGCGACCGCAGCGCGGGGCCGCCGGATTTGCCCGTCCACCCGCAACTGACCGGTCTTGAGCCACCGTTGCAAACGGTTGCGGGAATAGGCCGGCAGCATGTCCGCCAGCACCTGGTCGAGCCGCATCCCGGCACAAGTCGCGGGAATCTGGCAAGCAATCCGTTCCTTGGTCGGCATGATGGTTTTTGGCGGTTCGGGGTTTATACTGGAATTCATGATTCATTCTACTCTCGACAATCGCCGTCCTATGCCGTCATCCATGCGCCACACATCAATATTGTTTCTCGCTGGCCCGCTCTTAGCCGCCCTGCTGGCCGCCTGCTCGCTACTCCCGGAAAAAATCGACGAAACCAAGGGTTGGTCGGCCCAGCGTTTGTACAGCGAGGCCAAGGAAGCCATCGGCGAGGGCAACTACAAGACCGCCCTCGAATATCTGGATAAAATCCAGGCTCGCTACCCCTTCGGTCGCTACTCCCAGCAGGCCCAATTGGATACCATTTACGTCCAGTACAAGGACAACGAACCGGACGCCGCCATCGCCGCCGCCGACCGCTTCATCAAGGCCAACCCTCGGCACCCCTATGTGGACTACGCCTATTACATGAAGGGATTGGTGAATTTCGAGCGCAGCAACACGATCCTCGACCGGTTGGCGCCCAACGACCGCGCCAAGACCGACACCGCGACCGCTCGTCAGTCCTACAACGATTTTTCCGAACTGGCGCGGAAATTCCCGGACAGCAAGTACGCCGAGGACGCTCGCCAGCGGATGCTGTTCCTGCACAACAACCTGGCAGCCTACGAGGTCAACGTCGCCGATTTCTATCTGCGGCGCGGCGCCTACGTCGCGGCCGCCAACCGCGCCAAGTACGTACTGGAAACCTACGCCCGCACCCCTGCTGTGGAAAATGCGCTCAGTATCATGACCCAAGCCTATGTCAAAATGGGCATGCCGCAACTGGCCTCCGACAGCCTGCGGGTGTTGGAACGCAATTATCCACAATCGCCGGAACTGCCCAAACTTAACACGTTGGTCCAGGGTGCCGGCTGAACGGTCCGCTTACCCCTCTTTCTCAAGGTGAAGGGGGAGTTTATACAGCCTCTGAACGATGACTGCTCAATCACCGCGAGGGCCGCGCCATGTGGGATTTTTTCGAAACTGTCCGCCATCGCCACTCCGTGCGCAAATACCAGCCGGACATGCCGGTCGAAACCGAGAAGTTGTATGCCATCCTGGAAATGGCCTGCGCGGCGCCGTCCGCTGGCGATTTGCAATCCTATCGCATCGTCGTGGTGCGCGATCCCGCCGAACGCCGGGCGCTGGTCCACGTCGCCCACGAACAGGCGTTCATCGCCGAGGCGCCGGTGTGTCTGGTGTTCTGCGCCGATCCGGCCCGCTCGGCGGCCACATTTGGCGAGCGTGGCGCTACGTTATACGCCTTGCAGGATACCACCATCGCTGCCGCGTATGCCCAACTGGCCATCGTCGCCGCCGGCATGGGCTCTACCTGGGTAGGTTATTTCGAGGAGGACCAGGTGCGTGCTGTGCTGGGGCTGGAACCGGGACTGATCCCCATCGCCCTCATGAGCTTGGGCTATCCGGCGGAATTGCCCGAACCCAGTTCGCGCCGGCGGCTGGACGAAATGGTGGCGTGGCGGTAAGCGTGGCGGGTGTCCATCGCGCCCGCCGCAAGGCCGGAGTCCCTTAGTCCAACCTTGCATGGGGCATCTAACAATCGCCGAAGCTGCTAACAATCCAGGGAGTTCTTCGCCTCCTTCAGGGTGAAGCTGCGAACCGTGTGAGTATTCATCATCGTGGTGCGCACGCCGTTGTGTCCGAGCACTTCCTGAATGGTGCGAATGTCGTAGTTCGCCAACAACAAATGACAGTCGAAACCGTGGCAAAAGACTTGCGCCAAGGCTCGTTTGGGAATCCGGGTTCTCCGTGCCGCCTCCTGAATCGCTTTCTGCACCTGCCGGTCGTGCAAATGATTTGACGCGAGCGAATCAATCACTACCGGCTGGAAGCGCGGTAGGTTAAATCATAGACAATGGAACGCTAGCAATCTGCAGGGTTTTTATCAAAAAGGTGAATCAAAGGGTTTGGTTTCATCGATTGGATTAAATCCATGTCAGGGGATTACCCTAGCTTGGATAAAGCCTAACCATTTGTTTTTATTGGGAATGCGCCTAAAGCCCCCAAACTATCCGACCCTTGTGAAAAAAATGAATGATGGTAATCGCTTGATTCGCATTGGCCCGACACCGCGATCTTACAGACCGGCTGCGCGCTGTTCTGTCGGCCAACCATTGGGACATTTCTAATGACTACCAACCGTTTGCTCTGGCTGGCCCTGCCGCTGCTGATATTGGCGCTGGGCCTAAGCTATCCGCCTGACGGCGTGGCCGGCCAAACCGTGACCCTGTTGAATGCGTCCTACGATCCTACCCGTGAGTTTTATTATGAGTTCAACGTCGCCTTCAACAAGCACTGGCAGGCCAAGACAGGCGATTCCGTGACGGTTCGGCAGTCGCACGGCGGATCGGGCAAGCAGGCCCGCTCGGTGATCGACGGCCTGGAAGCCGATGTAGTCACGCTGGCACTGGCCTACGACATCGACGAAATCAGCTCCAAGGGAGGTTTATTGCTGCCGGACTGGCAACAACGATTGCCGCACAATAGCTCCCCCTATACCTCGACCATCGTATTCCTGGTGCGCAAGGGCAATCCTAAGGGCATCAAGGACTGGGACGATCTTGCGAAACCGGGCGTGAGCGTGGTGACGCCCAACCCCAAGACTTCCGGCGGGGCGCGCTGGAACTATCTGGCGGCTTGGGGCTACGAACTGCGCCGATCCGGCGGAGACGAGACCAAGGCGCGCGACTTCGTCGCCCGGTTATACCGCAACGTGCCTGTATTGGATTCCGGCGCGCGGGGTTCCACTACCACCTTTGTGGAGCGCGACATCGGCGATGTGTTGTTGACCTGGGAGAATGAAGCATTCCTGGCGGTCAAGGAATTGGGTAAGGACGATTTCGAAATCATGATGCCCTCAATTAGCATTCTGGCGGAGCCGCCGGTGGCGCTGGTCGACAAGATCGCCGACAAGCACAATGTGCGCGCGGTGGCTCAAGCGTATCTGGAATATCTGTACAGCGCCGAAGGTCAGGAATTGGCGGCCAAGCACCATTACCGGCCGCGCGACCCGATGGTTGCAGAACGCTACCGGAGCCAGTTCCCCAGCCTGCAACTGTTTACTGTTGATGAGGTATTCGGGGGCTGGGCCAAGGCGCAGGCTGCCCACTTCAAGGATGGCGGCTCCTTCGATCAAATCTATCAGCAGGCCCGCTAGGTCGCACGCGGCTGAATATCGCCGCGGCGTCCCGCCAAACCGATCATGCAAGGACGATGCTCTGGAACCATGCTGATACACTTCCTGAACCTTAATAAGGGATTGGCTCATATACATCCCGCAAACCCTGCTTGAAGGCAGTCTAAGCCCGGTGCCTGCCGTCGTGAGGGGTCTGTGGCTGGCGCGGCGCTGGCGAGGTTCTGATCGCGGTGTGCCTGAGTCCGTTCGCCTCGCTGCTGCCGGATGGTCAGGAAGCGGTGATGGCGCAATACCAGGTTCTGCATGATGCCGCGCCGCTGTTCGTGACGCCGCTGGGGGATTACCAGATTGTCGGTGTCGCCTCAGAGGGGTTGTCCACGGGGCTTGTCGGACTGATCGGCGTCGTGCTGGCCTTCTTGGCCGCCGGGGGGTTGCCGTTGACCCGCGCCCGCGCGGCTTGATCCTCTCAATCCATTCTCGATCTGATCAGCACTCAGATTGCGAATCCGCAATGCGGTCAGAACCGAATCGGTAGCAGGCTATCGGTAATCTATCGTCAACGGGTGGCAACCATGCTCGACGGCGACGGCGATCCTTCATTCCTCACCGTCGGCGATCCGGCGCAGCATCGAGCGATTGCACTCCTGGATATTGGATCCACGATCGCGCAGTGCCCCCTGACGGCGCAGTTCGGCGATAGTGCGGCTGACGGTTTCGCTGGTGAGCCCCACCATCGCGCCCATGTCCTCGCGCCCGAAGAGGGGTAGGTGGTCGCCTTGAGCGGGACAGGAGAAGCGCAGCAACAGCCGCGCCACCCTCTGGCGGGAGGTGCCGGTGGTGAACTGGGTCAACCAGGCGTCGGTTTCGCTCAAAGCATGCTGCCAGCGCGCCATCAGTTCCCGGTAAAGCCGCGGCTGTTCGCGGCCCAGTCGTTCGATCACGCTCGCGGGGATCGAGCAGATTTCGCAGTCGGTCAGGGCGATGGCGTCATGCTGGTAAGGCTGATCCACCAGGGCCTCCAGGCCGAGCACGTCGCTGTCCCAGAGCAGGCGCACGATGCGCTGGCTGCCGTCGGGTAGATATTGCAGCAGCTTCATCACCCCGCCGCGCAGGGTGAACATCGCTCCGCCCCGTTCGTGCATACGGTACAGCGCGTCCGCAGGAGCCAGGGTCACATCCTTGATCGGCTGATGGATATGAAGGAAGTCTGCTTCTTTCAGGCCGGCGAACAACACCGAGTTGCGCACGGCGCAGTGGCGGCATTTGGTTTCGCCCATCCAGGTTTCATGCAACGAAATGGGTTTCATCAGATACCCGTGCTCGGGCTGCGGTCATGTTTCGAAAATTAATAGCTTATCCAACTTGAGAGCACCGCATGGCGTTGAATGTTTCGCGGGAATTCGCGAGGGAGATATTGACGTGAAAATCGCCGTTACCAGCCAGAATCGCCGCACGATTACCGAACATGCTGGCAAATGCCGCAAGTTTTGGGTTTACCAGATCGAACAGGGCCAGGTTGCTGGCAAGGCGTTGTTGGAATTGCCGATTGAGCAATCTTTCCACGAGAGTTCGCCGCATGAGCCGCATCCACTGGACGCGGTTCAGGTCCTGATTACCGGCGGCATGGGACCTGGATTACAGAACCGTCTTGCTGCCAAGGGCATTACCGCCCTGATGACCCCGGAGACCGACCCTGACCAGGCGGTGGCCGCCTATCTGCTGGGCGCGCTGACTCTCGGGGCGGGTTCATGCGATCACGGAGCCCATCACCATCAGCATCAGCATCAGCATCAGCATCATCACTCCTGAGCGCTGCATCAGCTTTCAGTCCACTTTTAACCGGTGCGGGCACCATGATGGAATTCGACGCCAAGGCCAAGACCTGGGATTCCGATCCCGCCAAGCGGGAAAGGGCGCTCGCCGTCGCCGCTGCGCTTCGCCAGCGGGTACCTTTATCGCGTGACTGGCGCGCGCTCGAATACGGCTGCGGGACGGGTCTGTTGAGTTTCGCCTTGCAATCGGATCTGGGTGAATTGACGCTGGCCGACAGTTCGCCGGGCATGTTGGCGGTCCTTGCCGAGAAAATCACCGCCGCCGGACTGACCCATCTGCATCTACTCGCGCTCGATCTGCTGACCGATCCGCCGCCCGCCGAGCGCTATGATTTGATCCATACTCTGATGACCCTGCACCACGTCGCCGATACTGGCCGGCTGCTGCGGGCCTTTCATGACCTGCTGCGGCCGGGCGGTTGGCTGGGCATCGCCGACCTGGACCGGGAAGACGGTTCTTTTCATGGTCCCGGTTTCACCGGTCACCACGGCTTCGACCGGGCAGCGTTGCGAGCGCAACTGGTGGATGCGGGGTTCGGCGGGGTGGATTTTACCACCTGCCATGTGATGAAAAAGGCGACCGATCAGGGGGTGCGGGAATACCCGTTGTTCCTGGCGGTCGCGGCCCGGACGTAGCGCGAGCGGCATCGCGCTCGCCGGCTCCCCGTCCAGAAGTGGTTCCATCCGAAGGAGGTCATCGCCATGTCAACGACTACTCAGAACCTCGATATCGGAGCCCTGCGACGGTTGAGGATTCGCTGCATTTCCGAAACCGGCTGGTTCGACACCGCCACCGTGTTCGGCGACATCAAAGACGCTGGTGGCGCCGAGACCGATCAGTACGCCATCCCCTGGCCGCCGTTCGGCGCCTGCACGCGGAAAACGCCGCCGGTTTTTCCGCGTTGCTGGAAGCCGAGGCGACCGATGGCACCGTGCGCCGCCTGCTGTTCGACACCGGCTGGAATCCCGCCTGGATGGATCGGCGCTTCGCCGAGGAGGGCATCGACGAGATGCTGCAGCAGGGCGGGATCGAAGCACTGGTCATCAGCCATGAGCATTTCGATCATTTCTGGGGGATCGGCTCGACCCTCAGAGCACTGTCCCGGCATCACGATCTACGTCCCCGAGGGCTTCCATCCGGCGGGGTTCTGCCCTCATCCAGCAGCAGGGGCATAGCGGCCACGGTGATCACCGTCCCCACCGATCAGCCGCTGGTGCTGTTTCCCGGCCTGGCTCTGGTCAGTTTCCCGATGAGCACCCTGTTGCAAGTGCAAGGAGAAAACGTCCTGTACGCCAATCTGCAGAATCAGGGTTTGACGATGGTCACCGGCTGCGGCCACGGCGGCGTACTCAACCTGCTGGATTACGCTCGCCGGACTTTCCAGGGTGGCGAGCGCATCCACGCGATCTACGGGGGACTGCACATCTCGCCGCTGGGGGACTGGGACGAGTCGCGGGAACAGGTCGTCAACGCCCTGAGCGGGTACGGGATCGCCAAGGTGGCGTGCAACCACTGCACCGGGCGCACCGCCGTCGAGAAGATGCTGGAACTGGGACTGCCCATCGTGCGCGGGACGGCCCGGCATGGCTCGCAAACGAATCTGTTCGTGGGCAACGGCGACGTGCTGGAATTGGGGTGACCATGCTGATCGAACCCGTGGAGTTCTGTGTCGATGGCGACACGCTGCGCGGCGATCTGTACCGGCCCGAAGGCAAGACCCGACCGCCGGTGGTGGTCATGGGGCACGGTTTCGGCGCCGAGCGGCGCTTTGGGTTACCGGCCTTCGCCGAACGGCTGTGCACCGCCGGCCTGGCGGTCCTGCTGTTCGATTACCGGGGATTTGGGGACAGCGAGGGCGGGCCGCGCGGACTGGTCGATCCGGAGCGACACCTGGCGGATTTCGCCGCCGCCGTGCGCTGCGCCCAGGAGTTGAAAGGTGTGGACAGCACGCGGTCGGTGCTCTGGGGCACATCTCTCAGCGGCGGCCACGTGCTGGTGATGGCGGCGCGGCTTCCGGGCATCGCAGCAGTAGTAGCGCAAGTTCCGCACGTGGACGGTCTCGCCAGCGCAATCCGCTACCCGCCGCGCCTGCTGCCCGGCGCGGTCTGGCGGGCGCTGCACGACCTGGCCGCCGCCTCGTTCGGTCGCGAACCGGTGCGCGTGCCCATCGTCGGTCGCACCGGGGTGCGCTGTCTGGCCGCGCCGGATTGCTACGACGGTTACCAGCGCCTGGTGCCGGCGGGGTCAGTCTGGCAGGAAGACGTGCCGGCGCGCATCCTGCTCACGATTCTTGGTTATCGGCCCATTCGCGCAGTGCGCCGGATACAGGCGCCGGTGCTCATCATCGCGGCCGCACATGATTCACTGATCCCGCTCGGCGCGATCCGCAAGATCGCCGCCGGTATCTCCCACTGTCAGTTGGAAGTTTTGCCCGTCGGGCATTTCGATCTGTATCAGGGGCCATGGTTCGAACGGAGCATCGCCCTACAGTTGACCTTTCTACGCCGGCATTTGGGACTGGCTGCGTAAGAGAGTGTAGTAGGGTCCCCACCTAATCCCGAGTTCACGTTAAACGCTTGAGCTTGACGAGGAGGGTGGCGGCCCAGATAATTCAATAAAAATTATGTTGGATTCCTGTCTCTTTTCAGCCCATCAGCCGCATCGCAAGCTGGTGCATTCAAAAAATTTAAGGGAGGACGTCGTGAAAACAAATGCAACGTTCGTGCATTCCTTGCTGGCTGTTGCCATTATGGGAGCTTCCTTCAGGGTATTTGCCGACGAGCCGATCCAGCCCATTCGCCCGGTCCTGCAGATCAACCTGGCGCAGGTGGAGTTGGGCAAGAAACTTTATTTCGATCCGCGCCTGTCCAAGTCCGGCTTCATCTCCTGCAACTCTTGCCACAATCTGAGCATGGGCGGGACCGACAACCTTAAGACCTCAATCGGCCACAATTGGCAACAGGGACCAATCAACGCCCCGACGGTCCTAAACTCGAGCCTCAACGTTGCCCAGTTCTGGGACGGCCGCGCGGCCGACCTCAAGGCCCAAGCCGGCGGCCCCATCGCCAACCCCGGCGAGATGGCGGCATCCCACACCCTCGCCATCGACGTGCTGACCTCGATTCCCCAGTACGTCACCGAATTCAAGCAGGTATTCGGCCAAGACAAGATCACCATCGACGAGGTCACCCAAGCCATCGCCGAGTTCGAGAAGACTCTCGCTACTCCAAACTCGCGCTTCGATAAGTGGCTGCTTGGCTACAAGGACGCGTTGACCGCGACCGAACTCGAAGGCTACAAGCTGTTCAAGACCAGCGGTTGCGTCGCCTGCCACAACGGGCCGGCCGTGGGCGGCAACTCCTTCCAGAAAATGGGCATCGTGGAACCCTACAAGACCACGAGCACGGCCGAGGGCATGAGCGGCGTGACTGGCAAGGACGGCGACCGCTTCAAGTTCAAGGTCCCGATCCTGCGCAACGTCGAAATGACCTATCCCTACTTCCACGATGGCGCGGCACAGGCTCTGACCGAGGCGGTGGATATCATGGGCCGCCTACAGTTGGGCAAAAAGTTCACGGCCGAGGAGAACTCCATGATCGTGGCCTTCCTCAAGACCCTGACCGGCGATCAACCCACGTTCCTGATGCCGATCCTGCCACCGTCGACGGATAAGACTCCTCCGCCGAAGCCGTTCGGCTAAGCGATAGCAGGCCGCTCCCGTAGCGCCGCCGACGCCGACGTCGGCGGCAAGCGACGATTTCGCCGAACTCCTTCGTCTTTCGCCGGCCCGGCACCTGGGAGATGCGTTTGTCGAGGGCGATTGACTGCGGAACCTGGTCAAGCTGCATCCTGATAACCCGGTCCAGGAATTGCGCCCGGTCTTTTCATGAATGATCGGTAAAGATAAACACCACCTTGTTGACAGCACCTTGTTGTGAGCGCTGTAGATGAATTCGCCTTTCCACGGCGGTGCAGTTGATCGTCGCTGATGAAGGCATACCCATTTCATTTCGGTGGCCGGGCGCTGAACACTCCCACACCGCCGCGGTAGGCGGATTCGGAAGACGCCTGCCAGTTGACCTCCGCCCTGGCCTTGCTGGGATAGACGCTGCCGCTCTCGGTAACGATGCGATGGTCCTCTGGATCAAACCTCGCAACCCCTTCTTTCACCCCCTCGTCGCTCATGGACAGGTACTCATCGGTTGAGGAAATCCCATACGGCAGATGATGCTGCCAGCCGCGCCGAGCATGAAGCCAGGCTGCCAGAGATGCACCTTAAGGGGGAGGATTGCGATCATAGCATTATTAATCAATGAGATATGGATATACGTGTGCTTTCAGCGCTATCCGCCAGCAGCGCGGTACCTTGCGTGCGAATCACCTCCGCGTAAAACCGGGCGCTGGCTTTGGGCGTTCGTTGCTGAGTTGCGTAATCCACGTGAACCAGCCCGAAGCGCTTGGAATAGCCGTGCGCCCATTCGAAATTGTCCAGCAGCGACCAGGCGAAATAGCCTCGTAAATCCACGCCGATGCGCATCGCGGTCAGCGCCGCGCGCAGATGATCGCACAGGTAGTGCCGTCGCAGCGGGTCGTCCAAAACGCCATCCGCTTGCGGCGGATCGTAGAACGCGGAGCCATTTTCGGTGATGTACAGCGGCAGCGGTCCGTAACGGCTGGCGACCCATTCCAGAATGTCGGTTAGCCCCTGGGGGTACACCTCCCAATTCAGCGTCGTATGCGCTTGCCGGTCCTGCCGGACCCCAATAGTTTCCAGCGGCCAGACCTCCGGCGCGTACCGCACCACTTGCCGGCTGTAATAATTGACGCCGACAAAATCCAGCCGCTGGCGGATGAAATCAAAATCGGCGTCGGGAAATGTTGGCCAGGCTGGACCGAAAATTTCCGCCAGTTCCGGCGGATAACCGCCCAGGAATACTGGATCGAGGTAATAGCGATTCCAGTACGCATCCGCCCGCATGGTGGCGCTCAAATCCTCGACCGTTTCGCTGGCCGGATATTTCGGCTCCAGATTCACCACCAGCCCGATGTGATGCCGGCCCTCGGCCCGATAGGCTTGCACGGCGGCGGCGTGCGCCCGCAACAGGTGATGGGCGGCGATGGGCGCGGCGTAGGGATTGCGCTGACCGGGGGCAAGAACGCCGTACAGATAGCCGCCATCGACCACCACCCATGGCTCGTTCAGCGTCACCCAGAGTTTCACCCGGTCGTCCAGCGCCCGGAACAGAAGGAGAGCGTAGTCGGCGAACCAGCCGGCGCTGTCGGGATTCAGCCAGCCGCCCAGGCGGTCCAGCGCCGCCGGCAAATCCCAGTGGTACAGGGTGACCATTGGCTGGATGCCGCGTTCCAGCAAGGCATCCACCAACCGCTCGTAGAAGCCCAGCCCACGCGGGTTGATCGGCCCGCGCCCGTCCGGCAGCACCCGGCTCCAGGACGCGCTGAAGCGGTAGGCGTTCAGACCAAGGGTCCGCATCAGTTCCACGTCTTCCCGATAACGGCGGTAGTGATCGCACGCTACGTCGCCGGTTTCATTGTTACAAACTCGGCCCGGGGTGTGGGCGAATTCGTGCCAGATGCTCGGCCCGGCGCCATCGGCCAGCGGCGAGCCTTCGATCTGATAGGCCGAGGTGGCGGCGCCCCAGAGAAAATCGGGGGGGAACGGGGAAATGTCCGACATTAGATCTAAAACTCCAGGTCAGGGGTCGTATAGTTCATCGGGTCCGAATAGCAGACACGCTTGGAAACCGAAAGCACTTTTTGCAGCCTCCATCGCAATGGAACCCAGGAACAGCTCATGTCTCATCCCGCTTCGTCAAACCCGGCCGATCCCGCCGGAACTTCCCCTCCAGTCAGCGGTTATTACTCCGCGCTGAAGACCGGCTTTGAGGAAACGACCCGGCGTATCCAGGAAATGCACCGCGCCATTGCCAACCTGTCTTTTCAGGCGCAGCGGTGGATACCGGGCATGGCCGGGCCGGCGCGGCTGGCGAAGGGGACACACGATGCGATTGCCGACGGGGTCTATGCCGCGATCCGCCAGAGTGGCGGCGGGGTGCTTGCGGTCGCCGCCCTGCTCGAACAGCGCGCCGCCCCCAACGCGCCCGCCCAGGCCGCCCCGCCCAGCCGTCTGGCCGTCGGCCTGCGCAGCGCGCTCAATGCCGCCGTTGGTGATCACCTCGCCAGCAGCGCCAACCCACTCGCCATTACCATGGGTTTCTACTCCGCCGGACATCCCATCCCGCTCACCGCCGATGGTCTTCGCGCTCACCTGCCCGATCCCAGCGACCGCCTGTGTATTTTCATTCACGGACTCGGTTGTGACGAGCATAGCTGGCAACCGGCCGCCAAAACCGCTGGGGACCCGCCAAGCCAGCCCTACGGCGCGCGGTTGCAGGCCGATCTGGGCTACACCCCGCTCTACCTGCGCTACAATACCGGCCTGCCCATCGCCGACAATGGCCGCCAACTGGCGCGGCTGTTGTCCGAACTCCTCACAGCCTGGCCTCGGCCGGTGCGTGAACTGGTGCTGATCGGGCACAGCATGGGTGGACTGGTGGCGCGTGGCGCCTGTGATGAAGCCGCCGTCGAGAATCTGCCCTGGTTGAAACCGACCCGCATGGTGATTTGTCTGGGTTCGCCGCATCGCGGCGCTCCCCTGGCGAAACTGGGCCACCTGACCACGGCCGCTTTGCATCTCTCCAAGGTGACCGCGCCGCTGGGCAAAATCGCCGCTGCTCGCAGCTCCGGCGTCAAAGACTTGCGTCATGGTCTGCGCGCGCAGGAGGAACGCACCCAAGCCGCGGCGGTGGCGTCCGGCATGGCCTATCGCTTTATCAGCGCCAATCTGACCGAGGATCCCGATCATCCGCTGGGTCATATCCTGGGCGATGGTCTAGTCACGCTCGGCAGCGCCACACCGCCCAAACTGGGGGACGACGTGGATTCGGCGCGCCTGGGGGGACTGGGCCACATGGCCTTGCTGAACGAGCCGCGGGTGTATGCGCAGATCAGGCAATGGCTAGATGCGCCCGACGCGAGGAATTCTGGTTGAACCCGCTCTACTGCCACACCGTCGGTTCCGGGACGGACGTGGTGCTGTTGCACGGCTGGGGCATGCATTCCGGGGTTTGGAAAGACGTGGTGGAGAGCTTGCTCGACCATCACCGGGTCACCATTCTCGACCTGCCCGGCCACGGCTACAGCCGCGTGGCTGGATCGGGTCACACCCTGAACGAATGGTGCGCGGCGGTAATGGCGGTGACCCCACCCCGCGCGGCCTGGGTCGGCTGGTCGCTGGGCGGGCTGGCGGCCCAGCAGATAGCGATCACCGCCCCGGAGCGGGTGAGCCGGTTGGCTCTAGTTAACAGCACGCCCTGTTTTGTCCAGCGGCCCGACTGGCCGCACGGCGTCCCCCCACCAGTGCTACGCCGCTTCGCCGAGGAACTGCGCCAAGACTATAGAGCCGTGCTCAAACGATTCATCGCCCTGGAAGTTCACGGCAGCGAACACGCCAGCACCCAGTTGCGCCAGCTTAAGGCGATGCTGTTCCAGCATGGCGAGCCGGACGTGACGGCGCTGGAGGACGGGCTGGCGATTCTCGAAACCGCCGACCTGCGCGCCGACCTGCCGCGCATCGCCTGTCCGACCCTGTTGCTGATGGGTCAGCGCGATCAATTGACGCCGGCAGCGGCAGGAGAGGTTATGCGTAATCTGTTGCCGGATGCCCGGTTACACATCTTTCCCCGCGCCGGCCATGCGCCGTTTTTCTCCCACTTGTCGCCATTCCTGGCGCAACTGCGAGCGTTTCTCGATGCGTGACGACGACCACGGATTACCATTCGAGCTGGACCGGACGCAGTTGCGGCGGGCATTCGAGCGAGCCGCTGCCACTCACGACCGGGCGGCGTTTCTGCATCGGGAGGTAGGCCAGCGCCTGCTGGATCGGCTTGATCTGATCAAGCTTCGGCCGGAAACGATCCTCGATGTCGGCTGCGGCGTCGGTCAGATCACGGCGGCGCTGCTGAAGAATTTCCGCAAGGCGCGAGTGATCGGTCTGGAACGGGCGCCGGCGATGGTGGCGCTGGCTCGCAAACGAGCTCCGTGGTGGCGCACCTTGCACGGCGCGGTCGCCGAGCCGGAAGCGCTGCCGCTGGCCTCGGCCAGTTGCGACCTGATCTTTTCCAACCTTGCCCTGCCCTGGGCGCTTGACCTGGATCGGGTCTTCACCGAATTTCATCGGGTGCTCAAGCCGGGCGGGGCGCTGTTTTTCAGCTCGCTGGGGCCGGATACGCTGAGCGAACTGCGGCGTAGCTGGGCGGCGGCCGACGGCTACAACCATGTCAATGCCTTCTACGACATGCACGACATCGGCGACGCCCTGCTGCGGGCGCGGCTGGCCGAGCCGGTGATGGACGTGGAACGGTTGACCCTCACTTATCCAGACGTCGATGGACTGATGCGCGACCTCAAAGCGCTCGGCGCGGGCAACGTCACCGCTGGCCGCCCGCGCGGCCTGACCAGCAAGGGCCGGTTGCGAGCCATGCAAGCCGCCTACGAACAATGCCGCCGCCCCGACGGTCTGCTGCCCGCAACCTGTGAGGTGGTGTACGGCCATGCCTGGGGGCCATTGCCAAGTCAGCTCCGCACCCGCGCCGGAGAGCCGGCCTTTTTCCCGCTGTCGCAACTGCGCCGGCGCAAGGTGTAAATGGCGAATAGGGATCCTGCCCGTTAACCCCCGCGTTGGTGGCCTGTTCCACGCCGCATGGTTCTCCCCGAACGTCATGTCCTAAAGGCCCCGTGGGAAGTTCCCTGACGGGCCGCTATTTTTCGCCATATTAGTAAATGCTCATTGAGAAAACCCGCAGGATATTAGTAGAATACTGCGTCATTTTGACTCACCCGGCGCGTTTTTCCATTCAAAACACAAGCATCGAAAAACGCTCGAAAAACTCCTAACTCCATGGCTTGCTAAGGAGGCTTGGATATGGCCCTAAGCTCAGCGTTGCCAGCCGAGCAGTATAATTACGACATCGTCCGCA
This sequence comes from uncultured Gammaproteobacteria bacterium, assembly GCA_963696515.1. Lineage (GTDB taxonomy): Bacteria > Pseudomonadota > Gammaproteobacteria > Competibacterales > Competibacteraceae > Contendibacter. Next base: position 76,658 of record CAVOKM010000019.1, read on the forward strand.
AGTTCACGATCATGGCGATGGTATGGGCGGTGCTCGGCATGTCCGTCGGCGTCTACATCGCCAGCGAACTGGCTTGGCCGTTCCTGAATTACGACATTCCCCAACTGACCTTTGGGCGCTTGCGCCCGGTCCATACCACCTTGGTGATCTTCGGCTTCGGCGGCAGCGCCCTGTTCGCCACCTCCTACTACGTGGTACAGCGTACCAGCCAGGCCCGGCTGGCCTTCCCCTGGCTGGCGGAATTCACCTTCTGGGGTTGGACCGGTGGCGTGGCGCTGGGCGCTCTGACCTACGTCATGGGCATCACCCAGGGCCGCGAATACGCCGAATTCGAGTGGCCGCTGGATATCGCCATCACCCTGGTCTGGGTATCCTATTTCGCAGTGTTCGTGGAGACCCTGCGCCGCCGCAGCCAGCCCCATATCTACGTGGCCAACTGGTTCTATCTGGCTTTCATTCTCGCGGTCGCCCTGCTGCACATCTTCAACAACCTGGCGGTGCCGGTCAGCCTGACCAAGTCCTACAGCCTGTTCTCCGGAGTGCAGGACGCCATGACCCAGTGGTGGTACGGCCACAACGCGGTCGGCTTCTTCCTGACCGCCGCCTTTCTCGGCATGATGTACTACTTCGTGCCCAAGCAGGCTGGACGGCCAGTCTATTCCTACCGGCTGTCCATTATCCACTTCTGGGCACTGATCTTCCTGTACATGTGGGCCGGCGGCCATCACCTGCACTGGACCTCGCTGCCCGACTGGGTGTCCACCCTGGCGGCGACCTTCTCGATCATCCTGCTGATGCCCTCCTGGGGCGGCATGATCAACGGCATCATGACCCTGTCCGGCGCTTGGGACAAACTGCGCTCCGACCCGATCATGCTGTTCCTGATCACCTCGCTGTCGTTCTACGGCATGTCCACCTTCGAAGGACCGCTGATGTCGCTCAAAAGCGTCAACGCCCTGTCGCACTACACCGACTGGACGGTCGGCCACGTGCATTCCGGCGCGCTGGGCTGGGTGGCGCTGGTCAGCTTCGGCTCTTTCTACCATCTGATCCCGCGCTTGTGGGACACCAAGATGTATAGCCAGACCCTGATTTACGTCCATTTCTGGCTCGCCACCATCGGCATCGTGCTGTACATCACTTCGCTGTGGGTCGCCGGCATCGGCCAAGGCCTGATGTTGCGCAGCTTCGACGACTACGGCAACCTGGCCTACACCTTCATCGAAACCGTCGAGTTCATGCACACGCCGTATGTCTGGCGCGCGCTGGGCGGCGCCTTCTTCGTCGCGGGCGTGCTGGTCATGGTGTACAACATGGTGATGACCGTGCGGGCGGCCCGCCGCGAATCCTTGGATGAGGAAGCCAAGCTGGCGGCCAAACTGGCGAAGGCCTGAGCAACGGGGTTCTGGAGACCAACAGTCATGCGACACGAACAAATTGAAACCAACTCCGGCCTGATGATTCTGTTGATCCTGGCGGTCATCAGCATTGGCGGCCTGGTGGAAATCGTCCCACTGTTCTACATCAACGAAACGGTGGAGAAGGTAGAGGGCGTGCGGCCCTACACCCCGCTGGAACTGCGCGGCCGCGACCTCTACATCCGCGAGGGCTGCTACCTGTGCCATTCCCAGCAGATCCGCCCGTTCCGCGACGAGTGGCTGCGCTACGGCCACTATTCGCTGGCGGCGGAATCCCAATACGACCATCCCTTCCAGTGGGGTTCGAAGCGCACCGGTCCCGATCTGGCGCGGCTGGGCGGTAAATACTCCAATCAGTGGCACGTGCAGCATTTGAAAGCGCCCCGCTCGGTGGTGCCGCAATCCATCATGCCGAACTATCCCTGGCTACTGGAAGCCGATCTGGACGCCTCGGACGTGGCCGACCGGATGCGCGCCCTGCGGGCGACCGGCGTGCCCTACTCCCTGACCCAGCAGGAGTACGAGGCGAACGTTAAGAAGTTCGGCCCGTCCGTTGCCGATCAACTGGACATCGGCAAAGCCCAGGACAATCTGCGGAAGGAAGCCGACAGCAAGAACTTCGACGGCTTTTCCGCCCGAGTCACCGAGATGGATGCGCTGGTGGCGTACTTGCAGTCGCTCGGCACCATGGTGGATTTCACCAAGTACAACGAAGACGAATTTGTCAAGTTCCGCTAACGACCTGAACCGGGTCTCCCCGTTTCGGGGAGGCTGGATGGAGCTTTCGCTCGATGTTCGACTGGTTGCTGTGGTTCACCCAGATGGAGCATTCCAAGCCCTTGGCGCTGGTGCTGTTCTTCGGCGCCTTCTGCGGCATCCTGATTTACGTATTCACGGGAAAAAACCGCGCCAAACGGCTGGAATCCTACAAGTACATTCCGTTCGACGAGGAGGAGCCACATCGGCAGCCCGAACTTCATGGTTTCGCCCGCGGTAATCAGCGGGCGCGGATTGAAACCCAATCCCGCAAGGTGATGGACAATGAGTGACAATACGCTGAATGCACAACAAAAAACCGGCGCGGTCCAGACCACCGGCCACGCCTGGGATGGCGATCTGCAGGAGTACACCAACCCGCTGCCCCGCTGGTGGCTGTGGTGTTTCTACGGCACCGTGGTGTTCGCGGTGCTGTACTGGCTCTATTACCCGTCCTGGCCGGTGGGGGGGAGCTGGCTCAAGGGCTTCGGCACGGTGGATTACACGGTCACCGACAAGACGACCGGTGCGCCCGAGAAGCAGGAATATCGCTGGAATACCCGCTCCCTGCTACTGGCGGATATGGGCGAGGCGGCCAACGATCCCCAGCGGAAGGCCATGCTGGCCAAGGTCCAGGCGGCCAGCTACGACCAGATCGTCAAGGACCCCAAGATGATGGAGTTCGTGCGCTCGGTCGGTAAGGGGCTGTTCGGCGACAACTGCGCCGCCTGTCATGGCCGCGGTGGCCAGGGCGTGGTCGGCCTGTATCCCAACCTGACCGACAACGACTGGCTGTGGGGCGGCGGCATGGACCGGATTCATGAGACCCTGGTGCAGGGCCGCAAGGGCTTCATGCCGGCCTTCGGCGCGGTATTGAAACCGGATCAATTGGACGATGTGGCCGAGTACGTGCTGACGCTGTCGAGCGAGGCCAAGCCGAGCGAAGCGTCCGAGCGTGGCAAGGACATCTTCCAGGGCCAGGCGGGCGGTTGCTACTATTGCCACGGCGCCGATGCCAAAGGTGTCCAGTCGCAGGGCGCGGCCAATCTGACCGACAAAATCTGGGCCATCGCCGACGTGCCGGCGCAGAAAACCCCTCCTGAGAAAAAAGCCGTGCTCAAGACCTTCATCGCCAACGGCGTGAACAACACCCGCGTCATGCCGGCCTGGAAGGGGCGTTTGCACGACGACGACGTCAAACTGCTTGCGGTCTACGTTCACCAGTTGGGCGGCGCCAAGTAAGCTATCACGCTGGTTGGCGACGACCGGCTAATCCGCTCTCACCCCCCGCGCAGGGGGGTGAAGCATTTATGAACCTCGACTTGGTGTTTCACCCACCACCTCGATTTTTCCCGAACCCCGGCAGGGCGCCCGTTTGACGGATCGCAATGACGCCGGTTTCCCGAGGCGGTCAAAATAACTGTTCGCACCGTCTCCCGCCAATCGGGTGGATCATGTCCGAAGATACCCAGCTTTATCAGAAACGCATTCCAATTTTCCCGCGCTCGGTCAAGGGCCGTTTCCGCAATCTTAAAACCGGTATTCTTACACTGGCCTACGCCGTTTACTTCCTGCTGCCCTGGCTGCGCTGGGAACGGCCCAACGCGCCCGACCAGGCGGTGTTGTACGACTTGCCGGGCCGACATTTCTATATTTTCGGCCTGACCATCCAGGTTCAGGACATTTTCTGGCTGGCCGGCGCCCTGATTATTTTCGCCATCCTCCTGTTTTTCGTCACCGGCCTCGCTGGGCGGGTCTGGTGTGGCTATTTCTGTTTCCAGACCCTGTGGACCGATCTGTACATCATGATCGAACAGTGGGTACAGGGCGAGCGGCCGGCGCGGATGCGGCTGGACAAAGGGCCGTGGAATCGCGAAAAGTTGATCAAGAAGGGCCAGACCTATGGGTTGTGGTTGCTGGTGGCGCTGTGGACCGGGGTCACCTTCACCGCGTATTGGGTCGACGCTCCGACCCTGGTGGTAGAGCTGCTGACCGGGCGCGCGCCCTACGCGGCCTATTTCACCACCTTCTTCCTGACCACCACCACCTTCGTCATGGCCGGACTGGCGCGCGAGCAGGTCTGCATCTACATGTGCCCGTATGCGCGGTTCCAGAGCGCAATGTTCGATCACGACACTCTGATCATTTCCTATGACGAGAAACGCGGCGAGGGTGGTAAGGGCCGGGCCAAGCTGGGCAAGGGTTTGAAAACCTATGAGGAACGGCAAGTGCAAGGGGTGGGCGATTGCATCGATTGCGGCTACTGCGTCCAGGTGTGCCCGGTGGGCATCGACATTCGCAAGGGCCTGCAATACCAATGCATATCCTGCGCCCTGTGCATCGATGCTTGCGACATCATCATGGACAACCAAAAATGGCCCCGCGGCCTGATCAGCTACACCTCCGAAAACGCGCTAAACGGCAGGAAGACGCGGTTGCTCAAACCGAAAACCGTCGGCTACGGGGTAATCCTGACTGCGGCGACCGCAATCCTGATCTGGAGCGTGCTGACCCGTTCGCCCTACACCGGTATGGTCGAGCAGATTCGCCAGCCGTTGTATACCCAATTGTCAGACGGCGGTATCCGTAATACCTACGAGGTGAAGTTGAACAACAAGCTAACCGCGCCGCTGACGGTCGGCATCCGGATCGAGGGCTTGCCTGGAGCGACCCTGGACATGGACGGCATGGAGCGAATCGAACTGACGCCCCAGGAACGAATCAAGTTGCTGGCGCGGGTGCAGATTCCACCGGGTGAGGGCGACAAGGCGGCCGGTGACAAGGTGGTCTTCATCATCGAGGCGCTGGAAGGGACAACGACCGAGCCGATTCGTCGAGAAGTGCCATTTTACGCACCGGCAAGTAACTGATGACCGATCTGTTGCTCGGCCTCGCGCTCGGCATCGGAGCGATCATCCTCGCCAACCTGGGCCTGATCCGCTTCGCGCGCACGGGCGCGAAGCAGGCCGCCGCCACGGTCGCGCTGGTGACCATCGGCCTTTATGTGCCGTATGGCATCCTGCGTTGGCCCGGTGGCGACGTGTTTGCCTTGTATCTGACGATCTACCTGCTGGCGTCGCTGGTCTGCGGAATGGTGCTTGGCGCTCACTCCAGCAAGCAGGGATTGCACTGGGGGCCGGCGCTGATCGGAGGTTTTTTCATCGTGGTGGTGGTGTTGGGCGCGGTGTTCGTCGCGGTAGCCGAACATGGGGTGAGTCCCGCGCTGCTGCGCTGGCTGTTGCCGGAGGCGCGGATCCAGCGCGAGGTTTCGTCGGTATTCCCCGGCGTGGTCTCGCACGATTTCCACAAGAAGGAAGCCTTGTATAACCAGTACTTGCAGCAGGTGGAACGCCAGCGCCAGCGTGGTTGGCAGATTCAGAAAGGGTGGCTTGGCGAGCCGGTCGCCAACGAACCCGCGGTGTTTAGGGTAACGGCGCGAACCCGCGCGGGCGAACCGCTTGCCGGCGCGACCGTGACCGGGCGGTTTCTCCGGCCTTCGACCAGCACGCTGGACATCGCGTTCGAGTTGGCCGAGCGGGAGCCGGGGGTGTACGAAGCGACGCTGACCCTGCCCGCCGCCGGCGCGTGGAATCTGGTGCTGCAAGTCCGCCAGGGCGACGAGCTGCACGAGATCAGCGCCAATACCACCGTGGGCGCTATCAAGGGTCAATGACTGGAAAAAGCGACGAATACGATAGCCCCTGGAAACAACTGTTGGAGCGGTTCTTTCCGGAATTCATGGCCTTGTTCTTCCCCGATGCGCATGGCGCGATTAACTGGGAGGAGGGATATGAATTTCTGGACAAGGAACTGGCCCGAGTGACGCGCGATGCTACCCTCGGTCAGCGTTATGCCGATAAACTGGTCCGGGTGCAACGATGCGAGGGCGGTGAGAGTCTTGTGTTGGTGCATATCGAGGTTCAGGGACGGCGGGAGGCGGCTTTTGCCCAGCGGATGTATGTCTATCATTACCGCTTGTATGATCGCTATGCCCGGCGTTCGCATGGCCTGCCGCCGCCGGTAGTCAGTCTGGCGGTGCTGGCGGATGAGGAGCCGGGCTGGCGACCCCGGGAATACAGCTATAGTCTGTGGGGATGCGAGTTAAATCTGCGATTCCCAGTGGTCAAGTTACTGGATTACGCGCCCCGGAAGGCAGAACTGGAAGCAGAGGCCAATCCATTTGCCTTGGTGGTTCTGGCGCAATTATGGGCTATGTCCACCGGGAATAATCCACTAGCGCGGTATGACGCCAAATTGCATTTGCTCCGTTTGCTCTATCGACGCGGCTATGATCGCCAGAACGTACTCGATCTGTTGAACTTTATCGACTGGCTATTGTATTTGCCGCCTGAACTTGATCAGCAGTTGTGGTCCGCGGTCGATGAATTCGAGGAGGAAAAAACCATGCGGTATGTGACCAGTCTGGAACGAATGGCGAAAGAACGGGGTATGCAGCAGGGTTTGCAGCAGGGCCTGCAACAGGGCACACAACAGGGTATACGGAACGGAATGGCGCAAACCCTGCGCCGGCAATTAGCTCGCCGGTTTGGGGCGCTGCCGGAATGGGTTTTGGCGAAACTGGCGGAAGCCTCCAAGGAAGATTTGGAATGCTGGACGGATCGGATACTGGAAGTGTCATCTTTGGAAGCAGTGTTCGAGCCCTGGCATTGAACAACGGTTTGCTTGATGCTGGCCGCTACTGATTTCCTTGCTCCCGCCCCCGGTTCCGCCACCGAGTGTTTCCACTGTGGCCTGCCCATCCCCTCGGGAACGCATTACACGGCGGTGATCGAAGGCCAGTGCCAGCCAATGTGCTGCCATGGTTGCCAAGCGGTGGCCGAAGCCATCGTTGCTGCAGGGCTGACGGAATTTTACCGCCACCGCACCGCCCCCTCGCGCCGGGCTGAGGATCTGATCCCGGAACCACTACGCGGGCTGGCGCTGTTCGACCGGCCAGATTTGCAGAAGAGCTTCGTCCGCGTCGAAAGTGAACATGTCCGCGAGGCCGCGCTGATCCTGGAAGGCATCGTCTGCGCCGCCTGCGTCTGGCTCAACGAGCACCATGTCGGCCACTTGCCGGGGGTGCTGGAATTCCGGGTGAACTATTCCACCCACCGCGCCCGGTTGCGCTGGGACGAGCGTCGAATCAAGCTCAGCGACATTCTGGCCGCCATCGCCGCCATCGGCTACATCGCTCATCCCTTCGATCCTAACCGCCAGGAAGCCTTACAAAAACGCGAACGGAGCGTGGCGCTGCGCCGGCTGGCGGTGGCTGGACTGGGTTCGATGCAGGTAATGATGCTGGCTGTTGGCCTGTACGTTGGTGACTATCAAGGCATGGAGGACTGGATCCGCGAGTTTCTGCGCTGGATTTGTCTGATTCTAACCGTGCCGGTGGTGACCTATTCTGCGCAATCATTTTATAGCGCCGCCTGGAGTGACCTGCGCCGCCAGCAACTGGGCATGGATGTCCCGGTGTCGCTGGCGGTTCTCGCCGCCTTCGCCGCCAGCCTCTGGTATACCTGGCAAGGCGGCGGCGAAGTCTATTACGACTCGGTGACGATGTTCGTCTTCTTCCTGCTGACCGGACGCTTTCTGGAAATGACCGCCCGCCACCGGGCCGCGCAAATCTCCGAGGCGCTGGTGCGGATGCTGCCGGCGACCGCCACCCGCCTGAACTTGGCGGATCAGGAGGAGATTGTCCCCATCGCGGAACTGGTGCCCGGCGACCGGGTGCTGGTGCGGCCCGGCCAGACCATTCCCGCTGACGGCCGTATCATCGAGGGCGCGAGCAGCGTGGACGAATCGCTGTTGACCGGCGAAAGCCTGCCGCTGCCCCGGCAACTCGGCGAGGCGCTGATCGGCGGGGCGGTGAACGTGGACAGCCCGTTGGTGATGCGGGTTGAAAAAGTCGGCGCTGATACCGTATTGTCAGCGATTTCACGGCTGCTGGACCGCGCCCAAAGCGAGAAGCCTCGGCTGGCGCTGCTGGCTGACCGCATTGCTGGCTGGTTTGTCGCTGCGTTGCTGGCGGTGGCGGCGGCGGTGCTGGCGGCCTGGTGGTCGTTGAGCGATTTCGACACCGCGTTCCGCGTCACCCTGTCGGTGCTGGTGGTCACCTGTCCGTGCGCGCTGTCGTTGGCCACCCCGACCGCCATTGTGGCCGCGACCGGGGCTTTAACCCGGCTGGGGGTGCTGACCACGCGCGGCCATGCGCTGGAAACCCTGGCGCGGGCTACTCATGTGATATTTGACAAGACCGGCACATTGACCTTTGGTCGGCCGCAGGTTGTGGCGGTGGAAACGGTCGGGGGGATGGAAGTACGGCACGGTTTGGCGCTGGCGGCGGCCCTGGAGCGGGGTTCCGAGCATCCGGTCGGTCGCGCCCTGGCGGAGGCGGCGGACGAGATGGTTCCAGCAGCGACTGACGTGCATAACTCGCCGGGCAGCGGCATCGAAGGTTGGATCGAGAGTCGCCGTTATCGAGTCGGGCGGCCGGAATTCGTGGCGGCGTTGAACCAGAGTGCCGTTGCTGGACGCGCTGACCTCGATGCCGCCAGCACTTGGGTGGCGTTGGGCGACGAAACCGGCCTGCTGGCCTGGTTTCAGTTGACCGACACGCTTCGACCCGGCGCTGCTGTGACGGTGGCGGCGCTTCTGGTGCGCGGCTTGGCGGTGGAATTGCTCAGCGGCGACCGGCCGGAGGCCGTGGCCCACATCGCCCGCGAGGCCGGGATCACCACGGCGGCGGGCGGGATGTCGCCCCAGGACAAACTGGAACGGTTGCGGGAACTGCAACGACAGGGCGCGGTGGTGGCGATGGTCGGCGATGGGGTCAACGACGCGCCGGTGCTGGCGGCGGCTCAAGTGTCGATGGCGATGGGGAGCGGAACGCAACTGGCCCATGCCACGGCGGACATGGTCCTGCTGTCGGAAAAGCTCGAACACCTGGTCGGCGGCGTGGACATGGCCCGGCGCACCCTGACGATCATGCGCGAGAATTTCGCTTGGGCGCTTGGTTACAATCTAGTTGCCCTGCCGCTGGCGGCAGGCGGCTGGCTGACACCCTGGATGTCGGCCATTGGGATGTCGTTTAGTTCGCTGCTGGTGGTGGTAAACGCGCTACGGCTGCGGCGGTTGTGAGCAACGGAGGGGATGCGACGTGCGGATTCTGTATCTGTTGATTCCAATGGCCCTGGGGGTCGTGGGTGTGGCCTTGTGGGCGTTTCTGTGGGCGGTGCGGACCGGGCAATTCGATGATCTGGAAGGGCCAGCCCATCGGATTCTGATGGACGACGACGATCCGCGCATCCCCCGCTACCGCGCTGGGGCTAAAAAAGATAAATCCTTGAGTGAATGAAGGAAATCATTTAGCATTTCCATTATAAACCCCATGGAGAAAACCGATGTTTACCTTTGAGAACTTCCCGCTCATTATCATCCTGATCCTGATTATTGCTTCGTGGCTCAGCTTTCTCTCGGTCGTGCCGTGGGGCAACCTGTTCTAAAGCCAGTTGCAAGACCACTAAAAATCCGCCTTTCTCCGCGAGGGGAAAGGCGGTTATTTTGTTGCCACCGAAACCGGATCGAACCAATGAGCGAGGCGTTGGAATTGCTGGATCGGGAGCGCATCCTAGCCGGATTGACCACTGCGGTCAGCTCCTGGCTCAGCCGGCTGGAAGTGCATCCGGTGCTGGATTCCACCAATAACTACCTGCTGGCCAAGGTTGGTGAAGGTTGGCCAAGCGGGTCGGTCTGCCTGACCGAACTGCAGCAGGCCGGGCGGGGCCGGCTGGGGCGGTCCTGGTTGTCACCGTTCGCCGCAGGCCTGGCTGGTTCATTGCTGTGGCGCTTTCTTCTGCCGGCGGCCGCGCTGAGCGGCCTGAGCCTGGCGACCGGCATCGCCGTGGCCCGCGCGTTGCGGATTTTTGGCGTGTCAGAGGTTGGTTTGAAATGGCCCAACGACGTGCTGTGGCGCGGGCGCAAGCTGGGCGGCATCCTGCTGGAATCCGGCGGCGGCCCTGGCGCTTTTTTCGTGGTGGCCGGAGTCGGTTTGAATGTTGCGCTGCCGCCTCCGGCAGCGACGGCGATTGGCCAGCCCTGGGTGGACTTGAGGGAAATCCTGGGGGTGGAGCGGCTGTCCCGCAACCGACTGGCCGTTCTGTTGATCAACGAACTGATCGAAACCTTCGCCCGATTCCAGGAGGGCGGATTCCCGGATCTGGTTGCCGAATGGGCCGTTTTTGATCAGGCGGCGGGCCGGAGGGTACGCCTCACCCTGCCCAATGCCACACTGACCGGCATCGCCCGGGGCGTGGACGGGACCGGCGCGTTGTTGCTGGAAACCGCCGACGGACAGCTACAGCCCTGCGTGGGCGGCGAAATCAGCCTGAGGCTGGAATCGTGATTCTGCTGGCGGATGTCGGCAACAGCCGGATCAAGTGGGTGAGTTGCGAGCAAGGCGAATTCCAAATGCGTGGTCGCGCCGCTCATGGCGAGGAAAGTTGGGGCGAACTGGCGGACCGGTTGTGGGTGGATTTGTCGCGTCCGACGCGGGTGCTGATTGTCAGCGTGGCCGGGGCCGAGGTCCGCGCGGAATTATCGCAATGGGTTCGGCGAAATTGGGGTATCGAGGCGGAATTCGTCGTTTCGACCGCGACGGCTTGCGGTATCCGCAATTCCTACGCGGAACCGGAACGGTTGGGAGCGGACCGATGGGTGGCGATGATCGCCGCGCGGGCGTTGATCGGGCGAGAGGCCTGTTATGTGGTCGATTGCGGCACAGCGATCACGATCGACACGCTGGCGGCGGATGGCCAGCACTTGGGCGGGGTAATCGTACCGGGGATGCGGTTGATGCGCGAGGCGCTGTATCGGGAAACCCGACAGATTCCGCCGGAGACCGGAGAGCCGCGCCTGTTCGGTCAGAGTACCCGCGACTGCGTCTGGGGCGGGGCGATGTATGCGGTGGCCGCCGCCATCGACGGCATTACTGACCGAATGATCGCCAGCCAAGGCCCCGGAGTGCGGTTGTTGACTGGCGGAGCCACCGAGTTGATATTTCCCTTATTACGGGGTCGATATCGGCTGGAGCCGGATTTAATCTTTACTGGGTTGCAGGTCATCGCTGGGATTTGATCTCGCTATTTGCCCAATCAGTTTGGGTAACCAAACCTCGGAGCATCCCATGGATCGGATAATTGTCGGAATCGTGCTGTTCAACGAAGTCGAGGTGCTCGACTATTGTGGTCCCTTCGAGGTGTTCTCGGTCACCCGTCTCGATGAGGAACGCCGTAGAGAGCAACCCTCGCCGTTTGAGGTATTGCTGATCGCTCAGACTGATCAGCCCATCGTGACTACTGGCGGCATGAGAGTCATTCCCCATGTCACTTTCGAGCATTGTCCCCCACTGGACATTTTAGTGGTGCCCGGTGGATGGGGGACACGCGCCGAAATGCATAACCCAACCATGCTGGCGTTCGTGACCGCACAAGCCCGGCAAGTGGAAACACTGGCCTCGGTCTGCACCGGTGCGTTGATTCTCGGCGGCGCCGGCCTGCTGGATGGCCGGCGCGCCACCACCCACTGGATGGCGCTCGATCTGCTGCGGGAATCGTTTCCACAAGTTAGCGTCGACCGGGAATCGCACGTCGTCGAGGACGGCGCGATTCTGACTTCCGCTGGCATCGCGGCGGGCATCGACATGGCCCTGAAAGTGGTCGCCCGCCATTGCGGCGAATCCATTGCCCGCGCCACCGCCCGTTACATGGAATACCCCTTCCCGGAATCCAATGCGCGGCGGGTCGTCCTGGAGATCACCCAGAATGTTGGTCGCGAAACAAACCTGTGAGGGTGTTGATGATGGAAGGCTACACGGTTTTTCTCCTTTACTATCGCTTGCAGCATGTTGGTCCAGACTGTCAAGGAGGTACTTGATGCCTGATTTCTATGAATTCTTTGCCGGTACCGTTCTGCGATTATCATTTGCTCTACTAAGAGCATGACTACGGCCTAATACCGGAGCCAAAAACCGCCCGGTATGACTTTCGGGATGGCGGGCGATTTCCTCCGGGGTGCCCGCCACCACCACCTCCCCGCCCCCGCCCCCGCCTTCCGGTCCCAAGTCCACGATCCAGTCGGCGGTCTTGATCACGTCCAGGTTGTGCTCGATGACGACAATGGTGTTGCCGCGATCCCGCAACTCATGCAGCACTTTCAGCAACTGCTCGATGTCGTGGAAGTGCAGGCCGGTGGTCGGTTCGTCGAGAATATAGAGCGTCTGGCCGGTGTCGCGCTTGGACAGTTCGCGCGCCAGCTTCACCCGCTGCGCCTCGCCGCCGGAGAGCGTGGTGGCGTTCTGGCCGAGCCTGATATAGCTCAGCCCCACGTTGGTCAGGGTCTGGAGCTTGCGCGCGATCGCCGGCACCGCCTGATAGAACGTCAGGGCATCCTCGACCGTCATCTCCAACACTTCATGGATGGTGCGGCCCTTGTAGCGGATATCCAGCGTTTCCCGGTTGTAGCGCTGGCCCTTGCACACGTCGCAGGGCACGTAGATATCGGGGAGAAAGTGCATCGCGACCTGAATCACCCCGTCGCCCTGACAGGCTTCGCAGCGCCCGCCCTTGACGTTGAAGCTGAAGCGGCCCGGCTGGTAGCCGCGCGAGCGGGATTCGGGCACGCCGGCGAACAGTTCGCGGATCGGCGTGAACAGGCCGGTATAAGTGGCCGGATTGGAGCGCGGCGTGCGGCCGATGGGACTCTGGTCGATATTGACCACCTTGTCCAACTGTTCCAGCCCCCGCAAATCCCGGCAGGGTGCGGGCGATTCGTTGGCGTTGTTCAAATCGCGGGCGGCGTAGCGGTACAGGGTATCGTTGATCAGCGTCGACTTTCCGGAGCCGGAGACGCCGGTGATGCAGGCGAACAGGCCCAGCGGAATCTCCACCGAGAGATCCTTGAGGTTGTTCCCACTCGCGCCGACGATGCGTAACAGCTTCCTGGGGTCGGGCGAGGTGCGCCGCTCCGGCAGCGCAATCCGCCGCTGACCGCTGAGATAGGCCCCGGTCAGCGATTCGGGATGGGTCATGATGTCGGCCGGCGTGCCTTGCGCGACCACCCGCCCGCCGTGGACGCCCGCGCCCGGCCCCATGTCTACCACGTGATCGGCGGTGCGGATGGCGTCCTCGTCGTGCTCGACCACGATCACCGTATTGCCGAGATCGCGCAAGCGCAGCAGGCTGGCCAGCAGCCGGGCGTTGTCGCGTTGGTGCAGACCGATGGAGGGCTCGTCCAGCACGTACATCACCCCGACCAGTCCCGCGCCGATCTGCGAAGCCAACCGGATGCGCTGGGCCTCGCCGCCGGACAGCGTGTCGGCGCTGCGCTCCAGGCTCAGGTAATCCAGCCCGACGTTGACCAGGAAGTTCAGCCGCTCGCCGATTTCCTTGACGATCTTGACGGCGATTTCGCCGCGCCGGCCCGGCAGGCTCAGTTGCGCGAAAAACTCGCGAGTCGCGCCGATGGGCAGCGCGACGATTTCCGGCACGCTCCGGCCAGCGACGAAGACGTGGCGGGCGGACCGGGTCAGCCGCGCTCCCTGGCAGGACGGACAGGGCCGGCTGCTCAGATACTTGGCCAGCTCGTCGCGTACCAGGTTCGATTCGGTTTCCCGGTAGCGGCGCTCCATGTTGGGAATCACGCCTTCGAAGGCATGGCGGCGGTGGTAGGTCTCGCCGCGACTGTTGGTGTACTCGAAGTCAATCGCTTCGCTACCGCTGCCGTGGAGCACCAGCTTGCGGATGCGCTCCGGCAAATCCTGGAACGGTTGGTCCACGTCGAAACCGTAATGCCGCGCCAGGGACTGGATGAGCTGGAAGTAATAGGAATTGTCGCGGTCCCAGCCGCGCACCGCTCCACGCGCCAGACTCAGATGCGGATGCGCCACCACCCGCTCGGGGTCGAAAAACTGCTTGACCCCCAAGCCGTCGCACTCCGCACAGGCCCCGACCGGATTGTTGAAGGAAAACAGCCGGGGTTCCAGCTCGCTCAGGCTGTAGCCGCACACCGGACAGGCAAAGCCGGCCGAGAACAGCAATTCGGCCCGTTCCGGCTCGTCCAGGAACGCCACCCGCGCCACCCCGTCCGCCAGCCGCAGCGTGGTCTCGAAAGATTCCGCCAGCCGCAGGCCGAGATCGGCGCGGACCTTGAAGCGGTCCACCACCACTTCAATGCTGTGCTTGCGGCGTAGATCCAGTGGCGGCGGACTGTCCAGTTCCACCACCTCGCCGTCGATGCGGGCGCGCACGAAGCCCTGAGTGCGCAGCTCCTGCAATAATTTCACATGCTCGCCCTTGCGCTCCTTGACCACCGGCGCAAGCAGCATCAACCGTTCCCCTTCCGGCAGCGCCAGCACCTGATCGACCATCTGGCCGACGGTCTGGGCATCCAGATCGATGCCGTGATCCGGACAGCGCGGAATACCGGCCCGCGCGTACAGCAGCCGCAGATAGTCGTAAATCTCGGTAATGGTCCCGACCGTGGAGCGGGGATTGTGCGAGGTGGATTTCTGCTCGATGGAGATCGCCGGCGACAGCCCCTCGATGTGGTCCACATCGGGCTTTTCCATCAGCGACAGGAATTGCCGGGCGTAGGCCGACAATGATTCCACGTAGCGGCGCTGGCCCTCGGCGTAGAGCGTGTCGAACGCCAGCGACGACTTGCCGGAACCGGACAGGCCGGTGATGACGATCAGCCGGTCGCGCGGCAGATCAAGGTCGATGTTCTGGAGATTGTGGGTGCGGGCGCCGCGTATCTTGAGGGTATCCATGGGCGAAACGGTCGAGGGTGGTCAGGTCGAAGGCCGCCATGATAGCGCCCGATCCGCACGGGATGCCCGGCCAGATTGAGAAAAACAACTCTCAACCGACCAGAGCATCTCCCGGCGGAAGGTTCGCGCCGTCAATGGGTAGGACATGCGGTTCACCGACCTTTAATAGATATTGACTATCAGTTATTTTGTTATATTTGATTTTAAATAAACCATACTTTTTGCAATAGTGGATTCCACGGGCAACATGACCTGCAGTGCTCGCGGAATTTTGAATAGGCCCGAGCCGACGAACCTCTAGCCTTAACGCACCGATCCGCAACCGAGTAGGAGTGCAATATGAGTGACCAAAAGAAACTGACCACCAATGCCGGGTGTCCGGTCGCCCACAATCAGAACGTGATGACCGCGGGGCCACGCGGCCCGCAACTGTTGCAGGATGTCTGGTTCCTGGAAAAACTCGCCCACTTCGACCGCGAAGTCATTCCCGAACGGCGGATGCACGCCAAGGGCTCCGGCGCCTACGGCACCTTCACCGTCACGAATGACATCACGCAATACACGCGGGCGAAGATCTTCTCCCAAATTGGCAAGAAGACCGAGTTGTTCGCACGCTTCACCACCGTCGCCGGCGAACGCGGTGCGGCGGATGCCGAGCGCGATATTCGCGGTTTTGCGGTGAAGTTCTACACCGAGGAAGGCAACTGGGATCTGGTCGGCAACAACACGCCAGTATTCTTCCTGCGCGATCCGCTGAAATTCCCGGATTTGAACCATGCCGTGAAACGTGATCCGCGCACCAACCTGCGCAGCGCAAAAAGCAATTGGGACTTCTGGACCTCGCTGCCCGAAGCACTGCACCAGATCACCATTGTCATGAGCGACCGCGGCATCCCGGCGACCTACCGCCACATGCACGGCTTCGGCAGCCACACCTTCAGCTTCATCAACGCGCAGAACGAGCGCTACTGGGTCAAGTTCCACTTCAAATCGCACCAGGGCATCCGCAACCTGACCGACGCCGAAGCCGAAGCCATCATCGGCAAGGACCGCGAGAGCCATCAGCGCGACCTCTACGAGAGCATCGAACGGGGCGACTTCCCTAAGTGGACGCTCAAGGTGCAGATCATGCCGGAAGCCGACGCCGCCAAGGTGCCCTACCATCCCTTCGACCTCACCAAGATCTGGCCGCACTAAGGATTACCCACTGATCGAAGTGGGGGTGATGGAACTGGGCCACAACCCGGAAAACTTTTTCGCGGAAGTGGAACAGTCGGCCTTCAACCCCGCCAGCATCGTGCCCGGCATCGGCTTCTCGCCCGACAAGATGCTGCAAGGACGGTTGTTCTCCTACGGCGATGCCCAGCGCTACCGTTTGGGAGTGAATCATCACCTCATCCCGGTCAACGCGCCGCGCTGTCCGGTGCACAGCTACCACCGCGATGGCGCCATGCGGGTTGATGGCAACCATGGCGGCACGCTGGGCTACGAGCCGAACAGCTACGGCGAGTGGCAGGAGCGGCCGGATTTTGCCGAGCCGCCGCTGAGCCTGGAGGGCGCGGCCGACCACTGGAACCACCGCGAAGACACGGATTACTACTCGCAGCCTGGCATGCTGTTCCGACTGATGACGCCGGCGCAGCAACAGCTATTATTGGAGAACACCGCCCGTTCCATGGAGGGCGTACCGCGCGAGATTCAGATCCGCCATATCGGCCACTGTCTGAAGGCCGATCCCGCTTACGGCGCGGGTATCGCCAATGTCTTGGGTATTGCCTTGAGCGAAGTTCCCGCCTAAGCGAAATTCCTGCTAACCGTTCGGCGGCGGCGCGATAGCGTCGTCCGGTGCAACAGGGATGCTCGCCCGACTCGCCACCTCAACCATGAGGATGGAAAAAGGTCAAAGGATTTTCATAGATTTGGGAGAAATCGATCTCCAGGTATCGTTCGATCAAGCTGCAAACTGAGTAGCACAGGTGGAAATATGCCGCACACCCACAGCACCCACCAAGCAACTTCCTTGAGCGTTGCACACCGCGCCGAACTGCCGAGGCCGATCAGCGAACTGCTGGCCGAAGCAGGGATTCGCATCGACGGCGATGCGCCCTGGGATATGCGGGTATTCGACGACGAGGCTTATCGGCGCATCCTGGGCCGGGGTTCGCTGGGCCTGGGCGAGGCCTACATGGACGGCTTATGGGAAGTAGAGCGGCTGGACGAATTTTTTTATCGCTTGCTGCGATACGACCTCAACGAGAAGGTGCATGGTTGGAACCGGATGCGACTGCTCGGCGCTTTCCTGCGCCAGTGGCTGCTCAATCCTCAGTCACGAGGACGGGCTTTCCAGGTCGGCGAGCGGCATTACGACATCGGCAACGATGTGTTCGAGACCATGCTCGACCCCACCATGAGCTACTCCTGCGCCTATTGGGCGAAAGCTGATCATCTGGCTGACGCGCAGCAACACAAACTCGAACTGATCTGTCGCAAACTGGACTTGCAGCCGGGCGAGCGCCTGTTGGACATCGGTTGTGGCTGGGGCGGCCTGGCCCACCATGCGGCGACCCACCACGGCGTGGAGGTCGTCGGCATTACCGTGTCCCAGCAGCAACTCCAGTTCGCCCGGCAGCGTTGCGCGGGCTTGCCGGTCCACCTTGAACTGATGGATTATCGCGACTTGAAGGGCCAGTTCGACAAGGTGGTCTCGGTAGGCATGTTCGAACATGTGGGGCTGCAAAACTACCCGGCCTACTTCGACACCGTCCGCCGCTTACTCGCGGAAGAGGGTATTTTCCTCCTGCACACCATCGGTGATTACATCACCTGCCGCTGGACCGAGCCCTGGATCGACAAATACATCTTTCCCAACAGCAAGCTCCCCTCCGCCCGGCAACTGACCGAGGCGCTGGAACGGCGGTTCGTGATCGAAGACTGGCACAACTTTGGTCTCGATTACGACCGTACTCTGATGGCGTGGTGGGCCAACTTCGATGCCGGCTGGCCGCGGTTGCGGAACCGCTACGACCCGCGTTTCTATCGCATGTGGAAATACTACCTGTTGAGCTGCGCCGGCTTTTTCCGCGCCCGGCAAGGGCAGCTTTGGCAACTGGTGCTGAGCCAACGCCAACGGTCGGCGACCTATCGTTCGGTACGCTGAACCCTGTCTCGCCTCGAACAATTCCCCTCTTTCTTCGACGGGTTCACCGATCCATGCGTGTCGAGAGCGAGGGTAGTACTATTGGCAGCCTTGGCTGAACAAGACCGATGGAGGCTTGGAGCAGCATGAAGGCAGCCGGTTTAGTGGATGATGAGATGACCGCTGGCGAACGCCGGGCGGCGTTCTGGCTGGCGGGGGTGTTTTCGCTTCGGATGCTGGGCTTGTTTATGATCCTGCCGGTGTTCGCCCTGTACGCCGAACACTTGCGCGGCAACACCCCGGCGCTGGCGGGACTCGCCATTGGCATTTACGGCTTCAGCCAGGCGTTGTTCCAGATTCCCTTTGGTTTCCTGTCCGACCGTTACGGCCGCAAGCGGATGATCTACGTCGGCCTGCTTATTTTCGCCTTCGGTAGCATCGTCGCGGCGCTGGCCGATTCCATCCACGGGGTCATCCTCGGCCGCGCCTTGCAGGGCGGCGGCGCGGTATCAGCGGCGGTAATGGCGCTGGCGGCGGATTTGACCCGCGAGGAGCACCGGATCAAGGTCATGGCGGTGATCGGAGTCACCATTGGCGTCTCATTCGCGGTTTCAATGATCCTTGGGCCGGTGCTGAACGGCTGGATGGGGGTGCCCGGAATTTTCTGGCTGACCGGGCTGCTCGCCCTGCTCAGCATCGCCGTGGTGCGGTTTCAGGTGCCCGATCCCGTGGAGAGCCGGATTCACCGCGACGCCGAGCCGGTCGCCTCGCAGTTCGGGGGGGTGGTGTTCGACGGACAGTTGTTGCGGCTCTATTTCGGCATCTTCACTCTTCACTTGCTGCTCACCGCCACCTTCGTGGCCGTGCCGCTGGCGTTGCGCGATGCCGGACTGCCGAGCGACCAACATTGGGAAGTCTACCTGCCAGCGCTGGTGGTCTCGATGGCGGCGATGATCCCGCTCGTCATCATCGCCGAGAAGCAACGCCGGCTGAAACCGGTTTTCCTCGGCGCGATCCTGCTACTGATCCTGACCGAGTTCGGACTGCTGACGCTGCACGATACCGTGCTGGAAACCGCCGCGCTGCTCCTGGTCTTCTTCACCGCCTTCAACCTGCTGGAAGCCACCCTACCCTCCTTGATCGCCAAGCTGGCCCCGCCCGACGCCAAGGGCACCGCAATGGGCGTCTTCTCCAGCAGCCAGTTCCTGGGCGCGTTTGCTGGGGGAGCGTTGGGCGGCTGGCTACGAGGATTGTTCGGCCTCCAGGGTGTGTTTGCCTTCGCAACTTTGGCGGCGCTGGTCTGGTTGCTCGGCGCCTGGACCATGAAGAATCCGCGCTATCTGAGCAGCTATCTGCTACACGTCGGCGTGCTGGATGACGCCGAGGCGCGGTTACTGGCTCTGCGGTTGAACGAGGTGCGGGGCGTGGCCGAGGCGGTGGTGGTCGCCGCCGAGGGGGTGGCCTATCTCAAGGTGGACCGGCGCACGCTGGACGAGGCGGCGCTGCGGAAATTCACGGCGGCTTAGCGCTCCTGGGACGTTGGACTGCCAACGGGCGGGACGCCCGTTTACGCCGGTACTCGATCACAGGTTAATTTACAAAAGAAAAAATCGGCGGGTTTTCCCCGCCGATAGTCGTTTTATTGCTAACAATTATGGCGTTGGCGGTGGTACAACCCCCTGCGGCAGCACGGTAATGGTAAGCGTTGGGGCACGGATTACCGGACCCACAGTATTGATGAAGAACTCCACCTTGGCGTCTCCAGTACCACCGGTACTCTCCTTGGTATACAGATCGGACACTGTGATGGTCATAACCGCGATGCCTTCCACACCAGTGACCAACGGGTCGGGTTCGAAACTGGCCGTCGGGGTGTGCAGTGCATCACGAGCCCTCGCCAACTCAAGATCAGAATTAGCCTTGGCTAAAGCCTCTTGAGCCTTGACCAACGCCGCCCTTAACCCTGGACATGCAACAGGCTCAGTTGCGGGAGGGGCAGGTGCGGCGGCCGGGCAACCAGCGGCGTTCATAGCGGCCTGTGCCGCCCTCACCGCAGCTTGAGCTGTCGCCACTGCCGCTTCGGCTGCCGCCACAGCGGCCTGATCCGGATCGGTAATGACCACCTGAACCGACAGCCCCTCGGCTGGCAACGGCGCAGGCGGCGTAGCCCCATCAAACAGTTGGAGCGTGAGCGGCTTGGTCAAAGAATCTCCAACCGGAACCTGAAGATTCTGGTCGCTGGCGGGAATAATGATTATCGTAGCGCCAGTTGGAACACCCAGATACCAACTGGTGCATGGATCGCCCAAGACCACGCTACCTTGTTTTTCCTTGCCCATGACCGCCCCAACCTGACCGCCATTCGCCTCGGCAGTCAGCTTGAAGCACCGGCCCAACTGGGTACGTGGATAGTTTATGATCGTTGAAGCTATGCCGTCGGCGTCGGTTTGGACCACTACACCGTTGATGTTGTTGGCGACATTACCGGTATAGGGCGGGCAACCAATTGTATAGGGTACCGTAAAGCCAGTATCGGCCACTGGATTAAACGTGTTGAAGACCGCGAGCAAGTGGGCCTGGGATTGACCGTTAATCAGCCAGCTACCCTCTTGACCCGCTCCACCCTCCAGCACCAACTGGCAGTTGGTGGATGCACCAGCCAGCGAACTGCCGCCAGCCGGGGTCGTGAAGGTATTTTGGCCTTCCTGTGGATTGCCATCATTTCCAGCAATATCGAACGTACCCCGACCAAGTTCGGGATAGCCAGTCATCGGGCCATCCATCAGCCGGAAGGTAATAAATTCACCCGGAGGCGGCGGATTACCGAACTCGTCCACCGCGAGCACGGTCATCGCACGGGTATAGACTGCTCCCGTAGCGTCAATGGTATCGCCTGGACCCAAAGTCAGCACGTTGGCCCGGACCTTGACCGCGCCTGGATAAGGTCCGGTGAAGGTCAGGGAAGCAATTTCGCCGCTGCTGATCGGAATCGTATCAACATCGCTGACTGCGTTCTGGATCCCATTGTCCACGTTGTTATCAGCCCGGTCGGCAATCGCTGCGATCACAACGGTGCCCGGCTTGTCGCCACTATGCAGAGCTACCTCAGCGATACCGTTGATGGTTCGGGTATTGACAATCTCACCTTCCTGGGTGCCGCCCGATGCGGAAATCGCCACCAGGTTCTCCCCACCGTTCGGCCGGTTCGGCAACAATTGCAACTGCAGGTTGTTGCTGGCCGTATTCGGCACCGGCTGGTTGGCGTCATCCAGCACCTGCACCTGAAACCGCTTCACATCCTGCCGACCCTGGCCGGTGATGTACAAGGGCGACGGGATGATGACAAATTTTACTACCGCTGGTTGACCCGTACTCACGCCCGGCCCCACCGTGATCGTCAGGTCGGCGGTGATTGTTGCGTTGGTATCCGGATCCTGGGCTGATGCTCTCAGCACCACCCTACCCGGCGTGCTGCTGGCATGGAAATGGCCCGTCACCGTCCCGGTGGTGTCTTCAAACACCAAGCGGCGGTATGCCTTTGGAAACACTGTGCCAGTACAGTCATCGACCGTTTCACCAGGTACCGAGCACTCTTCATTTTCCGGGTCGCCATCTAGATAGAACAACGCCCCGCTGGACAAGCCGGATACGATATCGATAGACACACTCGAAGCCGGGAATATATTACCGCTCTTGGTCACCTGGACGGTTATCGTGTTGGTGAAAGGTCCGCTAGGGTTAGCGGCCGCATCGACCAAATTGGTTTGCAAAGTCGCCTTATCGGTGGTGATGGTGACGTTGATTCTTTCCGGGGTAAAACCGCCATCATCGCCCTCGCCCCCGCCCCCGCAGCTCGCCAAAAAAACGCTGAGCAACAACAGACCGAACAATCGGAATATCCCGCCAATCATCGAAAACACGGCGTGTTCTCCCCTGAAAGTGATTCTTTAAATAATGCTGTTTGGAAAGCCCGGTCAGCGCTCGGCCACCGCACCGTTCTTCAGGATCTGCGGCGTCACGAAGATCAGCAGCTCGCGCTTGATGGTACTGTTACTGTTTCTCTGGAACAGATAACCCAGCAACGGAATGTCGCCCAGCAACGGTACCTTATCCTGGCCATTTCTCTTGTTCTGTTCGAACACGCCGCCCAGAACCACCGTTTCGCCGTTGTTCACCAACACCTGGGTTTCCACCTCGCGCTTGTCGATGGAAGGTACAAACCCCCCCGTGGCCTGCGGCACGTTCGCGCCCACATCGTCCTTCGAAACCTTCAGATCCATGCGAACCCGGTCATCCGGCGTGATCTGCGGCGTGACCTCCAGTTTCAGCAGGGCATCCTTGAACTCCGTTGTCACCGCGCCGTTCTCGTCCACAACTGAATACGGAATTTGCCGGCCTTGCACGATGGTCGCCTTTTTCAAGTCGGCCGTGACCACCCGCGGATTGGAGAGAAGCTCGCCCTTGCCCTCGGTTTGTAGCGCCGACAGCTCCAGATCAACCAAATAATCGGCGCCCAGGATCGACAAAGCCAGTCTTGCCGGATTACCGCCAAGCGCGGGCGCCGCCGGGAAATTCACGCCTATCCGTTCCGCGAGATCAGGAATCGTAACTGGATAGGGCTGTCCGGTCTGCTGCAAATTATCCGAGGCGCTGCCAATAATCGTATTGGTGCCACCTAGGCTGCCGCTCACGGCGCCTACGTTACTGTCATTCACTCCCACGCCCGTCACCCCGAACCGCACTCCGATGTCGCGGGCGAAGTCGTCGTTGGCGATCACCACGCGGGAGTCGATTGCCACCTGCTTGGCCGGCGTATCCAGTTTCGTCACCAGCTCGCGCACTTCCGCCACCTTGTCGGGCACGTCCTTGACGATCAGGCTGTTGGTCCGCTCGTCCACGGACACGTCGCCGCGCGGCGACAGGATGCCAGATTCGACCACGCCTTTATCGGTAGCGGACTTCCGCTTCAGCAGTTCCGCCAGATCTTTGGCCTTGGCGTAACTGACTTGCATGATTTCCGTACGCAACGGAATCAGCTCGCCCACCGTCTTGCGCGACTCCAGATCCAGTTTCTCGCGCGCCGCCACTTCCTCGGTCGGCGCGATGAAAATCACGTTGCCGTTCTGCCGCATGGTCAGGCCCTTGGTGCGCAGGATGATGTCCAGCGCCTGATCCCAGGGCACGTTCTGCAAGCGCAAGGTCAGATTGCCCTTCACACTGTCGCTGACCACTATGTTTAGCCCGGTGAAATCCGCCAGTATTTGCAGGATCGCCCGCACCTCGATGTCCTGGAAATTCAGCGAAAGCAGATCGCCGGTGTACTTTTTCTTGGACGGATCGAACATCGCCTCCTTATCCTCTTCTTCCTTGGATTTCTGGGGCGGGCGTACCTCGATCACATATAAATCATTCGCTTGATAGGCCAGATACTCGAAAGGAGGATTGGGCTTGATGCTCAAGCGGGCGCTGCCGCCCCGGTTCAAAGCTTCCAAAGTCGTCACCGGTGTAGCGAAGTCGGTCACGTCCAGCCGTCGTTCCTGCCCGCGCCCAAGCGTCGCCCCCTGAAAATCGGCAATGATCAGATTGCCCTCCTGCCGCACGTCCGCCGCAATGTTGGGGTTGGACAGCTTGATCGTGATCACGCCCTGCCCGCCAGGCCCCCGCTTAAAGCCGACGTCGCTGACATTGCGGGGCGTGGTCACCGGTCCATCAGCCTCGGCCCGCCGCGAACTTAAAGCTGCCGCCTTTACCGCCGCCGCAGGCGTCGGAGCCGGAGTTCGAACTGGCGCGTGCGCCCGCATTCTCCAATGTCAGCACCACGGCGTTGCCTTGCACCTGCACGTTGTAGGGTACCAACCGCGCCAGATTCAGCGAGGCCCGGGTCCGGTCAGGCCCCTCCAGCACGCTGATCTTGTCGGCCACCCCCACGTTAATCGGCTGCTGCCGGGCACTGAGGCCGTTGCGCGTATCCAGAAAGTCCAACACGATCCGCGCCGGTTCGTTGATGGTGAAACTGCTCGGCGGCCCCTTGGGCGGCGCCGACAACCGGAACCGCAGTTGCAGGCGATTGCCGGAAAGTGGGCTGATGTCCACCGCCTGCAACACCACCTGAGCGGACTCCTCGGCCGCCAGCCCCACCGTACTCCATGCTCCAACCAGCACGACCCCCCAGATCAGACCCAGCACCGCCACCCACGGCTGCAGCCACCCCCCAGCCGACCGACGGTCATGTTGGCCTTCGCTCGCGGACCTGTTCGTCATGACACTTCCCCCTCAATCATTGGGTAAGCGACAGGAACGCTTCACGCTCCTGCCAGCGCCCGGGCCCTTCCGGAACGATTTCCTTCAGCTCGACCCGCTGCTCCGTGATACCGACAATCTTGCCGTGGTTTGTGCCCAGGTAATTATTTTTCTGCACCCGATGCACGACGTTATCGGGAGCCATAATCAACGCCCATAATTCCCCCCCACCGCTTCCCATGCGGAAGGTGCCCATCATCTTGAGCGAACCCAGTGAGTACTTCTCCAGCTCTTCCCGCACCCGGTTCGGGTCGGGCCGAGGGCCGGTATAGTTGGGGCTCTGCGCCACCAGTTCCTGCGGCAGTTCCAATTCTTCTTCCTGAGCGAACGGCGCCAGCATGAATGGATCCTTGATGCCTTGGGCCGTATAGGCGAACGGCATATAAGGCTTGATTTCCGGAGGAGGATCGAGTTTCTTGATGGGCGTGGTTTTCTGGGTGGTCGCCACGAACTGCTGGACCTCACTCAGATCCTTTTGGGCGCATCCCGTCAACGCAACCAAAACCACCCCCAGCCACCCGGCGGCGCCCGCCGATCTCATACCACGACGTGCGTTCATTTCTTCCCGGCCCCCGCCTTCTGCTGCCCCGCCTTCTGCTGCTGTTTCTGGGCACCAGCCGCCGGCGCGCTGGCCTCATCCATGTAGCGATAGGTTTGCAGTGTCGCCTGAATAGTGAGCGGTTCGTTGGCCAGCTTGGCGCCCTTCGCACCTCCACCCTTCGCATCCTTGCTGGCGACCCCGGCCAGCGTCGCGTTCTCCAGGGTCACGATTCGCGACAGAGCCGCCACCCCGCTCACGAACGCACTAAATTGATGGTAGGTACCCTTGGCCTTGATGGTGATCGGCTTGGCGGCGTAAAAATCCATGGGTTGTTCGGACTCGGGCTTGAACAGCTCGAACTCCAGGCCGTTCTTCTTGCCGGTGTTGGACACATCCTCCAGCAGGTCCGGCATCTCGGTGCCGGTCGGCAACTGCCTCAGCATCGTATCCAAATCCGCTTCCATCTGCTTGAGCTGCAACCGGAACGCTTCCAGATTGGCGGTCACCCGCCACTTCTCGACGAAGTCTTGGCGAAGCGTTTGTTCCTCCCGGGTCACCTTGTCCAGCTCTTCGAGCTGAGAGTTGGTGAAGAAGTAGTAGCCAGCGCCCAACACGGCGGCGATCACCAACACCACCAACACCGCCTTGCCAGCCAGCGGCCAATCGCCGGCCTCCCGCAGATCGAAGTCGCTGAGGTTGATCTCGGACAGATTCATGTTTTCCCCCCCGAGCCGGCTTGCTCGCCTTCCACCCCCAGTTTGAGCGGCACGACCAACTCGAACACCCGGGCCTGCACGCTGTTCACATTTCGAGTTTCGATCACCTGCAGCACCGGTTCGCCGAACAGATTCGTGGCGCTTTTGAGGTCGCGCATGAACTCAGAAATGATGTTGTCGGAACGGGCGATACCGTTGAGTGTTACTTGATTGTTGGCGGTCTTGAAGCCGGTCAGGTAGATATCCTGGGGAACCAGCCGCACCAGTTCGTCCAGCATCCGCACCATTCCAGGCCGAACCGTCTGCAATTTCTGGATGACGTTGAGGCGATCCACCAGCCGGGTTCGGGTTTTTTGCAACTCCTGCATCTCCTCGGCCGCCTTCTTCAGCAGAGCGATTTCGCCGCGCAAATAATTATTGCGCTCCTGCTGGTACTCGATGCGGTTGGCGATCTCGGTGTACACCAGAAACACGATGCCGGCTCCGAACAACGCCGCCGCAACCAGTATCCCAATCAGTTCGCGCTGCCGCTGGACGCGGCGCGCTTCGCGCCAGGGCAGCAAATTGATGCGCGTCATGTCAGTCAAAGCTCCTCAGGGCCAGCCCGCAGGCGATCGTCAGCAGCGGCGCGTCGCGCAGCAGGGCGTTGCTGTTCACTCTTGCCGCGCTTCCCATGTTCTTGAAGGGGTTGGCCACCACCGTAGCGATGCTCAGCACGTCCGCCACGACCCGATCCAAACCCAGGATCGTGGCACCCCCACCGCTCAAGACAATAGTATCCACATTATAGCGACCAGAAACATACTGGTCGGAGGAAAAAAAGAACTGCAAGCCGTGGCCGATCTGTTCGGCCAGCATCTGCTTGAACGGCTCCAGAATGGTCGCAGGGTAATCCTCGCTTACGGATCCGGAACGCTTGGCCTGCTCCGCTTGTTCGCGGGGCAGGCCATAGGCCTCGGCGATGCGAACGGTCAATTGGTCGCAGCCAAACCGTTGCTCCTTGGTGAAGACCACGCGATCCTGCTGCAGGATATAGAGATTGGTGAGGGCGGCGCCGAGATCCACCAGCGCCGTCAGGCTCTCCCGCCCCTTGGTCAGACTCAACGCCCCCTCGCCGCCCCCGGTCTTGGGCAGGTTTTCCATCAGCAGCCGGAAGGCGTTCTCCAAGGCGTAGGCTTCCACATCCACGATCACCGGCGTCAGCCCCGCATTCTTGAGGGTCGCCTCCCGGGTATCCACGTTTTCCTTGCGCGTGGCCACCAGCATGACATCCTGCATGTCGCTGCTGGCCGGAGACAGGCCTTTCGTCTCAAAATCCAGATAGACTTCCTCAATGGGATAAGGAATGTACTGAGCCGCCTCGATCGCGATATTGGCCTCGACATCGCTCTCCTTGAAATCCGCTGGCATCGGCACGGTGCGGGTGATCACGCTGGAGGTCGGCACGGCGACGGCCGCGCGGCGCGCGCGGGCGCCGGCCCTGCGGCAGGCCCGCTTGATCGCTTCCGCCACATCATCGGTGTCGGCGGGGTTGCGGTCTTCCACCATGCCCTCGCCCAGTGGTTCGATGGCAAAGCTCTCGACCCGAAACCGTGGTCCGGAACGACTCAGTTCGACCAGCTTGACTGCCGAGGGACCAATATCGATACCCAGAATGGGTTCTTTACGCGTGAACAGAGCCAAGTTACGCTTCCTCGCATGATCGGAATGGACGTATCGAACGCCCGCTCCATGGAATATAGCAAATGATCGTATCCAAAGCGTCGGGCTGCGCCCGGCTCGCCAGGGAACGGTCACTCTATTATGGCCTCAAACCGTCGCGTCCGCGCGCCCGGAATTCACCAATGCCCCACCGCCCACGCGCCACCCACCGTCTCACAGCCCTGATCGCTCAGGAATGCGCCCGGCTCATCGTCGACGAAGGCGTCAAGGACTATAGAACCGCCCGGCGCAAGGCCGCCCTGCGTCTGGCGATCAGCGACAGGGCAGTCCTGCCGGACAACGTCGCCATCGAGCAGGCCCTGCTCGATCGACAGCGGCTATTCCATGCCGGCCGTCAGGAACTCCGCCTGCGCGGCCTGCGCGAAACCGCGCTGGAAGCCATGCGCTTTCTGGCGCGCTTTCGACCGCGGCTGGTCGGTCCGGTGCTCAGCGGCGCCACCGGCCCACACACCGGCATCAACCTGCATCTATTCGCCGACACTCCCGAAGAGATCACGTTGTTCCTGATGGAGCACCACATTCCATTCGAAATGGCCGAACACCGCCTGAAAATGGCCAGCGGCGATCCGGTATGCCTGCCAGTCATTCGCTTCGCCGCCGGCGAAACCCGAATTGACCTTACGGTTTTCGGGCTGTTGGCCGAGCGGGAAGCCCCGGTCTGCCCGGTGAATGGCCGTCCCATGCGGCGAGCTGGCCCGACCGACGTCCAGGCCCTCCTAGCCGAACCCCGGCCCTGAACGGCCTCGGCCCCACCAGGTCATGCCGGAGTTCCGGTCCTATTTATGCCTTGGCTGGATTGCTTGGATGGGTGTCCACAAAATGTTTGAGCACCAGTTTCAACTGCAAGACCTTCTCGGCATCACCGCGCCGGCGTTCTTCCTCGATGTCCTCCAGGATGATGCGCTTGATCATCGGGACTCCATCCGCGCTATGCACCAGATAGCTGCCCAGCTCCAGGGCAGCCATTTCCGGTAAATGTTCGTGCTGGGCGATGGCTTCGATCTCTTCCTCGGTCAGGTCGCTCAATTCCACGCAATCTTGATAGGTCAACATGATGGGGCTCCCCCTGGTTCGCTTACTGGTTAATACTTGCCGAGGCGCACCGCCAGAACCGGCCAGTCCGCTCCTCTACATTTTAAGTGCAAGGTTAAACCCGACCCTGCGTCCATACAAGCGCAAACCCCATTCTTATCACCCTTCTCGCCAGACAGAACCCATCGCCATAAGGTTAAACCTGTTTTCAATAGGGGTTTATCCTTTTTTGCGTTGCTTCGATCCTTTGGTTTTTTCGACAACATTTGCCAACTAGCTTTGGTTGACCTGGTTGGCCAAGAAGTAAGGTGGGGGAATCCGCAAACCACCACAGGATCGTGGGTCGGGCCGCCACCGACCGAAACGCCCAGGGCAATCGCGCTAGGGGGTAGGCGGGGCTTAGCGGACCGAAGAGTAGGCGCCACCGATACGCATCGTTGAGGGCAGCGCGGCGTTTGCGGCGGCGCAGGCTTTTGTGATGCGGGCCGTGGCGGTGCAGGAGGTTCAACCCCATGCGGCGCATCAGGGCCAGGTTTTCCGCGGAGTGATCCTTCCGAGCGCGGCAGGCATCCTCGCCGAATGGCACGTCCAAGACCCAGTGCTTGGCGTTTTCGATGGCCCAATGGTCGCGGACGGTGGCCGCGAACCGGTCCCGCTCCGGGAACGAGCACAGGAAGTAGCGGCATTCGGTGCTGGTTTTCGCGCCGATGAGCCGGGGGACTTGACCCGGCCGACGGCCTGGAGCCCGGCCCAGTCCGGTTTCGCCTCCAGCCAGTCGATCTGTGCGCTGAGGGCCTGGCGGCGGGTCTCGATCCGGCCGTGGTCTTTCTCCACCGTATCCTGGACCGGCAGGCGTCCGCGGCCAACTTCGGTATCGAGCCAGAGTCGGACGTCTTCGCGCCAGGTGGGGTGGTTGTCCTTGAGGGCCAGCACGTAATCGGCCCCGGCGTCCGCGATCTGGCGGGCGATGGCTTTCTGGCAGCCCAGGGCGTCGATCGACACCACGGCCCCGTGCAGGTCGAGCAGCGCCAGCCGATCAGGGATGACGGTGATTTCATTCGACTTCCCCGCCACCGCCTGCTGCGCCAGCACCCACCGCGCCCGCCCGGCAAACGCACTCATCAGGTGGACCGCCGGGGTCGTCCTGTCCCGACTGCCCCACAACGTTTTCCCATCCAGGCAGACCTGCTCGCCCACCAACCTCGGCAGGGCCGCCGTCGCCCAGGCGGTGATGGCCGCCGCGAACGCCGCCGGTTCGAGCCGTCCCAGCACGTCGCTTCAGAGTGTCGCGTGAGGGAATGCCGTTGGCCAGGTCTAGAAAGCCTCGCAGCCAGGCTTCCTTCTCTTCGGCGAAGTCTGCCATCCCCACCCAGTCCACCACCCCGCTCAGCACCGCGCACAGTACGATCATCACGATGTCATTCAGGGGGTGCAGCTTGTTGCGGGTCTCCCGGTGCGGATCGGGCAGGTCGGCAAAATACGGGCGGGGATCGGGTAGCATCGGCCGCATCAGTTCTCTCCACAGGATCAACCCATCCCCCTACCCCGTCGGTCAGTCCCTTGTCAACCCGTCACATAGCGCGATTGCCCTGCGTAAACCGGTCAAACGATTTCAAATTCGCGGAAGTTCGGGTAACATTCTGTGTTGCCTTTAGCCGCCCCGGAAGGGGGTGGCATTTTTCTTGTCCGAATTCGCATGAGGTATTCGCAGCGCATGGTTACCATCCGCCTGTCTCGCGGCGGCGCTAAGAAGCGCCCCTTCTATACCGTGGTCGTGACCGACAGCCGTAACCGGCGCGACGGACGTTACATCGAGCGCATCGGTTTCTTCAATCCAATCGCCAGCGGCCAGGATGTGCGATTGAGCCTGAATCAGGAACGCGTTCAGTACTGGCTGGGCACTGGCGCTCAGCCCTCCGAACGGGTGTGCAGCCTGATCAAGGAATACGCCCGCCAGCAACCGGCGCAGTAATTCCCGGGGCTCGGTTTCGTTACCGCCGCGATGAGCGACTGGGTGGTGCTAGGCCGGGTGTCCGGCTTGTTTGGCGTGAATGGCTGGGTTCGGGTTTTTTCCCATACCGAACCGCGTGAAGGAATCTCCCGTTATCACCCGATATTCTTGAAACGTCAGGGGGAGTGGCGGGAATTCAAGATCGAGGCGGGTCGCGCTCAAGGAGCAGGAGTAGTGCTAAAATTCATCGGTTTTGATGATCGCGACCAGGCCACGACCCTGATTCAAAGCGACATCGCAGTGCACCGCGCGCAACTGCCGCCACCCGAACCCGGTGAATATTACTGGGCTGACTTGGAAGGCTTGCGGGTCGTGACGCTGGAAGGAGTGGAATTGGGCGTGGTTTCCCATCTACTCGCCACCGGGGCTAATGACGTGTTGGTAGTGAAGGGTGAACGGGAACGTTTGTTGCCGTTCATCAAGGATCGGGTGGTCGTCGAAGTGAATCTCGAACAGCGCCTAATGAAAGTGGATTGGGATCCGGAGTTCTGAAAGCATCCCAGCCTCCTCACCCCGGCCCGCTCCCTCAAGGGGCGAAGAGGCATTGAGGAACACCGCCTTGCGTGTGGACGTGGTGACCCTGTTTCCCAAAATGGTCGAGACCCTGCTCCGCTTCGGGGTCACGGGCCGAGCAGTGGAACGCGGTTTGTTGACGGTGGCGACCTGGGATCCGCGTGATGATAGCCACGACCGCCATCGCACCGTGGACGATCGGCCCTACGGTGGTGGACCGGGCATGGTGATCAAGGTGCAACCCCTGCGCGATACGCTGCGTCGGGCGCGGGCCGCGACAGAGCCGCGCGGCAGGACGATTTATCTCAGTCCACAGGGCCGGACGCTGAGCCAGGACGGCGTGCGGGAACTGGCGCGGGAGCCAAGATTGATCCTTCTCGCTGGCCGGTACGAGGGCATCGACGAGCGGTTGATCGAGGCCGAGGTGGACGAGGAATGGTCCATCGGCGATTACGTTCTCAGCGGCGGCGAACTGGCGGCGCTGGTGGTGATCGACGCCGTGGCCCGGTTGCTGCCAGGCGCGCTGAACGACCACGAATCGGCCGAACAGGATTCGTTCATGGACGGTTTGCTGGACTGTCCGCATTACACCCGCCCTGAAGATCTGGAAGGGCGGCGGGTTCCGGCGGTACTGTTGAGCGGCGATCATGCCGCCATTGCCCGCTGGCGGCGGCGCGAGGCGCTGGGGCGGACCTGGCTTCGCCGTCCCGATCTGCTGCCGCAGCGGGCGCTGGAGGAAAGGGATCGGGCGCTGCTGGATGAATTTATTCGCGACTATCGAGAGAGAACGGAGAGCGCCGGCGCCGCCGGGGATCTCACGGAGCAACGTGGAGCGTAGTGTCATGAGCAAACTGGTTGAAGCATTCGAGCGGGAGCAGATGACCCGCGAAATCCCGGCCTTCGGTCCCGGCGATACCGTGGTGGTGCGGGTCAAGGTGAAGGAAGGCAACCGCGAGCGCTTGCAGGCGTTCGAGGGCATCGTCATCGCCAAGCGCAATCGCGGCCTTAACTCGGCGTTCACCGTGCGCAAGATTTCCCACGGCGAGGGCGTGGAGCGGGTGTTCCAGTCCTACAGCCCGGCCATCGCTGATATTACCGTCAAGCGCCGGGGTGACGTGCGCCGCGCCAAGCTGTACTACCTGCGCGGCCTGGAAGGCAAGGCGGCCCGCATCAAGGAAAAGCTATCCTGAGATTCGACGGCGGGGTCAGCGGCGGGGCGATCCTTCCAGGGGTCGCCCTGTTTTGTTTTGGGCGTGTAGAAATGGTTGATGCATGATGGTTATGCGTGATGGTTATGCGTGATGAATGGGTCGCCTGGCTGGAATCGGCCCGAGCGCTGGCTGCGGAGGCCAGCACGCGCATTCTGGAGATTTACGCAACGGCGTTCGGCGTAACCGGCAAGGACGACGACAGTCCGCTGACCGCCGCCGATCTGGCCTCGCATCACGTCATCTTCGCCGGACTGCAACGCCTGACCCCGGACATCCCCATCCTGTCCGAGGAATCGGCCAGTGTGCCGTTCGCCGAGAGGTCGCGCTGGCGACGCTACTGGTTGGTGGACCCGCTGGACGGAACCAAGGAGTTTGTCCAACGCAACGGCCAGTTTACCGTCAACATCGCCCTGATCGAGGGGCATGAACCGGTTCTCGGCGTCGTGCTCGCGGCGGTGACTGGACTGAGCTACTTCGCGGTCCGTGGTTACGGCGCTTTCCATGAAGAGCCGGGCCAGCCGCCGCACCCGATCAAGGTCAAACCGTTGCAAGTCGGCGGACCGGTGCGGGTGGTCGGCAGCCGCTCTCACGGCGGACCGGGTTTGCAGAAATTCGTCGCCGCTCTGGGCGCGAGCGAACTGGTCACCATCGGCAGTTCGCTGAAATTCTGCCGAGTGGCGGAAGGCGCGGCGGATGTGTATCCCCGACTGGGCCCGACCTCGGAATGGGACACCGCCGCCGCGCAAGCCATCGTCGAGGCAGCCGGCGGCCGGGTGGTGTCGGCGGAGACCGGTGAGCCGCTGCGCTACAACACTCGCGAGTCGCTACTGAATCCGTATTTCATTGTGTACGGCGACGCCCGCCGCGACTGGTTGGCCTATGTTCCACCCAAGGATTAGTCATGCCGACGAACGCTTCCTATCAAGCCGTCATTGCCACGCCGCTGGGTCGGATCGGCATCCACATGGCCGGTGAAGCTGTGGGCGAACTGGATTATCTGGCCGCTGACGC
Organism: uncultured Gammaproteobacteria bacterium; assembly: GCA_963696515.1. Lineage (GTDB taxonomy): Bacteria > Pseudomonadota > Gammaproteobacteria > Competibacterales > Competibacteraceae > Contendibacter. The sequence continues at coordinate 109,854 of CAVOKM010000019.1, forward strand.
ACCTGAACAGCCGCCGGCGGATGCGGCGACCCGTGCGGTGGTCGAGCAACTGGAGGCGTATTTCCGTGATCCCCGCCTGCCTTTCACGGTCCGAATGGCTCCAACGGGGACGGCTTTTCAACGACGGGTGTGGGAATCGCTGCAAGCCGTTCCGCCAGGAACGATACTGACCTACGGCGAACTGGCGCGACAACTTGATACCGCCCCCCGCGCCATCGGAGGCGCCTGCCGTAACAATCCGATTCCAATTCTGATTCCCTGTCATCGGGTGGTGGGCCAGCAGGGCCTGGGTGGCTACGCGGGAGAAGTGACCGGCGATCCACTGGGAATCAAGCGATGGCTGCTGCGGCACGAAGGCGTCGAAGTGGGAGGGTAGGATGGGGAGAATACAGCGGAAGTCCATCGCGTCCTCCACCGCCTTGAAATCCCGTCATGAGTCCGCATATCGGATTCCAATCCCAGAATACTACCCAGGAGTCCGTCATCCATGACCGTTGAAGCCCATAAGGAAACCCTTGGTTTTCAAGCCGAGGTGCAGCAATTGCTGCGCCTGGTCGCGCATTCCCTCTATTCCCACAAGGAAGTTTTCCTCCGCGAACTGATTTCCAACGCCTCGGACGCCTGCGACAAGCTGCGCTTTGAAGCCCTGACCGACAGCGCTCTGTACGAAAACGTTCCCGACCTGAAAATCCGGGTCAGTTTCGACAAGGACGCGCGTACCATCACCGTCTCCGACAACGGCATCGGCATGGACCGACAGGAAGTCATCGACAACATTGGCACGATTGCTCGTTCCGGCACCCGCCAGTTCATGAGCAAGTTGAGCGGCGATCAGGCCAAGGACGCGAATCTGATCGGCCAGTTCGGCGTCGGTTTCTATTCCAGCTTCATTGTCGCCGATAAGGTTGTTCTGCTGACTCGCCGCGCCGGCATGGGGGAGGAACACGGGGTCCGCTGGGAGTCCAACGGTGAAGGCGAATACACCCTGGAAACGGTCGATAAGCCCACCCGGGGCACCGAGGTGACCCTGCACTTGCGCGAGGAAGAGAACGATCTGCTCAACGAGTGGCAGTTGCGCTCGATTATCACCAAGTACTCCGATCACATCACCCTGCCGGTGTTGATGCCGGTGCAGAAGTTCAGCGAGGACAAGGACGCGCCGCCAAAAATCGAGGAAGAGCGAATCAACCAGGCGGCCGCGTTGTGGGCGCGGCCCAAGCAGGAGATCAAGGAGGAGGAGTACAAGGAGTTCTACAAGCACGTCGGCCACGATTTCGAGGACCCTCTGGCCTGGACCCACAACCGGGTGGAAGGCAAGCTGGAGTACACCTCGCTGCTGTTCATCCCGTCCCGCGCGCCCTTTGACCTGTGGGACCGCGAGCAGCGCCACGGGGTGAAGCTGTACGTGCAGCGGGTGTTCATCATGGACGATGCCGAACATCTGATGCCGCGCTATTTGCGCTTCGTGCGCGGCGTCATCGACTCCAACGACCTGCCGCTGAACATTTCCCGCGAAATCCTGCAAAGCAGCAAGGTGGTAGACGGCATCCGCGCCGGTTCGGTCAAGAAGGTGCTGGGCCTGCTGGAGGATTTGGCCCAAAACGATCCCGAAAATTATGGTAAATGCTGGAAAGAATTCGGGCGGGTGCTCAAGGAAGGTCCGGCCGAGGATTACGGCAACCGCGAGCAGATCGCCAAGCTGTTGCGGTTCGCTTCGACCCATGCCGACAGCGCCGAGCAGGCTGTTTCCCTGACCGATTACATCGGAAGGATGAAAGAGGGGCAGGATAAAATCTACTATATTACTGGCGAAAGCGTGGCGGCCGCCAAGCACAGCCCCCATCTGGAAATTTTCCGCAAGAAGGGGCTGGAAGTGTTGCTGCTGACCGACCGGGTCGACGAGTGGCTGATGTCGCATCTGACCGAGTTCGACGGCAAGCAGTTCCAGTCGGTGGCCAAGGGCGCGCTGGACCTGGACAAGATCGCCTCGGAAGAGGAAAAGCAAGAGAAAAAGCAGGCCGAGGATCAGTTCAAGGATTATCTTGCGCGGGTGAAGGAGGTACTGGGCGAAAAAGTCAAGGAGGTTCGGATTTCCTCACGGCTGACCGACTCACCGGCCTGTCTGGTGGTGGACGAATACGCGCTCAGCCCCCATCTGGAGCGGTTGTTGCGCGATGCCGGCCAGAACGTGCCAACGAACAAGCCGTATTTGGAACTGAATCCCCATCATCCGCTGATCGGGCGCCTGAAGGATGAGCCAGATGCCGGCCGGTTCGGCGACTGGACGAACCTGTTGTTCGAACAGGCGGTGCTGGCCGAGGGTGGGCAACTGGAAGATCCTGCCAGTTTTGTGAAGCGATTGAATGGACTGCTGCTGGCGCTGGGAAGCTGACCATCGCGCGGGGTGGCGGGCGTTGCGACGCCCTTTAGGGGAGCGTGCGGCGTCGGTCCGTTTCCACTGCTGGCTAAAACCGATAAATTTGCTAAATTATTGGCGAATTGTTTAGTCAGCCCGTTTTAATCAACCTGAGGGGGGTGCTCGAACATGATGCAATTGAAGGAAATTCTGAAGAAAAAAGGCGGCCAGCCGGTCACCGTGCCGACCACAGCCACCGTCGCCGACGCCATCCGCGCCATGAACGATCATAAGGTGGGTTCGGTGATGGTGCCGAACGCTGACCGCTCGCCGGCGGGCATCTTCACCGAGCGCGATGTGCTGAACCTGTGCGCCGAAGGCCGGACCGATTTCGCCAAAATGTCGATTCGGCCCTGCATGACTTGCGACATGACCACCGGCAAACCGAACGATACGATCAGTGAAGTCCTGGTCATCATGACCGCCAAGCGCTTCCGCCACATGCCGGTGGTGGATGAGGAGGGCAAGATGATCGGCGTGGTCTCCATTGGCGACCTGGTCAAGGCCAAGCTGGAGGAAACCGCCCAGGAAGCGCAGGCCCTGCGCGAGTACATCACCACCTGAACCCTCTTGTGGGGGCGCGTTCGCCTGCGTCCCCGCCTTGCCGTTGCCGGCGGATGGCATGATTCCAACTTCCCCTTTCTGGGAAAATAAATCCCTCGCCGAGATGACCCTCGCCGAATGGGAAGCGCTGTGCGACGGCTGTGGCAAGTGCTGCCTGCACAAGCTGGAAGATGAAGACACAGGCGAATTGTTCCATACCAACGTGGCCTGTCGGCTGCTTGATCTGGCCACCGGCCGTTGTAGCCGCTACGCCGACCGCTTTCGCTGGGCGCCCGACTGCGTGCAACTGACGCCCGCCGAAGTTCGACAGTTCGGCTGGTTACCACGGACCTGCGCCTACCGGTTGCGGGCCGAGGGCCAGCCGCTGCCGGAATGGCATCCACTGCGAACCGGCGATCTGAACTCCACCCGCCGCGCTGGGGCGAGCGTGTGCGGCTGGGCGGCCCCGGAGCGGCGGGTCCGCCGGCTGCAAGACCACATCATCGAGTGTCCACCATGAATGTCCGCTGCTTGACCCTGGGCGCGTTCCAAGTCAACGCCTATCTGCTCGAAGACCCCGCCACCGGTCAATGCGCCGTCGTGGATACCGGCGATGGGCCTCAACTGGCTAGCGCGCTGGCGAATATGAAACCGCGTCCGGATTTGCGGGCGATTCTGCTGACCCACGCCCATTTCGATCACGCCGGCGGGCTGGCGGACGTGCAGCGGGAATTTCCCGAGGCGCTCACCTATCTGCCGGCGCTGGAGCGGCCGATGTTCGATACCCTGCCGCAACAAGGCTCGCTACTGTTCGGCATGGCCGATTTTGACCGACCCGGCGGGCGGATTGATCGTGAAGTGCGCGATGGCGACGCCATCGAGGTCGGCAATCTGCGGTTTCGTTTCCTGTCCACACCGGGCCACACTCCGGGCCAGGGCTGCTACTACGACGATACCTACATTTTCGTCGGCGATACCCTGTTCGCCGGCAGCATTGGCCGCACCGATTTTCCCATGAGCGATCCGGAATTGATGCAGGCCAGCCTAGGCCGTTTGCTGGAGTTGCCGGGCCACCTATTGGTGTGCAGCGGCCATGGTCCTGTCACCACCCTGGACCAGGAATTGCGTACCAATCCGTTTCTGGACCACGTCCGCCGGGCTCGGGGCATCGCCGAATCCCGCTGGTCGGCGGCCCCGGGACCGCGCTGGAGTTGAGCCGAGGTTCGATCCATGTGCGAGCTGCTCGGGATGAGCGCCAATGTGCCCACCGACATCTGCTTCAGCTTCACCGGGCTGATGCAGCGTGGCGGCAAGACTGGTCCGCATCGCGACGGCTGGGGCATCGCCTTCTACGAGGGGCGCGGCTGCCGGGCCTTTCACGATCCCAATCCCAGCTCCGAGTCGGAAATCGCCCGGCTGGTGCAGCGTTACGCCATCAAGAGCCTGATCGTGATCAGTCACATCCGGCGTGCCAATCGGGGCGGGGTCTGCCTGGAAAACACGCATCCCTTTAGTCGAGAGTTGTGGGGACGGCACTGGGTGTTCGCCCACAACGGCCAGTTGCGGGGGGTGAAGCGGCTGCCGCTCGGTTTTTACCGCCCCATCGGCGCCACCGACAGCGAGTACGCCTTCTGCTGGCTGCTGGACCGGATTCGCACTCGCTTCCCCGAGCCGCCGCGCAGGCCGGCGGCGCTGTGGCGGCATGTCCAAGCTCTGAGCTGGGAGCTGAACCCTCGCGGCGTTTTTAATTTCCTGCTAAGCGACTCCCGATATCTCTATGCTCATTGCAGCACGCAACTGTCCTGGCTGACCCGTCGGGCCCCATTCGGCGAGGCCCGGCTGATGGACGCCGACATGACTGTGGATTTTCAGCGGGAGACCACGCCCGACGATGTGGTGACCGTGGTGGCGACCCGGCCCCTGACCGACAACGAGGCGTGGACGGTGATGGACCCAGGCGCGCTGGCGATTTTCCAGGGGGGCGACCAGGTTGCGGCATTCGGTCAGTAACGGCCGCCTGCAACCGCTCCTCTCCTTTGGGAAAAGCATTGGGAGTGAGGCTTAGCCACTCGGACCATTGTTTGCCGGCCAGCGCTGGGTGATCGGCGGAGTTCCCGAGCCCAGGAACGTCGCGCCGCCGGCCATGCGCTGCCGCCAGTACGGCTGGTGGAGGCTGACCTTGCGCACTCGCCCACTTCCCGAGGATGCATGGATCATCTGTCCCCCGCCCGCGTAGATTCCGACATGGGAAATCTGGCCGCTGCCGTTGGTGCGAAAGAACAGCAAATCGCCCGGCAACACCCGGCGCTGGGATCGCCCCGCCTGGAACTGCTCCGCCGTGGTGCGTGGCACCCGGATGCCCGCCTCCCGATAGGCGTACTGCACCAGGCCGCTGCAATCCACTCCACCCGGCGATTCGCCGCCCAGTACATAAGGGGTTCCGACCAACCGCTCGGCGGCGCCGAGAATACGCTGGCGGGCAGTCGCGTGCGGGTCGCGCGGGGATGCGGGCTGCGTCGCGCAGCCGCCAAGCCAGAACAGCCCGGCGAACAGCCAAGACAAGATGAAGAGCCGATGGGCGCGGAGCGAAATGGAAAGCATGGCGAGAACTCTCCCACGGTTCGATGGGCAATGGCCCATTTTAGGCGGCGCATTTGGGTCAACGGCAGCGCGCGCCGGTGCGGTTTTTTGCGGCGAATGTGAATAGAATGTTCTATAGTAAAATCTATTTCCAGCGTACAGGTATTTTCCATGAAAGCAGCCCATGGCAGGGTCGTGGCCTTGCACTTCACCCTTACCGACGACCTGGGGGTTCAGCTCGATTCCAGTCGCGGCCATGAGCCGTTTGTTTACCTGCACGGGTTTGGCAGCATCATCCCAGGATTGGAAAATGCGCTGGAGGGTCGCGAGGCGGGGTTCAGCTCGTCGATTCCAGTGTCACTCGCCGACGGCTACGGCGAATACAATCCCCAAGCGGTGTTTGAGGCGCCGCGCGGACAGTTCCCTCCCGACGAGAACATCCAGGTGGGGATGCGGGTTCAGGGCGAGGGTGCACAGGGCATGCTGAATTTCACCGTGGTCGGCGTGAACGACCAGGTCGTGGTGCTGGACGCCAATCATCCGATGGCCGGCAAGAATCTGCATTTCGCGGTGGATGTGCTGGAGGTGCGGGACGCAACGGCCCAGGAACTGGCCCATGGGCACGTCCACGCGCGCGGGCATGATCACTGAGTGAATCCGATCCCGACCGCTCGAACCGCGAGTGGGTACCCCCCGTGGCGGTTGGCGTGTAGAATACGGGGAAAATCAATCGTTCAGCCCGAGAACACCCGTACCGTCATGCTGCTGCGATCACCTGGCTTCGCCGGCGAAAACACCGCACCCTTCGAACTCAAGGGAAGCCTGTTCACCCTGACCGTCATGCATCTGTTCCAATTGGATCGGCTCGCTATCGAGCGGCATCTTGCGGAGAAGGTTAAAAAAGCGCCTAGCTTTTTCAACAATACCCCGGTGGTGATCGATTTGGAGGGGCTGACTGAACCCAAGAACGGCATGGATGGCGTGGATTTCAATGGGCTGTACGAGTTGCTGCGCGGACATGGCATGGCGCCGGTGGGCATCCGCAACGGAAGTCCTGAATTGCAGGAGGTTGCCCGCCGGGCCGGTTTGCCGGTGCTGCCCGAAAGCCGCTCCGCCGGCGTGGCCAGGAAACCCGAGCGGGCCGAGCCAACGCCGGCTCGCAACCGGCTCATCAACCATCCGGTTCGTTCCGGCCAGCAAATTTATGCCTCTGAGGGCGATTTAATCGTGCTGGGTACGGTCAGCGCCGGCGCCGAGGTCATCGCCGATGGCAATATTCATATCTACGGCGCGCTACGTGGGCGCGCCTTGGCGGGGGTGAAGGGCGATGTCGAGACCTGGATTTTCTGTCAGAGCCTGGAGGCGGAACTGATCTCCATAGCGGGTCGTTATCGCATCAGCGAACAGCTCGATCCCGCCGACCGGGGCAAGGCCATGCAGGTTCATCTGGTCGATGACCGGCTCGTCATCGACCACCTGACTCGCTGACCGCCGGCTGGGATTCAGCAAAATATTTTCAAATTTTATCAATTTTTTAATTGCAACTTCGTGGGATGGCAACTTGGCTACCGTCATCGTTGTGACCTCTGGCAAGGGGGGCGTGGGCAAGACCACGACCAGCGCCAGTTTCGCCACCGGCCTGGCTCAGCGCGGCTACCGGACCGTGGTGATTGATTTCGACGTGGGTTTGCGCAACCTGGATTTGATCATGGGGTGCGAGCGCCGGGTGGTGTACGATTTCGTCAACATCATTAACGGCGAGGCCAACCTCAACCAGGCGCTGATTCGCGACAAGCGCGTGGAGAATCTCCACATCCTTCCGGCTTCGCAGACTCGCGACAAAGAGGCGCTGACCAAGGAAGGGGTGGAACGGGTGCTTAACGACCTCCGGCAAAGTTTTGAATACATCGTCTGCGACTCGCCAGCCGGCATCGAGCGGGGCGCCCTGATGGCGCTGTATTTCGCCGACGAAGCGCTGGTGGTGACCAATCCGGAGGTGTCCTCGGTGCGCGATTCCGACCGGATCCTCGGCATTCTGGCCAGCCGCTCGCGTCGCGCCGAGCAGGGCGATCCACCAGTCAAAGAGCATCTGGTGCTGGCGCGTTACGCGCCCGAGCGCGCCGACAGGGGCGACATGCTCAGCGTGGAGGACGTGTTGGAGATTCTGGGCATTCCGTTGTTAGGGGTGATTCCAGAATCGCAAACCGTCCTGCAGTCTTCGAATTCCGGCGTCCCGGTGATTCTGGAGGATGGCAGCGACGCGGGGGTCGCCTATGGTGATCTGGTGGATCGTTTCCTGGGCAAAAACTTGCCGCATCGGTTTATCACCCCCCAGAAGAAGGGATTTCTGAAACGTCTTTTTGGCGGGGGTTGAACCATGGGCCTGTTCGAGAACTTCTTCCGTTCGTCGGCGAATAAATCGGCCGCGCTGGCCAAGGAGCGGTTGCAGATCATCGTGGCTCACGAGCGGGGCAGCCGCCGCGGTAGCCCCGACTATCTGCCGGCGCTCAAGAAGGAACTGTTGGAGGTGGTGCGTAAATACGTGCCGGTGGATCAGAGCCAGATCAAGGTGCATCTGGATCGCGAGGGCGGCTACGAAGTCCTGGAACTGAACATCACCTTGCCTGATGATGAACCTCGGTCGGTTCGGAACCAAGAGGGCCTGACCGGTTCTAGCCGGGGTTGAAGGGGATGGCCGCCACGGGCAGCGAAGGCCGGCCAGCGGCCGTCGCCGGCGCGGCGGATCGGGTCCGGCTCGATAAGTGGCTGTGGGCCGCACGTTTCTTCAAGACGCGCTCCCTGGCGGCCGAAGCGGTCGCCGGCGGCAAGATCCATGTTGGCGGCCAACGCGGCAAACCGGCCCATATCGTTCGCCTGGGGGAAATGCTGCGGATCCAGCGGGGCCCCGAGGAATACCTCGTCACGGTCAGGGCGGTGAGCGACCGGCGCGGTCCCGCCAGCGTGGCGGTCCTGCTGTACGAGGAGACCGCCGAAAGCCGCCAGCAGCGCGAAGCCTTGCGCGAGCAGCGCCGTCTGGAACACCCCCTCTTTTCCCAGTCGACTGGCCGACCCACCAAGAGAAATCGCCGTTGCATCGTTCGCTTTACTCAAGGGGACGACTGAGGTTTCCTCTCGCAAGCGCGCTTTCCAGCTTATGGAGTCGGTTTGTCCTCGGGCGAACTGGAAGCTGGACCTTCATGTCTCACAACCGATTTCGCCCAGGATCCATCTGGCGCCGGACCCGGGGCCGGAGTTCGTTAGTATGCGTACTCTAATTTTCTTTGCTAACTTTCTGAATCAAGAAGGGCTTCCGGGACGGCCAACCGCCGGAATTCCCGGAAGGATCGAATTCAGGAATATCGAAGAATGCAGGCAATGTTGCGCAAAGGCATATAGGGGCTCCAGACATGAAAGCCGATTTGTTTGAAAACCCACTCATCCACAACGTCCGAGACTTCGCGCGCCAAATCTGGCTCGCCGGACTCGGCGCTTTCGCCAGGACTCAGGACGAGGGTGGCAAGTTTTTTGAAACCTTGGTCCAGGAAGGGCAGGCAGTGGATGCGCGGATGAAGACGACCGTTGATGAGACAATCGAACCGATGAAAAGCGGGGTTGAGACCATGAAGGGCAAGGTCGGGGAAATCCGGGAAAGAGCGACCGGGGCCTGGAACAAGTTGGAGGAAGTTTTTCAAGCGCGGGTGGCGCGTGCCCTACGCCGCCTGGGAGTACCGAGCCGGGAAGATATCCAACAGTTGTTCGAGCAGGTGGATTTGCTGAGTCGGAACATTCAGGAACTGACCGAAGCTACGATAGCGGATGCCAAGGCGAAGAAGGTCCGCGCCATCAGGTCCCCCGAACCGGCCGCCTGACCGCTGTTCACCGATTTGGCTGTGGGGTGGGAGTCCAGCTTCGGCGGTCATCCGATCAGTTGAGGTGAAACAACGGCCTGGAAGGGCCGTTTCACATTTTTCCGTTCCCGATTCCAGCACATGAAATTGACCGTTTGCCGGCCGCAAGGTAACTTAGACGTTTGCTTAAACGGACGGGCAGGCATGACGGTCGAGAAAAATCCTCCAATTCCTTTTGAGACGGCGCTGGCGGAACTGGAAAGTCTGGTCGGGCAACTCGAACAGGGCGAACTGACCCTCGAGGATTCCCTGCAACGGTTTGAGCGCGGCGTCGCCCTGGTGCGAAGCTGTCAGAACACCCTGCGTGAAGCCGAGCAAAAAGTTGAACAATTGATCGAACGCAACGGTCCGTTGGAAATCGCGCCATTTGACGCGTTGGCGGGTTGACGCGGATGACGGTGGAATTGATCGGGAGTTATCAAGCCCGCGCCGCATGGGCGCTCGACCAACGGTTGCCGGCGGCCGACCTGCACCCCGGCGCTTTGCACCAGGCCATGCGCTACGCGGTGCTGGGCGGCGGCAAGCGCATCCGGCCGGTGCTGGTTTACCTGAGCGGCGCGGCGGTCGGCGCTGCGCCCGAAACGCTTGATGGCCCTGCCTGCGCGGTAGAGTTTATCCATGCCTATTCGCTGATCCACGACGATCTGCCAGCCATGGACGACGACGACCTGCGCCACGGCCAGCCGACCTGTCACAAGGCCTTCGGCGAGGCGCTGGCGATTCTGGCCGGCGACGCGTTGCAGGCGCTGGCGTTCCAGATGCTCGGCCAGGATGCCGCGATGGTGGCGGACTCGGCCATCCGGTTGCGGATGATGGGCGTGCTGGCTCGGGCCGCGGGTTCCCGCGGCATGGTGGGCGGCCAGGCCATCGATCTGGCAGCGGTCGGCAAGGAACTGACCCTGGCCGAACTGGAGAACATGCACATCCACAAAACTGGCGCGCTGATCCGCGCCAGTGTGCTGCTGGGGGCGCTCAGCCACCCGGCGGTCGATCCGGCGGTGTTGGAGCGGCTGGACCGCTATGCCAAATGCATCGGTCTGGCCTTTCAGATCCGCGACGACATTCTCGACGTGATCGGCGATACCGCCACGCTGGGCAAAACCACCGGTGCAGATCGAGCGCTCGACAAACCTACCTACCCGACGCTGCTGGGATTGGATGGCGCCCGCGAGCACGCCCGCGCACTGCACGAGGAAGCGCTGGCCAGCTTGCAACCCTTGGGCGCCGAAGCCGAGCCGCTGCGCTGGATCTCATCCTACATCGTGGAACGCGCGTACTGAAGATCGCACCCTCGTCATACCCCAGCATTTCCTCCTACTCGACAACCGCGAACTGGCATGGAACCTCTCTACTTACGATGACCACCGGATCCGCCTTTCCGCTGCTGGAACAAATCGATACCCCACTGGATTTGCGCGCGCTTCCGGAAGCGCGGTTGCCTGCTCTGGCGCAGGAGCTGCGCGAGTTTCTGATCCAGACCGTGGCCAAAACCGGCGGCCATTTCTCCGCCAACCTGGGCGCGGTGGAACTCACCATCGCCCTGCACTACGTATACGATACGCCCGAGGATCGGCTGATCTGGGACGTGGGCCATCAAAGCTATCCGCACAAGATTTTGACGGGACGCCGAAACCGCATGGAGACCTTGCGCCGCAAGGACGGCCTCGCCGGTTTTCCCAAGCGCTGCGAAAGCCCCTACGATGCCTTCGGCGTCGGCCACTCCAGCACCTCGCTGAGCGCCGCCCTCGGCATGGCCATCGCTGCCGAGCGGGCTGGTAGCGACCGGAAGGTCGTCGCGGTGATCGGCGATGGCGCGATGACCGCTGGCATGGCCTTCGAGGCGCTCAACCACGCCGGCCACTTGAAAAACGATTTGCTGGTGGTGCTCAACGACAATGAGATGTCGATCTCGCCGAACGTGGGCGCGTTGTCGGCGCACTTGACCAAATTGCTGTCGAGCCGGTTTTTCTCCACGGTGCGCGAGAGCGGCAAGAGAGTGCTCAGCCACGTCCCGCCGATGCTGGAAGTGGCCCGCCGCGCCGAAGAACACGTCAAGGGCATGTTCGCGCCGGGCGGCACGCTGTTCGAGGAGCTGGGCTTCAACTATTTCGGACCGGTGGATGGTCATGATTTACCCACCCTGGTGCAAACCCTGCGCAACCTGCGAGCACTCAAGGGGCCGTGCCTGCTGCACGTGGTCACCCGCAAGGGCAAGGGCTACAAACTGGCCGAGGATGAACCGGTGGGCTACCACGGGGTCGGGGTATTCGACCCGGAGTACGGCCTGAAGCCGGCCCAGTCGGGCGGCGGTCCGACCTACACCCAGGTGTTCGGTGAGTGGCTGTGCGACATGGCCGAGCTGGACGAGCGGCTGATCGGCATCACCCCGGCGATGCGCGAAGGCTCCGGCCTGGTCGAGTTTTCCGACCGGTTCCCGGACCGCTATTTCGATGTCGCCATCGCTGAACAGCACGCGGTCACCCTCGCCGCCGGCATGGCCTGCGACGGGCTCAAGCCGGTGGTGGCGATCTATTCCACCTTTTTGCAACGGGCCTACGATCAACTGATCCACGATGTCTCCCTACAAAACCTGCCGGTGCTGTTCGCCATCGACCGCGCCGGACTGGTGGGGCCGGACGGCCCGACCCACGCCGGCAGTTTCGATTACAGTTATTTGCGCTGCATTCCCAACCTGGTGGTGATGGCCCCGGCCGACGAGAACGAATGCCGGCAAATGCTCTATACCGGCTTCCTGTTGGACCAGCCTGCGGCGGTGCGCTATCCGCGCGGCAAGGGGCCAGGCGTGCCGGTGGAGGGGGAGATGCGGGCCTTACCGGTGGGCAGGGCGGAAATCCGTTGCCGGGGCCGGGAACTGGCCTTGTTGGCGTTCGGCAGCATGGTCAGCGTCGCAGAGGCCGTTGCGGCGCGGTTGGGAGCCACAGTGGCGAACATGCGCTTCGTCAAGCCGTTGGATGAAGCCACCGTGGTGCAACTGGCCGCCGAGCATCGTTGCCTGGTGACCTTGGAGGAGAACGCGGTGGCCGGCGGTGCCGGCAGCGCGGTGAACGAATGCCTGGCGGCGCGGGGGATTCAAATTCCCGTGCGCAACATCGGACTGCCGGACTGTTTCGTGGAACAAGGCGAGCGGGGTGAATTGTTGGACGAATGCGGTTTGGAGGCCGACGCGGTGCTGCGGCGACTGGAGGATTGGGGCATGGCGATCCCGGCAGTGACCGCGGCCGATTTCTGAGCAATATTCTCGGGAATTAACGGGCGGATTGATCATCCAACGAGTGGTGTTTGAAACCACGGGCCGGTTGGAGCGGTGCGGGGTATTGATCTTGAACGAAGGCGCACGAGCGCGCGCCGCTGAGAGGATTGCATGCAGCCATTGACGATGAGTTCCGCGGCCATGTCCACGGTGGTCCATATCCCCGACGTGCAGAATAGCGCCGATACCCGCCGGCTGGCGATCAACAAGGTCGGCATCAAGGATATCCGCCATCCGGTCAAGGTCCGCGACCGCAGCGGCGGTGAACAGCACACCATCGCCATGTTCAACATGTACGTGAATCTGCCCCATAACTTCAAGGGCACGCACATGTCGCGGTTCGTGGAGATTCTGAACGTGCCAGGGCGAGAAATCTCGGTGGATTCCTTCAAGGACATGCTGACGGAGATGACCGAGCGGTTGGAAGCGGAAGCGGGACACATCGAGATGAGCTTTAACTATTTCATCACCAAGGCGGCCCCAGTGTCCGGAGTGCAAAGCCTGATGGATTACGAGGTGACGTTCGCCGGCGAAATCCGCAGCGGGCGGCCGGCCATGAATCTCAAGGTGGTGGTGCCGGTGACCAGCCTGTGTCCCTGCTCGAAAAAGATTTCCAGGTACGGCGCGCACAACCAGCGCTCTCACGTAACTGTCAACGTCCGCACGCGGGGCTTCATCTGGATTGAGGACATCATCGATCTGGTGGAAAAGGAGGCGTCCTGCGAACTCTATGGATTGCTCAAGCGGCCGGATGAGAAGTACGTTACCGAACGGGCCTACGAGAATCCAAAGTTCGTCGAGGACATGGTGCGCGATATCGCTGCCAAGTTAAACCAGGACGAAAGGGTGGCAGCTTACTCGGTGGAATCGGAGAATTTTGAATCCATTCACAACCACTCGGCGTATGCCTTGATCGAACATGATAAGGAAGCCGGGAAAGCCGGTACAGTTTTGTAAGGGCCGGGTATGGGGGCGCGCGGCTGGGCAAAAAAAGCCGTTCGCGGGAACGGCTTTATTGTTGGGTAATTGGTGGGCGATGCTGGGCTCGAACCAGCGACCCCTACCGTGTGAAGGTAGTGCTCTCCCACTGAGCTAATCGCCCCTCATAAGAGATTGATATTATAAAGACCTCGCGCAGCGTTTGACAAGACTTGCAGCCGATCAACGATATTGCACCTCGATGATCTCGTAGGTTTTGATGCCGCCCGGTGTTTGGACATCGACGATGTCGTCGGCGTATTTGCCGATCAGCGCCCGGGCGATGGGCGAACTGAAGGAAATCTTGCCCGCCTTGATGTCGGCCTCGTCCTCGCCGACGATCTGATAGCGCCATTCCTCCTCGGTCTCATCCTCGCGCAGCAGCACCGTGGCGCCGAACACCACCTTGTCCGAGGTCGGCAGCGTGGTTACGTCGATGATCTGGGCGCGCGCCAGCTTCGATTCGATTTCGGCAATGCGGCCCTCGATAAAGCTCTGCTGCTCGCGGGCGGCGTGGTATTCGGCGTTTTCCTTGAGATCGCCGTGGGTGCGGGCCTCGGCGATGGCGGCGATAATCCGCGGGCGGGCCACCGTCTTGAGTTCCTGAAGTTCGGCGCGCAGTCGGGCCACGCCGGTGACGGTCATCGGTACTTTCTGGGTCATGCGTGCAGTTCCCGGTGCAAATCCTGAAGGCAATTCACGGTTTCGTTGTCCAGTTCGCGCAGGGCCTGGCAGGTGGCCCGCGCGGCGGCGAGGGTGGTGGTATAGCTGACCTTGTGCATGAGGGCCTCGCGGCGGATGGAAAAGGAATCCGCGATGGCCTGCTTGCCCTCGGTGGTGTTGACGATGAGGGCGATCTGGTCGTTCTTGATCAGGTCCACGATATGTGGCCGGCCTTCGCCGACCTTGTGGACGGTTTCGCAAACCAGGCCGTGGGCGCGCAAGACCGCTGCCGTGCCCTTGGTGGCTACCAGTGCGAAGCCGAACCGTTCCAGGTCGCGGGCGATCTCGACCGCCCTGGCCTTGTCGGCGTCGCGAACGCTGATGAAAGCCCGGCCACCCCGCGGCAACTGGTCGCCCGCGCCGAGTTGCGCCTTGGCGAAAGCTTCGCCGAAGCTGCGTCCCACCCCCATCACCTCGCCAGTGGATTTCATCTCTGGCCCCAACAGGGGATCCACCCCCGGGAACTTGACGAAGGGGAACACGGCTTCCTTGACCGAATAATAAGCGGGAATCACCTCGCCGGATACGCCTTGCGCGGCCAGCGGCCGGCCAACCATGCAGCGGGCGGCGATCTTGGCCAGGGGGCGGCCGGTGGCCTTGGAAACGTAGGGCACGGTGCGGGAGGCGCGCGGGTTGACTTCCAGCACGTAGATGTCGTCGCCCTGGATGGCGAATTGGGTGTTCATCAGCCCGACCACGCCCAGTTCCAGCGCCATGGCCCGAACCTGGGCGCGCAACCGGTCCTGCACCGCCGGACTCAATGAATAGGGCGGCAGGGAGCAGGCGGAATCGCCGGAATGCACGCCGGCTTCCTCGATATGCTCCATGATGCCGCCGATAATCACCTCGCGACCATCGCTCAGTGCGTCCACGTCCACCTCGACGGCGTCGTTGAGGAAACGGTCCAGCAGCACCGGCGAGTCGTTGGAAACCTGCACGGCATCCCGCATGTAGCGACGCAAATCGTCCTCCTGGTGGACGATCTCCATGGCCCGGCCGCCCAGCACGTAGGAGGGCCGCACCACCAGCGGATAGCCGATTTCCCGAGCCAGCCGCACCGCTTCCTCCGGTTCGCGGGCGGTACGGTTGGGTGGTTGTAACAGATCGAGTAGATGGATCATCTGCTGGAAGCGCTCGCGGTCCTCGGCGCGATCGATGGCGTCCGGGCTGGTGCCGATGATCGGTACGCCGTTGGCTTCCAACGGTTTGGCCAGCTTCAGGGGCGTCTGTCCGCCGTATTGGACGATCACGCCCTGGGGCTGCTCCTTGCGGACGATTTCCAGCACGTCCTCCAGGGTCAGCGGCTCGAAATACAGCCGGTCGGAGGTATCGAAATCGGTGGACACTGTCTCCGGGTTGCAGTTGACCATGATGGTTTCGTAGCCGTCCTCGCGCAGGGCCAGCGCGGCGTGAACGCAGCAGTAATCGAATTCGATGCCTTGGCCGATGCGATTGGGGCCGCCGCCCAGCACCATGATCTTGGCGCGGTCGGTCGGTTCGGCTTCGCACTCCTCTTCGTAGGTGGAGTACAGGTAGGCGGTGCTGGTGGCGAATTCGGCGGCGCAGGAATCCACCCGCTTGTAGACCGGATGCACGGCGAGGTCGTAACGCAGCCGGCGAACCGTGGTTTCATCCGAACCGGTCAGAGTCGCCAACCGGCTATCGGAGAAGCCCTTGCGCTTGAGGAAGTAGAGTCGTTCCCGATCGTGCAGCCCTGCCAGGCCCTGGGTGCGGGTCTCTCCGGCGATTTGGACCAGTTCCTCGATTTGCGCCAGAAACCAGCGGTCGATCCAGGTCAGGTCGTATAGAGTTTCGACCGAGTAACCCAGCCCGAACGCCTCGGCCAGGTACCATATTCGGTGTGGGCCGGGTACGCCCAGTTCCTGTTTGAGCACGATGTGTGGTTCGGGATGCTGGCGGTCGAGCACTTCGTTGAACCCGTCCGCGCCGATTTCCAGCCCACGCAGCGCCTTCTGGATCGACTCCTGGAAGGTGCGACCGATAGCCATCACCTCGCCGACCGATTTCATCTGGGTGGTTAGCCGGCGGTCGGCCTGCGGGAATTTCTCGAAATTGAAACGCGGCACCTTGGTGACCACGTAGTCGATGCTCGGCTCGAACGAGGCCGGCGTGCGACCGCCGGTAATTTCGTTCTTCAGCTCGTCCAGGGTATAACCGACCGCCAGTTTGGCCGCGACCTTGGCGATGGGAAAACCGGTAGCCTTGGACGCCAGCGCCGAGGAACGGGACACGCGCGGGTTCATCTCGATGATGACCATCCGCCCGTCGTTGGGATCGATGGCGAACTGGACGTTGGAACCGCCGGTGTCAACACCGATCTTGCGCAGCACCGCCAGCGAGGCGTCGCGCATGATCTGGTATTCCCGGTCGGTGAGCGTCTGGGCCGGGGCGACCGTGATGGAATCGCCGGTATGCACCCCCATCGGGTCGAGATTCTCGATGGAGCAGACGATAATGCAGTTGTCGGCCCGATCCCGCACCACCTCCATTTCAAATTCTTTCCAGCCCAGCACCGATTCTTCCAGTAATACTTCGCTGGTGGGGGATAGATCGAGACCGCGTTCCAGAATTTCCACCAGTTCTTCGCGGTTGTAAGCGATACCGCCGCCGCTGCCGCCCAGGGTGAAGGAGGGGCGGATGATGGTCGGAAACCCGATTTCATGATGTTGGGCCAGCGCCTCTTCCAAACTGTGGGCGATCACCGAACGCGGGGTCTTCAGGCCGATCTCGCGCATCGCCTGGCGGAAGCGGTCGCGGTCCTCGGCCATGTCGATGGCGTCGGGCGAGGCCCCGATCATCTCCACTCCGTACTGCTCCAGCACGCCGTGGCGGAACAGATCGAGCGCGCAATTCAGCGCGGTCTGGCCGCCCATGGTCGGCAGCACCGCGTCGGGACGCTCGCGAGCGATGATGTGGGTGACCGTCCGCCAGTGGATCGGCTCGATGTATACGGCGTCGGCCATATTGGGATCGGTCATGATGGTGGCGGGATTGGAGTTGACCAGGATCACCCGGTAGCCCTCCTCCCGCAGCGCTTTGCAGGCCTGCGCGCCGGAATAGTCGAACTCGCAGGCCTGACCGATCACGATGGGACCGGCGCCGATGATCAGGATACTGTGTAAATCGGTACGCTTGGGCATGGCTCAACCTGGCGGACAACAGACCGCGAGCGGGTGGGGCGAAGAATATCTGAATACGGCGCTAGGAGTGATCGGCTCGCGCCGCCATAAGCGCGATGAACCGGTCGAACAACGGCGCCACGTCGTGCGGACCGGGGCTGGCTTCGGGATGGCCCTGGAAGCTGAAGGCCGGTCGGTCGGTGCGGGCGATGCCTTGCAGCGAGCCGTCGAACAGCGAACGGTGCGTGAGGCGCAGGTTAGCGGGGAGCGTCGCCTCGTCCACCGCGAAGCCATGGTTCTGGCTGCTGATCATCACGCGGCCGCTGTCGAGGTCGAGCACCGGATGGTTACCGCCGTGATGACCGAACTTCATCTTGAGAGTGCGCGCCCCGCTGGCCAGTCCCAGCAACTGGTGTCCCAGGCAAATCCCGAACAGGGGAATGCCGATTTCCAGTAACTCATGGATGGCGGCGATGGCGTAGTCGCAGGGTTCGGGGTCGCCGGGGCCATTGGACAGGAACACGCCATCAGGCTGCAAGGCTACGACTTCCCTGGCTGGAGTTGGCGCCGGGACCACGGTCAGCCGGCAGCCGCGGCTGGCCAGCATCCGCAGAATGTTGCGCTTGACGCCATAGTCGTAGGCGACTACGTGATAGAGGGTCTCGGCGACGGTCGGAAAACCGTTGCTAGCCAGTCGCCAGACGCCTTCGCTCCATGCATAGGGCGCGGGCGTGCTGACTACCCGGGCGAGATCCATACCCTTCAAGCCGGGAAATTCGCGAGCCAGCGTCAAGGCTTGTTCCACGTCGGGATCATCGCCGGCCATGAGGCAACCGTTTTGCGCGCCCTTTTCCCGCAGGATCCGGGTCAGCCGGCGGGTGTCGATACCGGCGAGGGCGACCACGCCGCGCTCGCGCAGGTAGTGGTCCAGCGGCTGTTGGCTGCGCCAGTTGCTGGCGATGCGCGGGCAGTCCCGCACCACCAGACCGCTGGCGTGGATGTGGGCTGCTTCCTCGTCGCCCCGGTTCGTCCCCACGTTACCGATGTGCGGATAAGTCAGCGTGATGATCTGCTGGCAGTAGGATGGGTCGGTCAGGATTTCCTGATAGCCGGTGATTGAGGTGTTGAAAACGACTTCGCCCCGAGCGTGACCATCGGCGCCGATGGATTCGCCCCGGAACACGCTACCGTCTTCCAGGGCCAGAAGCGCGGTTTTCCTCAAGGGAGCCTCCAGAACAGACACGCACAAAAAAGAGCGGCGAAGAAGCCGCTCCGGGAAAGAAGTTGCGAAACGGATGGGTCAAAATCTGCGTGGAGTCTACCAAATCACGCCGCTTCGCTCTAGCGGCAATGATCCCCGGGCAGGGAGATTCAGCGCAAGCCGAGCACATCCTGCATGTCGAACAGACCGGGGCCGCGGCCGGACAACCAGACGGCGGCTCGCGCAGCCCCCCTGGCAAAGGTCATCCGGCTGGACGCGCGATGGGTAATTTCGAGGCGTTCGCCCACGTCGGCAAAGAGCACGGTATGCTCGCCGACGATATCGCCGGCCCGGACCGTGGCGAAACCGATGGTGGCGCGGTCGCGCTCGCCAGTGACGCCCTGCCGGCCATACACGGCACAGTGCTCCAGATCGCGGTCGAGCGTTTTCGCGATCACCTGACCCATGGCCAACGCGGTGCCGGAAGGCGCATCCACCTTGTGGCGGTGATGGGCTTCGATAATTTCGATATCCACGCCGTCGCCGAGCACCCGCGCCGCCAGTTCCAACAGCTTGAAACACAGATTGACCCCGACGCTCATGTTGGGTGCGAACACGATCGGAATCGTCTCGGCGGCGTGGGTGATGGCGGCTTTCTGATCGGCGGACAGGCCGGTGGTGCCGATGATCATGGCCTTGCCGGCGGTCTGGCAGATAGCCAGATGAGCGAGGGTCGCCGCCGGGCGGGTGAAATCGATCAGCATGTTGAAGCGCTCGACCAGCGGCGCCAGATCGGCGGCGATGGGTACGTTCAGTCGCCCGATACCCGCGAGTTCGCCGGCGTCGGCGCCGATGAAAGGGCTGTCGGGGTGTTCCGATGCCACGGTGCAGCGTATCCCCTCGATCGAATGGCAAGCCTCGAGCAGGTGGCGGCCCATGCGGCCGGCCGCGCCGGCAATCGCGACGTGAATCATGGCGGGGTTCCTCGCTGGAATGTTGGGATGGGTCCGATCGGCGGCGCGATGAGCGGTTGGCGCGCTTCAAAAAGACCGCAGCCACAAAAAAGGGCTGCGCCGTGGCGCAACCCTGGTGTTTTGGAGCGGGTGATGGGAATCGAACCCACGCCATCAGCTTGGGAAGCTGAGGTTCTACCATTGAACTACACCCGCTACGGGATTCCACGCGCCATCGCTGGAATCGCGGCGAACTGGCGGAATCCAAATGTTAGCGATAAAGTAGGGTCGTTGCAAGGTGGCCGGCCGCGAACCGCGGCGGCCTTATCCAGGTGGAAACCGGAATTACTCCGGAATCCGGCAGCTCTCGGGATCGGCCAACTCCTTCAGCCAGCGAGGTGGTTTGCCGCGACCCGTCCAGGTTTTTTCGGGATCGCTGGGATTGCGGTACTTCGGTTTTCCGGGCCTCCGTTTACGGGTGGAATAGTTAAGAACCTCTTCCGGCGCCATATCGACCCTTTTCGACATCTCGACCATCTGCTTGCGGATGGCCTCAATTTCGCCGGCCTTCTTTTGTTCGATTGCGCCTTGGGCTCTTTCGATGAACTCCTTGAGTTGCTCGATGGACGAGGCTTCGATGAGGTCGTCAATGTCATTCATGATTGTTTATTACCATCATTCTGTGAGTTATGGAGAGTTTGTGATTTGAACCACGAGATTATTGTAAAAACATTTTTTTATTTCCGCAATGATTTTGATAGCCGGCTCGATTGGACAGGTATATTCTGAAAACCCATTTTTTAACTCTCCCTGGAATGGGATTGTCGCGGTAATCTTGAGGCGCCATGAATTCACCCCACATCACCCAAACTACCTCGGGAATCCACTCCGGATGTGAGGATCAAAGCGTCGACACCGGCTCATTGCACCGGATTCGCAGTTTCGTCCGCCGCGAAGGCCGAATGACCCGCGCCCAGCAACGAGCCCTCGTGGCGTTGTGGCAACGCTTTGGGGTCGAGCCCAGCGCCGGGTTATTAGATCCATTGGTGCTCTATGGTCGACTCGCGCCGCTGGTGCTGGAAATTGGATTCGGCGACGGCGAATCGCTGGCGGCCATGGCCAGCGTCGATCGAGCGGTGGATTTTCTGGGCCTGGAGGTTCATCGCCCGGGAATCGGGCATTTGCTCCTGCGGGCGAAGGCATTGGAGTTAACCAATCTGCGGGTCATGTGCGCCGATGCCGTGGAAGTATTGGAGCGACTGGCGCCGGACGAATGCCTGGACCGCGTGCAGATTTTCTTTCCCGATCCTTGGCCCAAGGCGCGGCATCACAAACGACGCCTCATTCAGCCTGCCTTCGTTGCGCTGCTGGTTCAAAAACTCAAGTCAGAGGGACAATTGCATATCGCCACGGATTGCGAGGACTATGCTCGTTCCATTTTGAATATTCTGAATGTGACACCGGAACTGAGGAACCAGGCGGTTGGGAATGGATTCAAGCCAGGCCCCCCCCATCGACCCCCAACCAAGTTCGAGCGGCGCGGCTGGCGTCTGGGACAGCAGACCTGGGAGGTATTGTTCTCGCGGCGTTAGAGCCGCTAATGAGCGGTTCCGGTTTCGCGGGGCATCCCCAGCAGGATGCCGGTCAGGCCGATGGAAGAAAAGATGGATTTCTTGCGTGCCGGCCCCTAGCCGGTTTGCATGTTTTCACTCAAAATAGGTTATCGCGTTTTTCAACGTGAACCAGGCAACGAGGTTGCTACCGCCGCATGCTCCGGGCGGCCCAGCCCAAACTCAAGACGGCGATGAGGTCAAGCGAATGTCTTTACAATTAATAATTGATGCGCTCCGCAGCCGGTGGCCTTACCTCGGGATACTGGTTCTGGTCTTGGGTATCGCTGTGGGGCCGGCGCTGGGTCAGGAAGGATGGGGGTGGAACCCGCAGCCGGAGATCGCGGCCCGCTCCGCCGTGCTGATGAATGCAGCCAGTGGTGAAATCGTGTTCGCCAAGGAACCTCATTTGCGTCTGCCCCCTGCCAGCACCACCAAAGTGCTTACCGCGCTGGTAACGCTAGAGCGCCTGGACCTGAACGCCCGACTTTGGGTCAGTTCGCAGGCAGCCAGTGCTCCTCCTAGCCGTATAGGATTGCGGGCAGGCGAGGCCACCACGACACAGGATCTGCTGTATGGATTGCTGCTCAAATCGGGCAATGATGCCGCCGAAACCCTGGCCGAAGCTGGGGGCGGTTCGGTTCCTGGATTCGCCCGGTTGATGAACGCCAGAGCCTGGCAGATCGGCGCTCGTGGCAGCCATTTCATGAACCCACACGGATTACCCGACGATGATCATTTCTCGACCGCCTACGATCTGGCGCTGATTTTCCGCCAGGCGATGAATCATCCGATGTTCGCCGATATCGTGCGCACTCGCAGTGCGGCTTTGCGGATCGAGTCCAGCCAAGGTCTTTACGGCGATTGGCGAATGGTTCCGGTGGTTAACCATAACCGGCTGCTGGCCACCTATGAAGGTGCACGTGGCGGCAAGACTGGCTTTACCCTCAAGGCCCGGCGTTGCTTCGTCGGCGAAGTGGATCGCGGTGGAGTCCGTTTGATCGTGTCCATTCTCAACAGCCCAAACAGCGGCGCGTTGTGGCAAGACGCGCGCACGCTGCTTGATTTTGGATTTGCCCGTTATGGCTTGGCGCCGCCGCCGCCCGTGCAATCGGGGCCTCTGCCGGTTCTGGTTCGGCACGAGCCGGTCGAGTCGCTTGACGACGAGGAGAGCGACCTCATGGTTCGTCCGGCGCCAGTCGCGACGCGCGTGGCTGGGATTCTTCCCGCGTCGCGCGTGGAGGTTGAATCTCCGGAGCTGAATTGGCAAGAGGAACCTGAACCTGTTGCTGCCGAATCGGCGATACCCGCCAAGCGGGCGGTTGCTGCTCGTACCCAGAGGAAAGTAAAGACCATTCCCATGGCCAAGCCGGTGGCAGCGTCCAGGCCGGTGGCGGCGGTCAAACCGGTGAAGGCGGTCAGGCCAGTGGTGGCGATTAAACCGGTGAAGGCAGTCAGGCCAGTGGCGGCGATTAAACCGGTGAAGGCAGTCAGGCCAGTGGTGGCGATTAAACCGGTGAAGGCAGTCAGACCGGTGGCGGCGTCGGTGGCCAAACCCGGTGTGGCTAGGCCACTGGCCAAATCGGTGGGGGTGGCCAAACCGAGCAAGCCGCTCGTGTTGGCCATGGCTGCGGTCAAACCCATGGGAGCGCCTGACAAGGCAGCCAAGCCATCTGGCAAGATGGCTGTCAAGCCATCGCCCGCCGCGCCAGCCAAACAGGAGAAGCGGGATACCCTCAAGGTCTCTGTTCGCCCCGAGCCTGGAGCCAAACCCCAGAGGGGCAAGCGGTAAAATTGAGCTATTGGATGAAACGCGGCCTTCTGGCCTAAGAAAAAAGGCGATTCAGAGAATCGCCTTTTTGTTAACCGCCAAGATTTTTACTTGCGCGCGTTTATCGGTGAAACATTACGACGGGTTTCGCCAACGTAGAGTTGCCGCGGACGGCCGATCTTCTGATCCTTTTCGGTGATCATCTCGATCCAGTGGCTGATCCAGCCAGCAGTACGGGCGATGGCGAACATCACTGTGAACATCTCGACCGGAATCTTCAACGCGCTGTAGATGATACCGGAGTAGAAATCCACGTTCGGATAAAGCTTGCGCTCGATGAAGTAAGGATCGCTCAGGGCGATCTCCTCCAGGCGCATGGCGAGATCGAGGCGCGGGTCGTGGCCAAAACTGTCCAAAACCTGATGGCAAATGTCCTTGATGATCTTGGCGCGAGGATCGAAGCTCTTATAAACCCGGTGGCCGAAACCCATCAGCCGCACACCACTGTTCTTGTCCTTGACCTTGGCGATAAAACGGTCGATGTTCGACACATCGCCGATCTGATCCAACATTCGGATTACCGCTTCGTTGGCGCCACCGTGCGCTGGGCCCCAGAGGCAGGCGATGCCCGAGGCGATAGCCGCGTAAGGATTGGTGCCAGACGAGCCAGCCAGCCGCACGGTGGATGTGGAAGCATTTTGTTCGTGGTCGGCATGCAGGGTAAACAGCACATCCATCGCCCGCTCGGCTACAGGATTCACCTCGTAGCGCTTGCCGGGGAGGCTATACATCATATACAGCAGATTGCCGGTGTAGCTCAGATCGTCGCGAGGATAGATAGCGGGATCGCCGATGCTGTGTTTGTAGCAGGCGGAGGCGATGGTCGGCATCTTGGCGATCAGCCGACGGGCGGTGACCATGCGATCTTCGTAATCCTGAATATTGAGTCGGTCGTGAAAGAACGCGGAGAGCGAACTGACCACAGCCGTCATCATCGCCATCGGATGGGCATCGTGGTTGAAACCGTGAAAAAAGCGGCGTAGGTTTTCACGAATCCGGTTATGCCGGGCGATGCTGGTCTCGAAAATCTGCTTTTTTTCGGTGTTGGGCAACTCTCCGTAAAGCAGCAAATAGCAGACTTCCAGGAAATTGCACTGCTCGGCCAATTGCTCGATCGGATAGCCACGGTAAAGCAACTCACCCTTGTCGCCGTCCAGGTAAGTGATAGTACTTTGGCAACTGGCGGTGGACATGAAACCAGGGTCGAAGGTGAAGTAACCGAATTCCTTGGCCAGTCTGCCGATGTCCACCACGGGAGCGCCGTAGGTTGGCTCCAGCACCGGCATCTGCACCGCTTTTCCGTTGACATCATCCTTAAAGGTGATCGTTGTCATGCAGTAACCTCCAAAAGTGGGGTGGTAGGGTCGGATCAAGCTCGACCGCCGCTGTCGTGGTCACTGTCGCCAACAGCAGCGGTATTCTGGCATTTATCAGCGTCTTATATCTTTTTCCGAAGCTCGAGCAATGATACTCCAACATGTGGGGTTTTGTCGCAAAATCCTCGGCCGAGATGGGAGCGGGGCATAAGAAAAGGCATCGTTGGGATGCCTTTGAGCGGTGGAGCCGGGAGGGTGAGGGAGGTTTCAGGATAGGCCGTACTTGCGGCGAAAGCGGTCCACACGGCCGGCGGTGTCAACGATCTTCTGCTTGCCGGTGTAAAACGGGTGGGAGTGGCTGGACACTTCCACTTTTACTAGGGGATAGCTCTTACCATCGGTCCATTGGATGGTTTCCTTGGCGGAAATCGTGGACCGGGTGAGGAACGAGAAGTCGGTGGAGATATCCTGAAACACCACTTCGCGGTAGGCGGGATGGATGTCTTTCTTCATGAATGCCGAAACCTTCACAGTGCGGTGGGCCGATCCGCGCCGGGGAGGCGCGAGCAGATGAGTCCCTGGCGGGCTACTAAACCAATAAACTATAGCGAGTTTTGGGGTTAAGCCGCAAGGCCAAACCCGCCCTGAATTCCGATTTGCCCGGCCGCCGCTATGCCAACGCCGCTCTCTATCAAGCTTTATCGGGTGGAAATTTTGATGAATCACGAACCCAGGATCGGTTTTATCAGCCTCGGCTGCCCCAAGGCGCTGGTGGATTCCGAGCAGATTTTGACCCGGTTGCGGACCGAGGGTTACGGGATCGCGCCAACCTACCCGGAAGCGGATCTGGTGGTGGTCAACACCTGCGGTTTCATCGACGCGGCGGTGGCCGAGTCGCTAGACGCCATCGGCGAGGCGCTGGCGGAGAACGGCCGGGTGATCGTCACGGGCTGTCTGGGCGCGAAAGGGAGCGTGGTGCGCGACTTGCACCCAAGCGTGCTGGCGGTGACCGGCCCTCACGCCTGCGAGGAAGTGATGGCGGCTATCCACACCCATCTCCCCCGGCCGCAGGATCCGTTCCTGGATTTGTTACCTCCGCAAGGGATCAAGCTTACCCCCCGCCATTACGCCTATCTCAAGATCGCCGAAGGTTGCAACCATCGCTGTACGTTCTGCATCATTCCTCAATTGCGAGGCGATTTGGTCAGCCGACCGGTCGGCGAAGTGCTGCGGGACGCGGAGAATCTGGTCCGGGCCGGTATCCGGGAACTGCTGGTCGTGTCTCAGGACACCAGCGCCTATGGGGTGGACCTTCGCTACCGCACCGGGTTCTGGAATGGCCGCCCGCTCAAGACGCACCTGACCTCGCTGGCAGCCGCCTTGGGTGAACTCGGCGCGTGGGTGCGGCTGCATTACGTCTACCCCTATCCCCATGTGGATGAACTCATCCCGTTGATGGCGAAAGGTCGGGTGCTGCCCTATCTGGACGCACCATTGCAGCACGCCAGCCCGCGAATTCTGAAAGCGATGCAGCGCCCGGCTAACACGGGGAATACTCTGGAGCGCATCCGACGCTGGCGGGAGATTTGCCCCGATCTGACCCTGCGCAGCACCTTCATCGTCGGCTTTCCCAGCGAGACGGAAGCTGATTTCGAACAACTGCTGGAGTTTTTGGAAGCGGCGGAATTGGACCGGGTCGGCTGTTTCACCTACTCGCCGGTGGACGGCGCTGCCGCCAACGCCTTGTCAGATCCGGTGCCTGAGGAGGTCAAGCAAGAGCGGCAGGGTCGCTTGATGGCGTTGCAGGCCGGGATCAGCGCCCAGCGGTTGCGGGGCAAGGTCGGGCAGAGCATAAAGGTGCTGGTGGATGCGCACGACGAGGAAGGCGGTGCCGTCGCCCGGTCCAGCGCCGACGCGCCCGAAATCGATGGGGTGGTGTTCATCCAGGATGGCACGGCATTGCCGGTCGGTGAGTTCGTTGAGGTTCGGATTGTGGATGCCGATGAACACGATCTGTACGCTGAACTCGGAGACAAAGCGCCAAAACGCAAACCCCGCCGCAACCTTCGGCTTCGGCCGAAGACGCGGGAATAAATGATCAAAGAATTTTTATGTCACCGAAAGGAGACCAAAATGACTCTGACGCTAAGTTCACCGGCTTTCACTCATAACGGTTCGATGCCTGCCCGCCTGACGTGCGACGGACGGGATGTGTCGCCGGAACTGCACTGGTCTGGCCTGCCGGACGGAACCCGGAGCCTGGCCCTGATCGTAGACGATCCGGATGCGCCCGACCCCACCGCGCCGCGCATGACCTGGGTTCACTGGGTGCTGTACAACATTCCACCCTCGGTGGCGGGATTGCCGGAAGGTGTGGCATCCCGCGAACTGCCGCCAGGAACGCGGGAAGGGTTAAACGACTGGAGCCGCACCGGCTATGGCGGTCCGTGTCCGCCGATCGGCAGGCACCGCTACTTCCACAAGCTTTATGCGCTGGATACCGTGTTGCCGGATCTCGGCAAGCCCGTCAGGGCCGTGGTGGACCAGGCCATGAAAGGGCATGTCCTGGCCAGTACCGAATTGGTGGGAACCTATCAGCGCTCGCGCTGAGCGCCATTGAACTTTTTCGGATAATCCCCATCATAGCCATTAAGCGTAAGCCCTTACGCCTGTCCGCTTCCCTCCCTGAGCGGGCTATATCCGGTTCGCTGAACTGGATACGATATTCGCCCCGGTTCCATTCCCCCTTGTAACCGGGGCTTCTTTTTGCCCCGCGGCCTTGAGAATTCCGCGGTCGGTTCCATTTCTCCCGCTGTCAGTTGTGTACAATCCCGCGCAAAACCGAGAGGCAACAGCATGGAATCATTGCATGGCACCACCGTGATCGCCGTGCGCCGCAGCGGTCGGGTCGTGATCGGCGGCGATGGCCAGGTGACGATGGGCAATACCGTGATGAAGGGTAACGCCCGCAAGGTGCGCCGGCTGTATCAGAATAAGGTGATCGCCGGATTCGCGGGCGGCACCGCCGACGCCTTCACCCTGTTCGAACGCTTCGAGGGCAAGCTGGAAAAGCATGGCGGCAATCTGACCCGCGCCGCTGTGGAACTGGCCAAGGATTGGCGCACCGATCGGATGTTGCGACGACTGGAAGCGTTGTTGATCGTCGCCGACCTCAGCGCGACTCTGATTATCTCCGGCAACGGCGACGTGATTGAACCTGAACGCGATCTGGCGGCAATTGGCTCCGGGGGCGCCTACGCTCAGGCCGCCGCCCAGGCCATGCTGGAACACACCGAACTCGATGCTCGAACCATCGTCGAACAGGCCTTGAAAATCGCGGCTGGCATCTGCATATACACCAACGGGAACCTCACCCTGGAAGAACTGGCGGGCGCGTGATCCGGAATTCGCAACCGGCGCGCTCGCCACGCTGTTTTCGCCTCACCCCCAAGACGGTAGCCGAGTTATGTCGGAGATGACCCCCCGAGAAATCGCCCAGGAACTGGACAAGCACATCATCGGTCAGGACGCCGCCAAGCGGGCCGTGGCCATCGCCCTGCGCAACCGCTGGCGACGGATGCGGGTGGCGCCAGAACTGCGCAACGAGATTACGCCCAAGAACATTCTGATGATCGGACCGACCGGGGTGGGAAAGACCGAAATCGCCCGACGCTTGGCCAAGCTGGCCAACGCCCCGTTTATCAAGGTCGAGGCCACCAAGTTCACCGAAGTCGGCTACGTTGGCCGCGACGTGGAATCCATTATTCGCGATCTGATTGACATGGCGGTGAAAATGGTGCGCGAGGAAGAGACCCACAAGGTCCGCCACCGCGCCGAGGAGGCCGCCCAGGAGCGGGTGCTGGACACCTTGCTGCCCCGCCCGCGCAGCGGCGTCGGCTTCGCCAACGAGCCACCCTCGCCGGATCACTCTGTCACCCGCCAGAAAATGCGCGAGCGCCTGCTCAAGGGCGAGATGGACGACCGGGAGATCGAGATTGAAGTCACCGCTCGGCCGGTGGGGGTGGAGATCATGGCCCCGCCCGGCATGGAAGAAATGACTAGCCAGTTGCAAAGCCTGTTTCAGAACCTGAACACCGGGCGCACCCGCACTCGCAAACTCAAGGTCAAGGACGCTCTCAAGTTGCTCCAGGAAGAGGAGGCGGCCAAAATGATCAACGAGGAGGAACTCAAGCTGCGGGCGCTGGCGGCGGTCGAGCAGAACGGCATCGTGTTCATCGACGAGATCGACAAGGTCGCCAAACGGGGTGAATACGGCGGCCCGGACGTGTCGCGCGAGGGCGTACAGCGCGATTTGCTGCCCTTGGTGGAAGGCTGCACCGTCTCAACCAAGTACGGTATGGTGCGCACCGATCATATCCTGTTCATCGCCTCCGGCGCGTTCCATCTGGCCAAGCCTTCCGACCTGATTCCCGAGTTGCAGGGCAGGTTGCCGATCCGGGTGGAGCTGAACGCCCTGAGCACCGAGGATTTTGTGCGGATTCTGACCGAGCCTGATGCGTCGCTGACCGAGCAGTACGCGGCGTTGCTAGAAACCGAGGAGGTCAAGCTGGCGTTCGCGGCGGATGGAGTCCGGCGCATCGCCGAGGTGGCCTATCAGGTCAACGAGCGCACCGAAAACATCGGCGCCCGCCGGCTGCACACGGTCATGGAGCGACTGCTGGAAACCGTTTCCTTCGAAGCGCCCGACCGGGCCGGCCAGGCGGTGACCGTGAATTGCGCCTACGTGGACGCCCATCTGGGCGAGTTGATCAAGGACGAAGATTTGACCCGCTATATCCTGTGAGACTCACTCGTGAGCATCCGTCCCACTGAAATCAAACTGCATCAGGCGTCTCGGGTTCTGGAAGTCGCGTTCGAGGATGGCACCCGCTTCGAGTTGCCCTGCGAGTACCTGCGGGTGTTTTCGCCCTCCGCCGAAGTACGAGGGCACGGTCCCGGCACGGAGACGCTGGTTACCGGCAAGGAGAACGTCAACATCAGCGCCATCGAGCCGGTGGGCAACTATGCCGTTCGGCTGGTGTTCGACGATGGCCATTCGACTGGCCTTTATTCCTGGAACATCCTGTATGACCTGGGCCGGGACCGGGAGAGTCAGTGGCAAGACTACCTGCGCCGGCTGGCCGAGGCCGGCTATCAGCGCCAGGTTTGATTTCCCTAGCACGATTAGCTCCCCTCTCCCCGTGAGGGTAAAGAGGTTGGGGGGTGTGGGGTGGAGGCCTCCGAAAATCATGGACCAACCTGAGACGACGTATTTCGGCTACCAGAAAGTGGCCGCCAGCGAGAAAGCCCGCAAGGTGGCCGGCGTGTTCGATTCCGTCGCCGGCAAATACGATTTGATGAACGACCTGATGTCACTGGGCGTCCATCGCTTGTGGAAGCGTTTCGCCATCGAGGTCAGCGGGGTGCGGGCCGGCGACCGGGTGTTGGATCTGGCCGGCGGCACCGGCGATCTGACCAGCCGAATGCTGCCGCGGGTGGGGCCAGAGGGGCTGGTGGTGTTGTCCGACATCAATGCGAGCATGTTGAGCGAGGGTCGGCGGCGGCTGGTGGACGAGGGCGTTATCGGCAATGTGGCCTACGCGCAACTTGACGCCGAACAGTTGCCGTTTCCCGACCATACTTTCAATTGCATCACCATTGCCTTCGGGCTGCGCAACGTGACCTATAAGGAACGGGCGCTGGCGGCCATGTATCGCGCGCTCAAACCGGGCGGGCGGGCGGTCATTTTGGAATTCTCGCATCCGGTTGCGCCGGGCCTGAAGCCGGTCTACGACCTCTATTCGTTCACCGTGCTGCCAGCGCTGGGCAGGCTGGTGGCCAATGACGCTGCCAGTTATCGCTACCTGGCCGAATCCATCCGCATGCATCCGGATCAGGACACGCTGTTGCAAATGATGGAGGCGGCGGGTTTCGAGCGCTGCCAGTACTTCAACCTGACCGGCGGCGTGGTCGCGGTGCATCGCGGTTACAAGTTCTAAATCCGCCGATGGATCTTCTTCGGGCTTGACTATGAGGACCGCTGCTTGACGCCCGCTGTCATCGCCGCCGGCCTGGAAACCGCGCTCAACTTGGGTTTGCGGCTAGACCCCGGCCTCCCGTCCCGACTAGCCGCGTTGGAAGGCAAGGTTATCGCCATCGAGCCGGAAGGCCTGGGTCTAACGCTCTATCTGTTGCCGGGCGTTTCTGGCGTTCGCGTGCTGGACCAGTACGACGGCGAGCCGGCCGTCCGCATTCGGGGCACACCGCTGGCTCTGAGCCGTCAATGGCGCGGTCGAGGAACCTCCGGCGGCGATATCACCATCGAGGGTGACGCCGCCGTGGGTCGGGAGTTCCAGACCGCGCTGGCGCGCTTGGACATCGACTGGGAAGAACAGCTTTCCCGACTGCTCGGCGATGCCGCCGCCCATCAGGTGGGTCGGTTCTGGCGCGAGTTCCGGGCCTGGGGCCAGAACGCCGGCGACTCCCTGCGCCGCGCTGGCGGTGAATATCTCCAGCGGGAACTGCGAGTCTTGCCGCCGCGGCCCGCGGTCGAGCAGTTCCTGAGCGATGTGGATGCCTTGCGCGAGGATGCCGACCGGCTGGCCGCGCGGATCGAACGCCTGCGCCGATGGTTGGCGAGCGGCGATCTGGTCTGATCCCTCTCCCTTCAGCCGAGACGCGAAAACGGCATGTTTGGTCCCGCCCAATTGTTGCGCTTGCTGCACATCAACCGGGTGTTGGTGCGCCACGGCCTGGACGACATCATTTTGGCCACTCACCTGTTCCGGCCGATTGGCTTCGTGCGCCATTTGTTGCCGTGGAACTGGTTGCGGCGGCTGGAATCGAACCTCTCGCGTGGCGAGCGCATCCGGCTGGCGCTGGAGGATCTGGGACCAATTTTCGTCAAATTCGGCCAGATGCTGTCCACCCGCCGCGATTTGCTACCGGACGACATCGCCCTGGAACTGGCCAAGCTGCAGGACCAGGTGCCGCCGTTCCCCGGCGAGCAAGCTAGGGCGATTGTCGAGAAAGCCTACGGACAGCCGCTGGAAGTGGTGTTCGCCGAATTCGATCCGCAACCGCTGGCTTCGGCCTCCATCGCTCAAGTTCACGCCGCCCGGCTGCTGAATGGCAGAGAGGTGGTGGTGAAGGTGTTGCGTCCGGCCATCGAGAAAGTTATCCGCCGCGACGTTGAATTGCTGTACATCGTCGCCAGCCTGGCCCAGCGCTACTGGAAGGAAGGCCGCCGATTGCGGCCGCTGGAGGTGGTGAAGGAATACGAGAAGACAATTCTGGACGAGCTAGATCTGGTGCGCGAGGCCGCCAACGCCAGCCACCTGCGGCGCAATTTCCAGAATTCGCCGATTTTGTACGTTCCCGAGGTGTTCTGGCCGGTGACCCGCCGCGAGGTCATGGTCATGGAGCGGATCTATGGCATTCCGGTG
The DNA here is from genome assembly GCA_963696515.1 of uncultured Gammaproteobacteria bacterium. GTDB lineage: Bacteria > Pseudomonadota > Gammaproteobacteria > Competibacterales > Competibacteraceae > Contendibacter. The sequence goes on from CAVOKM010000019.1 coordinate 141,769, forward strand.
GGCGACCTCGCCGAACTGCGCCGGCGCGGCGTAGATCTCAAGAAGCTGTCGGAGCGGGGCGTGGAGGTGTTTTTTACTCAGGTGTTCCGCGACAGTTTTTTTCATGCCGACATGCATCCCGGCAACATTTTCGTCAACGCCGACGACCCGGCCGACCCACGCTACATCGCGGTGGATTTCGGCATCATCGGCACCTTGAGCCCCACCGACCAGCATTACCTGGCCGAGAATTTTCTGGCCTTTTTCCACCGCGATTACCGGCGAGTGGCGGAATTACACATCGAGTCGGGCTGGGTGCCGCCAGAAACGCGGGTCGATGAATTCGAATCCGCCATCCGCACCGTGTCGGAGCCGATCTTCGACCGCCCGCTCAAGGACATTTCCTTCGGCGGGTTTCTGCTGACCCTGTTCCAGACCGCGCGCCGCTTCAGCATGGAAGTGCAGCCGCAACTGGTGCTGCTGCAAAAGACCCTGCTCAACATTGAGGGGCTGGGCCGACAGCTCGACCCCGAGCTGGATTTGTGGAAAACCGCCAAGCCGTTCTTGGAAAATTGGATGCGCGACCGGGTTGGGCCGCTGTCGTTTCTCAACCGCGTAAAATATCAAATCCCGCGCTGGGCCGATCAGACCCCGGATTTGCCCAATCTGATTCATGGGCTGCTGCAACGGGCGAGCGACGGGGAGCTTACGGTGCGGTTGCGCAAGCAGGAGATGGAGCACCTGCGCCGGGAGCTGCGCCGGGCCAACCGGCGCAGCGTTCATTCAACCGCGGGCGCGGCGCTGATGGTCAGCGCGGCGGTGATTCTGGGGTTCGACGCCCAAAGCGGCGTCAGCCTGTGGCATGGCCCGCTGCTGAGCTGGCTGCTGGGCGGGATCGGCGTTGGGTTGATGATTAGCGCCTGGCCGAGGGATGGCTGAACCTCCTACGAGCGCTGCAACGCGCCTTCCACCTCGTCGCGCGTGGTTCGGCCGCACAGAAGTTCGATCAGGGTCAAGGCGAAATCCATCGCCGTGCCCGGTCCGCGCGAGGTGATGAAAGTCCCGTCGCGCACCACGGCGGCGCTGCTTAGCCTGAGGTCGGTCCGACCGTCGAGAATGCCCGGATAGGCGGTGGCTTCGCGGCCCTCCAGCAGTCCAGCGCTGGCCAGTACGCGCGGTGCGGCGCAGATGGCAGCCACGTAGCGGCCCTGTTCCGTCATCCTCCGCAGCAGCGGCGCAATCCGACGATCCGCCTCCAGTCGCTGGGCACCGCCCAGGCCGCCCGGCAGCACCACCAGGTCGAAATCCTGATCCAAGATCTGGTCCAGGGTGGTTTCTGGCATCAGCACCACGCCCCGCGAAGCGGTCACCGGGCCGGCTTCCAGTCCCGCCACCGTCACGGTGATACCCGCCCGGCGGAACAAGTCGATGAGAGTGACGGCTTCCAGCTCCTCGCAGCCCTGGGCGAGGGGAATGAGAACGGTGGCCATGGACGGTGTCTCCTCCGGATGGGCTGGGCGGTCGGCGCTCAGCCGTTCTTGCGGTTTTGCAACAGGGTCATGCCCTTAAGCAGGTTCAATGCTTCGTACAGGGGGTAGTCGCTTTGCGCCAGATCGCCCTCGACGCCGGTGGCCCTGACGTCGGGCGCACTCTTCACCGGGACGTTTTCAGCCGGGCTCTTGCCATCGTTGCGCAAATGGCCGGTCAGATCGACTTCCTTGACGGCATCCGAATCAAGGCCGTCGTCGCCGTTGGCCATCTTGAGCGGTTTGAGTTTGATGTCGGGCTCGATGCCTTCGGCCTGGATGGAACGGCCGTTCGGCGTGTAGTAGCGGGCGGTGGTCAGCTTGACCGCCGTGCCGTTGCCCAGCGGCAGGATGGTTTGCACCGAACCCTTGCCGAAAGTGCGCTCCCCGAGAATCAGCGCGCGGTGGTGGTCCTGTAGCGCCCCGGCGACGATTTCCGAAGCCGACGCGGAGCCGCCGTTGACCAGCACCACCATTGGCGCGCCCTTGAGCAGATCGCCTGGAGTGGCCTTGAAGCTCTGGTCGGAGCCGTTGCCCCGCCCCTTGGTCTGGACGATGGCGCCCTCCTCGAGGAAATCATCGGCGACATCAACCGCGCCGTTTAGCACTCCACCCGGATTGTTGCGCAGATCCAGCACTACCCCCCGCAGCGGTCCCCGGTTCTGCTGTTCGATTTCCTGCAAGGCTTGCCGCAGGTTCGGAGCGGTCTTGGCCTGGAACTGGGTGATGCGCAGATAGCCGAATCCAGGTTCCAGCAGGCGGCTTTTGACGCTGCGGACTTGAATGATCTCCCGGATCAATTTGAACTTGAGCGGCTTGCGCACGCCTTCCCGCACGATGGTCAGGGTGATCGCCGTGTTCGGCTTGCCGCGCATCCGCTGGATCGCGTCCGAGAGGGGCATTCCCTTGACCGAGATATCGTCCAACCGGATGATCAGATCGCCGGAACGGATGCCGGCCCGCTGGGCAGGGGTGTCGTCGATCGGGGCGATGACCTTGAGAAAACCGTCTTCCTGACCGACTTCGATGCCCAGGCCGCCGAACTCGCCGGAGGTGCCGATCTGCAAATCCTGGAACGCCTCGGCGTCGAGAAAAGCGGAATGCGGGTCGAGATTGCTCAACATGCCGCGAATGGCGTTTTCCAGCAGATCCTTGTCCTTGACCGGCTCGACGTAATCCTGCTTGACGGCGTCGAGCACGCCGGTGAACGTGCGCAACTCATCCAGCGGCAGTTTATTATCCGGCGGCGTTTCCTTTTCGGCCCAGACCGTATGCACCGCCGTCACAGAAAAGCCCGCCAGAAAACTCAACACCAGCGCCAGACCTTGTCGGGTTGCAGCACTCATCTTCACTCCAGAAACCATTTTGAATCGCGGCTAGGATGACCAGGGATATTTAGCCTCGTTCTCGCGTAAGACAACAGGAGACCCCCGGAAATTGCAACAGGAATGGGGAAATCGGCGCGAAAGCGGGGGAACTTCGAAGGCAACCCCCCGCGCCGGTCTTGCCAACCAGCGCGGAGACGAGGCGGATGCGGGAGGGTGGGCAAATTCCGCTTACTTGGCCTTGCCCTGGTTGGCGACGGCGTCCATCAACTTCTTGAGTTCCTCGGGATCGGCCAGATACTGGCCACCTTTCTTGATCGGCCGCAGGTTGGCGTCGAGGTCGTAGACCAGCGGCACGGCGGTCGGGATGTTCAGGGCGACGATGGCCTCGTCGGACATGTCATCCAAGTACTTGACCAGCGCCCGCAGGCTGTTGCCGTGAGCCGCGATCGCCACCCGCTTGCCAGAGCGGATGGTCGGCACCAGGACGTCGTGCCAGTAAGGCAGCACCCGATCAATGGTGGTCTTGAGGCTTTCGGTGGCCGGTAGCACGCGCGGGTCAAGATCGGCATAGCGCGGATCGTTGGTGGGAAAGCGTGGATCGCTCGGCTCCAAGGCCGGGGGTGGGATATCGAAGCTTCGCCGCCAGATCTTCACCTGCTCCTCACCGTGCTTGGCGGCGGTTTCGGACTTGTTCAGACCGGCCAGCGCGCCGTAGTGGCGCTCGTTGAGCCGCCAGCTCCGATGCACTGGGATCCAGGTCAGGTCCATCTCGTCCAGCACATTCCACAGGGTGTGGATGGCGCGCTTGAGCACCGAAGTGTAAGCCACATCAAAGACATAGCCTTCCTTCTTGAGAGTCTGGCCGGCTTTCTTGGCTTCCTCGACGCCTTTTTCGGACAGGTCCACGTCGATCCAGCCGGTGAAGCGGTTTTCCTTGTTCCACTGGCTTTCGCCGTGGCGGATGAGCACGATTTTATACATGAGATGCAAGCCTCCTTATCGTTCAGCGTGGTTGTTGTCGTTATCGGATCCAGCGTGGGCCATCCGGATCGCTATGGAATATTCACGGAGGAATCATACCCCCGGTCAGTCGATAGCGCCAGCCAAACCCCGGTTCCGGGCGATTCGGTGGTGTTCTCAACTTCTCAGTATCGCTATATTCAGTTATGCTAATGAACAAGATTCCTGGACGAGGCGCGGTCGGGGCATGATGCGCGGCGAATACGCCAGTATGGCGCGAAATGGCATCAATTCCGGTTTCCCGCCGGATTTGCTGATGACCCGCGACGACGATATCGAACGGGCCTCCCGCTCGCTCAAGGCGATGTCGCACCCGTTGCGGCTCAAGATTCTCTGTACTCTGGGTGATCGGGAAGTCAGCGTTCAGGATATCGTCGAGCAGGTCGGCACCTCCCAGAGTAATATTTCCCAGCATCTGGCCATCCTGCGGGACAAGGGTATCCTGACCTGCCGCAAGGACGCCAACCGGGTTTATTACCGGGTGGGCGACGCCCGCACCCTGCGCCTGATCGGTATGATGCGAGAGGTCTTTTGTGCCCGGGAATGAATCATCGCGCTAATGGTTTCCCGGAATCCGGAATCAGCTTTTAATCTTTGACGAGGTCAATCCATGAATAGCGAACGGATCATCCGGATCATGGCCGGATCCTTCATTCTGCTGTCACTGCTGCTCGGGGCTTCGGCCAGCCCGCTCTATCACAGCAGCTACTGGTTGTGGTTCACTGCTTTCGTCGGCTTCAACCTGTTCCAGAGCGGCTTCACCGGCTTCTGCCCGGCGGAGGCGATCTTGTTGAAGTTGGGCGTCAGGAAGGCCGGCGACGATCGAGCCAGTTGCTCGATTTGAGGAAGGCCATGAGCGATTTTACCGAATTCGCCCTGCACAACTGGCTGCTGTTCCTGGCGCTGTTCGCTATCCTGGGCATGCTGATTGGCGGCGAAATGCTGAGCAAGATCCGAGGGGTGAGCGCCCTTGACGCCTCTGACGTTTTGCGGCTGATCAATGATCAGGATGCCGCTATTGTGGACATCCGCGACGCGAGCGACTACAAGGAAGGTCATATCCCGCAGGCCCGCCATATTCCGTTTGGCGCCTTGCGGGACCGCTTGGGCGAACTGGCCAAGGTCAAGGATAAACCGATTATCGTCTACTGCCGCAGTGGCTCGGTTTCCCAATCGGCCTGCGCCCTGCTCAAGAAAAACGGCTTTGTCAACGTTCACAGCCTGAACGGAGGCCTGCCAAGCTGGCTGGACGCCCGCTTGCCAGTCAGTCGCAAGAAGTCCTGAGGGTCCCTCTTATGCTTGGCCATGCCGAACATCGTGATGTATGCCTCCAAGGATAGCTCCCTTTCCGCCGACTCGCGCGGGCCAAACTGGACCACAGGGGGGCGGCCCGCTCGGTGATGGATACGAACCGCGATCCGCGGTGGTGGCGGGAAGTTGCCGAACGCAATTCGGCGGTTGAGATGAACAGTTTGCGCTGGACCGGTGCGGCGAGCGAGATCCATTCCTGAAACAACCCATGCACCCACCGATTAGTGGCGGGTAATTGTCAGACTTAACTCATAATTTTAACAAGGTATTCGCATGAGCGATCAACCGCAGGTTTCCCAGCACTTTGAAATCCAGAAGGTCTATCTGAAGGACGTGTCGCTGGAGACGCCAAATTCCCCGCTGATCTTTACCGAGCAATGGCAACCGCAGACCGAGGTGCGGCTGGAAACCGGCGCCACGCCGATGACGGAGGATCTTTTCGAGGTGGTGCTGACCCTGACCATCACCTCCAAGGTCGGCGAACGCACCGCCTATCTGGCCGAGGTCCAGCAGGGCGGCCTGTTCACCCTAAGAGGTTTTGACGAGCCGCAAATGGGGCACATGCTGCACGCTTTCTGCCCAAACATTCTTTTCCCCTTCGCCCGCGAGGAACTGGCCTCCCTGATCGGCAAGAGCGGTTTCCCGGCTCTGTTGCTTAATCCGATCAACTTTGACGGCATGTACATGCAACGCCTGCAGCAGCAACAGGCCCATGCCGTGGGGGCCGCGCCGCCGGCGACGCATTAGACGCATTAACGAATGACTGCCGTGGCCACGGTCGCAGTTCTTGGCCCCGGCTCCTGGGGCACCGCTCTTGCGTTGCTGCTGGTCCGCAACGGTCACACGGTACGCCTATGGGGTCATGATCCCGATGAAATCGCGCCGCTGCTCCGGGAGCGGGAAAACCGTCGCTATCTTCCCGGCATTTCCTTCCCCTCGGCCCTGACCGTTGGGGTCGATTTGGCCGAAATGCTGGCCGACGTCGATCTGGCGCTGGCGGTGGTGCCCAGCCAGGCCTACGGGGTCACGCTGACCCGGCTGCGGCCGGAGCTGCCGGCAGGCGCCGGCTTCGCCTGGGCCACCAAGGGTCTGGAACCCGGTGGGGGTCGGTTTCTGCATGAGATTACGACGGAAATCCTTGGCGTGACCTGGCCGGCGGCGGTGATTTCGGGACCCAGCTTTGCCCGCGAAGTGGCGATGGGGTTACCAACCGCAGTCACCGTCGCTTCCGGGGACCCGGCTTACGCCCGGTGGGTGGCGGCCCTGCTGCACGGCTCCAATCTGCGCGCCTACACCAGCGCCGATGTGATCGGCGTGGAACTGGGCGGGGCGGTTAAGAACGTGCTGGCCATCGCCGCCGGCATCTCCGATGGCTTGGGTTTCGGCGCCAACGCCCGGGCGGCGCTGATCACCCGCGGGCTGGCGGAGATGGCGCGGCTGGGTCTGGCGGTGGGCGGCCAGCGCGAGACCTTCATGGGGCTAACCGGTGTTGGCGATCTGGTGCTGACGTGTACCGACGACCAGTCGCGAAACCGCCGTTTCGGTCTGGCGATTGGCCGGGGGGAAACTGCCGAGGCGGCCTTCGCGGCCATCGGGCAGGTGGTGGAGGGCGCGGCCACCGCGCGGGAAGCGCTGCGGCTGGCCAGTCGGTATCGGGTGGAAATGCCGATTACCGAACAGGTGAATCAAGTGCTGTATCAGGGCCAGGCCCCCCGCCGGGCGGTGGAAATTCTGTTGGCGCGCGATTCCAAGCCAGAGGCGGTCTGAAGCCCGGAGCCTCAACTTTCCGACCGGTTCAGGTAATGCCGTCCAGCAACGGCTGGTGGTGTTGGTCAAGCTCCCGATCCGGCCCGTTGTATACCCGCGGCCAGCGTTTTTTCACCACCGGGCTGTCGCTGGCCAGGGCATGGCAGGTGTTCAACACCGGCGGTGGCCCCCGAAGGGCGGCTGGCTTGGCGTCTTCCTCATCGTAACGCTGGCCATAGACCGTCTGGAAAGAGGCGGTGGCGACCGGACCGAGCAACTCGGTCAGGTGGGTGCAGCCCTGTATGCCGTTGAATAATTCCTTGAGCTTGAGCGACCAGCCCGGCCCGATGCGCGCGCCGATCAGTCTTCGATAACGGTCGGTAATGGCGGGGCAGAGACCAAATGGCGAGGCGTCGGTTCGGGCTTCCACATCATGGATCTGGAACTGATCGTCCACCGTCAGGCGAATCCACATATCGTGCAGCGGTTCGCCAGCCTGAATGGCTCCTCCCCGATCCTCGTTGGGAAACGAGTAGGTTTTCGTGTCCACTATTCGGCCCTCAATATCCCACAGTCCATCCTCGCGTCGGTAGCCCGAGCATTGCACGATCCGACGATGTAGCAACTGGCGCGGGACAGAAGCAGAAAGCGGCATGGGATCCTCCGGGCAAATAGGGAATAAGTTGCAATCCAGGCGTCAGTCGAAGAACACGCCATCCATGATGCACGCCAGCCGTGCTTCCGTCTGGGCGAGCACACCGCGTTTCTGGTCTGGGGTGTAGTCCCACCAGGCGGCGATTTCGTCCAAGGTACGGAAACAACCGTCGCAGAGCTGGGTTTGAGGGTTGATGACGCAGACGCCGATGCAGGGAGAAGGCGGATCGTTGGTCGGGGCTGCGGAGTCGACGGTCATGTCGGGTCGCGGGGAAGGTCGCGTTATCGTAAGCGAAATGATAGCGCACCGCAGTGGGGCGAATCCATAAACGATTGGGGCGTTGGGGGACGAGCGCGCCGGGGGGAACCGGGAGGGAGTGAGGTTGGCAGCAAAGCTAGGGAATAGTAACCATCCTCCGGCAGAGCCGGGGGCTTTCGTTTATGAGCCGCTCAAAGCGGCTTATCGGGGTCGCTAACGCGGCCCCTTCATGGGAACCACCTGAAGGTGGTCTATCGGCGCCAGAAACTGATCTAATGGTCGAGAAAATCATCTCTGATCACTGCTGCACTCAGCCTGTATTTCGTTAATATTCCCTGACTTCTACGAGACCCTGCTGTTGCTGAGAGGCTCTTCCTTAGCACGGCCATTGGCAATACACCAAGAAGTGGCCCTGTGGGAATACTCTCGGAACTGTCAAACTTCTACTGTCACCCCGGCAGAGCCGGGGGTTTACCCAATGTTATTATCTAAAGTTTATCGAGTGAGCTGGCTCAGTGCACGCGCCCGGGGATGCTTCGGCAGGGCAATCGCGCTATGTGAGGGGTTGACAAGGGACTGACCGACGGGGTAGGGGGATGGGTTGATCCTGTGGAGAGAACTGATGTGGCCGATGCTACCCGATCCCCGCCCGTATTTTGCCGACCTGCCCGATCCGCGCCGGGAGACCCGCAACAAGCTGCACCCCCTGAATGACATCGTGATGATCGTACTGTGCGCGGTGCTGAGCGGGGTGGTGGACTGGGTGGGGATGGCAGACTTCGCCGAAGAGAAGGAAGCCTGGCTGCGGGGCTTTCTAGACCTGGCCAAAGGCATTCCCTCACACGACACCTGGAGCGACGTGCTGGGACGGCTCGAGCCGGCGGCGTTCGCGGCGGCCATCACCGCCTGGGCGACGGCGGCCCTGCCGAGGTTGGTGGGCGAGCAGGTCTGCCTGGATGGGAAAACGTTGTGGGGCAGTCGGGACAGGACGACCCCGGCGGTCCACCTGATGAGTGCGTTTGCCGGGCGGGCGCGGTGGGTGCTGGCGCAGCAGGCGGTGGCGGGGAAGTCGAATGAAATCACCGCCATCCCTGATCGGCTGGCGCTGCTCGACCTGCACGGGGCCGTGGTGTCGATCGACGCCCTGGGCTGCCAGAAAGCCATCGCCCGCCAGATCGCGGACGCCGGGGCCGATTACGTGCTGGCCCTCAAGGACAACCACCCCACCTGGCGCGAAGACGTCCGACTCTGGCTCGATACCGAAGTTGGCCGCGGACGCCTGCCGGTCCAGGATACGGTGGAGAAAGACCACGGCCGGATCGAGACCCGCCGCTACGCCCTACCGGACTGGGCCGGGCTCCAGGCCGTCGGCCGGGTCGAGTCCACCCGGCTCATCGGCGAGAATACCAGCACCGAATGCCGCTACTTCCTGTGCTCGTTCCCGGAGCGGGACCGGTTCGCGGCCACCGTCCGCGACCATTGGGCCATCGAGAACGCCCAGCACTGGGTCTTGGACGGGCCATTCGGCGAGGATACCTGCCGCGCTCGGAAGGATCACTCCGCGGAAAACCTGGCCCTGATGCGCCGCATGGGGTTGAACCTCCTGCACCGCAACGGCCCGCCTCACAAAAGCCTGCGCCGCCGCAAACGCTGCGCTGCCTGCAACGATGCGTATCGGTGGCGCCTACTCTTCGGCCCGCTAAGCCCCGCCTACCCCCTAGCGCGATTGCCCTGCAGGGTTAGGGCTTTAACGGCGGCAGCGCCCCAACCGGCAGCTTGCCCTGCAAGCCACGCAGCATCTTCATCATGCCTCCGCCCTTCATCTTCTTCATCATCCGTTGTGCTTGATCGAACTGCTTGA
>CAVOKM010000020.1:0-72140 GCA_963696515.1 uncultured Gammaproteobacteria bacterium
AGCGAAATCACCCCGCTGCTGGCGCTGGTGGGGCTGTTGATGGGGGTGTTCGCGGTGCTGGTCACCCCGCGCGAGGAAGAGCCGCAGATCAACGTCACTTTCGCCAACGTATTCATCCCTTTCCCCGGTGCCACCGCCCAGGAAGTGGAAAAGCTGGTCAGCGGTCCGGCCGAACAGATGCTGGCGGAAATTGAGGGCGTGGAGCACGTCTACTCGGTCTCCCGGCCTGGTTTGGCGGTGCTGACCGTGCAATTCACCGTCGGCGAGCCGCGCACCGACGCCATCGTCCGCTTGTACAACAAACTCTATTCCAACGCCGACTGGCTGCCGCCCAATCTCGGGGTCGGCCAGCCCATCGTCAAACCCAAGGGCATCGACGACGTGCCCATCGTCGGCTTGACGCTATGGACCGAGGACCCGGGGCGCGGCGCCGACGATCTGGCGCGGGTGGCGCATACCCTGGAAACCGAGCTGAAGCGGGTCCCCGGCACCCGCGATCTCTACACCATCGGCGCGCCTGACCGGGTCGTGCAAGTGCGGTTCGATCCAGCCAAGCTGTCTGGTTACGGGCTGGCGCTGGCGGATTTACGTCGCGCGCTGCAAGCCGCCAACGCCTCGACCGATGCCGGGGCGCTGGTGGGCGACAACCGGGAAATTCCGGTGCAGGCCGGGAGTTTCCTGGTGGATGCGGCCGAAGTCGGCACGCTGGTGGTCGGTCTGCACCAGGGCGCGCCGGTGTATCTGGCCGACGTGGCCGAGGTCAGTCTCGGCTCCGACACGCCGGAACGCTATGTCTGGCTGGGAACTGGGCCCGCCGCGGAGGTGAGCGGCATCAAGGTCAAGGGCGAATTCCCCGCCGTGACCCTGGCCATCGCCAAAAAACCGGGCGAGAACGCGGTGCACATCGCCGATCAGATTCTGCAACGGGTCGAGCAACTCACGGGCACCGCCATCCCCGAGGGGATCAACGTCTCCATCACCCGCAACTACGGCGTCACCGCCAACGACAAGGCGATGACCCTGATCACCAAGCTGGTCTTCGCCACGGGACTGGTGATCGCGCTGGTGCTGGTGGCGCTGGGCTGGCGCGAAGCGATCATCGTCGGCGCGGCGGTGATCCTGACCTTGGCCATTACCCTGTTCGCCTCATGGGCCTGGGGTTTCACCCTCAACCGGGTGTCGCTGTTCGCCTTGATCTTTTCCATCGGCATCCTGGTGGACGACGCCATCGTGGTGGTCGAGAACATCCACCGTCACCTCCATCTCGGTGGGCGCAGGCTGGTCGAGGCGATTCCGCTGGCGGTGGACGAGGTCGGCGGTCCGACCATCCTGGCGACCTTCACCGTGATCGCCGCCCTGCTGCCGATGGCTTTCGTCTCCGGGCTGATGGGACCGTACATGAGCCCGATCCCGATCAATTCCAGCATGGGCATGCTGATCTCACTGGCGGTGGCCTTCGTGTTCACGCCGTGGCTGACCTACAAGGTACTGCGGCAGGTTGTGGAGAAACACGCGTCCTCACCCCCGAAAGGCTCGAACCACCCCGGCGCTGACGCGCCACCCCTCCTTATCCAGGGAGGAGAACAGGCCGAGGATGATAGGGATCGAGAGGATTTCTCCCACCGTCTGTTCCGGCGGGTGGTCGGGCCGTTCCTGCGCGGGCGAAAGAGCCGGCCACTGCGCTGGCTGCTGGGCATCGGCGTGTTACTGCTGATCGGCGGCTCGGTCAGTCTGGCGTATTTCCAGCTCGTCGTGCTGAAAATGCTGCCTTTCGACAACAAGTCGGAATTCCAGGTGATCGTGGACATGCCGGAAGGGACCACGCTGGAGCAGACCGCGCGGGTGCTGGGCGAACTGGGCCGCCATCTGGCCACGGTCGAGGAAGTGACTGACTATCAGGTCTACGCCGGCACCGCCGCGCCGATCAACTTCAACGGCCTCGTGCGCCAGTACTACCTGCGCGCCGGGGCCAACGTCGGCGATATTCAGGTGAATCTGGTGGACAAGAAACACCGCCAGCGCAAGAGCCACGATATCGCCTTGTCGGTACGTAGCCCATTGCAGGCCATCGGTAAACAATATGATGCCAACGTCAAAGTCGTCGAAGTTCCACCCGGCCCGCCGGTGATGTCGCCGCTGGTAGCGGAAGTCTACGGTCTGGATTATCCCGGCCAGATTCAAGCGGCCAAGCAGGTACGCGCAATCATTCAGCGCCACGCTCGGATATCGTGGACGTGGACGACACGGTTGAAGCGTCGTCCGAGCGGCTGATCGCCCACGTGGACCGGGCGAAGGCCGCCCTGCTCGGCGTGTCGCAGCAAGCAGTTGCCGCCGACCTCGCCACCGCCCTGCGTAGCGAGGATGTCAGCTACCTGCACTCCAGTATCGCCAAGTACCCCATTCCGTTGCGGCTGCAACTGCCTACCGCCGACCAGGCCGACGCCGCCAGCGTGCTGTCGCTGAAGACCCGCGGTCAGGGCGGTCAACTGGTGCCGCTGTCGGAAATCGTCGAGGTCGAGAAAACGCAGCGCGAGAACGCGATCTACCACAAGGACCTGCTGCCGGTGGTATTCCTGTTCGGCGACATGGCCGGCAAGCTGGACAGCCCGCTGTACGGCATGTTCGAAATCTTTGGAACCTTGCTCGACAAGCCCATCGGCGGCGGCAAGCTGGAACAGTATTTCATCCGCCAGCCGGACAATCCCTACGCCTTCAGCCTGAAGTGGGACGGCGAGTGGCAGATCACCTACGAAACCTTCCGCGACATGGGCATCGCCTATGGCGTGGGCATGATCCTGATCTACCTGCTGGTGGTGGCGCAGTTCCGCTCCTACCTGGCGCCGCTGATCATCATGGCGCCGATCCCGTTGACCATCATCGGCGTGATGCCCGGCCATGCCCTGCTGCACGCCCAGTTCACCGCCACCTCGATGATCGGCATGATCGCGCTGGCCGGCATCATCGTGCGCAACTCGATCCTGCTGGTGGATTTCATCAATCTGGAAGTAGCGAACGGCGTGCCGTTTCAGGAAGCGGTGATCCGTTCCAGCGCGGTGCGGGCCAAGCCGATCATTTTGACCGCGCTGGCGGCGATGCTCGGGGCGCTGTTTATCTTGGACGATCCGATCTTCCGAGGGCTGGCGATCTCGTTGATCTTCGGGATCATGGTGTCCACCCTGCTGACGCTGATCTTTATCCCGGTGCTGTTTTACGCGGCGTTTCGGCGGCGGCTGGAGCAGGAAAACCTGGCTGCTTAAGATGTTGAACAAAACTCAATACGTAGCGATACCTGGAAGGATCTCCCCGCCCCTTTGGAGCTCCCTTCTTTAAAAAGGGGCAACAAATGGTCGACATCGCTGGGGGAATCCGGGCGGATTTCTAAACAACCTCAAGATAATGATCTTAGCCCTTCCCGCCGACTGCTGGCTCCTGCGGAGAAGTTGCTTACGACGGTTTCTTTTCGGCCACCCGCACCTCTGGCATCAGCGCGAACGCCCGCAGCAACGCACCGACCAGTGGCGGCTTTCGCAGGATGCGCATGTGGTCGCCCTTGCGGATTTGCAGGCGGTTGGTACCGACCGCAACCAGCATACCAGACAGATCCAAGCTTTGGCTCAGCCACTGGGCCCAGTCTGCCGGCACCGCCCGCAAATCCCAGTCCAGCTCGCGGCCATCGTAACGGCCTGCGTGCTCCACCAGGCCTCGCGCTACCACTAACAAGCTGTTCGGATCGGTCTCGTCGGGAAATCCATACCTAACCACCGCGGTGAACCGCTGCCGGGTCAGCTCCCTGACCATCGCTTGCTCGGAGTTCCAGAGTCGAGCGTACTCGCGCATCCACGCCTCGGAAAACACATTGTTCATCGGTCCGCGCCACTCCGATGGAACGTTCCCATTTTCCGGCGTACTTCGATACCGTTCATCCGCCCTCGAACACCCAGGGATGATAATGGAAATAAGCCAACAGCACGCCGCCAAACACGATTCGGTACCAGGCGAACGGCGCGAAGCTATGCTGACCGACATACGCCAGCAGGAAGCGCACCACCGCCAGTCCACCCAGGAACGCCGCCCCGAACCCCACCGCGAACATTGGCACATCCGCCAGGGTGAGGTTGTGCCATTCCTTAAAAAGGCTGTAGAAGGTTGCGGCAAACATGGTCGGAATCGCCAGAAAAAACGAAAACTCGGTGGCTGCGAACCGCGACATCCCGCCCAGCATCCCACCCATGATGGTCGCGCCCGACCGCGACACGCCCGGAAACAGCGCCACGCTCTGGGCGATGCCAACCCACAACGCATCCTGCCAGCGCATATCGTCCACCGCCAGCACCCGATCGGCCCGGGCAAAGCGCTCGATCAACAGAATCGCGACGCCGCCCAGCACTAGCGCTATAGCCACAGTCACTGGATTGAACAGGTACTGGGTAATGTACTTGTGCAGGAAAAAGCCTAGCGAAGCCGCCGGCATGAAAGCGATCACCAAATTCAGCAGCATCCGCCGCGCCTGGAGATCGTGGCCGGCATGGCCAATGGTTTCACGGATCCGCACCCGGTAAATCCAGACCACCGAAAGGATGGCCCCCAGTTGAATGAAAATCTCGAAGGTCTCGGCGCGCGGACCGGTGAACGCCAGGAAATCCCCGACTATGATCAGGTGGCCGGTGCTGGAAATGGGCAGGAATTCCGAGGCGGCTTCCACCAGGCCAAGTATCAGCGCCTTGAGAATTAACAGAGTGTCCAAGCATACTCCTTGTGATCGCGGTCAAAACAAAGCGGGGCATTCTAGCGACTACTGCCCGAACTCACCATGCCACGCCCCTCGACCATCGGCCCAGCATTCCGGATGACTTATCAAGCTATTGAACCAAATAGAGTTTTAATGTTCCAATTCATTCGGAATCGACCCGAGGAATCGACCATGAACGGCCAGTGGCTACCCATTGCGATCATTGCCCTGCTGCTCTCGGCCAGCGTCGGCATCGCCGAAGCACAAGTTTACAAATGGACCGACGCCAGCGGTCAGGTCCATTACGGCCAGAAGAAACCGGCCGACGCGACTCCGGTGCAAACCCTCGACATCGCCCCGCCATCGCCGGCCACGCCGGCCAACGCCGACTCGGCCGCCGAAATCGCGCGCCTCAACGCGCTGTCCGATCAGATGGCCCGGGAACGTCAGGCGGCCGAAAAGGCGCGACAGGAACAGGCGATCCGCAATCTGGAACAAGCGAACCAACAGTTACAGAACGATCTGTTGAATCAGCAATTACAACAACAGCAGCAACAGGAAATTGACGATAGCGACCACTTCATCCTCGACCGCTATCCACCGCCCTACCCCTATCCATACCCATTTCCCCGGCCCTATCCGCCCCATCCACCCTATCCGCCGCATCCCTGGCCGTGCGAGCCGTGGCCAGCGTGCCGCCAGCCCATCCCTCCCGCGCCACCGCGCACTGGCCCGCTGGCCAAACCCAACCCCCCCTTCCATCCCAAACCAGCGGGCATCGCCCCAGCATCGGAGGGTTTCTTTCGCGGCCGGTGAAGAGCGCTAGTCGACCGGGATGCCAACCGGCGTTTCCGACCGCGCGCTGGCGGCGGGCTGGAACCAGGACAGTTGCGGATGCAGCTTCACCACCTCTCCGACGATCAGCAGCGCAGGCGACCGAACGCCAGAGCCGCCGATCACCTTCGGCAACGTGGCCAACGTGGCGCAATACACCCGCTGCCTGGGCGTGGTGCCCTGCTCCACCAGCGCTGCCGGCATGTCGGCGCTCAGGCCTTGCTCGCATAACTTCTCGCAGATGTGGCGTACGCTCTTCAGCCCCATGTAGAACACCACGGTCTGACGTGGTTGCGCCAGCATCGGCCAATTCAGATCCAACGCGCCGTCCTTGAGGTGGCCCGTCACGAAAACGCAGGCTTGGGCGTAATCGCGGTGGGTGAGCGGAATGCCGGCGTAGGCTGCGCATCCAGCGGCGGCGGTCACGCCGGGCACCACCTGAAAGGGAATCCCCGCCGTCATCAGCGTTTCGATCTCCTCTCCGCCGCGTCCGAAGATAAATGGGTCACCGCCCTTGAGCCGCAACACCCGCTTGCCCCGCAAGGCCAATTCCACCAGTAACTGGTTAATGTCGTCCTGCGGCAGTGTGTGGTGATCCGGCTCCTTGCCGACGAAAATGCGTTCGACTCGAGGCTCCAGCAGCGCCAGAATTTCCGCGCCGACCAACCTGTCGTAGACTGCGACGTCGGCCTGCCGCATCAGTCGCAGCGCTTTCAGGGTTAGTAATTCAGGATCGCCGGGACCAGCCCCCACCAGATACACTTCGCCGACTGGATTAAGTAGCTCCGCCATTGTTTTCATCATCTGTGATTGGGTTATCCCGCTTTTCCTTCAAAGCTCCCGCAACCGTTCGGCGCGCGCCCCGGCCAGCGCCAATTCCAGCCGAAGCCAAGCTGATTCCGCTCCTGGTAATCCGAACCGCAATCCCGGCGGATCGGTGAAGCGGCGCACCAGAATGCCGCTTCGCCCCAAAGCGTTCTGCCAGAATTCGGCTTCCGGTATCGGCATCCATTGAAATAAGGCCGTACCGCCCGCCGTCGGCAAACCTTGCCCTCTCAGCAGGTCCTCCAGCCGTTTGCCGGACTGGACCAGACCGCTCCGCATCACTGTCTGCCAGGCGTAATCGGCCAGCGCCCGCGACGCCACCCATCGGCTGGGACCCGTTACCGTCCACGGTCCCAGCTTTTCGTGCAACCGTTCCAGCAGCGCCGGTTCGGCTAGCACGAACCCGACCCGCGCCCCGGCCAGTCCGAAGAATTTGCCCAGCGAGCGCAAGACGATCAGTCCCGGCAGGCTGGCTTGATGCGCCAGGCTTTCCTCCGGAGTGGCGTCCATAAACGCCTCGTCCACCACCAGCCAGCCACCGCGCGCCGCCAGCCGCGCCCGCCAACCCAACAATGAGTCCGGCGGGAAACGAACGCCCGTGGGATTGTTGGGATGGACCAGCACCAGGGCGTCCAGCCGCTCTATCGCCGCGTCCAGAGCTTCGGCTGGCAACAACTCAACCCGATTCCCGGCCCGTCTCCAAGCTTGGGCATGTTCGGCATAGCTGGGACTCAACACCCCAACCCGGCCCGGCTGGCGCAGTTGCGGCAAGGCCTGAATCGCCGCCTGCGAACCGGCCACCGGCAGCAGGGATTCCACGCCGTAATAGGCTGCTGCCGCCGCTTCCAGACCGTTGTCTGGTTCCGGAAGGCGTTGCCAGGCCGTCGCTGGGATCGGCGGAACCGGCCAGCCCTGGGGGTTGATGCCGGTGGACAAATCCAGCCAATCGTTCAACGGAATGCCGTAGCGCTCAGCCGCCACCCGCAAGCCACCGCCATGTTCAAGCAAGGGCCACCCCTCCCAGCACGATCACCCCCAACCACAGCCAAAGTGCTCGCCGCACCAACGCCATGGCCCGGCCGATATCCTCGGCTCGCGGCGCCAAGCCCTCGCCCAGTGCGGGGCGCTGTTGCCATTCGCCGTGATAGCGGGCCGGCCCGCCTAGCGCCAGCCCCAACGCCCCCGCTCCCGCCGCCATCACCAGCCCGGCATTGGGACTTTTCCAGCCTGGCGCCTGTCCGCGCCAACAGCGCCAAGCCAGCGCCGGCCGGGTTCCCACCGCCATATAACTCAACGCGGTCAGCCCCGCCGGCAGCCAATTCAACACATCATCCAGCCGCGCCGCCGCCCAACCGAAATCCCGGTAGCGCGGAGTTCGGTAACCCCACATCGCATCGAGCGTGTTGGCCAACCGGTGGAGCGTCGCACCCGCCGCGCCTGCGAGCACGAACCAGAACAGGGTGCCGAACAGCGCGTCGCAACCGTTTTCCAGCACCGATTCCACCGCAGCCCGGCTGATCTGCTCCTCGTCAAGATCGTCCGTATCGCGGCTGACGATCCTGGCGACCTGCTCACGCGCCAAGGGTAGATCACCGGCTTGAAGCGCCGTCGCCACCGCCTCGGCGTGTTCCTCCAAGCTGCGCGCGCCGATAGCCAGATACAGCAGGCCCAGCGCCATCGCCAGACCCAGCAACGGAATCGCGGATAACAGCCAGGCTGCGACGGTGAAAGGGACTAGTAGCAGGATCACTGCACTGATTCCGCGCCTACGCCGGGCATCGGCGCTCAACCCCGGAGAACCGTAGCCGAGCGCCTCCACTCGCCGCGCCAGTTCACCAAAACCCACCAGCGGATGCCAGCGGCGCAGCTCGCCCAGCCAGCGGTCCAGCAAGACCGCGCAAAGGCAAAGCAGGGCAGTTAACATAAAGCCCCCCTCGCCCTCTGGGAGAGGGGCTGGGGGTGTGGGGTGTCGTTCGATCGCATCGCGCTATTGGAGAAAGTCGTCCCTCGCCTGCTTGTGGTAGAAGGGTTGGGAGCGAGGGTCTTATCGGTGGCGCTAGTGTAGCCAAAAACCGAGCGTTTCCGTCAAAATCCCACCATGAACGCCAAGACACTCATGATTCAGGGCACGACCTCCGACGCCGGCAAAAGCGTCATGGTCGCCGGTCTGTGCCGGCTGCTGGCGCGGCGCGGCGTGCGGGTAGTTCCTTTCAAGCCCCAGAACATGGCCCTCAACAGCGCCGTCACCGTGGACGGCGGCGAAATCGGCCGCGCCCAGGCGGTGCAAGCGCAAGCCGCCTTTCTGGAGCCGCACACCGACATGAATCCGGTGCTGCTCAAGCCCAACACCGACATCGGCGCACAGGTGATCATCCACGGTAAGGCGCTGACCAACATGGACGCCCGCGGCTATCACGATTACAAACCGGTGGCGATGCAGGCGGTGCTGGAATCCTACGAGCGACTGCGCGCCGCCTACGATGTGGTGCTGGTGGAAGGCGCGGGCAGCCCGGCGGAAATCAATCTGCGCGACAAGGATATCGCCAACATGGGCTTCGCCGAGGCGGTGGACTGTCCGGTGTGGCTGGTCGGGGACATCGACCGGGGCGGGGTGTTCGCCCATCTGTACGGGACGCTGGCCCTGCTGGCGCCCAGCGAACGGGCGCGGATCACGGGACTGATCATCAACCGCTTCCGGGGCGACGTGAGCCTGCTGACACCGGGGCTGGACTGGTTGACGCGGGAAACCGGCAAGCCGGTATTGGGCGTGCTGCCCTGGCTGCAAGGACTGCATTTGGAAGCCGAGGACGCCCTGCCCCGCGAGCCCGGCGTGACCAAGGACGCCGAGCGCTTGCGGGTGGCCGTTCCGGTGCTGGCGCGGATCAGCAATCACACTGATTTCGACTCGCTACGACTACATCCGCAGGTCGAAGTCCGCTGGGTACGGCCGGGCCAAGCCATTCCGCCCGCCGATCTCATCATTCTGCCCGGCAGCAAGAGCACGCGCAGCGATCTGCGCCGGCTTCGCGAACAGGGCTGGGATGCAGCCATCCAGCGTCATCTACGGTACGGCGGTAAAGTGATCGGGATTTGCGGCGGCTTTCAGATGCTGGGGCGCTCGGTTCTCGATCCGGAAGGGCTGGAAGGCGAGCCGGGCAGCAGTCCGGGTCTTGGATTCCTAGATTTCGAGACGACCCTGGAGACGGAAAAGCAGCTTTATCGAGTCGAGGGTCGACTGCTTCTCGACGATGCTTTCGTCGCCGGTTACGAAATCCATGCTGGTGTTAGCTCCGGTCCCGCCCTGGCGAAACCGGCTATGCAGTTGAATGATGGACGAATGGATGGCGTACTGTCGGATGACGGCCAGATTCTCGGCAGCTACCTGCACGGTCTGTTCGACGCAGCCCCGGCTCGCGATGCGCTGTTGCGCTGGGCGGGGCTGGCGGTGCGGGAAACGCCGGATTATCGGCAATTACGAGAAGATGGTATAAACAGGCTGGCGGACGCCTTTGAGACCCATCTGGATTTGCGGTTGCTGGAACATTTGTTGGCTGGCTAACTGAAATGGGCCAAAATAATGTTGTGTCTTTTCTGATCGATCACGGAATCGGCCATGAAATTTCGAATTATCCTAGCCATTACCCTTTTGTTAACGGCCATCAACGGCGGGATTGCGATATACCGGTATCTACAATCGCCGCAGCCTGCCCAACCCGTCGCCGACCGGAAGCCTGTGGAAAAAACCGCGCCGGAGATGCCCAAACCACCGGGCACACAGCTTCCGGCTAACAGTGCTCCCGAAAAGGTAGCGATCCTGGAGAAACAGACCCGCCCATTACCCCGGATCCCGGACTCGCCGCTACCCGTCAACAGCATCGCCGACCAGATACTGGTAGAGAAAAAAGCTCGCCAACTGACTCTGTTTCGCAACAATACTCCGATCAAGATCTATGACATCGCCTTGGGCCAACAACCGGAGGGTCCCAAACGGTTCCAGGGCGACAACAAAACCCCCGAAGGCCGCTACAAAATCGACTTTCGCAAGAAGCACAGTGACTATCACCGCGCCTTGCACATTTCCTATCCCAGCCCCGAGGACGCCACCCTCGCAGCCAAGCAAAAAAGATCGGCCGGCGGGGACATCATGATTCACGGTCTCCCCAACGGCATGGGTTCCCTGGGGCCGTTCCATCGGCTACGAGACTGGACAGCGGGCTGTATCGCGGTGACCAATAACGAAATCGAGGAACTCTGGCGCGCAATCCCCGACGGCACGCCGATTGAGATTCGGCCTTAGCTAAGTCACTGATCGAATAGGCTACTTCCAAATAACCTCATCAATTTCCCGCTGGTTTGCAAAGCTCGCTGAAGAACGACGGCAATACCTTGAGAGTGAAAGCCTGTTCCAAAAGGATAAAGTTCCCATGAGGCTTCAGAATTCAATCCCCTTTTGCGCCTTCACGCCCTGTTCCCGATAGGGATGCTTGATGGCGCGAATCTCGCTTACCAGATCGGCCAAGCCCACCAGCGTTTCCGGGGCGTTGCGCCCGGTAACCGCGATATGCAACTCAGGCCGCCGGGCACTGAAAACCGCCAGGACCCGCGCCAGATCGAGATAACCGTAGTTCAAAACGATACTCATCTCATCCAGAATGACCAGATCATAACAGGGATCGCCGATCATCCGTTCCGCCTCGGCCCAGGCCCGTTCCGCCGTGGCGACATCCTGTTCCCGGTCCTGGGTCAGCCAGGTGAAGCCATCGCCGATGGCCTGAAAATCCACGTTCTCGAACCGGCTCAGCACCTTTCGCTCCGCGCTGTCCTGCCCACCCTTGATGAACTGCACCACGCCCACCCGCAACCCGTGACCGATGGCACGTAATACCATCCCGAAAGCGGCGGTGGTCTTGCCCTTGCCTGGGCCGGTGAAAACCATCAGCAAGCCCTTCTCGCGGCGTGCGCGGGCTTGCTTGCGCTCGTAACCGGCCTTGCGGCGGGCGGTTTGGCGGTCGCGGTCGGGAGGATCGAGGGACATGACTGCATACTCCCCTACCCCCTTGTGGGGTGGGGCCCGGGGTGAGGGGTGGTCAGACGTGATAGCTGAAATCCATCCAACTATGCGGCGTCCATTCGGGATCGAGGCCGGCATCATCGCCGCCGACCACGTTCAGGCCGCACTTTCGGGCGAAGTAGCGATGAAACGCCAGGCTGGGCGTCAATTCGGGATGAAACACTGTGACCAGTATCCGGTCATCTTCCGCCGCAGCGATGTAGTCTTCCAGTTGCAGCAACACCCGCACCTCCTCCCCCGCTCGCACGATCTTCGGCGCGCGGATGAAGGTCAGCGGAATCGGCTCGCGGGCCACCGCCGGCGCCAGCGCCTCGCGGTTGAAGCTGTCGAGCTGGCTGCCAAAGGCGTTGCGGTTGACCGTAATGTCCATCAGACCGAAAAATGGGGTTTCGCCGACGCTCTCCCGCGCCAGCAGGATCGCCCCGGCGCAGGTGCCCCACAGCTTCAGACCCTCGCGATAGCGTTGCTCGATCACCTCGCGCAGGCCGAAGATATCCAGCAGCCGCGAAAGGCAAGTGCTTTCTCCGCCGGGGATGATCAATCCCGTCAAGCCGTCGAGTTCGGCGGCTCGCTTGACTGGCCGCGCCGGCGCGCCCACCCGCCGCAGGTGATCGAGGTGCTCCAGCACCCCGCCCTGCAAATCCAGCACGCCGATCCCACCGGGGCCGGCGAACGCTTCCATTACCAGCCCCGTCCCGCCAGCCGTTCCTCGCTGGCCATCGTGGCTACGTCCAAGCCGGCCATCGGCTCGCCCAGATCCATCGAGACTTCCAGCAGTTGCTCGGGATCGTTGAAATAGGCGGTGGCCTTGACGATGGCGCGGGCGCGGCGGGCCGGATCGCTCGACTTGAAAATGCCGGAGCCGACAAACACGCCATCGCAGCCCAATTGCATCATCAGCGCAGCGTCGGCGGGGGTAGCAATACCTCCAGCAGCGAAGTTGACCACTGGCAGCCGACCCAGCTTCTTCACTTCCAGCGCCAGTTCGTAGGGAATTCCGTTTACCTTGGCGAAGCTGATGATCTCCTCGGTCGGCAGAGCGGCCAATTGGCGGATTTCCCGATTCATGGTGCGCATGTGGCGCACCGCCTCAACCACGTTGCCGGTGCCGGCCTCACCCTTGGTGCGGATCATCGCCGCGCCTTCGGCGATTCGCCGCAGCGCCTCGCCCAGATTGCGCGCCCCGCACACAAAGGGAATGTCGAAGCGGGTCTTGTCGATGTGGCATTCCTCATCGGCTGGCGTCAGCACCTCGCTTTCGTCGATATAATCAATCTTCAAGGCTTGCAGGATCTGCGCTTCCACGAAATGGCCGATGCGTGCCTTCGCCATGACGGGGATGGTGACCGCTTCTTTGATCGCCTTGATCAGGCCGGGATCGGACATCCGCGCTACCCCGCCGTGCTTGCGGATGTCGGCCGGCACCCGCTCCAGGGCCATGACCGCCACCGCGCCCGCTTCCTGGGCGATTTGGGCCTGTTCCACGTTGACCACGTCCATGATGACGCCGCCCTTGAGCATTTGCGCCAGTTGCGCGTTCAGAAGATAACGATTCTCTGCCATGCTGGTACTCATTCATAATGACGAAAAGACGGTCGCGGAAGCCGCGCCGCCCGAACCCACCCGTTTGCGAAAGCGGTAAAGTATATCACCGTCGCGGTTCTGGACCGCATCATCCTGTGACCGCTGCTCACCACCTATCGGTTTTCAAAATAGTCGGAATCACCAGTTAGAAAGCGGCATTAACTGTTTGATTTACCGTTGCAGGAACCCTGCCGAAAGGCTCTGAAACCATGGTTTGGGGCAAACTGATGGGTGTTAAGGTGACCGCTGTTCAGTCCAGGGAATTCCACAAGCCGTTCGGGACTTCTTCCTTAGCCACGCGGAGGCGCCCCCATGAAACGCAGCATCATCGGCATTCCCCTGGGCGATATTGCCGGCATCGGCCCGGAAATCGTGGTCAAGGCACTGGCGAATCCAGCCGTTTACCAAACCGCGAAACCCCTGGTGATCGGCGCGGAAGGAGCCCTCCGCCGCGCGCTGCGAATCACCGGGCTGGATTTGGCGCTGCGGGCCGTGACCGATCCCGCCCAGGGCAGCTATCAGCCCGGCGTCATCGATCTGGTGGATATGGCCAACCTGGACGCCGAGCGGGTAGCCTTCGGCCAGGTTCAGGCGAACGCGGGCCGTGCCGCCTATGAGTTCATCGAACGCGCCGTGGCCCTGTGCCAGGCCGGTCAGGCGGACGCGCTGGCCACCACCCCGATCAACAAGGAAGCCTTCAAGGCCGCCGGAGTGACCGACATCGGCCATACCGAACTGCTCGGCCGGCTGACCGGAACCCACGACCCGCTCACCATGTTCCAAGTGTTCGACCTCAAGGTGTCCTTCCTCAGCCGGCACGTCTCGCTGGCGGGAGCGATTAAACTGGTCACCCGGCAACGGGTGCTGGACTACCTCCAGCGCTGTACCCAGGCGCTGGAAGCCCTGGGCCTTCCCCGGCCACGGTTGGCGGTGGCGGGACTCAACCCGCATGGCGGCGAACACGGACTGTTCGGCGATGAGGAACCGAGGGAACTGGAGCCGGCCGTCGCTGCCGCCCGAGCTTTGGGAATCGATGTCGTGGGACCCATCGCCGCTGATTCGGTATTCCATCTGGCCCGGAACGGCGCTTTCGACGCCGTGCTGTCGCTGTACCACGACCAGGGCCACATCGCTACTAAGATGGTGGATTTCCAGCGCACCATCGCGATCACCCTCGGCCTTCCCTTCCTCCGCACTTCAGTAGACCACGGCACCGCGTTCGACCTGGCCGGCACGGGAACAGCCAACTCCCTCAGCCTGGAGGAAGCAATCCGATTGGCGGCGGTCTACGCGCCCGGCTATCGCCGGAACTGACCTGCCCCCGCGGCTTGTCAAGGGCGGGGCGAATTCCGATACTATGACCATGACCGACTCCACCTGTCTGACCCACCAGTTCCTGATTGCCATGCCCGCGCTGGCCGATCCCAATTTCTTTCAAACGGTCACCTACATCAGCGAGCACAACGCCAACGGCGCGTTGGGACTGGTCATCAACCGGCCCCTCGACCTCTCCCTCGAAGAACTGCTGGATCACCTGAACATCGCCACCGCCCGGTTCGACCTGACGAAGACGCCGATCCATTACGGCGGTCCAGTGCAACCCGAGCAGGGTTTCGTCCTCCACAGCCCCATCGGCCATTGGAACGCCACCCTGCGCGTCACCGACCACATCGGCATCACCACGTCCCGCGACATCCTACAAGCCGTAGCGGACGGTCAGGGCCCCGACCGCCTCCTGGTCGCGCTCGGCTACGCCGGCTGGGGACCTGGGCAACTGGAACGGGAGTTGGCGGAAAACTCCTGGCTGTCCAGCCCCGCCGATTTCGACATTCTGTTCCACACCCCGAGCGAGCAGCGCTGGCTGGCCGCCGCCGCCCTGCTGGGCATCAACCTGAACCTACTGTCCACTAATGCCGGACATGGCTGACCGCGGCACGAACCCGGCCGCCGCGCCGTCATGCCGGGTCGCGTTGGGCTTCGACTTTGGCCGCGGCCGCATCGGCGTCGCGGTCGGCGAGACAGTCACCGGGTCAGCCCGACCCCTGCGCACCCTGCCAACCCGCCAGCAGCGCCCTGATTGGGACGCCATCACGCGGCTGATCGCGAAGTGGCGGCCGGACTGGCTGGTGGTCGGCGTACCGCGCCACGCCGACGACACCGCCAACGCCACCACCACCGCAGCGCTCCGGTTCAGCCGCCAATTGCAGGGGCGCTTCCATCTGCCGGTTGCAACCATCGACGAACGGCTGACCTCCTGGGAAGGCGAACATCGCTGGTTCGAGGCCGCCGCC
This sequence comes from uncultured Gammaproteobacteria bacterium, assembly GCA_963696515.1. GTDB lineage: Bacteria > Pseudomonadota > Gammaproteobacteria > Competibacterales > Competibacteraceae > Contendibacter. Next base: position 15,335 of record CAVOKM010000020.1, read on the forward strand.
GGCCGCCGTTGGAACAAAGATCTTGGGCTGGATGCTCAAGCGGCGGCGGTCATTCTGGAAAGCTGGTTCAACCACCATGGGAGCCACGCCTCATGCGCGACGCCGAATTCCTGATCGAAGCGATGGCGGTGCAACTACGGGAGCTGCTGGCCCGGCGCGGCATCGCCGAACCCGCGCTAGTTGGCATCCACACCGGAGGCGTCTGGATCGCCGAACGGCTGAGACAACGGCTTGGCATCATTACGCCGCCGGGCCGACTTGACATTTCCTTTTACCGCGACGATTTCAGCCGGATCGGCGTCAATCCGCAGGTTCGTCCCTCGGAACTGCCGTTCGACGTGGACGGACGCCATCTCGTGCTGGTCGATGACGTGCTCTATACCGGTCGCACCATCCGCGCCGCGCTGAACGAACTGTTCGATTACGGCCGGCCGGCTTCGGTGCTGCTGGCGGTCCTGGTGGATCGCGGCGGCCGGGAACTGCCGATCGAGGCCAATGTGGCCGGCTCACGGCTGGAACTGCCCGCCGACCAGCACATCCAGCTCACTGGCCCAGAACCCCTGCAACTGCTCCTCCAAACTGCCCCATGAGCACCACCAACATCCAACTTGACCGCCAGGGCCGGCTGATGCACTTCCTGACCGTGGAAGGACTGAGCCGCCGCCACCTGACGGAGATTCTCGACACCGCCGAATCGCTGCGCGGGGTAGCCGAGCGACGAGTTAAGAAACTCCCCACCCTCCACGGCAAAACCGTGGTCAATCTGTTTTTCGAGGCCAGCACCCGCACCCGCACCACCTTCGAACTGGCGGCCAAGCGTCTGTCGGCCGACGTGCTCACCCTCAACATCGCCAATTCGTCCACGGTCAAGGGCGAAAGCCTGCTGGACACCCTGCGCAACATCGAAGCGATGCAATGCGACATGTTCGTGGTGCGCCACGAGCAAAGCGGCGCGGCGGAATTCATCGCTCGCCACGTCAGGCCGCACATCGCCGTGCTCAACGCCGGCGACGGCCGCCACGCCCATCCCACCCAGGCCATGCTGGACGTGTTCACTATCCGCCGCCACAAGCCGGATTTTCCCAACCTGCAAGTCGCCATCGTCGGCGACATTCTGCACTCGCGGGTGGCCCGTTCGCTGATCCACGCCCTCAATATCCTCGGCGCCGGCGATATCCGGGTCATCGCTCCCCGCACCCTGCTGCCAGCCTACGTGGAAAATCTCGGCGTGCGCGTGTTTCACAACCCACAAGAAGGTCTGCGCGACGTGGACGTGGTGGTCATGTTGCGCTTGCAGAAGGAACGGATGGAAGGCGCGCTGTTACCGACCGAGCAGGAATTCTTCCAGCGCTACGGCCTGACCGAGGAGCGGCTGGCGCTGGCCAAGCCAGACGCCATCGTCATGCACCCCGGCCCGATCAATCGGGGGGTGGAAATCGACTCCCGAGTGGCCGACGGGCCACACTCGGTCATTTTGGAGCAGGTCACCAACGGCATCGCCGTGCGGATGGCGATCATGTCCATCACCCTGGGCAACCACGCCCGACCGGCCGGGGAGAACGCCTGATGCGCATCGTCCTTCGCGGCGGCCGGCTGATCGACCCGGCCCACGGCATCGACGCGGTTCTTGATCTATTCATCGCCGAAGGGCGCATTGCCGGGGTCGGTCCAACGCCAGCCGGCTTCACCTCCGATCAGGAGATAGAAGCCCGCGACCGCATCGTCTGTCCCGGCCTGATCGACCTGTGCGCCCGGCTGCGGGAACCCGGTCAAGAGCACAAAGCCACCATCGCCAGCGAGACCCGGGCAGCAGCCACCGCCGGCATTACCACCCTGGTCTGCCCGCCCGACACCGATCCAGTGATCGACGAACCATCGGTGGTGGAATTGATTCGTCGTCGCACCAAGGCCGCTGGGTTTGCGCGGGTGCTGACCTTGGGGGCGCTGACCCACCGACTGCGCGGCGAACGGCTGGCGGAAATGGCGGCGCTCAAGGAGGTCGGCTGCGTCGGCGTCGGCGACGGTGGCCGACCCATTGCCAATACCCTGGTGTTGCGGCGGGCGCTGGAATACGCCGCCACCTTCGATCTGACCGTATTCCTGACCCCGCTCGATCCCTGGCTTGGACATGGCGTCGCCCACGAAGGGCAGGTCGCGACCCGGATGGGCTTGCCCGGCATTCCGGCGGCGGCGGAAACCGGCGTCCTCGCCCGCGATCTCGAGCTGGTCCGCGATATCGGGGTGCGCGTGCATTTCGGCCGGCTGTCTTGCGCCCGTTCCGTGGAGTTAGTGGCACGCGCCCGAGCCGAAGGGCTGCCGGTGACCGCCGATGTCGCCATGCACCATCTGCATTTGACCGAGGTCGATTTGACCGGCTTCGACAGCCAGTGTCACGTTCGGCCGCCCCTGCGCGGATCGCGCGACCGGGACGCCTTGCGTGCTGGCCTGGCGAACGGGGCGCTGGATGCGCTTTGCTCCGACCATCAGCCGCACGAACCCGACGCCAAGCAAGCCCCGTTCGGCGACACCGAACCAGGCGTCTCCGGACTGGACACGCTGCTAGCGCTGGGTTTGCGGCTGGCCCGGGACGGTATATTGCCGCTACCGACGCTGATCGAACGGCTGAGCGGGGGGCCGGCGCGGATTCTGGGGTTGGACGGCGGCCATCTGGGCGTCGGCGCTCCGGCCGATGTCTGCGTGTTCGACCCCGATGCCGACTGGCCCGTGACCGCCGACACCCTGCGCAGTCGCGGCCAGAATAGCCCGTTCATCGGCTGGGAACTGCAAGGGCGGGTGACGCATACCCTGCTGGAAGGGCGTGTGGTATACCAGGCGTGAGGGGTGGGGAGCGCCGCTCCCGTGCGATTCAGTAGCGGGAGCGGCTGGACCCCTCACATCATCTTGAACGATGCCTTGTTCTGAGCGTAGGTGGTCGCCTCCTCGCGGGTGACCAATCCCTTCTTGACCACCTCTAGCAAGGCTTGATCGAGCGTCTGCATGCCAGAAGACGCGCCGGTCTGAATGGATGAGTACATTTGCGCCACCTTGTCCTCGCGGATCAGGTTGCGGATGGCGGGAATGCCGACCATGATCTCATGCACCGCCGTCCGGCCGCCGCCCTTCTTCTTGAGCAGCGCCTGGGAGATGACCGCGCGCAAAGACTCGGACAGCATCGAGCGCACCATCGGTTTCTCGCCGGCCGGGAACACGTCGATGATGCGGTCGATGGTCTTGGGCGCCGAACTGGTGTGCAGGGTGCCGAACACCAGATGGCCAGTCTCGGCGGCGGTCAGTGCCAGGCTGATGGTTTCCCGGTCGCGCATTTCACCGACCAGGATGATGTCCGGGTCCTCGCGCAGCGCCGAGCGTAGGGCCTCGTTGAACCCCAGCGTGTCGCGATGCACCTCGCGCTGGTTAATGAGACAGCGCTGGCTCTGATGGACGAATTCAATCGGATCCTCGATGGTCAGGATGTGGCCATACTCGTTCTTGTTGATATGGTCGATCATCGCCGCCAGGGTGGTGGACTTGCCCGAACCGGTGGGCCCGGTGACCAGGATCAACCCGCGCGGGATATCGATCAGATCCCGGAACACCGGGGGACACCCCAGATCCTCCAACGACATAATCTTGGTGGGAATGGTGCGGAATACGCCCGCCGCACCCCGGTTCTGGTTGAAGGCATTGACGCGGAACCGGGCCAGCTTGGGTATTTCGAACGAGAAGTCGCACTCCAGGAATTCGTCATAGTCCTTGCGCTGCTTGTCGTTCATGATGTCGTAGATCAAACCGTGGACCTGCTTGTGCTCCAGCGGTGGCACGTTGATGCGTCGGACATCGCCGTCCACCCGGATCATCGGTGGCAGACCGGCCGACAGATGCAGGTCCGAAGCGTTGTTGGTTACGGAAAAGTTCAATAGTTCGTCGAGGTTCATGGGTGGTTGCTCCCGCTTAGGCGTAGGTTGGCGGCCCGCTGGCGAGCCGTGCCGCTGGATCGGATTTCAAAGTAGTATATATCTACCGGAAAGCCTCGCGACCGCGCCATCCACCCAGGGAATCCCGCCCGCATGATCATTGACTACGCCGACCGTCTCCGCGCCGTGCGGGGCCGCATCCGCGCCGCCGAACTCCGCTTCCAGCGCCCGCCGGTTTCGGTGCGGCTGTTGGCGGTCAGCAAGACCCAGCCAGCCGCTGCCATCGCTGCCATGGCGGCGGCTGGCCAGACCTGCTTCGGAGAAAACTATGTTCAGGAAGCGCTGGCTAAAATGGTCGAACTGGCGGCGCTGGAAGTGGAATGGCATTTTATCGGTCCGATTCAGACCAACAAGACCCGAAGCATCGCCGAGCATTTCGCCTGGGTACATAGCCTGGATCGGCTGAAAATCGCCGAGCGGCTGAGCGCTCAACGACCGGAACCCCTGCCGCCCTTGAATGTCTGCCTGCAGGTCAACATCGACCAGGAATCCACCAAGCACGGTCTGGACGTGGCCGACGTGGGCGAAGTCGCCGCCGCCGTCGCCGCGCTGCCGGGATTGCGGCTGCGCGGCCTGATGGCGATTCCCGCGCCGACAGCGGATTTCGTCGCGCAGCGACAACCCTTCGCCCGGCTGCGGGTCTTGTGGGAGCAGCTCATCGCGGCCGGACTGGCGCTCGACACCTTGTCGATGGGCATGTCCGACGATCTGGAAGCCGCCATCGCCGAGGGCTCCACCTTGGTGCGCGTGGGCACCGCCCTGTTCGGACCGCGCCTCTGACTGGCGGCTTTACGATATGCTAAGTAAACGATTGACCGAACCGCGCCCCTCCGGCCCACCGGCCCCAATGCGCCACCCCGAGAACCCAAAGATGCCGTCATCCCGTTCAACGTTCCCTACCGCCGCGTGCGCCGGAATACCCTGCCTGCTGCTGGCCATTCCACTCTTGCTCGGTGCAGACGATGACTACCTGCGGGAAATCGAGGTCGAGGCGAAGCGGCAGGCGGCGGTTCTAATAACCAGCCCGGAGCAATCCACCCCAAAACCTTTGACCGACCCTATTAAGGTCAAAACCGACCATCTGGAGGCCGGACTTGATCCGTTGGCGTTCGAACAGACCCTGCGCAAAAATTGGCCAGACACCTATACGGCCTATCAGCAACTCGACACCAACCGCAAACAGCAGGCCTATCAGGCTTACCTGAACGACAACCGGCTCGCCAGCATCAGTGAACGGATCACCCGACTGCTGAGTGGAAAACCCTGATGTAGTCGAACCTGCCCCTTCGCGAACCGGTGTCCGGTTTCACCCGAAGCCTACCCACGTCTTGAACTTATGAGGCGGAGATGAAAGATACCCCCATTGCCTTTATCGGTGGTGGCAACATGGCTCGCAGCCTGATCGGCGGTCTGATTGCCGGCGGCAGCGACCCCCACCAACTCTGGGTCGCCGAACCCAACGCCGATCAGCGCGAATTCCTGCGCGGCCGCTTTGGGGTCCATACCGGCGCCGATAACCCGGAAATCGCCGCCAAGGCCGAGGTGGTCGTGCTGGCGGTCAAGCCACAGGTTCTGCAAGGCGTCGCCCGGCAGCTTGCTACAACCATTCAAGCGCGCCGACCGTTGGTGATTTCCATCGCGGCCGGGGTGCGCGAGCGGGATTTGCGACGTTGGTTGGGTGGTGGATCGCCGGCCCTGGTGCGAACCATGCCAAATACTCCCGCCCTGGTCGGCAGCGCCGCCAGCGCCTTGTTCGCGAACGAATTTGTGTCCGAGGAACACCGGCAACAGGCGGAATCGCTGTTGCGAGCAGTTGGGGTCACGGTCTGGGTGGACGACGAAAGCCTTTTAGATGCGGTCACCGCATTGTCCGGTAGCGGACCGGCCTATTTCTTTCTGCTGATGGAAGCGTTGGAGCAGGCGAGTGTGGCCTTGGGGCTGGATGCCGACACCGCCCGGCTGTTGACGCTCCAGACCGCCTTCGGCGCGGCCAAGATGGCACTGGAAAGCGCGGAAAGCCCCGCAACCTTGCGCCTCAGGGTAACTTCGCCGGGCGGCACCACCGAGCAGGCGTTGTCGATCCTTAGCGATGGAGGGATGGAACCCCTGATCGCCCGAGCATTGCAAGCCGCTCGCCACCGATCCGAGGAACTGGGTGATCTGTTAGGGAGCCAGCCATGACCGCAACGGTCTTCCTGATTCAAACCCTATTTGGGTTTTACCTTCTGGCGGTGATGCTGCGCTTTCTGCTGCAATGGGTTCGGGCCGATTTTTATAACCCACTGGTGCAGTTCCTGGTCCGCATCACCAACCCCCCGTTGCTGCCGCTGCGCCGAATCGTGCCGGGCTACCGGGGAATGGATCTGGCGTCGGTGGTGCTGGCGTTCGCCTTGCAATTCGTCGAGGTGTTGTTGGTGGCCCTGCTGCTCCGCCAATCCCTTGGCGTTGGCGGCCTGGTGCTGCTGACTGTGATGGAACTGCTCAAGCTGCTGATCAACATCTACTTGTGGGGCATCATCATCCAGGTGGTGCTGAGCTGGGTCAACCCCGATCCCCGTCATCCGGCGGCGCGGGTGCTAGCCCAGTTGACCGCGCCCTTGCTGAAGCCAGCCCAGCGCCTACTTCCGCCGATTTCCGGCGTGGACCTGTCGCCGATGCTGGTAGTGGTGGCGCTGATCTTTGTCAGCCTGCTGTTGCAGGATTTTCTTGGGCTGTTAACTGGGCTGCGCTGAGGTCATGGCCGCCGGCTACCGCTGGGAGGGCGCCGACTTGATCCTACAGGTACGGGCGCAGCCACGCGCCGGCCGCGATCAGTGGGCGGGACCCGCGGAAGGCTGGTTCCGGGCCCGCATCGCCGCGCCGCCGGTGGACGGTCAGGCGAATGCGCATTTGCGGGATTTCCTGGCGAGGCTATTTGGGGTGGCGAAAAACCAAGTGAGGCTGCTATCCGGCGAGACCAGCCGCAACAAGCGCGTGCGCATCGCCGCACCGAGGCGGTTACCGCCGGGAATCGAACCGCCGGCAACCTCGAGCGACGCTGGAAGGAAGAATTATTTAACCTACTGAAAATGTTGTTTATTGATCCTAAACTACGCCCGGTTGCCGCTAAACCCGGCGCATATTAGACTTGTCCCCCTTTTTCTCCCCATCCCCAAGGATTTCACCACGACGGTTAGGAACCCATGCCGCTCCCTTTTCCCCCGGATTCCGTGGGTCTGGTCACACCCCAGACCATTTGCTTTCAAGAACCGCTGGCGCTGGACTGCGGCCGATCACTGGCGGACTATGAAATCGTTTATGAAACCTACGGCACCCTCAACGGCGACCGTACCAACGCCGTTCTGGTCTGCCATGCGCTGTCGGGCGATCATCACGTCGCCGGTTACCACGAGGAGGACGATCCTGGCAAGCCGGGCTGGTGGGATAACTGCATCGGCCCCGGCAAACCGCTGGATACCCTCGAATTCTTCATGGTGTGCTGCAACAACCTGGGCGGTTGCAAGGGCTCCACCGGCCCGACCGCGATCAACCCGGACAACCTCAAGCCCTACGGCCCGGATTTCCCCATCGTCACCGTCAAAGATTGGGTTCGCAGCCAGGCGCGGCTGGCCGACCACCTCGGCATCGCCCAGTGGGCTGCGATCATCGGAGGCAGTCTCGGGGGAATGCAGGCCATGCAGTGGTCTATTACCTATCCCGAGCGGGTGCGCCATTCCCTGGTCATCGCCACCGCTCCGCGCCTGTCGGCCATGAACATCGCCTTCAACGAAGTGGCGCGGCAGGCGATCCTGTCCGATCCCGACTTTCACCACGGCCATTACTATGAATTCGGGGTGGTGCCGCGGCGTGGGCTGATGCTGGCCCGGATGCTCGGCCATATCACCTACCTATCCGACGAGGGCATGCGTGCAAAGTTTGGCCGCGAGCTGCGCGAAGGCAAAATGAATTTCAATTTCAACTTCGATACCGAATTTCAGGTGGAAAGCTATCTGCGCCATCAGGGCCACGCTTTCGTAGACCGGTTCGACGCCAACACCTATCTGTTGATCACCAAGACCCTGGACTATTTCGATCCGGCGGCGGATTACGACGAGGATTTGTCGGCGGCTTTTCACCGGACCCAGGCGCGGTTCCTGGTCATCGCGTTTACCAGCGACTGGCGGTTCGCGCCGGCCCGGTCGCGCGAGATTGTCCGGGCGCTGGTGAGGGCTGGGCGCGAGGTCAGCTACGCTGAAATTCCCTCGGAATACGGTCACGACGCCTTTCTGATGCCGATTCCACTGTACCATGAGGTACTGCGCAGCTATCTGGCGCGGGTTGCCCGCGAGGTTAACGCCCATGCGACCTGAACTGGAACTGATCAGCGACTGGATTCGGCCCGGGGCAAGAGTGCTGGACCTGGGCTGCGGCGACGGCGCACTGCTGGCCTATCTCCGCGAACACCGCCAGGTGAGCGGCTATGGATTGGAAATCGACAACGCAAACATGGTCCAATGCATTCAGACCGGGGTGAGCGTCATCCATGCCGACCTGGAAGCGGGGCTGGCGGACTTCGGCGACAGCAGCTTCGACTACGTGATCATGACCCAAACCCTGCAGGCCGTCCGGCAAACCGAAGCGTTGCTGGACGAAATGCTGCGGGTAGGCCGGCAAGGCATCGTGACCTTTCCCAATTTCGGTTTCTGGCGATGCCGGGCGCAGATCGCCTTGCAGGGACTCATGCCAGTGGTCAAGACCCTGCCCTTCCAGTGGTATAACACGCCGAACATCCATCTGTTCACCCTTCACGATTTCGAGCAATTGTGCCGCAATAAGCGGATCGACATCCTGCAACGCACGGTCCTCGACCATGCCCACCGTCCCCGGCTGGGGCCGAAGCTGTGGCCCAATCTGTTGGGCGAAATCGCCCTGTACCGACTAGGCCGCGCCTGACCCGCCGTTGAAAACCAGATTCTGGAGATTGACCCATGCCGATTCACCCACCGGTTTCCCGCCGTTCCCGGCGGAACGACCGCCTCATCCGCCCGCGCGGCTTCACCTTGATCGAAGTTATGGTCGTGGTGGTGATCCTGAGCATTCTGGCCGCTGTGGTGGTGCCGCGCATCATGGATAATCCAGATAAGGCCCGGGTGGTCAAGGCCAAGCAGGACATCCGGGTGATCAAGAACCAGATGGATTTGTACCGGCTGCACAACTTCCGCTACCCGACCACCGAGCAGGGCATGGAAGCGCTGGTGCAAAAACCAGCCGACGCGCCGCACTGGCAGGAGGGCGGCTATCTGGACAAGCTGCCCAAGGACCCCTGGGGCAAGCCCTATCAGTACCTCAGCCCCGGCCAGCACGGCGACATCGATGTCTACTCGCTGGGCGCCGACGGTCAACCGGGCGGCGAAGGCGTGGACGCCGACCTCGGCAACTGGAATCTGGACGAGTAGCCGGAACCATCGAAATGCTCCCCTCGGCGCGCGGCTTCACCCTGCTGGAAATCATGGTGGTGCTGGTGCTGGTCGGCATCATCACCAGCTTCGCCCTGCTGTCGGTCGGCGGCGGCCCGCGCGAGCGGCTGGCGGAGGAAGCGCGGCGGCTGGCGGCGCTGGTGGAACTGCATCAGCAGGAAGCGATCCTGAGGGGCGAAACCCGTGGCATCCAGTTTGGCCGCGCCGGCTACGCGCTGCTGAGCCTGGGCGAGAAAGGCGAATGGCAGTCCCCCGCCGCCGCCGACACCCTGATCCGCCATGCGTTGCCCGAGGACATTACCCTGGGCCTGTGGATCGAGGACCGGCCGGTCGATCTGAAAACCGCCGGCCAGTGGCCACAGGTGGTGCTGCTGGCCAGTGGCGAAACCACGGAATTCGTCGCAGTGTTCAGTCTCGCCGACGATCGTTCCCCTGACGCGCCGCGGTATCGGGTAGCCGGCGATGCGCTGGGCCGGCTGACGACGAGCGAGGTGACCCGGTGAAGCGCCAGCCCGGCTTCACCCTGCTGGAAGTGCTGGTGGCGCTGGCGGTGCTGGCCATCGCCATGGGCGCGATCATCGGCGCCGCCACCCAGAGCATCAACACCGTCGCCACGCTGCGCGATCAAACCTTCGCCAGTTGGGTTGCCCTCAACCAGGTCAACGCTTTGCTGCTAGAGACGAAACCCTGGCCTGAGGAAGGCTCCCGCACCGGCAACACCGAGTTGGCCAGCCGCGCCTGGCGCTGGGAGGCGCGGTTCCACAAGACCGAAGATCCCGACCTGCGCCGCCTCGAACTCACGGTACGCGCCGGCGAGGCCGGGTCGGAACTCAGCAAGCTAATCGCCTTCAAGGGCAAGCCACCGGAGAAGCCCAAGGACTCGACGACCCCCGACGGCCAACCGGATGGGGCCAAGGACCCGTCGCCGACGCCCATGAAACCACGGCCCGCGTCATGAGGACGCCGGCGCGCGGTTTTACCCTGCTGGAACTGCTGGTGGCCCTGGCGGTATTTTCCATCATGGCGATTGCGGCTTACAGCGGCCTGCGCAACGTGCTGTACACCCGCGCCGCCGTGGAGGAGCAAAACCGGCGGTTGGCGGCGGTGCAACTGGCGGTATACCGGCTGGAACAGGACATCGAACAAACCGTGCCTCGCGGCATCCGCGACGAATACGGTGAGCCGCAGGCGGCCCTGATCGGCGACGCGCTTGCCGACGACCGGCTGACCCTGACCAGGGCCGGCTGGGACAATCCCCTCGGCCAGCCACGCGCTGCCTTGCAACGGATTGCCTACCGGTTGCGGGATGGCCGGCTGTGGCGACTGCATTGGGCGGTGCTCGACCGCGGCGGCCTGATCGAACCGCGCGAGACGCTGCTGCTGGACCGGGTGCGGGAATTCAAGGCGCGGTTTCTGGACCAGGACGACTGGCGCGACGACTGGCCGCCGCTACCCGTCAGCGGCGACGAAAACAAGCCGGATCCCGACCGGTTGCCGCGGGCGTTGGAAATCAGCCTGACCCTGGAGGACTGGGGTGAAATCACCCGCCTGTTGCCCCTGCCCGGTTGATGCTCTCCCCACCTCGCTTTTCAAGGGAGTTGGCGAGAAGCGCCCGGGGGATCCAGTGGACTTCGCCAAATCCCAGGTCGGAGTCGCCCTGATCACCGTGCTGCTGATCGTGTTTCTCGCCAGCATCGCCGCCACCAGCCTCGCCGCCCTGCAACAACTGGCCATCCGCCGCAGCACGGTGCTCCTGCACCAGCAGCAGGCCAGGTTGTACACGCTCGGCGCGGAGCAGTGGGCCATGATCATCCTGGCGCGCGACCACCAGGAGAACGAAACCGATCATCCCGGCGAGAAATGGGCGAACCTGCCGCCGGCCCTGCCCATTGAGGGCGGCGCGCTCACCGCCCGCCTCACCGACCTACAAGGCTGTTTCAACCTCAACAACCTGTGGCGGCCGGGGGCCGGCGAACCGTCGCCCTCCCCCGACACCCCCCCCGAAGACAAGGATCAGGAGGAATCCCAGGATTCAGCGGATTCTGAGGCGGACGCCAAGGCCAAACCCTCTCCCGCCCAGCCCAAATCCCCGAAACCCGACGAGTCCTCGAACAAGGCGGGGCTGGAACCGGCGCAGATCAAGGTATTGCAACGTTTGCTTGAGAGTCTCGATCTTAAGCCGGCGCTGGCGCAGGCTATTGCTGACTGGATCGATCTCGATCCCGATCCCCAGTTTCCCGATGGCGCCGAAGACAGCGATTACACGGTCCTGAATCCGGCCTATCTGGCCGCGAACCGCCCGTTTCTCAGCGTGTCCGAACTGCGGTTGGTCAAGGGCGTGGACCGGGAGGCTTACGACAAGCTGGCGCCGGTGGTCTGCGCCCTGCCTCCCGGCGCGCCGCTGAACGTCAACACCGCGCGGGCGCCGGTTCTGGCGGCGCTGGGGGAAGAGGGACTGAAACCGGTGGACCTCGAGCGCCTGCTGGAAGGGCGGCCAGCGAAAGGTTATAAAAACGTGGACGATTTTCTAAACGCGGCGAAGCTGACCACCGTGGAAGCGCCGGTCAAGGCATTGCTGAGCATTGACAGCCAGTATTTTCTTTTGCGGGCCGAGGCGCGGGTGGGCGATGGCCGTGCAATGTTATACAGTATGTTCTATCGCGATGAAAACGGCGTCCGGGTCCTGCGACGCAGTTTCGGCAATCAGGAATAATACGACCTTGCCCTCCCCCCTTTGCTTTTTTCGCATGCCAGCGCTCGACCAGGCCGAGTGGCTGTACCCCAACAGCGCGGCGCGGCGCGGATCGCTATCCGAATTGGCCGCTCAGGCGACGGGCACGCGCCTGCTGCTGATCGCCCCCGGCGAGGCGGTCACCCTGCACCGGGTTCCGTTGCCCAGCCGCAAGCGGTCCAACTGGACGCGGGCCGTGCCGTATGCCCTGGAGGATCAGGTCGTCGAGGACATCGAGGCGTTGCATTTCGCCTTTGGGGCCCAACCCGATGGCGACCGTCTGCCGGTGGCGGTGGTCAACCGAGATGCGCTACACGGCTGGCTGGAGACCTGTTCGCGGGCTGGCCTTGTCCCGGCAGCCGTTATCCCAGAACCGCTTCTGCTCCCCTGGGGGGAGGGCGACTGGAGCGTACTGTTGGAAGAACGGCGGGCGGTGGTGCGCACCGGACGCTGGGAGGGCTTCGCCACCGAGCGGGCCTTGCTGGAATTGTTGTTAAACCAAGCCTTCGCCGAGGCCGGCGACGCCAAGCCGCAACGGCTGCGCGTCTGGGGCGGCCCGCCACCGGTATTGGCCGAAACCGGTCTGGAACCGTGGATCGAGGACAGTGGCCCCGAACCGCTTCAGGTCTACGCCAACGCTTATCAACAGAGTACTATAATCAACCTGTTGCAGGGCGGCTTCAGCCCGCAGGCGCACTGGGGACGCAGGCTGCGACCCTGGCGCGCGGCGGCGGCCTTGGCGGGCGCGTGGCTGCTGGCGCAAGGCTTCGGCCAAGCGCTCGAACATTGGCATCTGCGGCGCGAGCAGGGCACGCTGCGGAACGCGATGGAACAGGTTTACAAGGATGCCGTGCCCGGCGCGACCAGGATCGTGAATCCCAGGGCTCAGTTGGAAGCTCGCCTGCGGGAATTGCTCCCAACCAGCGCCAGCGGCGGCGCATTCCTCGAATTGCTCTACCAGGGCGGACAAGCGCTGCTCGGGTTCAAGGATGTCACCCTGCGCGGCTTCAGCTATCGCGATGGCCAATTGGATTTCGATCTTGAAGGGGGTAACCCGGCGGTGCTGGACCAACTCCGGCAGAAGCTGAACCAGCAGATTGGATTACAGATTGAGATGCGCACCACTCAGCGAGAGGGCCAGCTACAAAGCAAGCTCTCCTTGAAAAGGACGCCTTCATGAAGGTCTGGTGGGAAAAACTGAGCAGTCGCGAACGCCTGGTGGCGGCTGGCGGTGCTGCGCTGACCTTGGCGCTGATGGTCTATGCGCTGGCTTGGCAACCGTTTCAAGCCAGCAGCTTCCGGCTGCGGCAGAGCGTCGCCGAGCAGCGCGCCGAGCTGGTCTTGATGAGGCAGATGGCTGAGGAAATCAAGCGGTTGGGCGAATCGGACGGTAAGCCGAAGGCGGCGGATGGCCGTTCCCTGTTGACCTTGGTGGATCAGACCGCGCGAGCGGCCGGACTGGGCGCCGCCCTCAAGCGGGTCACGCCGCAGGACGCGGATCGGCTCAGCGCTCAGTTCGACGCCGTCGAGTTCGACAAGCTCCTTCCCTGGTTGGGCGCGCTGGAACGCGACCACCGCATCGCCATCGTCAACCTGAGCGTGGACCGCGCCGCCGCCGGTCTGGTGAACGCCCGCATCATGGTTCAGGGCGGCCGGCCATGAAACGCATTCTGCGTTATAGCCTGTTGGGACTGCTGGCCTTTCTGCTGTCCCTGCTGCTGCTGGCGCCGGCCACTTTGGTGACCAACCTGATCTCCCAGCGCTTGACTGGCTTTAGCGTGCAGACCGTCGAAGGCTCGGCGACGAAGGGTTCGGCGCGGGGAATACACTGGCGCGGCGTCCGGATCGAACAGCTTCACTGGAATTGGCAAGCGCTGGCGCTGCTGACCGGATGGCTGGAGCTTCGGCTGGACACCGACGATCCCGAGATCATACTGATCGGCAAGGTGGCGGTGAACCCGGGCCGCCGGTTGCGCTGCCGCGATTTGAGCGGCCGGCTACCGCTTGTTCGTTTGGGCGCATTGGCTGGATCAACAAAGCTGCCGTTGGAAGGGGTGGTGGAGTTCAACCTGCGGGAATTGTTCCTGAACGCCGCGGGCCGGCCGCAAACCGCCAACGGCCTCATCTCTCTAAGAGATGTGCGCTCCACCCTGGGCCAGCCGTTGAACCTGGGCGATTTCACTATCCAACTGGCGCCAGCGCAGCCCGAGGGCATCCAGGGCGTGGTCAAGGATAGCGACGGGCCACTGGCGCTGGAAGGTACGCTAAACCTGCTGCCGGATGGCCGCTACCGTTTCACCGGCCAGGCGGCGGTACGCGACGCCGGCAACCAGGAGCTTAGGCAAGCGATGAACCTGCTGGGGCCGCCCGGCGGCGATGGCCGCTGGACCTTGAATTTTTCCGGCGTCCTGCCCCTGTAAAGACTGGTTTGGAACGTCCTCAACCCCTATCTCATTCCGAGGAACTTAATAAGGGAGTAAGCGCCGATGCAACAACAACCGCGCGGATTATTGATCATCCTGACGATGCTGGCGCTGGTCGCCTGCGCCAGCCAACCAGCGCCGTCGAAAGTTAAGCCGTCGTTCACGACCAGCGGCGATGCGGCCTTCCCTGCGCCTCCGGAACTGCAACCCCAGGTCACGTTCTGGACCAACGTCTACTCGATCTGGGGGCGCAACCGGGTCGCGCTGCACGACGACCGTTACCTCGATCTGGTGTACGGGGTCCTGACCCTGCCCGGCGAGATCGGCGAAAACCAAACCGCCGAGCAAAAGGACTTCGTCAAGGGGCATCAGGAGAATCTGCAAGCTATCCTGCGCCAACTGGAATCCAAGGTGGCATTCAACGCTCCGCTGACCCCCGCCGAACAGAAGCTTGCGACCCATATCCGGGCCAGCAGCGGCGGTCCCGGCGCCATCATCGGCGCCAGCGATCGGCTTCGCACGCAACGCGGCATGCGCGAGCGCTTCAAACAGGGGCTGGAAATCAGTGGCCGCTACGACGCGGCGTTTCGGGGCGTGTTCCGCGAAGCGGGTCTGCCCGAGGATCTGGCCTACCTGCCGCATGTGGAGTCCTCCTTCCAGAACCATGCCGCCTCCTCGGCCGGCGCGGTGGGCATGTGGCAATTCATGCCCGGCACCGCACGGCATTTCGGCATGTTGAACGCGGCGGTGGACGAGCGGCGCGACCCCGTGGCCT
This sequence comes from uncultured Gammaproteobacteria bacterium, assembly GCA_963696515.1. Taxonomy (GTDB): domain Bacteria; phylum Pseudomonadota; class Gammaproteobacteria; order Competibacterales; family Competibacteraceae; genus Contendibacter. The sequence goes on from CAVOKM010000020.1 coordinate 30,694, forward strand.
CGGCGCAAGGCGCGGCCCGCTATCTGGGCAACGCCCACGACCGCCTGGGGAGCTGGCCGCTCGCGCTGACGTCCTACAACCATGGCGTGGGGGGGATGATAAACGCGCAGCAGGCTTTCGGCAGCGATTTCGTCGCCATCGTGCGGAGTTACTCCGGGAATGGATTCGGCTTCGCCTCGCGCAATTTCTACGCGGAATTCCTGGCGGCCCGCGAAATCGCTCGCAATCCCCAACGCTTCTTCCGGGAAGGCATCCGCTACGAACCCCCGTTGAATCTGGACCGGGTGCGCCTGCGGCAAACGGTGAATACTACGACCTTGGCGAATTATTACAGCGTCAGCCCGTGGGAACTCACAAGCCTGAACAAAGCCTGGAACTCGGCGGCTCAGAGCGGCCGGATCGCGCTACCGGCGGGAACCCTGGTGTGGCTGCCCGCCGGAACGGTGGCTCGCCTGGCGCAACTGGGCGCTTCCGACCAGGCGTTGGCCTTGGCCGACCCTGTCACCACCAGCCAGATCCGCTGATCGGGAGCGGGCGACCGACTGTCCCAAACCCTATTCATACTATCCAAAAAAAAGCCCCTCCCACCAGGGAGGGGCTTTTTCTCTTTCAACCATCAGCCAAGCTTCTTGAGAAATGCGCCGGCTCGCTCCTTCTGGGTGGCATTGCCTTCCCGCAACACCTCATCCAGCAGGCTGCGTGCCCCGACCTGATCCCCCATGTCCAGATAGGCCGAAGCCAGATCCAGCTTGGTTTCCACGTACTCGGAAGCGTCCATTCCCCCACTGGTGACGGGGCGGACTCCTTTTTCCTTGCTTTCGAGCTTCAAGGCATCCCCGCCAAGATCTTGCAAAGCCTCATCCAGCTTTAACGATTCCTCTTGGGAATCGAGCCTGCCCAAATCCTGAGTGACATCGGAGAACTCGAACTTAAGATCAGGCATCGCGGGGCCCGCCGGAGCAGCAACGGTGGGCCCCAACGATGGCGGCTCGGTCGCCGGCTCGGCGAGGCCCAATTCCACCAGCGGCGGTTCGGTCGGCTTCCTTGCTCCCAACGCCGCAGGTTTCATCTCCAATGGCGGCAGTTCAGTCGGCTGCGGTCGGGCGGTCTTGTTCAGCCCGAGTTCGCCAAAATCAAAATCCAGGCCATCCAGGCGGAGTTCGGGAGGCAATTCCGCCGATGACTGCTCTGGGGTTTTCTTCACCTCCGACCGCTCGGCTGACGTTGCCTCAGGCGTCTTGATGGATCTGCGGAGGCCCGACGCCGTGGGGGGTTCGGCTTCGAACGAGGGCGCTTTGATTTCACGGGTGGGCGCCGCGACAACGGGCGGCGCCCCCCTCTCGCCAAGTCCAAAATCAAAGTCCTTGAGCAGTTCATCGATCGACTTGGGTGTTGGTGATCCATCGGGACCGAAGGCCGACTCGGCCGCGCCCGAAGCCGCCGCGGTGGCTGCCGCCAACCCGGCGGCGGGCCTCGGCCGCCCGGAACCTGGTTCGCGCGCCTGGGTCCGGGTCGTCCTACTGACTGGCTCTTCGACCTTCTCAGGGGCGGCGGGCGGGGTTTCCAGCGCGGTCGCTTCCAATGCCACCGACGGCTTCGGCCGGGCAGGACGCCGCAACAGGGGAAGCAGGATCACTGCGGCGATCGCCAGCGCAATCAGTGCGATGGCCAACCAGACGACTGGGTTACTCACCCAACTGGCTTCGGCTTCAGGCGGAGGAGCCGCCAGCGGTTTAGCGGCGGGCGGTGGCGCGGCGGCCTTCGGTTGCGGCTGGGCAGGGGCGGGCGGCGGCGCGGCGGCCTCCGGTTGCGGCTGGGCAGGGGCGGGCGGCGCCGCTTCAGGTTGAGGGATAGCGGCCTGAGGAACAATTTCCCGCAGTGGTTCGGTGGGCGGCTGAGGAGGTGGCGCCGAACCGGATTCAGTGACCGGCAATTGGGTCGTAGCAGGCGGCAACGCCGCAACCACCGGTGAAGTCACGGACGGCGGGGTGGTGGCCGTCGAGGGGGGTGGCATACCGGACTCAAGGGTCGCGGGTGGGGATACGATACCTGGACGGGGGGTCGCCAAATCAACCGACGGGGGAGCGACCGCTGGTCCGGTCTTGGACGCAGCTAATTCAGGAGACGTCGTCACCGGCGCTCCTGGTGCGCTCAGAGCCTGGGGCGTGGGCACCTTGAGGGTAGAGCCGGAACGCAGGATATTGGGATTGCCATTGCGGAACGCCGATGGATTACCCGCCAACAGAATCGACATCATTTGCGGCAGGCTGATCGCGGTTGTGGGTCGGACCCGGTTGGCGATAGCCATCAAGGTTTCACCGGGCTTGACCGGTCCGTAGAACGAAGCGCCCTCGAAGCTGACGGGGGGCGCAGGCGGCAATTGTAAGGCTGGCACCCGCGGCGCCGCAGCGGGCGGCGCGACAACCAGCGGCGGCACAACAGCAACCCGCGGCGGAGGCGGTTGCCTGCGGTTCGCATACAACTCGGGGTCGAGTTGAATGGTAAATTCGCGAATCAACCGGCCGCGTGGCCAAACAAGTTCCAGCAACAGATTGAAGTTCGGCTCTCGCATCGGTTCGAGCGACGTCATCTTGACGACATTCGGACCGCCCGGAGGGGTCTGGACCGAAAACCGCAACTTCGATAGCAACTCCAGCCGCTCGACTCCAGCCCGATTGAAATCCTCCTGACGAGGAATCCGCACGGTTAAACCGGTAAGCTCGGCGGGATTATTGACAATGAGGGGCAGTTCGGCCTCGAAGATCTGATTGATCGCTGAGCGGACCTCGAGTTGGCCAACCCCCAGGGCAAAGGCGCACAATGGCGCAACCAGCCCGGTTAATAGGATGAGTCGGAGTAATAACCTGGTCAGCATGAGACCTGTCTCCATTCCACCGCCGGAAGATGGTTAGGCCGGCGGGATTAGCTTGGATACCGCCGCCGGTAAGATCGGGCCGGCAGCCGTTCCGCTTGGAACCGTTGGCAAGACGCCCGGCGGCTCGAAGCTTCCCTATTAAAGATACTCCTTAATCGGGATTTCCGCGATTTAGATGTGCTTCGAAATTCCGCGACCGATAGCTCTTCCCTGCCCGGGCGGTTCAGCGTTCCAACAGGATGCGCAACATCCGGCGCAGCGGTTCGGCGGCGCCCCAGAGCAACTGATCGCCGCAGGTGAAGGCGCCGAGATACGCCGGTCCCATGTTGAGCTTGCGCAATCGGCCCACCGGCACGCTCAGGGCGCCGGTAACGGCGGCAGGGGTCAGTTCGCGCATCGAAATCTCCCGCTCGTTCGGCACCACCTTCACCCAGTCGTTGGCGGCACCAACGATTTCCACCAATTCGTCCAGCGGCACATCCTTCGTCAGCTTGATGGTCAGGGCTTGGCTGTGGCAGCGCATCGCGCCAATTCGCACGCAGATGCCGTCGATGGGGATGGGATGGTCCGAGCGACCCAAAATCTTGTTGGTTTCAGCCTGTCCCTTCCATTCCTCGCGGCTCTGACCGTTGTCCAGCTGCTTGTCGATCCAGGGAATCAGGCTTCCAGCCAGCGGTACGCCAAAGTTTGCGGTCGGAAAGCCGTCGGATCGGATGGTTTCGGTCACAATGCTATCGATTTCCAGTATCGCCGAAGCTGGCTCGTCCAGCCGGTTGGCTACCGCTCCATGGATCGCGCCCATCTGCTGGATCAATTCACGCATGTTCTGGGCGCCAGCACCGGAAGCTGCCTGATAGGTCATGGCGGTCATCCATTCCACCAGACCGTGGGTAAATAGTCCGCCCAGCCCCATCAGCATCAAACTGACCGTGCAGTTGCCGCCGATGTAGTCCTTGATGCCCCGCGCCAGCGCGTCCTGAATCACCTTGCGGTTGACTGGATCCAGGATGATGACCGCATTGTCCTTCATGCGCAGGGCCGAGGCGGCGTCGATCCAGTAACCTCGCCAGCCGGCGGCGCGCAGTTGGGGAAAGATTTCGCTGGTGTAGTCGCCGCCCTGGCAGGTAACGATGACATCTAGGGACTTCAGGTTGCCGATGGATTTGGCGTCTTTCAGCGCCGGCGTCTCCTTGCCGATGGGCGGACCTTGGCCGCCCACATTGGAAGTGGTGAAAAACACCGGATCGATCAGGGCGAAATCGTTTTCCGCCCGCATCCGGTCCATCAGCACGGAACCCACCATGCCGCGCCAGCCCACCAGACCCACATGCACCATTGCTGTTCTCCAATCAGAAACCACGAACAGAAGGGAAAAAAGGGAACAAAGAATGACCTGATCTGATATATTTTCTTCGTTTCCTTCCATAAGAATCCTATCAGTTCTCCAGGAAACTCTACAACGCCGCCACCACGGCATCGCCCATCGCCTGAGTTCCGACCGGAGTCATGCCATCCGCCATGATGTCCAGCGTTCGCAAGCCCTGATCCAGCACTCGGCCTACGGCGCGTTCGATCCGTTTGGCGTGTTCCGGTGCGTTCAGACTGTAGCGCAGCAGCATCGCTGCCGACAGGATGGTCGCTAGCGGATTGGCGGAACCTTTGCCGGCGATGTCGGGCGCGGAACCGTGAATTGGCTCGTACAGCCCCTTGCCGTTGGCATCCAGCGAGGCCGATGGCAACATGCCGATGGAGCCGGTCAGCATGGCGGCGCAGTCGGAGAGAATATCGCCGAACAAATTACCGGTCACGATCACATCGAACTGTTTCGGCGCGCGGACCAGTTGCATGGCCGCATTGTCCACGTACAGATGCGACAGCGCCACGTCCGGATAATCCCGCGCCACCTGCTCGACGACTTCCCGCCACAGTTCGGAGGCTTCCAGCACGTTGGCCTTGTCCACCGAACAGACCTTGCGATGCCGCTTGCGGGCCGCGTCGAACGCCACCCGCGCGATACGCTCGATTTCCGATTCGCGATAGAGCATGGTGTTAAAGCCTTCGCGCTCGCCGCTCTCCAGGGTGCGGATGCCGCGCGGCTGGCCGAAATAGACGTCGCCGTTCAACTCGCGCACGATCAGGAGGTCCAGTCCGGCCACGAGGTCGGGCTTGAGCGAAGAGGCGCTCGCCAGTTGTGGGTAGAGAATGGCCGGGCGCAGGTTGGCGAACAGTTCCAGATCGGAACGAATCGCCAGCAGGCCGCGTTCCGGGCGCAGCGGCCGGTCGAGCTTGTCCCACTGTGCGCCGCCGACCGCGCCGAGCAAAATGGCGTCGGTGGCGCGGGCCTGGCGGCGAGTTTCCTCGGGGTACGGCGCGCCGAGCGCGTCCACCGCGCAACCGCCCAGCAGGCCATATTCCAGCGCGATATCGAGGCCGTATTCCTGGCGCAGGCATTCCAGAATTTTCGCGGCTTCGGCGACAATTTCCGGGCCGATGCCGTCGCCGGGGAGAACGAGAATCTTGTGAGTCATGGATTTTCCTTCACCGAATCATTCAAGCGAACAACCACGGCGCTTCCCGCTGCCGCCGGGCTTCGTAGGCACGGATGTCGTCGGCATGGCGCAGGGTCAGACCGATGTCGTCCCAGCCGTTGAGCAGGCATTCCTTGCGGAACGGGTCTACCTCGAATCGGAACGCTTCGCCGCTTGGCGTGGTGACGGTTTGCGCCGCCAAATCCACCGCCAGCCGGTAGCCAGGCGTGGCCTCGACCGCGCGGAACAAGCGATCCACCACTTCGGAACCGAGGCAAATCGGCAGCAGGCCCGACTTGAAACTGTTGGAGAAAAAGATGTCCGCGAAACTCGGCGCGATGACGCAGCGGATACCATATTCGTCCAACGCCCACACCGCGTGTTCGCGCGAGGAGCCGCAACCGAAATTCTCCCGCGCCAGCAGGATGCTCGCCTGCCAATAACGCGGGTGATTGAGGGGAAAATCGAGATTCCGGGGTCTTTCCGAACAGTCCATCCCCGGTTCACCGTGATCCAGATAGCGCCACTCGTCGAACAGGAAATTCCCGAAACCGGTGCGCTTGATGGCTTTTAAAAATTGCTTGGGAATGATGGCGTCGGTGTCCACGTTGGCACGATCCACGGGGACCACCAAGCCATCGAGTCGGGTAAAAGGTTTCATGGCTGCAACTCCCGGTCTCGCGTTCAGAGACCTGCTTCGTCTTCTGGGATGATTTCGGGTTCTTGTTCGGCGGCGACAATCCACGCCTGCAAGTGCGGATCGGCCATGAACGTAGCGACATAATCGTCCACCACGCCGGGCCGGCTCACGCCGTAGGGCACGAAGCGCAGCACCACCGGGCCGAACATGGCGTCAGCGATGGAAAACGCGCCGAACAGCCAGGGACCGCCCGCGCCGAAGCGACGGCGGCCATCGGTCCAAATGGCTTCGATGCGGTCGATATCCGCGGCAATCTCCGGCGTGACGGCCACCCGCCGGCCACGGGCGCGGGCGTTCATCGGCATGGCGTTGCGCAGCGCGCTGAATCCCGCGTGCATCTCGGCGCTGACCGAGCGCGCCACGGCGCGAGCGGCGGCATCCGCCGGCCATAGCGAAGGCACGCGCTCGGCGAGGTATTCGCAAATCGCCAGCGATTCCCAGATCACTAAATCGCCCTCCCGCCAGACTGGCACTCTGAGCGAAGGCGAGTATTGCCGGATTTGGGCCGTGCCCTCCGGGGTGAACAGCGACACGCGGATTTCGTCGAATTCGATCCCCGCGTGACGCGCCGCCAGCCACGGCCGCAGCGACCAGGAGGAGTAATTCTTGTTGCCAATCACCAGTTGCGGACGCATCGGCGCGATTCCTAAAACGTGCGGATATCAACAAAATGACCGGCCAGCGCCGCCGCAGCCGCCATCGCTGGACTGACCAAATGAGTGCGTCCGCCCACGCCCTGCCGCCCCTCGAAATTGCGGTTGGACGTCGAGGCGCAATGCTCGCCGGCCAGCAAGCGGTCGGCGTTCATCGCCAGGCACATCGAACAGCCCTGCTCGCGCCATTCAAACCCGGCGGCAGTAAACACCCGATCCAGCCCCTCAGCCTCGGCCTGTTGCTTCACCAGCCCGGACCCCGGCACCACCAGGGCTTGCTTCAGGCTCGACGCGACCTTGCGACCCTTGATCACCGCCGCCGCCGCACGCAAATCCTCGATGCGACCGTTGGTGCAGGAACCGATGAACGCCCGATCCAGCCTGATTTCAGTAATCGGCGTGTTCGGTTGCAAGCCCATGTAACGTAACGCCTGCTCCATACCGCCGCGCTTGACCGGATCGGACTCGCTGGCGGGATCGGGGACGCGGCCGTCTATCGCCGTCACCATTTCCGGCGAGGTGCCCCAGGTCACCTGTGGCTTGATTCTCGCCGCGTCCAGCGTCACCACTCGGTCGAACACCGCATCGGCATCGCTATGCAAATCCCGCCAGGCGGCTGCCGCCCGTTCCCACAGTTCGCCTTGTGGCGCAAACGTCCGGCCCTTGACATATTCAAGCGTTATGTCATCCACCGCCACCATACCCGCCCGGGCGCCGGCCTCAATCGCCATGTTGCAGATCGTCATTCGGCCTTCCATGCTCAACGCCCGGATGGCGGAACCGCCAAATTCAACCGCGTAACCCGTACCGCCGGCGGTGCCGATGTGGCCGATAATCGCCAGCACGATGTCCTTGGCGGTCACGCCCGGCTCGAGCCTGCCCATCCACCCGAATCAGCATGGATTTGGCCTTCTTCTGAATCAGGCATTGGGTCGCCATCACATGCTCGACCTCGGAGGTGCCGATGCCGAAGGCCAGCGCGGCGAATGCCCCGTGGGTGGAGGTGTGCGAATCACCGCAGACCACGGTCATGCCAGGGAGTGTCGCGCCCTGCTCCGGGCCAACCACATGCACGATACCGCGCCGCCGCGTCGCCGATGGGGAAAGTACCGCAGCTTCAGTTCACGAGCGTTGGCGTCCAGCGTCTCGACCTGGAGGCGGGAGACGGGATCGGCGATGGTGGTGAAGCCGGGATCGGTGGGCGTGTTATGATCGGCCATCGCGACCATCGAATCCCGCCGCCACGGCTGGCGCCCGGCCAGTTTCAGTCCCTCGAACGCCTGCGGCGAAGTGACTTCATGCACCAGATGGCGGTCGATGTAGAGCAGCGTCGTGCCGTCGGGGTCGGTTCGGACCACATGGGCATCCCAAAGCTTGTCGTAGAGCGTTTTACCGGCCATTTTTCACCTCCTGCCTTAAGTGTCGCCCAGCTTACGGCGCGGGTTTTGATAACACAAATTCATCTTTTTTATAATTTATATAAAATAATGGAATGTTACTTTTCTCATGGTTACCAACCCAGCTATGGACATCGCCAGCCTGCACGCCTTCGTCACTATCGCCGACAACAGCTCGTTTTCACTGGCGGCCGACCGTTTGCACCTCACCCAACCGGCGGTGAGCAAGCGGGTCGCGACCTTGGAGGCGGAATTGAACGTCCGTCTGTTCGACCGACTGAGCCGAACCGTGCGGTTGACCGAGGCCGGAACCGTGCTGCTGCCACGGGCGCGGCGGATTCTGGCGGAGGTGGACGACAGCCGCCGGGCGCTGTGCAATTTATCGGGCATTATCACCGGACCGCTCATTCTCGCCACCAGCCATCACATCGGCCTGCACCGCCTGCCGCCGGTGTTGCGTACCTTCACCGCCCGCTATCCGCAAGTGCGCCTGGACATGCGCTTCATGGATTCGGAAGTCGCTTGCGCGGTGATGCTGCGCGGCGAGGTGGAACTGGCCATCGTGACCTTGCCCCCGAACGTCGATCCACCGCTGGAAGCGTTGCCGCTTTGGACAGATCCGTTGGTGGTGGTGGCATCGCGCGTTCATCCCCTGGCGGAACTCGCGACCGTCGCTCCCCAACAACTCAAGGAACATTCAGCGATTCTGCCGAGTGCGGCAACGTTCACGCTGCGGATTATCGAGGACGAACTCACGCGGCTCGGCGTCGAAATATCGGTGGCGTTCGCGACCAACTATCTGGAAACGATCAAGATGATGGTCGTGGTCGGGCTGGGCTGGAGCGTGCTGCCGCGCACCATGCTGGACGGGGAACTGGTGGAACTACCCATCGCCGGGCTGCGCCTGAAACGAATGTTGGGCGTGGTGCGTCATACCGGCCACACCCTGTCGAATGCGGCCGGGGCATTGTTGTGCGCTCTGCGGGAAGCGGGCGCCAACGCCGCTTAACCGATACGATCACCTCATGCTGATTGAGACCAGAAATCTATCTCCAACCACTACAACCGGGCGGCGCGGTTTGCAAAACCATCCGCGCCGGCTACGCTAGCGCATCCCTGCCACTTCCACCCGATCACGCTCCCATGCACCGCGACGACATCCTGGCTCTTCTGGTTTCGCTCGGTATCACCGGCCTGCTATTGTGGGGGCTGGTGTATTTCGTTACCGAATGGTGGGGGCGACTCCCCAAGGCTGTCGCCCTGATCCTCTTTATCCTGCTGGCGGTCATAGTGATTGGCTATCCGATCTATGCCCTGGCGCGCTGGTCGGACCGCTATCTGGCGCGGGTTCGGGAGGCGCGCGACCAGGGGAGAAAAACGCCGGACTGAAATCCTTACCGTACCGCGCGTTCCCTATGTTCGGACTGTTCCAGAACTGGCGCCGGCGGCGTCGGCTCGAACGCACCCGCCTTCCGGAAGCGGAATGGCGAGCGACGGTCGCCAATTTGCTGGTGCTGGCGGGCTTGAATCACGGCGGAACTGGAACGATTGCGCGATCTGGCGACGCTGTTTCTGGAGGAAAAAGGCATGGAACTGGCGGGCGGGCTGGAATTGACACCGGCAATGGGGCCGCTGATCGCCGCCCAGGCTTGTCTGCCGATTCTTAAGCTGGGGCTGGATTACTACCGGGAGTGGAGCGCGGTGATTCTGTATCCCGAAGGCTTTCTGGCCCATCACGAATATACCGACGCCAACGGGCTGGTCCACAGCGTCCACCGGCCGCTGATCGGCGAGGCCTGGGAACGCGGTCCGGTGATTCTGTCCTGGGCCGACATCGTGGAGCACACTCGACCAGCCGGGCCTCAACGTGGTGATTCACGAAATGGCGCACAAGCTGGACATGCTGACCGGCGCGGTTAACGGCCTGCCGCCGCTGCACCGGGGCATGGCGGTCGAAGACTGGAGCAGGGCCTTAGCCGTGCTTACGCACAATTTAGCCGGGAGGTGGACCGGGGCCGGCCGACGGTGCTGGATCCCTACGCCACCGACAGCCCCGCCGAGTTCTTCGCCGTCGCCAGCGAAGCATTCTTTGAAACGCCGGCGGTGGTCGCCGACGCTTATCCCGAGGTTTACCAGCAATTGCAGGCGTTTTACCGACAGGATCCGCTGGCCCGGCAGGCTAGCGTTCTCCCTCCAACCGCAACCGCCCTTCCTGATCCACCACCTGGATGCGGTTAAACCCGGCATCCGGCAGCTTCACCAGCAGGCACGGATAGGTCATAACCTGCGCCTGTCGATGGCCTGGCGACGATTCGCGCCAGTTCACCCGCACCGTCAGCACGCCGTCGCGCACGGTGGCGGTATCGTCGGCAAGCGCCAGCCCATAACCCGCCGTAGATCGCTGGCCCATCGCGATCAGCAACACACCCTCGCGGGAAAAATCCACCGCCGGCGGTGGTGGTGGATTCATCCACTGGCTGTTCATCCGCGCGTACAGATCTCGCCATTGCCCGAATTCGGGCAATCCAGCGCACGGTGGGACGGTTCAGCTCGCCGCATTGGCCCTGGCTGGCCAAGGTCGTTATCGGCACCGTCGCGTCGCCCGCCGCATTGCCGCTAGGCTGGGCGCAGCCCGCCAGCACCATCAGCGTCAACGCCCACATCCCACCCCGGCGCTTCATGGGACCGGGACCATCGTACCGACGTTAACCCCCCAATTCAGCAGGCTGGGATCGATGGCTCTGGGACGACCCCGAACCCGATCCACCGCCCGCGGCGGCGACCGCCTTGCTGGCGTTGATCAGACCATAACCGAACTGGTCGTCCTTGCCCGGCGCGCCCAGATCATCGGTTAACGCGCCAATGGCCAGCAGATCGGCGACTCGCTGCGGCGTCAGGCCGGGGTTAACCGCCTTCATCAGCGCCACTACCCCGGCCATGTGCGGCGTCGCCATCGAGGTGCCCTGATAAATGACGTAATCATTAACCAGCGTGCCGCTGTCATCGCTGGCGCCCGTGCTCAGCACACCGTCCTCCCGGCCGTCGCGATTGACATCCTGACTCCTATCACCGCCCGGCGCGACCACACTGACCCAAGAACCGAAATTGGAATACCACGCCCGGGCCTTGTTGATGTCCACGGCGCCGACGCCGATTACCCCCGGATAGGCCGCCGGATAGGTCGGATAAGGCGACTGGCCAGGTTCTAGATTACCCGCCGCAGCCACAATGACGACGCCAGCGGCACGGATCTGGTCGATAACTGCCTGTTCAGTCGGCTGCGGGAACCCGGGACCGCCGAGGCTCATATTAATCACGTCGGCGCGGCGCTGAGGCACGGTGCCCGAATCATTCGGCAGTCCGGCGGCGAAGAGCGCCGCCTGTTCGATGTCGTAAAGGTCACAGCTCCCTTCTTCTAGGCTACGAGGACGGCCGCACACCCGCAACGGCATCACCTTGGCTCCGAACGCGACGCCGGCCACCCCGACCGCGTTGTTGGTCGCCGCCGCCACGGTGCCGGCGACATGGGTGCCATGGAAGGAACTGCTGCCACTAGGATCGAAGCGGTCGCCGGGATCGTCGGGATTAGGATCGATGCCGTCGCCGTCGACGGCGATGGTCGGATCCTGGATGAAGTCGTATCCAGCCACCAATTGCCCCTGCAAATCGGGATGGCTAAGCACCACACCGGTATCGATCACCGCCACGATGGCGTTGGCGCCGGTCGTGACATCCCAGGCCTGCGGCAGATTGATCAGGGGATAATGCCATTGCACGGCGTAAAAGGGGTCGTTTGGGACAAACTGAATCCGGCGAATGTAGTTAAGTCCCACGTACTCCAGTTCCGGATCGAGGTTAAGCGCCTTGAACCGGTACAGGGTCGCCAGCTTGTCCCGCGCGGCCTGATCGGCGGGCTGGAACCCGCCGGGGAAACTGGACGATTCCCCGCTGGCCAGGGTCCGGTAACCTTCGATCCGCTCCAACCCAGCCAGATGAAACAGCGAGTTGCGCTGCCGGGACTCGCCCTCCCGACCCGCCAGCGCGCCCATGACCTGGGCCTGGGTCCGCAGGACATTCCGGGTTCCGGTTGGACGATCCGGGAAGCGCACGATAGCCTGGCCGGCAGCGAACGAATCGCTCAGGCGCAAACTGTGAGCAGCCGGTCCCCGCGCCGGGCCGATGGTCAGCTCGTAGCGGGACGCGCCCCGATTCGCCCCCACCAGCACCAGAGCATCGCCATCGGTCTTGACCGTTAGCGACTCCAGCCGGACCTGGCCGGCCGAGGCGTCGAGCAAATTACCGTCCAGATCGGCCAGACCCAGATCCAGATCGGGCTGGACGCCATCGCCGGCGAGGGTCAGCGCGACCTGCTGGCCAGCCCGCAGGCTGACCCGGTATACATCCACGATATCGCCAGCGGCGCGCGACCGACTTTCGGGACCGCTACCAGGCTGGTTGACATAACCCGTCACTGTGACGGGATTGGGCAGGTTCTGGGCGGTCACCGCCGTATCGTTGGAGATATAGACGGCGTCGGGATTGCTGCCATCATCGCTGTCCATAACGGTCTCGGCCGCCGGAACCGGGGGTGAATCGTCGTTTCCGATGCTTGCCTGCAACGGCAGACCGGTCAATCCCAGCGCCAGTAACGCAATATTTAAGAGTTTGGCTCTCATTCATTACCCCTAATATGGACGGACTGGATCAGGCCCGGCGCGCGCCAGAGACCTGAATTCAAATGGACACAACTGTAAATAAGCAATTATCGCACCTCGATCTTCACCGTCTTTACGGTACGGCTACCAGAAATCATCCAGCCGCGCCGGTTCCCAGGCGGCCCGTTGCACTTGCCATGCTCCGTTCCACCGAATCAGTTCGAGGTCGAAGCGATACAGGTCGGCATTCACTCCCACCAATTCGCCAGCGTTTGCCACGGGCCGGCCAGCCATCGCCACCGCCACCCTCACCGTAGCGCGATCGGTTTGGGGGAAGGCGATATCCCCAATGCGGGTGAACAGATGGATGGACTGGTTGCGCAGGACGTGCAGGCGAATCAGGTTCTCCACCGCCTTGCGATCATAGCCATGAGCGTCGGCGTAGTCGGCCGCGACCAGCGCGCGCAAGCCACCCACGTTGCGTTCCTCGGCGGCGGTCTGGGCCTGGGCGACCAAAGCCCGGATTTCAGCCTCGGGCGAGCCGGAATCACGCGAGCACGCCGCCAGCGCGATCATCGCCCAAACCAGCAACCATGCCTCATTTCGGTTCCATTCGTAACATTATACACCCTATCCATCGGCCCGGATTACAATCAACGACCAATCCTGTTCATTATCCCCATCCACTAGGAACACGCCATGAACCATCAGTTTGAAGTCCTCGACAAGTCGATTTGCTATAGCGGATTCTTTCGCATGGAAAAATACCGGCTGCGGCACGAACTGTTCGCCGGCGGCTGGAGTCCGGAAATGAGCCGCGAGTGCCTGGAACGCGGCCACGCGGTCGCGGTTTTGCCTTATGACCCCGAACGGGACCGGTTGGTTTTACTGGAGCAGTTCCGGGTCGGCGCGTTGGAATTTACCGGCGGTCCCTGGCTGCTGGAAATTGTCGCTGGCATCATCGACCATCCCGGCGAAACCACCGAGGATGTGGCCCAACGGGAAACCGTCGAGGAAGCGGGCTGCGAACTCCTCGACCTTGTGTCAATCGTCCAGTATCTGGTCAGCCCGGGCGGCACGTCGGAGAGCATTACCCTGTTCTGCGGGCGGGTGGATACCGGTACCGTCCTCGGCGGTGTGCGCGGCGTCGCTTCCGAACACGAAGACATCAAGGTGCATGTGGTCTCCCGCGCCGAGGCGCTGGATCTGCTGCACCGCGGTCGGATCAACTCCGCCGCACCGATCATCGCCCTGCAATGGCTGGAGCTGAATCGGGCGAAGTTGCTGGAACGGTGGGGGATTGCGCCCGGCTAAATCCCCAGCCGTTGCAGGTCGGGGTCGGGCTGCGCCCGGTCCCAGAGCGCCCGAAACAGCTCCAACAGTTCCTTCATGCGTTCGCTGGGCTGCGGTTCATAGCCGCCGAGCAACCTGCGCGGGTCGCTGAACCGCAGCAGCGCCCGTTCGTCGGCGATGACGAAGGTTTGCCCCATTTCCGGCCGATCCGGCGTTTCCTCCCGGTTCAGGGTGCGCAGGATCAGGGCGGTGGTCAGCCGTTCGCCCAGCCGCACCAGTCCCGGACAGTCGCTACGCCACGTCCGGGCCGGCGGCAGCAGCAGATGAAAGCGAATCTTGGGCTGGCTCACCACCCGGTTGCGAATGGCGGCCAGCACGTCGGGGTCGTTGTACAAATCGGGGCGTACCAGCGGCGTGTACAGATAAAGCACGCGTCGCATCCCTTCCAGCAGTTCCAGTAAAGCGCGCCGGCTGTCGTCCAACCCAGCTAACGAAATCGGAGAGGTTTCTTCAGGGTTCGCCATCGCCGCCACCTCGCGGTTGGAAAGTTTATCTAGCATCGTCGCCGAAGATCATTTTAGCTCCATCTTACCGTGGAAGGATCCGTTCCGACGGTGGTGAAACCAGCGGACACCCACGACTTCGCCCCAGCCGGGCCTGGGGCGAAGGTCATTCTTTCACACCTTTCGCGCCTGAGCGGCGGCATTGCCGGTATATGTCGCCGGAGTCAGAGCCAATAACCATTGCCTGGCCTCGTCGGGAATGGCCAGATCGGCGATGAACGCGCGCAGCGTCTCGCGATCCACCCGCTGGCCGCGGGTCATCGTCTTGAGTTGCTCGTAGGGCTGCTCGATGCCGTAGCGACGCATCACGGTCTGGATTGGCTCGGCCAGCACTTCCCAGTTGTCGTCCAGATCAGCGTCCAGCGCCGCCGCGTTCACCTCCAGCTTGCCGATACCTTTCAAACAGGACTGATACGCCACCAGCGAGTGCGCCAGCCCCACACCCAAGGTCCGCAGCACGGTCGAATCGGTTAAATCCCGTTGCCAACGCGATACCGGCAGTTTGGCGGCCAGATGGTCGAGCAGCGCGTTGGCGACGCCCAGATTGCCCTCGGCGTTCTCGAAATCGATCGGATTGACCTTGTGCGGCATGGTCGAGGAGCCGATCTCGCCGGCCACGATCTTCTGCCGAAAATAGCCGATGGCGATGTAGCTCCACAGGTCGCGGCAGAAATCCACCAGCACGGTGTTGGCGCGCATCACGGCGTGAAAGAATTCCGCCATGTAGTCGTGCGGCTCGATCTGGATGGTGTAGGGATTCCAGTCCAGTCCCAGATCCTCGGTGACGAAGCGGCGGGCGAACTCCTCCCAATCCATCTCCGGGTAAGCGGCCAGATGGGCGTTGTAGTTACCGACCGCGCCGTTGATCTTGCCCAGCAGGGGCACCGCCGCCAGTTGCGCCCGCTGTCGCTTCAGCCGATAGGCGACGTTGGCCATTTCCTTGCCGAGGGTGGTCGGTGAGGCCGGCTGGCCGTGAGTGCGGGCCAGCATCGGCTGGTCGGCATGCTGGTGCGCCAGCCGGGTGATGGCGTCGATGATCTCGTCCAGTGGCAACAGCAGCGTCTGAGTGCGCGCCTCACGCAGCATCAGCGCGTAGGCCAGATTGTTGATGTCCTCGGAGGTGCAGGCGAAGTGGATGAACTCGCTGACCGCCTCCAGTTCGGTGTTGCCGGCGATTTTCTCCTTGAGCAGGTATTCCACCGCCTTCACATCGTGGTTGGTAATGCGCTCGATGTTCTTGACCCTCTGGGCATCGGCGAAGTTGAAATGCTCGACAAGACCATCGAGGAAATGGATGGCATGCTCGCTCAACAGCGGCACTTCGGGGATGCCCGGATACCGGGTCAGCGCTTGCAGCCAGCGCACCTCCACAAACACTCGGTGGCGAATCAGGCCGAATTCGCTGAAGATCGGCCGCAGGTCGGCGGTTTTGTCGGCGTAGCGGCCGTCGATGGGAGAAATGGCGGTCAGAGGAGTCAGTTCCATGGGAGGTCCTGAAGAAGAAATCATAAGTTAACGGAACGGTATCATGCCGCAAGTGCAATCTGCGCGACGCTGGCGCTATCCATTACGATAGGCAACAAACCAGCGGCCTTGGCGTCCAACAGGGTGATTTCACCAATGCCCTGCGCGGTATAACCAATATTCACGTTCCAGCCGTGCGACACATCACGCAAGATAGGTTTATCGTTGAACTTGATAAACAAAATATCGTCCTCTTCATAATAAATAATCTGCATGATTTTTTCCTCCAAGCGCCAGTCAATCATGACGGTTTTGACAATCAGCGCATCGCCCTTCTGCACGGCGGCGCACACCAAATTGTCAATCCACTCGGGAAATTCCTTGTAGAACCACCAGTGAATTTCCGATTTACGCTTGATGTCGCCGGTTTCGACCAACTCCATCAATTCCGCTTCACTGACCTTGCGCTCCAGCATCATCATTTCGGCATGATGGGTGAGCCAGACATTGCACTTGAATCGCCGACAGGTCAGTTGTTTCATCGACTTTCATACCCTTTTATCCATTGCCCGAAACAGCACCGCGCCCAGAATGATCGCCCCGCCCAGCAGCGCCAGCGGCCCCGGCGTTTCCCCCAGCAGCAGGAACACCCACAGCGGATTGAGCACCGGCTCGATCATCGGCAACAGGATTCCTTCCACGGCGCGAACATGGCGCAGCGCCAGCGCGTACATGACATAGGGCAGGCCCAGTTGCACCACGCCTAACAAAAGCAACCCGACCCAGCCCGTTGCGTCCGGCATGGACTGAAACATGAACGGCAATCCGATCAGGCCGGCCAGCAGATTGCCCAGCACCAGCGCCGATATCGCCGATTCCTCGCGGTGGCGGCGCAGAAACAGGGTCAGCCAGGCGAAGCAAAACCCGCTGGCCAGCGCCACACCGTTGCCTAGATAGCCGTCCAGGCTGAGTTCGTCGCCGAAGAACAGCAGCATCCCGACCAGGATCACGGCCAGACTTAGCCAATCGTTCCTCCGTGCCCGCTCGCCCAGGAACCAGGGGCTGAACAGCGCCACGTAAACCGGTGCGGTGTATTGCAGCAGGATGGCGTTGGCCGCCGTGGTCAGTTTGTTGGCGACGACGAACAGCACCACCGTACCGGCGTAGGCCACCGCCGCGCCGATCTGCTCGAACGATCCAGTAAATTTCATTTCCTCGCGGAACATCAGCGCGATGACCGCCGCTCCGATCAGGCTGCGCATCCCGGCGATGGCCACCGGATTCCAGTTGACCCACTTGATCAGCAGCCCGCCCAGACTCCACAAAATCGCCGTCGCCAGCAGCATCAGCACGGCGCGGCGGTGAGCGGGATTGGTGGCAACCGCGACGTTACCGTCGCTCATGCGCCGCCGCCTAGATAGGCCTCGCGAACCTCGGGATTGGCCAGCAATGCATCGGCGCGATCTTCCAGCACGATCCGGCCCACTTCCATGACGTAGCCGCGATACGCCAGTTTCAGGGCGGCGCGGGCGTTCTGTTCCACCAGCACGATGGCCACGCCCGCCTCGTTGATCTCCCACAGGGTCTGGAAAATCGCCTTGACCAGCAGCGGCGCCAGCCCAAGGCTCGGCTCGTCCAGCAGCAGAATCCGTGGGTTGGCCATCAGCGCCCGGCCGATGGCCAGCATCTGCTGCTCGCCGCCGCTCAGGGTGCCGGCCAGTTGCTCGCACCGCTGCGCCAAGACCGGGAACAGTTCGTAAATCCAGCGCAGGGTCTCAGCTACCTTCGTCTGGTCCTCGCGGGTGAACGCACCCAGATTGAGATTTTCTCGCACAGTGAGGGTGCCGAAGATGCGGCGGCCTTCCGGGGCCTGAGCGATGCCCATACCGACCAGACGATGGGCCGGCATTTTGTGAATCGGGCGAGACTCGAAGCGGATTTCACCACTGGCCGGCCGCAGCAGACCGCTGATGGCGTGCAGGGTGGTGGTTTTACCGGCACCGTTCGCCCCAAGCAGGGTCACGATCTCGCCTTGGCGGACGCACAGGTTGATACCATGTAGCGCCTCGACGTTGCCGTAACGGACGTGAAGGTTTTCGACTTCAAGCAGCATGGCGGGCATACCCTAAGGGCGGGCGGTTCAGCACCATAAATCCGCCAGCGGGAACGAGATCGCGTCGAATGGCGCCGCGCTGACTTGCTCGTCTTCCTTATATACGCACTCCAGCAGCCAGTGCCCCTCGTTATGCAGCACGAATATTTCCAAGGTGCGCAGCACGGGATCGATCAGCCACAAAAACGGTACCCCCTGCGCGGCATAAATCGGCATTTTATCGGCCCGATCCCCCCGCGCCGTGCCGGGCGACAACACCTCGCACACCCAGTCGGGCGGCAAGGTGAAATAGGCGATGTCCGGCATGACCGGCAAGCGCTCCCGCCGCCACCCAGCCAGATCGGGCACCAGGATATGTCGGGCCAAGATGCAGTTCCGGCTCAAATAAAATCCACCAGCCGCCAGGACCGCCGCGTCCCTTGTGAAACGGGCTAATGAGTTCATCGCCAATGGCGGAACTGGCTACCGCATGTTTCGGCGCGGGGCGCGGATGCGTGATCAACTGACCGTGAATGATCTCGCCCACCAGATTGTCGGGCAGATCGAACAGGTCTTCGTAAGTGGCGAATTTGCGGGCGGTTGCGGGCATAGGAACCTTGGTGACAAAAACCCCATCCGACAAAATGTCGGATTCAGCAATGAAATAAGAAGTGGAGGAACCAGAACCACAGTCTACTTAATAGTTCCCGTATAATGTCTTAGTGTTTGCAGCGCCATTCCGAGGCTTGGATCCCTAAACAATGTGGTAAGCCATTGCCTAAAGCAACCATGAATAGCTTCCAACTGCTTGGTTTCGGAATCACAATTCGCAATAACATCCGCCAAGCATTTCTGAGCGATCAATAAAGTCCATTTGTTACCGTTACCTGCTGCACCTTTCAGGAGCACTCGGGGATGATGTTGCGATTCTTCTGGTTGCAAAATTTGCTCGCGTCTGTGTTGTAGGGCGTCGAGAACTTGGCCTGGGTTTGGATTTTTACCTGGGTCAGCTTCAATCCTAAGCATAAGATCAATTCCATCCTTTGGGCGTATCAAGGTCACTTGATGGTCTGATGGATCATATAAGAAACCTACAATAACCGCTGGCGCCCAACCCCTCGTAATAAATTCAATTCCAATGCGACCATATCTGTCTTTTACGCATGGAAACTGAGGAGTATTATCTTCACGATACCGCCTTTCAAGAAATTGCCAATCGAACTCGGTTAAGAGTTTTTCAGAATACCGCCGCAACTGTCTCTTGATTGCTGGCACCTGCACGATTGCGCGGAGACCCGCAGAATTTAGCGGAGCGCCTGGACTTAGATCTTGTGTTGCCATAAATACAAGAAACTCCTTTAACATCAATGGTGGATTGGAAATTTCTTCAAAGCTCCGGTAGATATCTTCCCAGCAAACAGCCTTCTGCACAAACTGGGGTTCGAGTTCACGAGCTTTGCGCACTTGAATTTGGTTCGCCCCAACAAATGTCACAATACTATTATCTTGATCTCGTTTGGCAAGTTTTGTATAACTGCGCAATTGATTGTGATTGCAGGGAGAATCCCACTTGTGTTCGCAATATACAGTCTGCTGCTCGCCTCCCTTCAATAAGGCAATAACTTTAAGATCAGGAAAAACCGTTGTCGTTTCGTCTTCGGCGCGTTCGGAGTTCTGAGTTAAAACATCGAACTCAGCTACTTGTACATCACGGCCAAGCATCAGGGAGAGCCACACTTCCGCTGCGCGTGGCTCCGTCTTCAGAACATAAGCTATCGATTCCGTGAGAAAGTTCTCCCAAGGAGTATTTCCGTCTCGTGGATGATATTTGAAGAGAGCACTAAAGATATTAGAAGATTCATCAACCATGATTTATTTCCTCTTGTACATTACGGCTAATCCGGATAAATGACTCTCGGTAAAGACGGGGGCTTATTAGGTAAGCTCTTCAAAAGGGGTTGTAGACTGATCAGATTTACGTGGTTTCTCAAGTCCACAGCACCCCCAGCGGAAACGAGATCGCCTCAAAAGGCACGGCGCGTACTTCTTCATCTTCCTGATAAACATGTTCCAGCGACCAGCGCTCCCTCGCGCAGCACGAATATTTCCAAGGTCCGTGGCACGGGATCGATCAGCCACAGAAACGGCACGCCGTATTCAGCATAAATGGGCATTTTATCGGCTCGGTCGGTCCGCGCCGTGTCCGGCGACAGCACCTCGCAGACCCAGTCAGGGGGCAAGGTGAAATAGGCGGTATCTGGCATTTCGGGCATCCGTTCCCGCCGCCATCCAGCCAGGTCGGGAACCAGAATATGCGGGCCAAGATGCAGTTCCGGCTCATCCAGAATCCACCAGCCGCCGGGACCACCGCGCCCTTTCTGGAACGGGCTGACCAATTCATCGCCAATGGCGGAACTGGCTACTGCATGTTTCGGTGCGGGCCGGGGATGGGTAATCAGTTGGCCGTGAATGATCTCGCCCACCAGATTTTCGGGCAGATCGAACAGGTCTTCGTAAGTGGCTAATTTGTGGGCGGTCGCGGACATGGCTGGGGTCTCCGTTAAACGCGCCGAGTGACAACGCTGATTTTGCCACGGATGGGGGTCCAACGCCCGGCAATCTCACTCCATCCCCAGCAACGCCCGTTCCTCTTCCAAGGTGGCTTGTTCGCGTTGCTGCAAGGCCCACATCTGGGCGTACAAGCCGCCCTCTTGCAGCAGTTCGCGGTGGCTGCCCTGCTCCCGCACCCGACCGTGGTCAAGCACGATAATCTGGTCGGCATCGACGATGGTAGACAGACGGTGAGCGATCACCAGCGTGGTATGTTCGGCGGCCACCGCACGCAGGGCTTGCAAAATCGCCTGCTCGGACCGGCTGTCAAGGGCCGAAGTCGCTTCGTCGAAGATTAGGATGCGAGGCCGTTTGAGAATGGCCCGGGCGATAGCCACCCGCTGCTTCTCACCGCCCGACAGTTTTAGGCCGCGTTCCCCCACCACCGTCTCGTAACCGGCCGGCAGCGCGGCGATAAAATCGTGCAACTGCGCCATCCGCACGGCGGCGACGATTTCCTCGCGGCTGGCGTCGGGCCGGGCGTAGGCCAGGTTGTAAAAAAGCGTGTCGTTAAACAGCACCGTGTCCTGCGGGACGATGCCGATAGCGGCGCGCAGGCTCCTCTGGCTCACGGCGCGAATGACCTGCCCGTCGATCAGAATACGCCCATTGGTCACATCGTAGAACCGAAACAGCAGCCTCGCCAGGGTCGACTTGCCGGCCCCGCTGGCCCCAACCACCGCCAGCTTGCGCCCAGGCGGCACGGTGAAGCTGACATCGAACAGAATTTGCCGGTCCGGCTGATAGCCGAAATCGACGCTTTCAAACCGCAATTCGCCGGTTGTCACCGTCAGTTCGGCGGCGACGGGCGCGTCGTGGATTTCCGGCGTCCGCTCGAACAGACGCACCAAATCATCCATGTCGGCCAGCGCGTACTTGATCTGCCGATAAACGATGCCGAGGAAGTTCAGCGGGATGAACAGTTGCAGCAGCAGGGCGTTGACCAGCACCAGATCGCCCAGCGTCAACTGTCCGGCGGCGACCTGATCGGCGGCGGCGACCATCATGATCGTTACCCCGACAGCGATGATCGCGCCCTGACCAAAGTTGAGCACCGACATCGAGGTCTGGCTGAGCACGGCGCTGTTCTCCCATGCAGCCAGAGTAGCGTCGCAACGGCGCTGTTCCCAGTCCTCGTTGCCGAAATACTTGACCGTTTCATAGTTGATCAGGCTTTCAATCGCCTCGTTGCCAGCCTGTGATTCCAATCGATTCATGGCGTGGCGGTGCTCCATCCGCCAGTGAGTGATCGCCAGGGTGAAGGCGACGTAGGCGACGACGCTGCCGAAGATGATCAAGGCGAAGACCGGCGAATAGCGGTCGAGCAACACCGCCGCCGCCAGCAGGAATTCCACCAGCACTGGCAGGATGCTAAAGGCCAGATAGTTCAGCAATGTGCTCAGGCTGCGCGCGCCTCGCTCCAGATCGCGGCTGATGGCGCCGGTCTTGCGCTCCAGATGGAACCGCAGCGATAACTCGTGCAAGTGCGCCAAGGTGCGCAGGGTCAGCCGGCGCATGGCGCGATAGCGGACCCTGGCGAACAACACATCCCGCAACTCGCTGAACAGGGCGTTGCCCAATTTTAACGCGCCGTACGCCAGCAGCAGCATGATCGGCAGCACAACCACCGCCTGGCGGTTGCCGTCCAGACCGTCCACGATCTGCTTCAGCACCAGCGGCACGCCGATGTTGGCAACCTTGGCCAGCACCAGACAGCCGAGCGCCAGTAATACCCGGCCGCGATATTCCCAGAGATACGGCAACAAGGCGCGGAGATTGGCTCCATCACGACGTTCCTGACGAGGGGATTCGGTGTAGCGGAGATCGGGACGCATGACGATTCAACGGTAAAAAAACGAAGGGCCACCCTGAAGGATGGCCCTTGCGTCGCAATGGCGCCAGAGATGAACGACTAATTCGACGGAGCGGGCGCGGCGGCGGGAGCGCTTTCCTTGCCAACTTTCTCGACGTAGCTGTCGAATGTAGCTCGCGCTGCTTTCTCCGCAGGCGCGGTGGCTGGAGCCGCCGGAACCGCAGCGGCGGGAGCGATGGTCGGCGCGGCGGCCGGAGCCGCCTCGGTGTCCGTCTTGATGCCAGTTTCGCCCAACATATAGACGATGGCGTCCTTGATGTTAGCCTCGGTCAATGAGGGATCGCCCCCTTTGGCAGGCATGGCGCGGAGACCGGCGACGGCATGGTTCATAAGGGTATCGAGTCCCTGGGCAAAGCGAGGCTCCCACTGGTCCTTGGCGCCAACCTTGGGGGCGCCCGCCGCGCCCGTCGCGTGGCAGGCCATACAGACCTTGTTGTAAACATCCTGGCCAGACAACTTCAGTTCGGCGCCGGGGGCCGCGGGCACGGCCAAGGCCACCCGGGCGACCGGCTTGATCCGTTCGAGTACGGTGACCTTCTTGCGCGAGCCATCGTCGGGAGCGACGCTGCCGACGACGCCCACCAAGGCGGCAACCAAGAACAACACGGTAGCCAACAACGCCAGCGTCGAAATCAGGGCGACAAAGGTGGTGACAAAAGATTTATCTGCGATTTGCGAGCTCACACTCTCACCTCACTGAACGCATTCACAACCTGCTCATACCCGTCAGCGCCGCGGTGAACCTGGCTCGACTCGAAAGCTTCCCCCTTGTTCCGGTCGGAGGTTCGCGTGGTGGCGCCGTGGGTGGGATAGTTTTGGTTTGGGCTTGTTATCTTGATACTTTCGAAAAACTAAACGTATTAATTATAGCGTTATTTAACTGAGTCTGAAAACCGCCGTTCTGCTCCAGCCGAAAGTGAGCTACTGCATGGTTTCATTGAAAGACCCTTTCCAGCGCTAGACGCGGAGCAACATGCCGGGCATAATGTATGATCCCTTTTCAGCGCGCCCGTAGCTCAGTTGGATAGAGCGTTGGCCTCCGGAGCCAAAGGTCGTGAGTTCGAGTCTCGCCGGGCGCGCCAATCTTTTCATTTATTTATCGCTATCTTCCCGGGTCTCTCGAAGCCCGTGGATGTATCGGTAACCGGCTATCGGCGCAATCGGGCGCTTAAGAACCCAGAAAGACCGGCTCGGGCTCCAGTTCAACCCCGAACGCTGCCCGCACCGACGCCTGAATCGCCCGCGCCAGCCGCAACACATCCTCGCCTCGCGCTCCGCCGCGATTGACCAACACCAGCGCTTGGCGTTCATAAACGCCCGCAGACCCAAGCACCCTCCCCTTCCAGCCGCAGCGCTCGATCAGCCAACCGGCGGCGAGTTTCACCCGCCCGTCAACCTGCGGATAGTGGGGTAGGTCTGGATGACGAGAGATCAATCCCTGGAACGTCACCGGGTCCACCTGAGGATTCTTGAAAAAACTGCCGGCGTTGCCGATGCGCGCCGGGTCCGGCAGCTTGCGAGAGCGAATGGCCACCACCACATCGGCAACCTCTCGAGCCGTGGGATCGGCAAGCCCCCGCGCCTCCAGTTCCCGCGCCACATCAATGTAGCGGGTGATCGGTTGCCAGCGCTTGGGAAGCCGGAAGGTCACGGAGGTAATCAAATAGCGCCCAACTGCTTCGCGCTTAAACACACTGTCCCGGTATCCGAACCGGCATGTGGCGCGATCAAAATAAACCGTTTCACCCGTTTCCAGATCCACCGCCTCCAGACAGTGGAACCTCTCGGCCATTTCCAAGCCGTAAGCCCCGATGTTCTGGATCGGGGCGGCGCCGACCGTGCCAGGGATCAGCGACAAGTTTTCCAGGCCCGGCCAGCCGCGATCCAGGGTCCAGCGCACGAAGTCGCGCCAGTTTTCCCCCGCTCCAGCGCGCACGAACCAGGCGTCGGCATCCTCCGCGACCCGTTGCCGCCCGGAAATGCGAACGTGCAGCACCAAGCCGTCGAAATCGCCGGTCAGAATCAAGTTGCTGCCGCCGCCGAGCACGAAGCGCCGCAAACGCTTCCATTCGGGCATGGCGATCAAGGGGGCAAGCTGAAAGGGCGTCTCGATGGTGGCGAACCAGGCGGCGCACGCCGGAAGCCCAAACGTGTTGAGGGATTGCAAGGGCGCATCGCGCGAAAGCAGAGCGCTTGGCTGGCTCACGAATGACTCACAGGGGGGCGGAGAGCGAAAGCCAGCCCCATTCCCACGCGCGTGGAAACCCTGGAAAGAAAAGACCCGCCGCGCGGACGGGTCTTCGCCATCCAGACAGGTTCAAGCCGGCGTCGGTAGGGCGGCGCGCAGCTTCTTCATGGCGTTGCTTTCCAACTGCCGAATTCGCTCGGCCGATATCTGGTATTCGGCTGCCAGATCGTGCAGGGTCGGCTTGTCGTCGCTAAGCCAGCGCCGTTGAACGATGTCGCGGCTACGCGGGTCCAGCCGTTCCAACGCTTCGCTCAGCCGGTGGGCGGTCCGCGCTTCCCAATCCTCACGCTCCAGCGTCTCCGCCGGATCGGCTTGATCGTCGCGCAGGTAGGCCGAAGGTGCATATACTTCCATTTCGTCGTCGCCATCGGCGTCGGGGAGCGGATCAAACGAGACATCGTGACCGCTCAACCGCGATTCCATCTCCAGCACGTGCTCGGGACTCACGCCTAATTCTCGGGCAACCGTGTTGACTTCCTCGCCGTTCAGCCAACCCAGGCGCTTCTTGGCGCCGCGCAGCTTGAAGAACAGCTTGCGCTGGGCCTTGGTGGTGGCGACCTTGACGATCCGCCAGTTTCTGAGAATAAATTCGTGAATTTCCGCGCGGATCCAGTGGACCGCGAACGACACCAGCCTCACGCCGTGCGACGGCTCGAAACGTTTGACCGCCTTCATCAAGCCGACGTTGCCTTCCTGAATCAGATCGGCCAGTGGCAACCCGTAGCCGATGTAACCCCTCGCGACATGCACCACAAAGCGCAGGTGAGCCACAATCAGCCGCCGCGCTGCTTCCAAATCGTTGCGCAACCGCAGACGCTGAGCGAGTTCCTGTTCTTCCTCGGCGCTCAGCATCGGCGCCTGATTGACCGCCTGGATATAGCTGTCCAGACTGTCAACCGATATCGGCAAATTCTGAATTCGAGGAACCAACGCGGTCGTCATCGTCGTCATCCACTCTTCCCTCAATTAGGCACAGTTAATTTTAGCACTTTCGCCAATTGAGTGCCAAATCGGACCGGGAGTTCCATGTCTGGCGTGGGAAAAAATCCACACCTTGCTAATCCATGACCTTTCTGTAGACGCAAGCTTTTATAATCAATAGTTTATCTTTTGTGCAACCTCTCAATCACCTACATCTTCATCCAGCAGAGCGGCGACAAACTCGGCGGCATCGAACGCCCGCAAGTCTTCGATGCTCTCTCCGACGCCTATGAAGCGAATCGGCAGACCGAGCCGGCTAGCAATGGCGAACATAATGCCACCCTTGGCGGTACCATCGAGTTTGGTCAGGATCAGGCCAGTCACGCCAACCGCCCCGTGAAACTGCACCGCTTGATTCAGAGCATTCTGGCCCGTGCTGGCATCCACCACCAGCAGCACCTCGTGCGGGGCGGCGGCGTCAACCTTGCCCATCACCCGCTTGATCTTCTTGAGTTCCTCCATCAGATTCGACTGGGTGTGCAATCGACCGGCGGTGTCGGCGATCACCACATCCACTGCTCTGGCCTTGGCGGCCTGAATAGCGTCGTAGATCACCGAGGCGGCATCGGCCCCGCCGTGCTGGGCAATCACCGCAATCCGGTTGCGTTCGCCCCAGACTTGCAATTGTTCTAAAGCAGCGGCGCGGAAGGTATCGCCGGCAGCAAGCAACACCGAGTGGCCCTCGCCTTGCAGCCACTGGGCCAGTTTGCCGATGGTGGTGGTCTTGCCGACGCCGTTAACCCCTACCATCAAGATAACGTAGGGCCGGGATTCGCTCGGCCGCCAAGGCTGTTGGCAAGGCGCGAGAATGGCGAGCAGTTCGTCATGCAGAGCCTGAAGCAGCGCCGGAACGTCGTTCAATTGCTGGCGCGACACCCGCTCGGTCAACCGGCGCATCAAGCGCTCGGTCACTTCCACGCCAACATCGGCCAGCAGCAGCCGGCTTTCCAGTTCTTCCAGCGCTTCTTCGTCCAGCTTTTTGCCGGCGAACAGGCCGGACAGTCCGAAGAACAGACTCTGACGGGTGCGCCGCAACCGGTCGCGCAACCGGGCGAAACGTTCGGGTCTGGGTTCGGCGGTTTCGACGTCCTGCTCAGGCGCTCGATTTCTGCGAAACGGAAGCTGAATGGGCCGGTTCAGAACCTCAAACAGACTGGGTTTCCTGCCCGGCGAATCAGCGGAATCGTACTTGGAGTCGGTCATGACGGCTAACCAGCGAACATCGGGGCAGAGCGCCCCAGACTCGAGGATGGCGGCGGTGAGAATGAAACCCCGCGAATCAGTCCGCGACCAACGCCCGGTCGATTCGAACCACCCAGATTAATGCCTCGTCCTGGGTCAGCAACAGGATTTGCAGGTTGTTGCGGAAATCCTGCCAAGACTTCTCGACACACTCAATCATCGCATCCACACAGTTGGCCGCCCATTTCTCCGGCGAATCATTTATCGGCCGCTGCGTCATGGCCTCCGCCCCGTGCTGCCAGCACACCAGATAGGTATCCAGCGTTTTACGCACCGAACTGAGCATCCCAATGCCCATCAACCCGCCAAGCCGCAACGCACCTTGCATGGCCAGCAGATTCGCCGCCTGGTTACGCTCCAGCATCCTGTTTATAGTCGTCATGACAATCCTCACCCTCATTGTAAATTTATTGCATCGCAACATAATTTGCGATAATCGTCAAGTTAATTCAGCAATTGACCCCAGCCCGCGCCAGTCTAGCACCCAGTGGACCGGCCAACCTCCGGCGTTCCCGATCCAGGAGCCGATTTCGGTCACACCGCTACGGGCGCCTTGATCGCCGGATGGGATTGATAACCGATCATTTCAAAGTCCTCGTAACGATAGTCGAACAGGGACTCCGGCCGCCGGCGGATCGCCAGTCGCGGCAACGGACAGGGTTCGCGTTCAAGTTGCAGGCGAACCTGCTCCAAATGATTCAGGTACAGATGGCAATCGCCACCGGTCCAGATCAATTCACCCACTCGCAGGTCGGTCTGTTGAGCGACCACATGGGTCAGGAGTGCATAACTGGCGAAGTTGAACGGCGCGCCGAGAAACAGGTCGGCGCTGCGCTGGTAGACTTGGCAGGATAGTTCGCCGGCGGCTACATAAAACTGGAACAGAACATGGCAGGGCAACAAGCGCATTTGCTCCAATTCGCCGACGTTCCACGCCGAGACCACGATCCGCCGCGAATCCGGATCACCCCGAATCAGGTCGATGGCGTTGGCAAGCTGGTTGATACGCCGGCCATCGCCTGTTTCCCAGGCGGTCCATTGCTTGCCGTAGATCGGCCCCAAATCGCCGTTTTCATCGGCCCACTCATCCCAGATCGTAACCCCGTGTTCGTGCAGATAACCAAGGTGGGTATCTCCGCGCAGAAACCACAGCAGCTCGTGAACGATCGAGCGCAGGTGCAATTTTTTGGTTGTCACCAGCGGAAATCCCGCCCGTAAATCGAAGCGCAACTGTGCGCCGA
The DNA here is from genome assembly GCA_963696515.1 of uncultured Gammaproteobacteria bacterium. Taxonomy (GTDB): domain Bacteria; phylum Pseudomonadota; class Gammaproteobacteria; order Competibacterales; family Competibacteraceae; genus Contendibacter. The sequence goes on from CAVOKM010000020.1 coordinate 59,109, forward strand.
ACACGCTCAACGTCCCGACCCCGGTTCGGTCCCGCTTGGGGATGCCCCCATCCAATACCTTTTGCAACAGATCAAGATACATTCTCATCGCCGGAGGATTCCCAGGATATGCCTATCCGGTTGACTCAGGAAAACACCATGAATAGTACTAGGCGACAAGGCCGCACACTACCCGTAGGGGATACCTGAGCCAACCGGATAGGCACGTCCCAGGATTCATTCCATGTCAAATTAATGGTATTTTATTGTGCAATGCAATATAGTCATTCGACCTCCATGCCTCATGAATGAGTTGCCATGTGTTCAGGACACAGAATGACCGCCAAAGCGACTTCCTCGATCCAAGTGATTGCCCGCGTATCCCGTTTGCTGGAAACCATCGCCGCTCATGACGAGCCGGTCAGCTTGAAAGTCCTGTCCAACGCCACCGGACTGCACCCCTCGACCGCTTTCCGCATCCTGGGGTCCCTGATCGAGCACGGCTTTGTGGAGCGCGGCTCGGCCGGCCGCTATTGCCTGGGCGTGAAACTGCAGCAACTGGGCAACCGTGTTGAATGCCGGCGTAATCCGCGGCATGAAGCCGGGCCCATCTTGGAATAGTTCCCTTCCCAGACTGCTTGGTCGCCAGTCGGGCAGCCGCGACGGCAAGAGCGCGCAGGTCTGGTATGCTCCGTCGCCTCTGGGGCAAGCCGTAACCGTTACCGGGCCAACTTGGGGCTGCCAAGTCCCGCTGATGATGGTCAAGCGACTTTTCCAGGCAAGTCCACCAAAAACTTGGCGCCCTGACCCGGCTCGCTTTCCACCCAGATGCGCCCGCCGTGATGTTCGACGATTTTCTGGCTGATCGGCAATCCCAGACCAGTGCCCTTTGGCTTGCCGGACTGGGTGTCGCTGACTTGGTGGAACTTATCGAAAATCAGCTTGTGCTGATCGCGAGCGATGCCGGGGCCGTTGTCAATCACTTCGATGCGCCAGCGATTCGCCATTGACCGCAAGCGGAGGGTGATTTCGCCGGTCTGTTCGGGACAGAATTTCACGGCGTTCGACAGCAGATTGATAACCACCTGAATCAACCGGTCGTGATCCCCTGCAATGATCGCCGGTTGATCGCCCAATGCCTCGCGCAGCTTGACCTCCTTGTCATTCAATAGTTGGCTGGTGGAGTTGATGGCGTCCTGAATCAGCGCCCGCAAATCGATTTCTTCAATGCGCCAATCGATCCGGCCCGAATCGATCTTGGCCATGTCCAGCACCTGATTGATCAGCCTGGTCAGCCGTTCGCTTTCCTTGACGATGATGCCGAGGAATTTGCCGCGTTGTTCCAAATCCATATCGGGATTGGCTAGGAGAATTTCCGAAAAGGCCCGGATCGAGGTCAGCGGCGTGCGCAGTTCGTGGGTGACGGTGGAGATAAATTCGTCCTTCAGCCGATCCAGTTCCCGCAACCGGTTGTTGGCCTCGCGAAGTTCGACGGAAGCCAATTCCAGCTCTCGGGATTTTTGCTCCAGCCGGCGGCTGTATTCGATGACCTGGGTGCTCTCATCGAGAATGGTCATGACCTCCTCGATGCTCAGCACCTCGCCCATCACGATCGAGGAGATCATCACCCGGGCCGAGGCCGCGCCGATCGCGCCCGCCAGCAGCCGCTCGGTGTGGTTAATCAGCCGCGAGTCGGCCTGGAGCGGATAACCGTCATGCTCCTGGGCATAGCGGTCGAAGGCCTCGCTGGCGCGCTGCGGGCCGAGAAAACGGGCCAGCAGATTGTACAGTTCGGCGGTTTCCACCACGCCCCGCCACAGTAGCGAGTCGCTGTCGTGGCGTTCGCGTTCGAGCACGTTGACGAATTGGCTGCCCTGGACCTGCTCGATGGCGTCCGGCCGGCTCAGCATCGAGCCGAACACCAGTCCGCCGACATTGACCAGCATGCTCCAGAAGGCCCCGTGCATGTATGGGTCGAGATTGTCGAGACCGAACAGGGCGTAGGGTTTGAGCAGTTCCAATCCGTACGGCCCCTGCTCGATGAAACTGGCGCCGATCCAGCCGGAGCGGGCCATGGCCGGGAGCAGCAGGGTATAGGTCCACACCAGGAAACCACCGGTCAAGCCGATCAGCGCGCCCCGCCGGCAGGCGCGCTTCCAGAACAGGCCAATCAGGATTGGCGGCGCGAACTGGGCGGCGGCGGCGAAGGAAACCAGGCCGCTGGCTACCAGCGCGTAGGATTCGCCGATGAACCGGAAATACAGGTAGCCCAGCAAAATCATTGCGGCGATGCCCGCCCGGCGGATGCCGAGCAGCAGACCGGAGAGATCGGCGCGGCCGGCCAGCCAGCGCGGATTGGCCCGCAACAGGAGCGGCATCACCAGATCGTTGCAGACCATGGTGGACAACGTTATGGTCTCGAACAGAATCATGCTGGTGGCGGCCGACAGTCCGCCCAGGAAAGCCAACAGCGCCAGGTTCGGCTTGTGTTCGGCCATCGGCAGCGCCAATACGAACATATCGGCGTCCACGCCACCGCCGGCGAAGATCAGCCGCCCGCCCAGGGCTACCGGCAATACAAAGAGATTGATGGCGAACAGATAGAGTGGAAACAGCCAGATCGCCTTGCGGATGTGGTTTTCGTCGACGTTTTCCACCACCAGCACTTGGAATTGCCGGGGCAGGAACAGAAAGGCCATCATCGACAGGAAAGTCAGCGACAGCCAGCCGCCGTAACCGCCCGGAACCACCTCAAAGCGCATCAGTGCCGCCAGCTCCGGGCGAGCGGAGGCCTGCCTGAACAAATCGCCGGGTCCACCGAATACGCCGAAAGTGACGACCATCCCGACCGCGACGAAAGCCACCAGTTTGAACAGCGACTCGAAAGCCACCGCCGCCACCATCCCCTCGTGGCGTTCGGTGTTGTCGATGTGGCGGGTGCCAAACAGAATGGCGAAAAGGATCAGCACCAACGCCACGAAGAAGGTGGTGTCGGCCCATACCGGGTGTTGGGCCGAGGCGGCCGTCATCGTCACCGCCGGATATTGCCGCAGCAGGCTGAAACTGGTGGCGATGGCCTTCAACTGGATGGAGATGTAGGGCAGGATGCCAAGTACGACGATGATCGTCACCATTCCCGCCAACAGGCCGCTCTTGCCGTAGCGGGAGGCGACGAAATCGGCGATGGAGGTGATGCGGTGGACTTTGGTGATGCGCACGATGCGCCGCAGCACAAACCAGAACAGCACCGCCATGAGGGTGGGGCCGATGTAGACCGGCAGGAAATCAACGCCGCTGGTCGCCGCCAGGCCGACGCTGCCGTAAAAGGTCCAGGCGGTGCAGTAAATCGCCAGGGACAGGGTGTAAATGTAGGGATTGGCAATGATCGAGCGGCCGGCGTCGGCGCGCTGGTCGCCGTAATAGGCAATGCCGAACAGGACGCCCATGTAGGCCAGCGCGCTGGCGATGATGATGCCATCGCCCAGCATCAGGGCAGGCTCCGCCGGTCGGTTCCGCCGGAATCGCTCCGGTCGATGGGGACCTCCTTTTGGGGAGCCGGCTCCGGCGGCGGCGCGGGGTGGTCCGGCTCCCGGATTTGCGAACGTTCCACAATCGCGATCAACAGCACGATGATGACGAACCAGATCAGATAAATATAGAGATACAACAGTGGAATACCGAATGGCAGCCACGCGCGGTCGAATAAATCCAGGAACGGATAATTCAGCGCAAGCACGCTGACTACGAAGAGAATGATGATGTATTCCTTGGATTGTTGCCGCATCGGACAAGGATCAGGGGTCAATGGTCAAGGCGACGGTTTTCACGCTCGGGGATTCTTTAACCCTTCGCCTTTCGCTGTTCGATTTAAAAATTCGCCATGGTCTTGCGGATCTCCACCATCTTATCGGACGCTTCCAGCGCCTGCCCAAGGGTTGTGACGCCCTGCGCCTCCAATAAATCCAGTAGTTTGAGAAACACCTGCGCGGTGGCCAGCGAATCGCCCAGCGCGGTATGGCGGCCTTGCACATCGACTCCCAGCCGGTCGGCGATGGCGTCCAGATTATGATCGTCGGTGTAGTCGTGCAAATAGCCGGACAACAGCAAGGTATCGAGCACCGGATTGCCAAAACGCACCCCGGTCTTTTGCTCCTTGAGTTTGAGGAATTTCATGTCGAAGGCCGCATTGTGCGCGACCAGAACGGTCCGGTCGTCGCCAACGAAGGCGCGGAACTGCGGCAGCACCGTTTCGATGCCGGCCTTGTCCCGGACCATGTCGTCGGTGATGCCGTGAAAGCGGATCGAAGCTTTGGGGATTGGCCGTCCAGGATTGACCAGTTGGTCGAAGTTCTCGCCGGCCAGGAGCCGGCGGTTGACGAGGCGCACGCCGGCGATCTGGATGATCTCGTCGCCCTTGGAGGGTGCCAGCCCGGTGGTTTCGGTATCGAACACGACGAAAGTGAGCGCAGTTAGCGGGTAATTCACCAGATCGCCCCATTCCGCCCGGTTTTCGTCGGCCAGGGAAAAATCGTAGAATTCCGGCCGCTCGGTTGGGCGTTCGGGTGGTTCCTTCCACTGGCGCGAGGACGCCGGCAGCGGGAGGCGCAGGAGAGCGTGGCCGGGCCGGCGATGGGACTGGCTCCACAGGTCGCTGTTATGCCGCCGCAGGACTTCGCCCACCGTGGTCGCTCCCACCAGGTCCTGCACGTGTTCGCTCAGCCAGCTTTCCAACTGGTCGGCAGGCATCGGCCTGCCTGCCCAGATGATGTCCAGATACACCCGGCGGTTGCCTAACAGGCATTCGATTTCGAAGGCGTCGCTGACCGTATGGGCATGTAATTGGGTGATCAGGTACTCGAGCAGCAGCATGATCGAGTGGTTGTCCACGTTCAGCCACAGCGGCATGCCCACCATCTTCACCCGCGGACCGGCGCGTTGTTCCAGGTGATGGATGACGCTGCCGATCAGGTCGGCGGAGTAGACGTTGTTCATCGGCCAACGGCTGACATACAGCGCGCGGAGGTCGAGGGTCAGATCCTGCAGGCGTTGGCTGAGACGTTCGCTTTCCTCGACGATCACCCCTTGGAAGGCCATGCGCTGCGCCTGATCCATGTCAGCGAAGTTCATGATGTTTTCCGCCGCGGCGCGCAGGTTGGCCAGCGGCCGGCGCAAATCCTCGGTCCGGGTCTTGATCAGGGAGCGATCCACCTGCTGGGTTACGTCGCGAAAGGTCATAACGAAAGCGGCGCCCCGGTCGCCGGCGCCCGGCAGCAGGCTTATCCGGCAGTGGAACATGGTCTCCTTATCCACGGTGGGGCAGACGAACTCAGCGTCGGCATCCGGGTTGCCATCGCCTGCGTTCTGCTGGCGGTAATTCAGCAATTGCCGCGTGCTCTCGATTGGCGCCCGAGTCCACAGATCGTAGAGAGTGCGGCCCAGCCCCAGCGCCTCGCGGTTGGGAAGCAGCTTCACCGCCGCCGGGTTGTAAAGCAGAATACGGGCAGCGCTGTCGCAAACCAGCACGCCTTCGGAGAGTTCCCGCAAGACGGTTTCCAAGCGGGCCTTTTGTTCTTCGATCTCCTGGGTGCCGGTGGCGGTGGCCGTGGCCACCTCGCGGCGGGCCTTGTGCAGGGCCTCGCCCAGTTCCAGCAACATGGCCGGAAACTCCCCCAACCAGTGTTGTTTGGGTAGTTCCAGCACGTAGCCGGGATTGCTGCGGGTGATAATCCGCGCGCCATGGGCCAAGGCGCTTAGCGGGATGAAACAGTACCAGTCAAGCACCGCCCAGACTATCGTGGCACCGCCGACGATGGCGAACACCGCCAATATCAACCACAGCAAAATTTGGTCGCGCTGGCCAGGGTCCGCAATCATTTGGTGGACCTGCCAGCCCAGCCAGCTCATGGAAACGAGCGTCAAGCCAACCGGCGCCAGCCACAGCAGCCAGAGCTTGAGCCGGTAGCCCATGGCGGCTCAGCCCGCTTCCGCCAGCAACTCGCGGACCCGCTCCACCACTTCCTGGGTCGAGAACGGCTTGGTGATATAGTCGTCGGCGCCCAGCGCCAGGCCTTTTTCCCGCTCGACCTCGCGACCCTTGGCGGTCAGCATGATGATCCGGATTCCTTTCCACTCCGGATTGGCCCGAACCGCCTGGCAGACCTCGTAGCCGTTCTTGCGTGGCATCATCACGTCGAGCAGCATTAGATCGGGCTTTTCCGCCGCGACGGCGGCCAGCGCCGCTTCGCCATCGGCGGCGGTCCGCACCAGAAAGCCCGCCTGTTTCATCAGAAACTCCAAGGACAGGACGATGTTCGGCTCATCGTCCACCACCAGAATCTTGTTCGCCATATCCGTTTCCCCCAGTTCCAGGCGTTCTCTTTCGGGTGGGTATTATGCTGATTTTTTTGGGCCGTTGCGCGTCTCGCCCTCATCGGGAACTTCCGGGACAATGTCGGTTTTCGGCTCGGCAGCTTCCTTGGCGGGTTGCCCGCTGGCCTTGGCGACCGCCTCCCAGAATTTCTGCACCATTTCCATCGAGTGGAACTGTACCGGCCACAAGGGCCGCAGCATACCAAGCGCATCGAGGTTAATCACGCCACGCTGCACGTTGTCCCGAAGCGCTTTCAGAACATCATCATGCAGGGGCTGGACGTTCGGCAGACCCAAAAACTCGCGCATTTCCTGGGCGGTGGCTTCTACGCTGACATTGACTTTCATCGACATACTTCCTCGTTCTTAGCATTGGCAAACCTGGCCGCCACAAGTTCGGCGCGGGGTCGGAATCGCGGGGGTAATTTTAAGCATAGCAGGAACGACGTCTGTCTTCCGACCGGCATCGCCACGGTGGTTATTCAGTCTTGAAAAATAAGGGGAAACACTTCCTCCGGCAATGGATTACCCAGCACTCCTCCGGGTCCGACCACGCTTGAGATGGATCAATAGCAGGGAAACGGCGGCGGGGGTCACGCCAGGAAGGCGGCCGGCCTGGCCCAAAGTATGCGGTCGGTGGCGGCTCAGCTTTTCCCGGACCTCCCGCGAGAGGCCGCGCACCTCGGCGTAGTCGAGGTCGGGCGGCAACGCCAACTGTTCTTGGCGACGCTGGTGCTCGATCTCTTCCCGTTGCCGTTCGATGTAGCCAGCGTACTTCGCCTGAATTTCCACCTGTTCGGCGGCTTGCGGGTCGGCCTCCCCCGGTCCGACGCCGGGCAGGCTCATCAATCCGGGATAAGTGACCTCGGGCCGGCACAGCAGTTCGGCGGCACGGCTTTCCCGCGACAGCGGGCCTTGCAAAACCCGCTGAATGTCAGCCTCGCTAATCTGGGCTGGACGCACCCAAACTTCGCGCAGCCGCTGGCTTTCCCGTTCGATGGCCTCGCGTTTGGTTTTGAAAATCCGCCAGCGTTCGTCATCCACCAGTCCCAGCCGACGGCCGATTTCGGTCAGTCGCAGGTCGGCGTTGTCCTCGCGCAGCAGCAACCGGTGCTCGGCGCGGCTGGTGAACATCCGATACGGCTCGCTGGTCCCACGGGTGATGAGATCGTCGATCAGCACGCCGAGATAGGCTTCGTCGCGGTTCGGCCACCATGGTTCCTCGCCCCGGACCAACAACCCGGCGTTGATGCCGGCCAGAAGGCCCTGCGCCGCCGCTTCCTCGTAGCCAGTGGTGCCGTTGATCTGGCCGGCGAAGAACAAGCCTTGAATAGGCCGGGTTTGCAGCGAGTAGTCCAAGTCGCGCGGATCGAAGAAGTCGTATTCGATGGCGTAACCGGGCCGGGTGATATGGACGTTCTCCAAGCCTTTAATCGAACGGACCAGCGCGTACTGCACGTCGAACGGCAGGCTGGTGGAAATGCCGTTCGGGTAGAACTCGTGGGTCTGCAAACCCTCTGGCTCCAGAAATACCTGGTGCGAGTTTTTGTCGGCGAAGCGGTGAATCTTGTCCTCGATGGAGGGGCAATAGCGCGGCCCGACCCCTTCGATGACGCCGGCGTACAGCGGCGAGCGATCCAGACCGCCGCGAATGATGTCGTGGGTGCGCTCGCTGGTGTGGGTGATCCAGCAGGATACCTGCGGCGGATGCTCGTCGACCGAACCCAGATAGGAAAACACCGGGCAGGGTTGGTCGCCCGGCTGCTCGGTCAGTTGGGAAAAGTCGATGCTCCGGCCTTCCAGACGCGGGGGAGTGCCGGTTTTCAACCGACCAACTCGCAGCGGCAGCTCCCGCAGCCGCGCGGCCAGGGCGTTGGCGGGCGGATCGCCGGCCCGACCGCCTTCGTAATTCGACATGCCGACATGAATCCGTCCGGCCAGGAAGGTGCCGACGGTCAGGATCACCGCGCTGGCGGAGAACTGGATGCCGCTCTGAGTAACGACGCCGACGACCCGCTCCCCCTCCACCAGCAAGTCGGTGGCCGCCTGCTGAAACACCCGTAGATTCGGTTGAGTCTCGATCAAGCTTCGCACGGCCGCTTTGTATAACGCCCGGTCGGCCTGACAACGGGTGGCTCGAACCGCCGGCCCTTTGCGGCGGTTGAGAATGCGAAACTGAATGCCGGCCCGGTCAGCGGCTTGAGCCATCACCCCGCCCAGGGCGTCGATCTCCTTAACGAGATGGCCCTTACCGATGCCACCTATGGCTGGGTTGCAGCTCATCGCGCCCACGGTCTCGATGGTGTGGGTCAACAGCAAGGTGTTCAGCCCCATCCGCGCCGCTGCCAGGCAGGCCTCGGTGCCGGCATGGCCGCCGCCGATGACGATCACGTCGAACGGTTCGGGATAGCGCATATCAATCCGGTAATGGCAGTTGTATCGCGTAAGTCGACACCGGCAGCGCCACCGTGATCACGCCCTGCTTGGCCAGAAACTGGGCGAAGCGCTTGTAGCGGGCCTCGTCTAGCGCCGCCGGCCGTCGGGCCAGGCGCGGCAGGGTGTCCCGCCAGGCTCGGTGGTTCAATTCGTCGTCCAGGTCCTTGTGCTTGGACACGAACGCTTTCCAAGCCTCGTCGGGATAGTTGAGCAGGTACAAGGTCGCCTGCTCCAGCGCAGCCATAAACCGTCCCAGTCGAGGATCGTTGAGTTGGTCGCGGTTCGCCACCAGCACCAATTCATCGTAGGCGGGTACGCCCTCCTCCTCGGGATAGAACGCCCGTCCAGGCTTCCTGGCCAGATCGAGCTGATTCAGCTCGAAATTACGAAATGCGCCGATAACCGCTTCCACCTGCTTGGACAACAGCGCGGGGGACAACGAGAAATTGACATTGACCAGAGTCACGTCCTCCATCTTGAGTCCACCCTTGGCCAGCATCGATTTGAGCAAGGCTTCCTCGAAACCACCCACCGAATAGCCGATTTTCCGGCCCTTGAGATCGGCCAGGTTTTTCACCGGCCCCTCCTTCAGCACGACCAGTGAATTTAGCGGCGTCGCGACCAGCGTCGCGATACGCTTGATCGGCAGGCCGGCGTTGACGTGGATGTGCAGTTGCGGCTGATAGGTGACGGCCAAATTCACTTTACCCGCAGCCACCAGCTTGGGTGGATCGTTGGGATCGGCCGGGGTTTGCATTTCAACATCCAGACTCTGGGCAGCAAAGAAACCCATTTCCTGGGCCACGATCAGCGCGGCGTGGTCGGGGTTAACGAACCAGTCGAGCATGACGGTGAGTTTCTTGACGTCGCCCGGTTTGGCGTCGGCCCAGACGCCCGGCGCCAGCAGGGCCAGACCCGGCAACAGTAAGACAGCGCGCAATACATTTAGCATGATTATCGATTCCGTTTAATCCGATTCGGCGGTTTCAGGGGAGGCGAGATGCCAAGGCAAAACACGTTTTAGACTGACATCCACGGCAAAATACAAGCCGACCGCCAGCGCGGCCAGCACCAACAAGGCAGCGAACATCAGATCCACCTGCATCCGGCTGTTGGCATGCAGCATCAGGAAGCCCAGTCCGGCGCTGGAACCCACCCATTCGCCCAGCACCGCGCCGATAGGCGCGACGGCCGCCGCCACCCGCAGCCCGGACGCCAGCGCCGGCAACGCGGCGGGAATGGCGATGTAGCGCACCATCGCCCAACTCCGGTTGGCCGGGGCCATCACCCGCGCCAGATCCAGCCAGCCAGACGGGGTATGGCGCAGGCCATCGTAGAAGTTGGCGGTCACTGGAAAATAGATGATCAGCGTCGCCATGGCGATCTTGGAAGCCAGGCCGTAGCCCAGCCACAACACCAGCAGCGGGGCGATAGCGAACACCGGGATTGCCTGAGAGGCAATCAGCACCGGCAGCAGCCAGTGCCGTGACCGCCGCGAATAGCCCAGGGCCAGCGCGCTGCCGCACCCCAGCAGCGTGCCGAGCAACATCCCCAGCATGATTTCCAGCGCGGTGACGCCGGCGTGGCCGAGCAGCGAACCGGCATTTCGCCACAGGCTGGCCGCGACCGCCCAAGGATCGGGCAGGATGTAGGGCGGCAATTCGCCGAGCGTTACCACCAACTGCCAAACCAGCAACAATCCCGCCAGCGTCAGCAACCCTTGCCACAGGCCCTTCATGCCACTTCCAGCCGTCGCAGGATGGCACAGTAAGCGGCCTGCACCTCCGGGTCGCCTGGATCGCGGGGCGGAGCGCCGGGCAGGTCGGGTAAGGTGGACAGCTTCGCCGGCCGACCGTTCATCACGAGAACGTGCTTCCCCAGCCGCAACGCTTCAAGCGGATCATGAGTGACCAGCAACACGGTTCGCCCGGCCAGCAGTTCGGCGGCTAGCGCCTGCAAGCGTAAGCGGGTGAGCGCATCCAGCCCGGAAAACGGTTCATCCATCAGCACCACCGGGCGGTCTTCCATCAGGGTCCGGGCCAGCGCCGCTCGCTGGCGCATGCCGCCGGACAGGATTTCGGGTCGAGCCAGCGCGCAATCGGCCAAACCGACTCGTCCCAACAGATTTAACGCCCGCTGCCGATCCGCCCGCTCGCCGCGTAAGCGGGCGCCCAAAGTGACGTTGTTCAACACGTTCAGCCAAGGCAACAATAAATCCTGTTGCGCCATGTAGGCGACCCGGCCGGTCAAGGGCAACCCGTCGTCGCCGCGCAATTCGCCGCTGATCCCTAAGGCGGTCAGCCCGGCCAGAAGGCGCAAGAGGCTGGTTTTACCGATGCCGCTGGGCCCCAGCAGACAGGTGAAGCAGCCGCCGGCCAGTTCGAAATCCAACCCGTCGAACAGGGTCAGACCGCCATAGACCAGCCGCGCGGCGCGCAGGCTGACCGCCAGCGGCGAGGCAGTCGTGGCAAAGGGGATAACAACAGACGGTGGGGGCATGTTAAAAGCGGTAACGGGGCCGGCATCCGACACGGCCCGGCGGGATGGATGATTGTAAGGATCGGCGGGGACCGCGCCTAGTTCATCGCTGGTTAATAATATAAGGAAATAAATATATAGATACTAATTCCTTTTAGATTTAACAATTCATCGCTAGATTAGTGAAAAGGATTTCTGAATTTTTTCCATAAGCGTCCCATGAAAACCGGCCAGCACGACCAAGGGAGATACCCCATGATTCAGGTGAACGTACCAGCGGATGCTCATTTTCAAGGAAACGCGGCCCGGCCATGGTTCGACCTGGCGGAAATGAACCGCGAGATGGACAAGTCGAGCGCCGAGCAGCGGGTCGCGTGGGTGCTGGAGAATTTCCCTGGCCGCGTCGTGCTGACCTCCAGCTTCGGCGCGCAATCTGCCGTCTGCCTCCATCTGGTGACCGCCCAGCAACCGGATATTCCCGTGGTGCTGGTGGATACCGGCTATCTGTTCCCGGAAACCTACCAGTTCATCGACGAACTGACCGAACGGTTGGCCTTGAACCTGCACATCTACCGGGCCGGCCACGGCGCGGCCTGGCAGGAAGCCCGTTACGGCAAGCTCTGGGAACAGGGACTGGAAGGCATCGAGCGCTACAACTGGCTCAACAAGGTCGAGCCGATGCAGCGGGCGCTGCGGGAACTGGGCGCGGCGGCCTGGATTTCCGGGCTGCGGCGACAGCAGGCCAAGAGCCGGCAGAACCTCGACGTGCTGCTGTGGCGCAACGGCCGCTGCAAAGTCCATCCGCTGATCGACTGGACCGACCGCGACGTTTTTCGTTACCTGACCCGGCATAACCTGCCCTATAACCCGCTCTGGGAACAGGGCTACGTCTCCATCGGCGATGTCCACACCACCCGGCGGCTGAGCGATGGCATGAGCGAGGAAGACACCCGTTTCTTTGGCCTCAAACGCGAATGCGGTTTGCACGAACACGTTTGATCAGCGCTATTTCCCACCATTGGAGCTACCCTCAGACCTCCTGACCTCGGCTGTTTAGGCCTTGCGGGGGGCGGTCTGAAATATCCTGTTTTTTCAGAAGGAAGCAGGCGCCGTCAAGCGCGTGAGGCGTCGGTGGTATTCACCCCGCCCGGATTCTAAAATGATACCGGTTCCGCGCCCGGGCGGATCCGCAGTAACCGCAACCTGCTTGTAGCGCCGGAGTCCCTGCCGATGCCACAGATCCAGCTGCCATTCTTTCCCGAGGGGGTGACGCACATCACCACCCTGTTGGCGTTCCGCAAAGAGGGCGGGCGCGTGATCAACTTCAAAGGCAGCATGCCGGTGTTCACCCACGAGGGAGCGGACGTGGCCTCGTTTCGCATGATCACCGCGCAGTTCTGCGTCAACGGCAATGCCAAGCAGGCGGATATTGCCCAGGCCTTTGGGGTGGCGAAGATCAGCCTCAAGCGCGCGGTGAAGCGCTATCGGGCGGAGGGACCCAAAGGGTTCCGGTCGTTGTCAAGAAAGATGTCGCTTTTTCAGTCTGTATTTTGAGACTCTTCCTGCGCCTTCTGAGGGGCTGGTTTGCTTGGGTTGAGGGAGACCGAGCTGGGGCGTTCCCAGTGACGGAGAGTGCCGGACCAGCGTTCGGGATGGGCTTGACGGGCAGCTTCGTAAACCGCCTTGCGCTGTTCCAGGACGCCCACATCGTCGCCGTGGTGGCGTTCGCCGGGGGTCACGAAACGGATGCCGCTGTGCCGGTGCTCTTCG
>CAVOKM010000021.1:0-53522 GCA_963696515.1 uncultured Gammaproteobacteria bacterium
AGGTTCCAGACTTGCGTCTATGGATGGCTGTGGTTTGCGGGAATGGAAAAGCCGCGGCGAAAGTTCTGTAATACTGACATCTAAGCTCGATGTTGCATTCCCCATCCCACATCAGGAGATTCCCATGGCCGACCAACCCCGTCGCATCACCCGTGGGCCGTTTCGCGCCGACCAGTTGCGCGATGGCGACCGTTATGAACTTTCCAATGGCCATCCCATCTACTGTGCTCCCTCCGGTTGGCAGCAGGGTTCGGGGAGCATCACCGGCGGGTTGGTGCTGGACAGCGACCCCGATGTCCAGTGGACTGGCGCTGATGTCGGCATCAGCCCCGAATCGGGCGCCTTGCGAGCGCCGGATGTGGTGGTGCGGGCCACGCCGCCCAGTGGGAATAACACCTGGTTGACCGAGGCCCCACCGCTGGCGGTGGAATATGCCGGCCCTGGCCAGGACGAGCGCGAACTGAAGGATAAGGTCACCGAGTTGCTGGCGGCTGGAACGCGCCAGGTGTGGGTGGTGCGGCTGGTGGGACCGCAACGGGTGGAGGTGCATCGCCCGGATGGGCCGATGCAGGTCCATACCGCCAGTGATACCTTGGAGTTGCCGGGGATATTGCGCAACCCGATACCGGTGCGGGCGCTATTTGACCGGGAAGCGGCGCATGAAGTGGTCTTACGCAATCTGCTGCAACGCCGGGGCTATGCCAACCTGGAGGATGTGCGCGAGGAAGGGCGCGAGGAAGGGCGCGAGGAAGGGCGCGAGGAAGGGATCATGGACGCTATCCTGGCGCTGCTGCAGGGACGGGGATTGAGTGCGGACGCCACGCTCGAGGCTCGACTGCGCGCCTGCCATGATCGGGAGACTCTGCGGCGCTGGCTGCTGAATGCCGCGCGGGTGGATCAGGCGGAAAAGATTTTCGATCTTTGAGAACCTCCTCATCCCTTGCGGGATGAGGAGTCGAGGGTGAGACGGTTCGCTGCTCACACCCCCAGATAATCCAGAATGCCTTCGGCCGCTTCCCGCCCTTCAAACACGGCGGTCACCACCAGGTCGGAGCCGCGCACCATGTCGCCGCCGGCGAACACTTTGGGATTGCGGGTTTGGAACTTGAATTTGTTCGCTGACGAGGCTTGCACCCGCCCCCGCAAATCCACCGCGATCCCGAATTCGCCGAACCAGGGCGCGGGATTGGGCTGGAAGCCGAAAGCGATAATCACCCGATCGGCGGGCAAGACTTCCTCCGAGCCGGGAATCGCCTCCGGGGTCCGTCGCCCCCGCGCATCCGGCGCGCCGAGTCGGGTCGCACAGACCTTGACGCCCTCGACTTGTCCGTTGCCGACGATCTCTAACGGCTGACGGTTCCACAGGAAGCGCACCCCTTCCTCCTTGGCGTTGGCCACCTCGCGCCGCGAGCCGGGCATGTTGGCTTCGTCGCGGCGGTAGGCGCAGGTCACGCTGGCCGCGCCCTGGCGGATGGCGGTGCGGTTGCAGTCCATCGCAGTGTCGCCGCCGCCCAGCACCACCACCCGCTGGCCTTTCATGTCAACGAAGTCGCCGGGGTCTTTTTCCAGCCCTAACAGTCGGTTGATGTTGGCGATTAAATACGGCAGGGCCTCATGGACGCCGGGTAAATCCTCGCCGGGAAAGCCGCCCTTCATGTAGGTATACGTTCCCATGCCGAGAAATACCGCATCGTAGTCGTTCAGCACCTGCCGAAACGGCAGATCGCGGCCAATCTCGGTATTCAGCACGAATTCGATCCCCATTCCTTCCATGATTTCGCGCCGGGTTTGCACCACTTCTTTTTCCAGCTTGAACGGTGGAATGCCGAAAGTGAGCAATCCGCCGATTTGCGGATAGCGGTCGAACACCACTGGTTTGACCCCGTTGCGCGCCAGAACGTCGGCGCAGCCGAGTCCCGCCGGTCCCGCGCCAATTACGGCGACCCGTTTGCCGGTGGGCGCGACGTGAGATAAATCCGGCCGCCAGCCGGCTTTGAGCGCCTCGTCGGTGATGTATTTTTCAATCGCGCCAATCGTGACCGCGCCGAAGCCGTCATTCAACGTGCAATCGCCCTCGCACAGCCGGTCCTGGGGACAAACCCGCCCGCAGACTTCCGGCAAGGAATTGGTGCGATGCGACAGTTCGGCGGCCTCGAACAAATTACCTTCATCGATCAACTGCAACCAGTTGGGGATGTAGTTGTGAACCGGGCATTTCCATTCGCAGTAGGGATTGCCACAATGCAAGCATCGTCCAGCTTGCACCGCAGCGGACTGGGCGTTGAATTGCCCATAGATTTCTTTGAACTGGACCACGCGCTCGCGGGCCGGCGTCTTGTCCGGATCCTGGCGCGGCGTATCAATGAACAGCAGGGGTTTGGCTTTCGACATGGTCAAGGCTCAATGAAGGGCTGGGGCGATCCAAAACAAGGCTGGCGGGGGCCGGTTAGTCGTTTACGTTCTTGTCTTTGGGTCAACGTCGTAATAATTAAAAAAGTTTCCTTTGCTCGGATGAAACAGTAGTAATTGATTGGGAATGATTTGAGTAAGTGGGCCAACTAGGATTATATTTTTCCGCCTGATTTCCCCAAACAAACCAGCCATCTCGTGGGCCGCGAGCAAACAGTTCAATGAAAGGACCTCTACTACAGGATTCAATAATATCATATTGCTCGTCTGGCTTTCTGCTGTGTTCCCGTTTTCTTGATACAATCATATTTTCTTGGCTTCTCCCCGCTTGTAGAGTTCGCGCGGCTTTTCCACGCACGCCGAATAAAATCATTTCAGTTACGTTTCTAAAATAGAAACCCACACCTCTTCTATCAGGTCCGCCATCGTGGCGAACCTTGTACCAAATGATATTAGTTTTATAGATAAATCCCCAATTATCAATAACTTGCAATCCGTAGGCCAGCAGTGCATTGGGAACCCATAGATACAGGTGCGCCGTGTCTTCCACGATAGCCGGAACCGGCAACTCCTTGATTTCTTCCAGCGACATTGTGGGATAACGTTGCAACCTTTTGTGTTCGGGAGCCATTTTCCCGGTACGATTAGCAAACTGCCAAGGCGGATCAGCGAGAACAGTGGCGAATTTTTGACTGCCAACAGCTTGTAAAAGATTGTCCGAAACACCGCTATCCATCTAAACACCCTCGATGTACAGTGATTTTGAAATACCGAAAACTATAATCGGACATCCTGCCCCACTGCCGCCTTCAATTCTGGGAATTAGTTTGCTCATGTGCGTAGTTGATGCACCATACGATGAACTGCGGCCTAGTTCGTTAAAAATATCTTGAAGCTCATCACATCTTGTGATGATAATGCCGACACTAATTGCTCGGAGGTCAAATAAAAGCCTAAAGTTATTCAGATCCCTGTCGTAAAAAGGATCTTTGTTGTTCCATTCAATTTCCAGCGCAACCCGATTTTTGAAGCAATCCACTTTATGAGTCGGTGAATCCATTGTCCGTTCATCAACGACTACGTGGGTTTTAAATTCCTTTTCGCACCAGCCTTTCTCGTAGAGAAAACTGTCAATAAACTCGGAAATCTTTGATTTTCTTCCACCAGGATTGGTTATCCAGCCTTTTTGTAGCCGGAATACTGTCAACACTGAAATGATGTCTTGCCACTCATTCGGGAAATCTTCCTTGAGGATTGCGCAGGCGTGTTTCCATTCATGAATCTCATAGTTCTCCCGAATGAACTTTGGCAGCAAATCAACGCTCATCGCTTTCTCACTACTCTCTTGCTGATCGGGAACCAAGGGGTTTTCAAAAGGGATTCTGCTTTGAAAACCCTCGGTTTCAACGGTGATTTACGCCGCCTCGCGCAAGGCCCCGATCAGCGACTTGAGATCGGCCGCCTTCGGCTTGATCAGCCAGAACCGGCTGGCGTAGTAGCGGAAGTCGTCCAGAATCGCTTGACCCCAATCACTGTCGGTTTCGGCCACATAGTCCTCGATCAGTCCCAGCAGATAGTTGCGCTGCAACTCCATGTTCTCGGTCGCGATGCGGTGGATGTCGATCAGTTCGTGGTTATAGCAGTCCACGAAGGCGTTGTGCTCGTCCAGCACGAAGGCAAAGCCGCCGGTCATGCCGGCGCCGAAGTTCACCCCAGTTTCGCCCAGCACCACCACCACGCCACCGGTCATGTACTCGCAACCGTGGTCGCCGACCCCTTCCACGATGGCCAGCGCCCCGGAATTGCGCACCGCGAAGCGCTCGCCGGCGGTTCCCGCCGCGTATAGCGTGCCGCCAGTCGCGCCGTACAGACAGGTGTTGCCGATGATGGGAGTGCGGTGGCTGGCAAAGCGGCTGCTTTTCGGCGGATAGATCACCAGCTTGCCGCCCGCCATGCCCTTGCCCACATAGTCGTTGGCGTCGCCTTCCAGATAGAGATGGAGGCCGCCGGCGTTCCATACCCCAAAGCTCTGGCCGGCGGTGCCGGTCAGCCGCAGCACGACCGGCGCGTTCTCCATGCCCAGATCGCCGTGGCGGCGGGCAATTTCGCCCGACAGCCGCGCCCCAATGGAACGATGGACGTTCTGGAGCGGGTAATGGAACTCGCCGCCGGTTTTCGCCGTGATCGCCGGCAGGGCATCGCGCACCATTTGCTCCGCCAGTTCGCCCTTGTCGAACGGCTCGTTGCGCGGCTCGATGCAGAATTGCGGATGTTCCAGCAGCAGGCCGGCGTCGGACAGGATCGGCGACAGATCCAGATGACCGTGCTTGCTGGTTGCGCCGGGCAAGGTTTCCAGCAATTCGGTATGGCCGATCAAGTCCTCGAACTTGCGCACGCCGAGGCTGGCCATGATTTCCCGCGTTTCCTGGGCGACGAAGCGGAAGTAGTTCATCACCTTGTCCGCCGTGCCCCGGAAATGGTTCAGCCGTAGCACGTTGTTCTGGGTAGCGACGCCAGTGGCGCAGTTGTTGAGATGGCAGATCCGCAGGTATTTGCAGCCCAGCGCCACCATCGGCGCGGTGCCGAAGCCAAAGCTCTCCGCGCCCAGCAGCGCCGCTTTAACCACGTCCAGCCCGGTTTTCAGGCCGCCGTCGGTCTGCAACCGCACCTTGTCGCGCAGGTTATTGATACGCAAAGTCTGATGGGTCTCGCTCAATCCCAACTCCCACGGGCTGCCGGCGTACTTGACCGAGGTCAGCGGCGACGCGCCGGTGCCGCCGTCATAGCCGGCGATGGTAATCAGATCGGCATAGGCCTTGGCCACCCCGGCGGCGATGGTGCCCACGCCCGCCTCGGCGACCAGCTTCACCGACACCAGCGCCTGGGGATTGATCTGCTTGAGGTCGAAGATCAGTTGCGCCAGGTCTTCGATGGAGTAAATGTCGTGATGCGGCGGCGGCGAGATCAGCGCCACGCCGGGTTTGGAGAAACGCAACCGGGCGATCATGGCGTTGACCTTGTCGCCGGGCAGTTGACCGCCCTCGCCGGGCTTGGCCCCTTGGGCAATCTTGATCTGCAATACCTCAGCGTTGACCAGATAAGCCGGCGTGACGCCGAACCGTCCAGAGGCCACCTGCTTGATTTTCGAACTTTTTTGAGTACCGTAGCGGGCTGGATCCTCGCCGCCTTCGCCGGAGTTCGAGCGCCCGCCCAAGCGATTCATCGCCAGGGCCAACGCCTCGTGCGCTTCCGGCGACAGCGCGCCCAGCGACATGCCGGCGGAGTCGAAACGCGGCAAGATGGCTTCAACTGGCTCCACCTCGTCCAGCGGGATCGGCGCGGCGGCTGGCTTCAGCCGGAACAGATCGCGCAGGGTGGCCACGGGTCGTTCGTTCACCAACCGGGCGTATTCCTGATAGTCGCGGTACTCGCCGCTGCCGACCGCCCGTTGCAGCGTCGTCACCACGTCCGGGTTGTAGGCGTGATACTCGCCACCGTGGATGTACTTGAGCAGACCGCCGGTGTTCAATCGGCTGGCGCCGCCGCCAGGCCCGCTCGGCCCACTGGATTTGTTCGGCTTCCAAATCGCTAAAGCGCGCGCCCTGGATGCGGCTGACGGTGTCCTTGAAGCACAGCTTCACCACCTCCTCGTGCAGGCCGACGATCTCGAACAACTGCGCGCCGCGGTAGCTGTTGATGGTCGAAATCCCCATCTTGGAGATGATCTTGTACAGACCCTTGTCGATGCCCTTGCGGTAGTTCTCCACCAGTTTGGAGAGGTCGCCGTTAGCGATTTCGCCGCTGCGGACCAGGTCGCGCAGGCAGTCGTGGGCCAGATAGGGGTGGATCAGGGTCGCGCCGTAGCCGAGCAGCACCGCGAAATGGTGCGGGTCGCGGGCGGTGGCGGTCTCGACGATCAGGTTCGCCTCGCAGCGCAGGCCATCTCGCACCAGTCGGTGATGCACCGCGCCCACCGCGAGCAGGGCGTGGATCGGCAGGGTGTCGGGGGTAATGGCGCGGTCGGACAGCACCAGCAGCACCGCGCCGCCGCGCACCGCCGTCGCTGCCGCATCGCACACCCGCTCGATCGCGGTCCGCAGCCCCTCGCCGACCGGGTAGTGGAGGTCGATGCGGTGGTGTGGGTAGCGGCCGTCAGGATTGCGCAACAGAGCCTGGAACCGGCCCTCGCTCAGTACCGGCGAGTTGGCGGTCAGTCGCGGCGCGTGATCCGGGCTTTCCTCGAACAGATTGCACTCGGCGCCCAGACAGGTTTCCAGCGACATCACCACCGCCTCGCGCAGCGGGTCGATCGGCGGGTTGGTGACTTGGGCGAACTGCTGGCGGAAGTAGTCGTACAGCGAGCGGGGCCGATTGGACAGCACCGCGAACGGGGTATCGTCGCCCATCGAACCGACCGCCTCCTGGCCGGCCTCGGCCAGCGCCCGCAACACCTGGTCGCGCTCCTCGAAGGTCACGCCGAACAGCTTTTGATACACGTTCAGCACATCGGGCGCCAGCGGTTCGGGATTTGGCTCGTCCTGGTACAGGGAACGCAGCCGCTGCACGTGGCCACGCAACCAGCGCCGGTAGGGGTGACGGCTCTTGAGGTCGTTATCGATATCGGTGGGGGTCAGCAGCCGGCCGGTTTCGACATCCACCGCCAGCATCTCGCCCGGCTTCATTCGGCCCTTGGCCACCACCTGCTCGGGGGCGTAGTCATAGACGCCAATTTCCGAAGCAATGGTGAGGTGGCGATCCTCGGTGATGACGTAGCGGGCCGGGCGCAGGCCATTGCGGTCCAGCACGCAGCCGGCGTAGCGGCCGTCGGTCAGCACGATGCCGGCGGGACCGTCCCACGGCTCCATGTGCATCGAGTTGTATTCGTAGAAGGCGCGCAAGTCCGGGTCCATGTGCTCGACGTTCTGCCAGGCCGGCGGAATCAGCAGGCGCATGGCGCGGAACAGGTCCATGCCGCCCATGACCAGCACTTCCAGCATGTTGTCGAGACTGCTGGAGTCGGAGCCGTGCATGTTGACCAGCGGACGGAGCGCGGCCATGTTCGACAACAGCGGGGTCGAGAATTTATGGCTGCGGGCTTCGGTCCAGTTGCGATTGCCGCGAATGGTGTTGATTTCGCCGTTGTGGGCCAGGTAGCGGAACGGTTGCGCCAGCCACCATTGCGGCAGGGTGTTGGTGGAGAAGCGCTGGTGGAACAGGCAGAGGGACGATTGCAACCGCGGGTCGTGGAGATCCGGATAGAACACCGGCAGATAAGCCGGCATCACCAGGCCCTTGTAGCTGATGACCCGCCCGGACAGCGACAGAACGTAATAGACCGGATCGCGGTCGTGGATGCGCAGGTTGGCGCGGCGGCGGGCCACGAACAGATGGCGTTCCAGCGCTTCCGGCAGCATCTCCGCTGGCGCATTGACAAAGACTTGCTCGATCGACGGCAGGGTTTTGCGCGCTTCTTCGCCGCAGGCGTCGGGATTGATGGGGACGTTCCGCCAGCCGGCCACGCGCAGCCCTTCCCGCGCCAGTTCCGCGCCCAGATCGGCGCGGGCGGCGGCGGCCAGCGCCGGATCGTGGTTGAGGAATACCATGCCGACCCCGTAATGCTCGCCCAGTTTGATGCTGGCCTCGGTGGCGGCCTGACGCAGGAACGCATCCGGCTTGCGCATCAGCAGGCCGCAACCGTCGCCGGATTTGCCGTCGGCGGCGACCGCGCCGCGATGGGTCAAGCGAGCCAGGGCGTTGATGGACGTCTGCACCAGCCAATGGCTGGGCCGGTTGTCCATCTGAGCCATCAGGCCAAAACCACAACTGTCCTTTTCAAATTCAGGGCGGTACAGGCCCCGCGAGGGATGGGTCGTAAACATCAAGCGCTCCGCTAGGTCAGGCAGGCAACAAGACCGGATGAACCGGAGAATTCCAGTCCGGCGCGGCAGGGCGCGGCGACTGGACGGTGTCCTCCGGACGCGGGGATTCCGGATGACGAACGCGGCGGGGGCCTTGTGATGGAGTTTTGATGGGTCGCCGACAGGGCGTTAAGTATATCGCCGAACGGGCGGCGCGAGCAAACGGCGGTCTTGATACCCTTTTGAATTAACATGTTTTTCTAAAACCGGAACGAATCCCGGAGGCGTTTCCGCGCCGCCTCCGGGGATGAGAGAACCGCTGTGGGGATCGCGCTGACCCGCCGTTCAGCCGGGTCTGGCGGGTTTCTGGGTCGCGTATTCCTGCGCGTCCACGGCGGCGATGGCGGTCATGTTGATGATCCGCCGCGCGCTCGCCGAGCGGGTCAGAATGTGCGCCGGTTTGGCCAGACCGAGCGTGATCGGTCCCACCGAGACGCTGTTGGTGATTTCCTTCAGCAGGTTATGAGAAATATTGGCGGCGTCGGCATTCGGCATGATCAACAGATTGGCCGCGCCCTTCAGCCGCGAATGCAGGAACACCCGGCTGCGCAGTTCCTCGGACAGGGCGGCGTCGCCGCGCATCTCGCCGTCTACTTCCAGATCCGGGGCGCGCTGACGGATGAGTTGTAGCGCCTCCGCCATCTTGCGCGCCTGCCGCGACTTGTGCGAGCCGAAGCTGGAGTGCGACAGCAGGGCGACTTTCGGCGGTACGAAGCGACCCACTTCCTCCGCCGCCAGCAGGGTGATATCGGCGATTTCCTCGGCGGTTGGGTCCGCGTTGATGTCGGTGTCGCAGAAGAACAGCGGTCCGTGCGAGGTAATCAGCATGTTCATCGCCGCCGGGGTTTTGACTCCTTCGCGCAGGCCGATGATGTCCAGCACGTATTCCACATGATCGGGATAACCGCCGATCATGCCGCACAGCAGGGCGTCGCCGTGGCCGAGGCGCAGCAGCAGCGCGCCGATGACCGTGGCCCGGGTGTTGACCCGGATGCGGGCTTTGCTGGGGTCCACCCCATAGCGGCCGCGCAAGCGATGGTATTCCTGCCAGCATTCCTCGTAATAGGGGTTGTGCTGCGGGTCGATCACCTCAAAATCCCGATCGGGACGGATGCGCAGGCCCAGTTCGGCGATGCGTTGTTCGATCCGCCAGCGCCGCCCGATGAGGATGGGCTTGGCGAGGCCGTCGTCGACGACCCCTTGTATCGCCCAGAGCATCCGTTCTTCTTCGGCCTGGGCGTAAATCACCCGCTTGGGATCGGCCTTGGCGCGGTCGAACACCGGGCGCATGATCAGGCCGGAACGGTAGACTCGTTGGCTGAGTTGGGTGTGATAGGCGGCAAAGTCCTGAATCGGCCGGGTGGCGACCCCGCTGTCCATCGCCGCCTTGGCGACCGCCAGCGGCAGGGTCAGCAGCAGGCGTGGCTCGAACGGTTTGGGGATCAGGTATTCCGGCCCGAAGCCGATCGGCTGATCGCCGTAGGCAGCGGTTTCCTCTTGGGAGTGCGGCACGCACGCCAGTTCCGCCAGGGCGTGGACGCAGGCCAGTTGCATCTCCTGATTGATCGTGGTGGCGCCCACGTCCAGCGCGCCCCGGAAAATGTAGGGAAAACAGAGGACGTTGTTGACTTGGTTGGGGTAGTCGGAGCGGCCGGTGGCGATGATGGCGTCGGGCCGCGCGGCCTTGGCTTCTTCCGGCATGATTTCGGGGATCGGGTTGGCCAGCGCCAGGATCAGCGGCTTATCGGCCATGGTCTTGACCATCGCCCCGGTCAGCACCCCGGCCTTGGACAGCCCCAGAAAGATATCGGCGCCCACGATGGCGTCCGCCAGGGTGCGCGCCGGCGTGTCAGCGGCATAGGCGGCTTTCTCCGGGTCGAGCGGACCCCGGCCCTGATAGATCACGCCCCGGCTGTCGCAAACGATGACGTTTTTGCGCGTCAGTCCCAGCCCGACCAGCAGATCGAGACAGGCGATGCCCGCCGCGCCGGCGCCGGAGGTGACCAGTTTCACCTGGCCCATCTCCTTGCCCACCAGCAACAGGGCGTTGAGGACGGCGGCGGCGGTGATGATGGCGGTGCCGTGCTGGTCGTCGTGGAACACCGGAATTTTCATCCGTTCGCGGAGCTTGTGTTCGATGGCGAAGCATTCCGGTGCCTTGATGTCTTCCAGGTTGATCCCGCCGAAACTCGGCTCCAGGCTGGCGATGATCTCGACCAGCTTGTCGGGGTCGCGTTCGCTGATTTCGATGTCGAACACGTCGATGCCGGCGAACTTCTTGAACAACACGCCCTTGCCTTCCATGACCGGTTTGGCCGCCAGCGGGCCGATGTCGCCCAAGCCCAAGACCGCCGTGCCGTTGGTGATGACCGCCACCAGATTACCGCGGGCGGTGACGGTGGAGACTTCGCGGGGATCTTCGACGATCACCTCGCAGGCGGCGGCGACGCCGGGGGAATAGGCCAACGCCAGATCGCGCTGGTTGGCCAGCGGCTTGGTCGGGGTGACTTCGATCTTGCCATAGGGGGCCATGCGGTGATAGCGCAGGGCGCGTTCGTTGAAATCGTCAGCCATGTTCAAGCGGTTCCTGAAAGGTTGCGGCGGGAGTCCCGCCGGCGTGGTCAAAGGGGGTTAAGGTTACCGCAAAGCGTTGGGTCGGAGTAAAACCAAAGTTTAGCAATATTGTTGCGTCGAAACTCCGGTAGCTGGGGCAACACCGCCCGACTTGTGGGAATGCGGTAAAATAGCCGTCGCCATAACCAGTTCCGGGCGCGGCCCCGCGCCTGATTCCTCGACTGTGGGAGATACCATGACCACCATCCGTCAAGAAGATTTCATTCAGAGCATCGCCGACGCCTTCCAGTACATCAGTTACTACCACCCGGTCGATTACATCAAGGCGCTGGCGCAAGCCTACGAGCGCGAGGAAAGCCCAGCGGCCAAGGACGCTATCGCCCAAATTCTGATCAATTCGCGGATGTGCGCCGAGGGTCACCGCCCGATTTGTCAGGACACTGGCATCGCGCTGGTCTTCCTCAAGGTCGGCATGGACGTACATTGGGACGCGACATTGAGCGTGCAGGAGATGGTCAACGAGGGCGTGCGCCGCGCCTATCTCAATCCGGACAACAAGCTACGCGCCTCGGTGCTGCTCGATCCGGCCGGCAAGCGCCAGAACAGCAAGGACAATACCCCGGCCGTAGTGCATTACGAAATCGTTCCCGGCCACCATCTGGAGGTGATTTGCGCGGCCAAGGGCGGCGGTTCGGAGGCGAAGTCCAAGTTCGCGATGCTGAATCCGTCCGATAATCTGGTGGAATGGGTGCTGAAGACGGTGCCGACCATGGGCGCCGGCTGGTGTCCGCCGGGCATTCTCGGCATCGGCATCGGCGGCACGCCGGAGAAGGCGCTTCATGCTGGCGAAGGAGTCGCTGATGGCGCCGGTCGATATTCAGGAACTGATCGCCCGTGGCCCGAAGAACCGCGCCGAGGAACTGCGCATCGAACTGTACGAGAAGGTCAACGCGCTCGGTATTGGTGCGCAGGGTCTCGGCGGCCTGACCACCGTGCTCGATGTCAAGGTGCTCGACTATCCGACCCACGCCGCCAATCTGCCGATTGCGCTGGTCCCGAACTGCGCCGCGACTCGCCACGTGCATTTCCACCTTGACGGCACGGGTCCGGCCAAGCTGGAGCCGCCGAGTCTGGAGGACTGGCCGAAGCTGACCTACGCGCCGACCAACGCCCGCCGGGTCGATCTCGCTACCGTCACGCGCGAGGAAGTAGCGACCTGGAAGACGGGCGACGTGTTGTTGCTCAACGGCAAGATGTTGACCGGCCGCGATGCCGCCCACAAGCGCATGACCGATATGCTGAGCGCGGGTCAGAAATTGCCGGTCGATTTCACCAACCGCTTCATTTACTACGTTGGCCCGGTCGATCCGGTGCGCGACGAGGTGGTCGGTCCCGCCGGTCCTACCACCGCGACCCGCATGGACAAGTTCACCCGCCAGATGCTCGAACAGACCGGGTTGCTGGGCATGATCGGCAAGTCCGAGCGTGGCCAGATTGCCATCGATGCGATCAAGGATAACAAGGCGGTGTATTTGATGGCGGTCGGCGGCGCGGCCTATCTGGTGTCCAAGGCGATCAAGGCAGCGCGGGTGCTGGCGTTCGAGGACCTCGGCATGGAGGCGATTTATGAATTCGAGGTCAAGGATATGCCGGTGACGGTAGCGGTGGATGCGAAGGGCTCCAGCGTTCACAAGACCGGGCCGAGGGAATGGCAGGTGAAGATTGGCAAGATTCCGGTGGTGGAGGCGTAAGACTTGGCATTGTGGATAGGGTTGCCATAGGCAATTCTATCCACGTCGATATAGATGTTCTTATAAATCTGTAGTTTTCTAACTTGAAGATGTCTGTTTTTGGCTAGATGCCACAGGAACACTTTATGGCTATTCCAGACTACCAAAGCATCATGCTCCCTCTGCTTAAATTAGCAGCATCAAGGAATGAAGAGATGTCTACCGATGAAGCAGTCGAAGTGCTTGCTAGTCAGCTCAACTTTAATGAAGATATTTGAAAAATGCTCAACGCAAGATAGTTATTCCGTCAAGTTAGTTTCTGAAGATAAGTTTCAATGCCGTTTTTTAAAGTCAAGCATGAGGCTGGCGCCATGACCTATCACGAGCACGATTTCTATACTTGGGCGAAAGAAAATGCCACTTTATTGCGAGCCAAGCGCTTCGAGGAGCTTGATATCGATAATATTGCCGAGGAATTGGAGGATATGGGCAGCAGTCGGGAACGTGAGTTGGAGAGTCGTCTTGGCATACTGCTAGCGCATCTGCTGAAATGGTATTATCAACCAGAGCGGCGTAGTGTTAGTTGGACAGCGACCATCATGGAGCAGCGCCGTCGTATCGAGCGACTTTTAAGGAAAAATCCGGGTCTCAAAGCTTATCTCGAAGAAGCTTTTTGGGAAGCTTATGGCGATGCCCGCCTGATTGCCATGCGTGAAACAGGATTGCAGCAGGATATATTTCCAGAATCGCCCTCGTTCACCCTGACTCAAGTGTTGGATGTTTGTTATTGGCCAGAATGATAACTGGAGGAGTACAAATCCTTAGTGGTCGGCTTTGGTTAGCATGGAATGCCTAAAATAAATCCCTCCCGCAACGGGACAAACGAGGATTCAACCCCGTGAGCGAAACCGCGCAAAGCGCTTCCCCCGTGGTCCGTCATTTCCGCCAAATCCTGCTCTGGCCCTTGCAGGTGATGCACGCCCGAGTGCGAGAGCCGCACATCTCGAAGTATTGGGAATTGCTGGAGGCGATGGGCGATCAGTGTCCCTGGCGGGAAGTGGAAGATGAATTCGGCGACCCCGACGATTTCCAGGAACGGCACTACAAGGAATTCATCACGTTTCTGCCTTACGTACAGCGCTTTCTGTATGGCGAGGGCATCGGCCGCGAAGCACTGACCGGCTATGGCAAGTCGCCGATTCGCGTCTACCGCCGTCGGGATATCGCCCGAATGCGGGCCGTGCTGGACGACCAGTCGCCGCCGATTATTTTCGAGGTCGCCCATGTGGATCTCTACTTCTTCTACGACATCGACATCATCATCCTGGCGGTGGAGTTCCACGCCAATGACCTGCCGCTGTCGCTGGCCCAGGACGCGCTATTCAAGCTGGGGCGGGCCTATCCGGCGTTCTGGGAGGCCGGCGGTCAGGGCGGGCAATGCCCGCGCCAGGTGGAGTGGCTGTCGGCGACGGGCGAGACCCTGGCGGTGTCCGACTACGAAAACCGGCGTAAATATCTCAGTTTCGTCTGCCAGCACCGGTCCCCCAACGTCGCCGCGCACTGGGAATATCTGCTGCGGCCGTTGGTCCTGTACCACTCCGACCGCGAGGGCGTGATCCGCTACCGGCAGATCGAATATCACCGCATGCCGCTGTTGGCCTACCTCAGCTTCGACGATCCGACAGACCCTGACGCGCGGCGATTTCGCCCGGCTGGCGCTGATCGCCAAGGCGGGGCCGTCCGACACGCTGCCGTACTCCGAGACCGAACTGACCCATTTCGAGTGGCAATATTGCTACGACAAATTTTGGGACTCCAGCAACCCGACGCTGACCAGCCGCTATCTCTGCTGCGGCCACGCCTTCGTGGTGATCGGCAAGGCCAGCGAACGCTTCTTCGCCGACCCGGAAACCGGCCTGCTGGGCCAGTTCCGCCACCAGTATTTTCTGGTCAACCTGATCGCCCATTTCCACAAGGCCACCCTGATGCTGTTCTCGGAATGGCTGGTGACGGCGATCAGCCAACTCGACATCCGGGACGTGGATTCAGTTAAAACGTTCAAGCGGGAAATCCGCCGGATATTCGAAACTTTCCTGCGCTTCACCCACCGTTACTGGTTCCACGAGGTCTCCAACCAGGCCCAGGCCCAGGACCTGTTCCGGATGTTGACCGGCCATCTCGACACCGACCGGATTTACCAGGATGTCAGCGAGGCGGTCAAGGAGATGAATCAATATCTGGACAGCGACGGCTTGCGGCGGCAGGCGAATACCGTGGTGCGGCTGACCGTGGTCACCACGCTGGGGCTGATCGCCACCGTCTCGACCGGCTTTCTGGGCATGAATATTTTCGACGAGACCGGCCATCCGGGCTGGGTCAAGTCGCTGATTCTGATCGTGGTCCTGATTCCCAGCATCCTGCTGGTCTTCTACGGCGTGGCCAAGTCCAAGGTGCTGTCGGATTTCCTGGAAGCCCTGGCGGACGAGCGGTTGAGCTGGCGCGGCAAGCTGGGAGTACTGTTCAGGGTTTGGGGGAAGCGCCCGCCCAAGATCAACTCACTTTGATACCTGGAGAGATTCCATGCCGGAATTCGCCTGTTTGAACGCGACCCTCGCCGACTCCATCGCCCACATCGAACTCAACCGCCCCGACAAGGCGAATGCACTGGATGGAACGCTGTGGCGGGAGATCGGCGAAGTCTTCCGCTGGGTGGACGATACGCCCGAGGCGCGGGTGGCGGTTTTGAGCGGCGCGGGCCGGCATTTCTGCGCCGGCATCGACTTCGAACTAATGGGCGCGGTGCTGGATGAAGTCGGGGTTCCTGAGTCCGGGTCGTCGGGAGGAACAGTTGCGGCGGATCATTCTCGATTTGCAGGCAGGGTTCACCGCGCTGGAAACCTGCCGCAAGCCGGTGCTGGCCGCCGTGCAAGGGCTGTGCATCGGCGGCGGGCTGGATCTGATCGCCGCTTGCGATATGCGCTACGCCACGGCGGATGCGGCGTTTTCGCTGAAGGAAGCGGATCTGGCTATCGTCGCCGATGTCGGCAGTCTGCACCGACTGCCATATCTGATTGGCGAGGGCCGGCTACGCGAGCTGGCTTTTACCGCCCGCCAGTTCGACGCCGCCGAGGCGCAGGCGATGGGGCTGGTGAACCGGGTGTACGCCGACGCTGCGCAATTACGGGATGGCGTTTATGCCATCGCCGCCGGCATCGCCGCCAAGTCGCCGCTGACGGTGCGCGGGATCAAGCAGGTGCTGAACCATGGCCGCGACCACGGCGTGGCAAGCGGGCTGGAGTACGTCGCCACCTGGAACGCCGCCATGCTGCTGTCGGACGATACCCGCGAGGCGATTGCGGCGGCGATGCAGAAGCGGCAGCCGAAGTTTGGGGATTGAGGTTCCCGCTTGCGCGAGGCAGCGGGAGGTCCAATTCCGGTCCGGCCTCAGTGATGTGAAGAATCGGCTTGGCCGGCGAGCAGCGCCCGCAGGCGGGCAATTTCCACTTCGGCCGCCTCGGCCCGCTGTCGTTCCGCCTCGGCCCGCTGCCGTTCCTGTTTCACTCGCTGGGTTTCCACTTCCAGGAGTTCCCGGGATGTGGGCAACAAGTCCCCTTCCAGCGTGGCCCAGCGTAGCCAGGTGGTTTCGACATCCGCATAAACGCCCTGCCAGCGGGTCAGCGCCAGCCCCAGTCGCTGGCTGATCAGACGGCCCCGGTCGTCCGGCGACAAGGCCCGGTAGACCCCGTGCAGCAAATCGAACCCCGCCCAGTCGTCGGGATTGAAGGGGTCAAACCAGAAGTACTCCGTCACCCGCATCTGGTTCTGATAAATGAGCTTCTTCCTGCCCTTGTCCTCGCGGGCGGTCGCTTCGGAGAGCAGTTCGATCACCACGTCGGGACCCTTGCCTTCTTCCCACACCACCCAGCTCTTGCGCTCCCGCCGGGGAACCTCGAGCGCCACGAACACGTCCGGGCCCCGAAAATCCTGCTTGCGGACCTGCTCCAGGCTGAAGTACACGAACATGTTGCCACCGACGTAGCCGCCCTCGGGGTATCGGTTGAGCCAGGGCTTCAAGGGGTAGATCAGCAAATCCATCTGGAGCTTGTGACGTTCGGTTTCCATGGGCATTCCATCATCGCAGGGCAGTTCGTCCTGGGTGGGCGGCAGGAGGATGCCGGGAGCGGCGGGTTCGACCAGGATTGCGGGTGGCATGGGCTTCAGCCTCGCGGGACGTTGTGATTCAGTTTAGCACGCTCAATACCTGACGCCGTTCTCCAGCCATCCCGCCCGCCGCGGCATCCGCGGAAGCGCGAACCATGGCTGGTATACGCCGCGCCCCTTGAATTCCCCCCAACCACCGCCATTTTGTAGGGAAATGATTTCCTCACGGGGGTAGACCTTTCATGCGCATGGACAAATTGACCAGCAAGTTTCAACTGGCCCTGAGCGACGCCCAGAGTCTGGCGGTGGGCCGCGATCATCAATTCATCGAGCC
Organism: uncultured Gammaproteobacteria bacterium; assembly: GCA_963696515.1. Lineage (GTDB taxonomy): Bacteria > Pseudomonadota > Gammaproteobacteria > Competibacterales > Competibacteraceae > Contendibacter. Next base: position 17,127 of record CAVOKM010000021.1, read on the forward strand.
GGCACATGTGATGGCAGCCCTGCTCGACCAGGAGGGCGGCACGGTGCGACCCTTGCTCGCCCAGGCCGATGTCAACGTCAATCTGCTGCGCTCCCAACTCGGCGAGATGTTGGACCGGCTGCCGCGCGTCGAAGGGACCGGCGGCGACGTGCAGATTTCCAACGCCCTGTCGCGACTGTTGAACCTGACCGACAAACTGGCCCAGCAGCGCAAGGATGCCTACATCTCGTCCGACCTGTTCGTGCTGGCCGCGCTTAGAGGACAAGGGCGAACTGGGCGCGCTGCTGCGCAAGGCCGGCGCCACCCGGAGCCTGATCGAGCGCGGAATCGACGCCATGCGCGGCGGCCAGAAGGTCGAGGACGCCAGCGCCGAGGACCAGCGCCAGGCGCTGGAGCGCTACACCATCGACCTGACCGAGCGGGCCGAACAGGGCAAGCTCGACCCGGTGATCGGCCGCGACGATGAGATTCGCCGCACCATTCAGGTGTTGCAGCGGCGCACCAAGAACAACCCGGTGCTGATCGGCGAAGCCGGCGTCGGCAAAACCGCCATCGTCGAGGGTTTGGCCCAGCGCATCATCAACGGCGAGGTACCGGAAGGGCTGAAAAGCAAGCGGGTGCTGGCTTTGGATATGGCCGCGCTGATCGCCGGGACCAAATTCCGTGGCGAGTTCGAGGAACGACTGAAGGCCGTGCTGAAAGATCTGAGCAAGCAGGAAGGGCAGATCATCTTGTTCATGGACGAATTGCACACGATGGTCGGCGCCGGCAAGGCCGAGGGTTCGATGGACGCCGGCAACATGCTCAAGCCGGCGCTGGCGCGGGGCGAGCTGCACTGCATCGGTGCGACCACACTGGACGAATACCGCAAGTACGTCGAGAAGGACGCGGCGCTGGAACGGCGCTTCCAAAAGGTGTTGGTGAACGAACCGACGGTCGAGGACACCATCGCCATTCTGCGCGGCTTGAACGAGCGCTACGAAGTGCATCACGGGGTGGAAATCACCGATCCGGCCATCGTCGCCGCCGCCACGCTGTCGCACCGCTACATCACCGACCGCAATCTGCCCGACAAGGCCATCGACCTGGTGGACGAGGCGGCCTCGCGCATCCGCATGGAGATCGATTCCAAGCCGGAATCCATGGATCGGCTGGAACGGCGGCTGATCCAGCTCAAGATCGAGCGCGAGGCGCTGAAGAAGGAAAGCGACGAGGCGTCGAAAAAACGGCTGGAACTGCTGGAACAGGAAATCGCCAAGCTGGAGCGCGAATTCACCGACCTGGAAGAAGTCTGGAAGGCCGAGAAGCTGGCCTTGCACGGTTCGGCGCAGGTCAAGGAGGAACTGGAGCGGGCGCGACTGGAACTGGATACCGCCCGCCGGGCCGGCGATCTGGCGCGGATGTCGGAGTTGACCTATGGCCGTATTCCGGAACTGGAGCGGAAACTGGCTCAGGCCAGCGCCGCCGAGCACAGCGAGTTCAAGCTGCTGCGCAACAAGGTGACCGACGAGGAAATCGCCGAGGTGGTTTCCAAGTGGACCGGCATCCCGGTATCGAAAATGCTGGAAGGCGAGCGCGACAAACTGCTGCGGATGGAGGAAGCCATTCGGCGGCGGGTGGTCGGTCAGGATGAAGCGGTCAAGGCGGTGAGCGACGCCATTCGCCGGTCGCGCGCCGGGTTGTCCGATCCCAACCGACCCAACGGTTCGTTCCTGTTCCTCGGTCCCACCGGCGTGGGCAAGACCGAACTCTGCAAGGCGCTGGCCGGGTTCCTGTTCGATACCGATGAGGCGATGGTGCGGATCGACATGTCCGAGTTTATGGAGAAGCACTCCGTGGCCCGGATGATCGGCGCGCCGCCCGGGTTATGTCGGCTACGAGGAAGGCGGCTATCTGACCGAGGCGGTGCGGCGGCGGCCCTATTCAGTCATCCTGCTGGATGAAATCGAAAAGGCGCACCAGGACGTGTTCAACGTGCTGTTGCAAGTGCTGGACGACGGGCGCTTGACCGATGGCCAGGGCCGCACGGTGGATTTTCGCAACACCGTGGTGGTGATGACCTCCAACCTGGGTTCGCAGATGATTCAGGAACTGGCGGCGCAGAACAATTACCCGCTGATGAAGAGCATGGTGATGGCGCAGGTGGCGGATCATTTCCGGCCCGAGTTCGTCAACCGCATCGACGAGGTGGTGGTGTTCCATCCGCTGGGGCGCGAGCAGATTCGGGCGATTGCCGATATTCAGATCGGCTATCTGCGCAAGCGGCTGGCCGACCGACAGATGGGGCTGGAAGTGACTCCGGCGGCGCTGGACCGGCTGGGCGAGGCCGGTTTCGATCCGGTCTACGGCGCGCGGCCGCTGAAGCGGGCGATCCAGCAGACGCTGGAAAACCCGCTGGCGCGGCGGATTCTGGCCGGCGAGTTCGGGCCGGGCGATACGGTGGCGGTGGACGCCGGCAGGGAAGGGCTGGCGTTCCGCAAGGGCGGTGGAGTTAGTTTGGAGAAGTAGGTGCGTTTCGGGAAAAATTATGTCAGCGCGGAGGTATTCAAGGAGCTGGAAATGGAAGAGTTGTTTCCGGGTGGGGGAAGGACCAGGTTGAGTTTTAGGTACTCCATCTCACCTGGGAAAACCCATCCACTGAACGGCGGGGGGTTTTTCGTTGACGCTCGGGGATGTGTTGGTTGAAACTGGTTGCTAAAAATGCAACCTTACTTTGCGAGGGAATGACATGAGCAGCACGACGATGGGCGTCAAGCTCGACGAACAAACCCGCGAACGACTCAAAGTGCTGGGCGAGGCCCGCCGCCGGTCCGCGCACTGGCTGATGCGGGAAGCTATCCGCGAGTACCTCAACCGGGAGGAAGCGGCCGAACGGCGCAATCTGGAAGCTGACGAGGCTTGGGCGGAGTATCAGCGCACCGGCCAATTTTTCGGCAACGAAGCAATGACCGCATGGCTCAACACGTGGGGCACTGATAAGGAAGGCCCATGCCCGAATCTCGAACAGCGGTCCTGATCTGGACACCCGCCGCCAGAGCCGATCTGATCCGGTTGCGGAGTTTTATCGAACCGCACAACCCCCAGGCGGCCCGAAGAGCCGCCGAGAGCATCAAGGAAGCGGCAAAGCTTCTGATGGCGAATCCGGCCATCGGCAAGCGGGTAGAGGAACGTCAGGACCGCGAGCTATTCATCCCGTTCGGCCAACGCGGCTATGTCCCGCGGTATCGTGTGGACGATAAAACCGTGGTCATCCTCCACGTCTGGCACGGTCTTGAGAATCGCAACGAGCAGCAATAGGCTAAAATTAGTTCAACCCCCGCTTTGCGATCAGAACAGATAGCACCGGGTTGAGGAACGATAACCAGCCTGCCGGGTTTCCAAGAAACGTGGTGTGACCCCTGATTACTATCCAGCCTGATTGACTGACAAAACTCCTCACTCGTTGAGGGTGCTGGAATTAGAAAGATGTACCGCTGAGGCAAATCATCCATCCAGCGGGAGCGGTCGACTTGGCGACGGGAGGCTCGGGCCGGCTCCGGGTCGTGGGCGGTGAGCAGGGCCAAGCGGCCGATGAGCGCCTCGCCCCGGGCGGCGGCGCGCCGGATCCAGTTCCAGCCGATGTGGGCGTAACTGTGCCCGCGAAACCAGTGCGGATCGACCTGCCGTCGTTTGCCGGCGGCGACGACCTCTACCCCCTGGCAGACCAGCACCCAGGTGGCCACGGCCATGACGAAGCAGAGGCGTTGCAAGACCTCCGCCTTGCGCAGCTTGGAAGACTCCCATTGAAACCCGTGCGACTGGTCATCTAAAAACCCTTCTTCGATCGTGAAGCGCCGCCCATACTCGTAGAGGGTTTCGGCGTCGGTCGGCTCGTCGCTGACGATGATCCAGGGTTCCTTGGCGCCTTTTTCCCAGCCCACCGCGAGATGAACCGGGATCCGAGCCCCCGTCACGTACACCCCGTGGTCATAACGCACTTCCCCCGGCGACAGCCGCAACGCCAGCCGGCCATAGCCCCGGCCCGTCCGGCGGAACAACCCCACGTTCCGTTTACAGCGAACGCGAAGATGCCAGCCCGCCGTGCGCCCGACCCAGCGCAACAACTCTCCGTGGAGGAAACCCCGGTCGGCCAACAGCACCCCCTCGTAGCCGCGGAGCAGCCGCGCCACGAACCCCAACACCCCCCGGTAGTCCCGGAACGCGACGCTCGCGCTCGGATGCCGCAAGACCTTCCACGCCAGGGGAATCGTCCGGCCCCGGTAGACCAGGCACAGCGGCACCACGCAGAACGCGTTCCACAGCACCGTGGTATCCAACGCCACCCAGAGCCGCCGATCCCGGGCACTCCCCCAGAACCGGCCGCAGCAAGGCCGCGTGCAGGCGCAGCACGTCGATCCGGGGATTCGACAGCCAGCGGCTGAACCGCCGCTCGGTGCTTTGCGCCAACAGCGCCCGGCCGACCACGAAGGGGGTCCGCTCGCTCAGGGCGATCCAACCGCTCGACAGCAGCCCCATCACCATCCAGGCCAAGGTGAGCAGGTGGCGTCGGTCCCGCCAAGGCGCGTGCTGCAACAGGTACTACAACGTATAACAACGTATCATACAGGAGGGAAGGCGGGGGCATGGCGAAGGCGTCCTTTGGATTCATTGGCTTGGATGCCTAGCTTGCCCTGCCTTCCGCCTCCTTGGCTAGTTTTGTCAGTCAATCAGCCCGTGGGGTTGCGCGGTAGGGTTTTCGCAGGTACGTCCGTCGCACGCAAACCCGGAGTACCGCCACCGTCGAAACCTACTTTACGCATCGCCTCGTCCGCTCCGAACGGCACGGCCAGAAAGTGCGTGCTGTCACCGTGCTCAATCTCGGTCGGCATTTCCCGGTTCTCCGAGAGCACTGGCCGGCGCTCTGCGCTCGCATTGAGGAACTGATGCACGGCCAGGTAGCGCTGTTACCCCTGGACGGTCCGCCGAGCGTCGAAGCGGCGGCCCAGCGCTATGCGGCCTTACTGCTGGCGCGCTGGGGGGAACGCCGGGCCGCCCCCGCGGCGGGCGCGGAGGCCACCGGGACCGCGCTCGGTACCGACATGCAGTCGGTCGATATCGACTCCCTGGAGTTGACGCGACCGCGCTCGGTCGGGGTAGAACAGGTGGCCCTGTGGGCGATGCAGGCGGTGGGATTCATCGAGTTACTGATCGATTTGGGGCTGTCGGGTCCGCTGCGGTCGGTCATCCTGGGCGTGATCATCGGGCGCCTGGCGCACCCGGGCTCGGAACGGGCGACGCGGCGTTGCCTGGAGCGGCGCAGTGGCTTGGGGGAGTTGCTGGAGGTGGATTTCGAGGCGATGGCCGAGAATGCGCTGTATCGCGCCTCGGATGCCTTGATGAAGCATCGGTCGGCGATTGAAGACGCCTTGTTCGGTCGGGTCAGCGATCTTTTCGGGCTGGAGACCACGGTGACCCTGTACGATCTGCGCTCATGTCGGTAAACAGATGAATCGGGGAATCATCAGGGTTCGCAGGAAGTGATCGGTAACGCGCTTGAGATTGTGCGCCCACTCAAACATGGCTACATACTGCGCCAGATAATCTTTATGGACGCCCCGGAAGGGCCGTAGAAAATTGCGTAATCCGGTCCAAATCCCTTCCATCGTGTTGCAATGGACTTCCCTCACGCCATCGCCATCATCGTCGCGCGCATACTCGCGCCGGGAATGACAGACGGCTCCATGCGGCCGTCCCGAGGCCTCAACCTTGTTATAAGCCGATGATTCATCACTGTAAAACGTTACACCCTCCTCGGTCTTGGCCTCGACCTCGGGCTGGACCGTGGCCTGGCGGGTATCCTCGCACACCGTCAAGCGGATGTCCCCACTCTCGCGGCCGACCACCCCCTGAATCGGCGGACGGTCATTGGCCTCGGTACCGCGCCCGCGCTGTTTGTTGGCCCGGCGCCGCGGCGGGTCAGCCGGGTCAAGATGGGCGTCACCCTTCTCCCCCGCGTTCTGGAACATCTCATCACCCTCCGTCACTGCGTCCGCCAAGGGCGAGCGGTCCAAGCCCAGTAGGGCTGCGGCCTGCATCTGGTGACGATAATGGAGTAACGTGCCGTAGTCACATTCTAATTCGTCAGCCAATTGCAAAGTGGGAGTCCCCTGCGCAAATCCACGCAGGATCAAGACGATCTTGGCACAGGCGTAGTGGGTACCCGCCCAGAAGGTACCCGTGAACAGGTTAAACACCGCGCCGCACTCTCGGCAACGGTAATCGACCACTGGGGCACGGTCGCGCATGTGCGGACGTTGCGAAGCCGGCAGGACATGCCCACGTGGACAGCACAAACCGTGGGGATGAAGAATATGGAGCAAAAAGCAGTAACATTCTTGTTCGTTAAGTAACTCGGTGATGGGAAAACGGATCATGGCCTCTTCCTACGGTTTGTGCCCCAAAATGGTGCCAGAACTTAACGAATCTTGCTTGACTCTCTTCTCAGGCTTCATCTGTTTACCGACATGAGCGACGATCTGACCAAGACCTATTTCGAGGGCGAGGCGGCGGTGAATCCGAAGGCCCAGCACGGACCGTCCAAGGAAAAGCGCACCGATGGTCCGCTCGTGGCCTTGGGTTTGGTCCTGGATAGCAGTGGCTTTGTGCGCCGCTCCGAGTGCTTTGATGGCAATGTCGCCGAGGGCACGACGCTGGCCGAGATGCTGCAGCGTTTGGGCGCCCCGGCGGGCGCCCTGGTGGTGATGGACCGCGGCTTGGCCGCGGAAGAGAATCTCGCCTGGCTGCAGGCGGAAGGCTATCGGTATCTCGTGGTCAGCCGCGAGCGGGAGCGACCATGCGACCCACAGGCCGCTATCGCCATCGAAACCGCCTCTGGGGACCCGATCCAGTTGCAACTCGTGCGCGATGAGGCCGGCCAGGAGGTTCGGCTGTATGGCTACTCGCCGGCGCGGGCCGAGAAGGAGAACGCCATCACCCGCCGCTTCGCCGAACGTTTCGAGACCGGTTTGCAAAAGATCGCCGACGGTCTCCTAAAACCACGGGGCGAGAAGCGCCTTGCCCAACTCAATGAACGCCTGGGCCGGCTCAAGGAACAATGCCGCGGGGCGGGCCAGCACTATGCCATCGAGCTCGTCCCCGACCCGACCGGCCAGAAGGCCACCGCCCTGCGCTTCGAAAGGCAGCCGATCGAAGGCAGCCGCCTCACCCATCCCGGGGTCTACTGCCTGCGCAGCAACGACACCACCTGGGATGCCGAAAAGAGGTGGCGAACCTTCACGATGCTGACGGATCTCGAAGCGGTGTTCCGCAGCCTGAAATCGGAACTCGGTCTGCGCCCGGTGTTCCACCACCAGGAAAACCGCGTCGATGGCCATCTGTTCATCACCGTACTGGCCTATCAGTTCGTCCAGATCATTCGTCGCCAGCTCAAGGAGCAGGGGATCGCGGATCGCTGGGACACGTTACGCGAGGTGCTGGGGAGTCAGTGTCGGGTGACCGCCACCTTCAAGAGGGCCGATGGCCGTATCCTGCACGTCCGCAAGGCGACCCGGCCCGAACCCGAGGCCCTCGCCATTTACCGGGCACTGAACCTCAACCCCGCCCCGGGAGGGATCGTCAAGATGATCGTTTAACCGACCTTTCTCCCCTCGACGACGAGCATGTAGTGCCACTCGCCATTTTTTTGATCGGCAACTTACCGATTAATAAAGGGTTTTTTGAAGGGGCTGTGAAGATGGGCTAGCCGAGCCGCCCGCTGGCAATTCCACCGTCCGCCGCAGGCTGACAATGGGGTCCAGCACGTTGCCGACGGTGCCGGACAACCGTTCGGCTTCCACCAGAGCCCGGGGCGCGGCCAACGAGTAGCCGCGACCAATGAACCGGGTGCGGTCGGTTTCATATTGTGGCTTCTCGGCCTCATCACCGTCGCTCATCAGGGCATGAACCAGCCAGCAGGCCGGTTCCCCCAAGGCACGCGGTCGCCGCCGCGCCAATAGCGCCCCGGACGCCGGTTCTAACTCGGTCTGCACGAACAGCTTGGAAAAGGCGGGATGGGAGGCGTCGGCGGCTTGCGCGTTCAACACCACCTCGGCATAGCTGGTGAGTTCGATGCGCCGTGGGTGGGCGCCGGCGTTGCGCAAGGTCACCCGCCGTAATGCCACATCAGCATCGGCGGGAACGACGACCATCATTTCGGCCTCGATGCCGGCGTGCTCGCAGCGCAGTTCGGCGAGCCCGTCTTCGAACAGGCTGATACGCTGTTCCACCGGGATAAGAACCGGCTGCTGGCCCAACGACCAGAACTCGCCGCTGTCCCGGTCCCGCAGGTAAAGGAAAAATTCCTTGTTGTCCTCGACTGGATCGGCGCTCCAGCGGGTCAGCGCCAGCCCGTTCCAAGCCGAATAGCCGGTCCCGGCGGCAGTCAGGAAGGCAGCGTAGCGGCCATTATTTAGCGAGGGGGGTAGGTGGACACGACCCATTCTCCCCGGCGGCCATGAATCATCCCAAACAGTATAACTCAGGTCGCGGTCATGGGCCGCTCACGGCGCGGCGGTGGCGGCGTATTGAAATTCCACCTCGGCCGGGAACTGATCGAGAGTTACGGTGTTGGCGGTGAAGGTTGCCACCGCCCGGCCGTTGACCGTCGCCGCCCGCACCGGCCGATCGAGCGGCGAATGCAGAATGATCCGCCCCGGTGGCACGGTTACATCGCCGGTCAAGCGCACCCGCAGGGTGTCCGGGCCCGCCAACGCCATCCGGTAGTTCAGGGTGCCGTGCCAGGTTGGCATCCGCCGCACCGTGACCGCCTCCTGGCTTTCCACCCAGGCGGCGGGCAGACCCGCGCCGATCACCAGCGCCTGATCGGCCTCACGCTCGTACACGAACAGGCTGCGCGCGGCACGGATGAAATCGGAACCGACCCAGGTATGCGGCATGTCGCCGATGAAGCGTGGCATCTTGGGATCGCGCCAGACCACTTCAGCCCAGTGGTTCCAGGCGGCCGGGCGCTGGCCGTCCATGAGAAACGCCATCTGCTCCAGCGCCCGATCGCGCCAGCCGAGCCGGATCATGGTCCCGACCACCCGCCACTCATACGGGGTATAGGCATTCCACTTCGCCTCGGTGCGGCGCTGGCGGAAAAATTCGTCGTAACGCTCGAAAGTGCGATCAAGCGCCGGCTGCGGCAAGCGGCCCAGTTCGCCGCCCGGGTCCACCGCCACAGTGGTTGAGGTGGCGTCGAAATCGCCCAGTTCGACGGCGCCGGGAATGAAATCAATCTTGTGCAGCTTGAGGGTTTCCTGGATCGATGCGTATAGATCCTTTCGGAAGGCGTCGCGCATCGCCGTGAACCGCTCCGCCAGGGCGTCCTCATCCAGAATCACCGCCATCGCCGCCGCGTCCTTGAGGCCACGCAGGATGAAGAAATTGTCCCAATAGGAATGGCGCGGCTGGCTGGAATAGCCCTCGTGGCTGATGGATTCCGGCACCAGCCCGCAATAGGCCACGCAGTCCGGATCGGTGCGGTATTTCTCGGTCAGCCTCTGCTGGCGCAGGATATCCATGTAACCGACCGCCCGGACTACCACCGGCCACATCTGCCGCAGAAAGCCGACATCGCGAGTGTAGCGGTAGTACTCCATCACCGCGTAGATGAATTCGCCGTGGCTGTCATGCTCGGGCACTGGATCAGCGCCGCGCCCGTCCACACAGCAGGGGATCGCACCGTCAGCCGCCTGATAGCCGGCATACCATTGCAGGAACTCCCTTACCTCCTCGGTGTAACCCATGCCCAGCAAGGCGGCGGATGTCAGCGCGCCGTCGCGGATCCAGGAGCGGGCGTAGGTGCGCGAACCGGGTTGGATGGCGGGGCCATCGCGGTTGATCAGGATATAAGCCAGATTGCTCTTGATGCTCCAGGCCAGTCGTTGCGCGACAGGCGGCAGTTCCAAATCCACCCGATCCAGCCGCGCCGTCCAGTCGAGGGTGGTCTGCTCCAGCAGGCCGTCAATCTGAGCGGCGGTTTCGATGTTGGTTGCCGGGATCGACCGGTCTACCCCAGCGGCGTGGAAGGGGATGCGCAGCACGACCTCGCGTGTTTCGGCTGGCTTGAGATCCCAGCCGTATTCCAGCGCGCCCGAGGCATGGCCGAAGTCGTCGCTGACCTGGCTGCGTTCGGGCAGTTTGCCCGCCGCCAGGTAATCGGTAAGCGGCCCCTGATCAAAGGTAGCGGCGCGGAACCGATCGGGAGCAGTCAGCGCCACAACCGTCTTGGCGCCCCCGTTCACCCGAATCGTCTGGTCGGCGTAGTCCAGCTCGCGGATCGAAGCTACGCCGCCGCTCATGTTCAGCGACTGCCAGGGTGGATTGACCTGGAACGGTCGCAGCGCCAAGTACAGAGTGACGTGGCGAGGATCGGTACTCAGGTTCGCCACCCGGTAACGGGCATATAGGGTCGACTCGCCCGGCTTGCCAGCCGCGAAGGCAGTGACGGCGAACCAGAAATGCTCGTGTTCCCAGCGTACGGTCGGAATCGGCAGGTAGCCTTGGGCCAGATCCTGACGCGCGTCCACGTCGGCCCAGGTGAGCAGGCGGCCATCGGCGAACAGGAAAGGCTCGATGGTGAAACCACCCTTGTCCACTTCCAGCGCGCCGTCCTGATTGAGCAACGCTTCCTTGCTGTCGCCGCCGACGCCAACCACGGTCCAGTAGCACTGTTCGCCCTGGAAATAGCGGGGATAGAAGCCGCGCGGCGCGTCGCGGGCAACGGCCTCGAAGAACCCGTTGGGCGAGCTGGAAAATTCGTAGGACTGGAGCAGGACGCGACCAATACCGTAGCCGAGGCCCCGGCTGCTGCGTTGCAGGTTGAGCCGCAGGTAGCGCGATTCGGCGTCGGGCAGGTAGAGGTAATCACGCCCGCCGTCGCCATCGCGCACCCGATAGGTGGTTTCCCAGTTCTCGCCATCGTCGGAAACCTGCGCCTCGTAATCGACCGCAAAATCCTCCGGATCCCAGTCGATCACCAGCCCACCGTACTCGCGCTGGGTCAGGAAATCCAACAGTAGCCATTGCTCTTCGGCCAGGGCGCCGCTATGCCAGCGGGTGGCGGGGTTCGGGTCGAGAACGGCGTCCGGGAGCTGACCGTCGGCGGCGGTGGAGGCGCGGATCGCCGGATTCAGAGTGTTGGCGTGAGTCGGCTCGCGTTCCTCGAAGCTCAACTCGTCGATCCACACCGAACCTTTTCCTGGCTTTCCTGGCGCGAAGGCGAATTCGATCATGGCCACCTCGCCGAGCGGGCCACCGGGTCCCCAGGCCAGGCTGATGTGCCGCCGCTTGATCGTGGCCGGCCGCCAGTCGCCGGGGATCGTGCGATCGCGCTGCTTGAACCACCAGACATTCTCCCGCGAATCCACCAGCTTGAATTCAGTGTCGCCAGGCGGGGCGTCGCCGCGCGTAAAAAAGTGAAAGGCGAAGTTGTCAGGCAGGCGCATGGCAAACGCCTTGCGGGCGATCACCCAACCAGTCCCGTCTTGAAACTCGAAATCCAGCCGCATTGCCCGCCCTGCGCGGCCGGCGTCCTGAGCGATTTCCAGGCGGGCGCTGGGCGAGGTGATGGTACTCCAGCCGTCGAGAGTCTCGAAATCATCGAGCAGGACGGTCTTGGGCGCGGTGGGAATCACGGGGGTAGGCGGTTCTGGCGCGGCGGCAAGGGTCGGGAGCGATGACATGAGCGGAATCACCGTGAGGAGGAGGACGAACAAGGGGCGAGCGGGCGACATGAAAATAAGCACTCATTGGGGAGTCGGGTCGTATGGGTCGTGTTTTAGCAGGTTTGTCGAGCCATTTGGTCGCCGGCAAGCGCATGTAGCTTCGAAAGCGGAAAAAAACTTCAATTTGCTAATCAAGGCCAACCTGTTAGAACCGGTTAATCGGCGATGAATGTTGCAATCGCCGGTAAATTGTCGTCATAAATTCAAATTAGTAGCTGTTGTACAGCCTGTCAACCGCTCCAATGCGGGTGCGGTATCCGGTCTCCCCGCGCTGGCCGTCCAAATTAAGAGCAGGTTAGCGCAGTGTAACCCACTGCTTGTAAACGCATACCCCGGCGGGCTAACCCTACAGCACCGGATGGCTGAAGCCGGGCGTTCTCCGCGCTTCCAGCCGGAGGGTGTTGAAACCGCCCAGGATGTTTCGGTCGTTGATTTGCGACCAGCCGTGGTAGACGAAGCCGTTGCCGAGATTGCGATAGACTTCCCGCGCTTCTGTATAACCGGATTGCTCAGGGTGACGATGGTGGAGGATATAGGACTGACCAGGCTTTAGAGTCAGCTTGACGTAGGTGTTGCCGATCGAAAGCCAAAAGCGGGCATTCATGGGCTTTTTTCCAAACATCCAATTCGCGTTCGAACGAGTCGCCGCAGGTTCCGCGACCGGGCCAGAATGAATCGCAGATGGGCCACGAAGCAGACGTGGTATGGCCGAGTTGACGCGTTCTGGTCCCCGTTCAGGGGTCTGGAACCCGGTTTGGACCAGGGATGCAGACTCGTGGGCAAATCCCCTGACGAACGGGATCGCCCGTTTAGCGTTGCCGAGACGCTCTGTATCCACCAGCTTTTTCGAAATATTGGTCATGGTTGCGGTCCTCCAGTTTTCTTCAATGCTATTGCATAAAACGTACCCACTTTTGCGGGATTGGTGTTGCATGTCGATCCGCTGAGCGAGCGTACTGGGTGCTGGGTTTTTCTACTGCCCCAGAACTTCTGCTGTACGGGATGAGGTTTCAGGCATAATTCACCCCCTTCATTTCGAATCACGATGCATTCCCCATGCTTCCCGTCATCGCCTTGGTCGGCCGACCCAACGTCGGTAAATCCACCCTGTTCAATTCCCTGACCCGCACCCGCGACGCGCTGGTGGCGGACATGCCCGGTCTGACCCGCGACCGCCAGTACGGCATCGGCCAGCGCGGTCCCAGTCCCTATGTGGTGGTGGATACCGGCGGCTTGACCGACGAAGACGAGGGTTTGGCGGGGATGGTGCAGCAGCAGGCTTGGCGAGCGATTGAGGAAGCCGACGCCGTGCTGCTGCTGGTGGACGGTCGCGGCGGGCTAACCGCAGCCGACGAGGAAATCGCCGGCCAGTTGCGCCGGGTTGGTAAACCGGTGCATCTGGTGATCAACAAGGCCGAGCATCGCGATCCCGACCTGCTCAGCGCTGATTTTCACACCCTCGGACTGAACTATCTGCACGTCATCGCCGCCGTTCATAACCAGGGCGTCGAAACCTTGATGGAGGACGTTTTCTCCGCTCTCCCAACCCCAAGCGAAGAAGGCGGGGCGGTGGTGCCGGAAGAGTCGGGGGGCGTCATCAAACTGGCGGTGGTTGGTCGGCCCAACGTTGGCAAATCCACTTTGGTCAACCGCTGGCTGGGCGAGGAGCGGATGCTGGCCAGCGATCTGCCCGGCACCACCCGCGACAGCGTCGCCGTGCCGTTCGAGCGCGACGGCCAGCGTTACGTATTGATCGATACCGCCGGGGTGCGCCGCCGCGCGCGGGTCAGCGAGGTGGTGGAGAAATTCAGCGTCATCAAGGCGCTGCAAGCCATCGAGCAATCCCATGTGGCGGTGCTGGTGTTGGACGCCCGCCAAGGCATCAGCGATCAGGACGCCAGCCTGCTGGGCCTGATCCTGGATAGCGGCCGGGCGCTGGCGTTAGGAGTTAACAAGTGGGATCACCTCGACCCCGACACCCGCGCCCAAGTGAAAAACGATCTCGACCGCCGGCTGGGTTTTCTCGACTTCGCCAAAATCCATTTCATTTCCGCCCTGCACGGCACCGGCGTCGGCGAACTGCTCGGTTCCGTTCGGCAAGCCTACGCCGCCGCCACACGCAAACTGTCCACGCCGGAACTGACCCGCATCCTCGAAGACGCACTGGCCGCTCACCAGCCGCCACTGGTCCACGGCCATAGCATCAAGCTGCGCTACGCCCATCAAGGCGGGCAGAACCCGCCAATGATTATCATCCACGGCAACCGGGTCGATCATGTGCCGGAGTCGTACCGGCGCTATCTGATCAACGCCTACCGCAAGCGACTGAATTTGTGGGGCACGCCGATTCGCGTCGAATTTCGCGGCGGCGAGAATCCCTACCATATCGCGGCGTTGGGACGCCCCCGGTCCCAGGGCAATCGCATTAAAACTTGATAATTTTATGATACAATCGTATGCATTTTGTTGAATATTTTGGCGAAATTGGACCTAATTTTCAATAAGCGCCTCGGATGTGCTTTAAATCGCAAGCCACCCAAGCCAGCATCGTCCAAAGTTAGTTGAGTTTCAGTTGTTTCACTTATTAAATCTTTAAAAAAGTGCCAATAAATTGAATCAATAACACTTAAATAATGACAATTTTTAATGCGATTGCCCTGCCCCCGGTCCATACCGGATGGACGGCGGAAAACTGGCCAACGATGAAAACCGGCCTCAATGCGAACACTCAGTAGGGTTTCCAGTCAGTTCGTTGCATTATGCGACCAGCGGTTCTAAGAAGGGTCCGAGCAGGCCTTTGCCTCGGATGCGGGTGTTGGGCACGAAAGTGTTGGCCAAGACCAGCGTCGTACAATGTGAAAAATATGGACAGTCAAATAGTGGAAAATCAGTTCTTCAACTATACTTGCAAAGTGGGTCGCGCCAGATCAGTAAATACCATAATCTATTGATTAATAATAATATATTTCTGGTTTCCGCCCAGTTTTAGACCCGTCTTGGGGTCAACTCCACATACAAGGGTCAAACCAAAAATCATGTTTCTCCATCCTGTTCGCAACAGTATCTTTCTCTCGCTTCGGTACGGGCGAGAGCCGGGATAAAGGGGAAGAGCCTTGAGTTTCCAGCCCTCAGCTCCAGACGCTTTCCCGTCAGCGGACCAAGGGGAACGGAAGCCCGCGCCGGGGGGATTTGTCCAAATTCTGGGCTATGAAATAGAGTGCGAGATCGGGCGCGGGGGAATGGCGACCGTGTATCGCGCCGTGCAGCACTCATTGGGCCGTCCGGTGGCGATCAAGGTCTTGGCGCGGGGACCCGATGATCAGGATGAATTCGCGCGGCGCTTCAAAAAGGAAGGCCGCATTCTCGCCCAGTTGTTGCACCCCAATATCGTCACCATTTATGACGTTGGGGTTTCCGAGGACAACCAGCTTTTTCTGTCCATGGAGTATCTGTCCGGCAGCACGCTCCGGGATCGGATCAAGCTGGGGTTGTCCTTCGATTCCGCGATACACATCGTCCGGTCGATTGCGAAAACGCTCGGCTACGCCCATGCAAAGGGCGTGATTCACCGGGATGTAAAACCATCCAATGTCATGTTCCGCCACGATGGAACTCCCGTACTGACCGATTTTGGGGTCGCGCGGATGGTGATCGGATCGAACACGGTCCGCACGATGACGGGGTTAACGGTCGGAAGTCCGGGCTATATGAGTCCGGAACAGGCTATGGGGCAAGGCGCCACGATTCAGTCGGACTTGTACAGTCTCGGTGTGGTGTTGTACGAGATGCTCGCCGGGTATCCGCCCTATCAAGCGGACAATTCGCTCGCTGTGGTGTTGAAGCATTTGCAAGATCCGATTCCGCCGCTCCCCCGGGAACATGCGAATCTCCAACCGATCTTGAACAAGCTGCTGGCGAAAAAACCCTCGGATCGGTATCGGGATACCCATGAATTTCTGGGAGCGCTTGATTGCATCGTCCCCAGCGATACCGGCTCGCAGCCCAAAGCGACGGCCGGCGGTTCTCCGCTGGCCGTGGTGGAATTCGCCAGCGGAACCCTGCGAAACTTATTGCGAAAGAGACCGCGCTGGTCCCTCTGGATGGGACTGATCGGCGCCACGCTGCTTGTGATTGTGGTCGTATACGTCTTCAGGTCGAGAACTTCCACGGAAAGCATCGAAGCGTTGCCCAAGGAATCTCCGCAACCGGTCGCCAGCACGGCGCCAGTGTCGCGCGAGACCGAAATTGCGACGTTGTTGCACCAGGGGGAAGCGCGACTCCAGGCCGGCCTGCTGACGGATGAGGCAGAGCAGAGCGCGGAAGCGGCTTACCGGCGGGTGCTGAAGCTGGATCAGGGCAATGCCCAGGCCTTGGCGGGATTGGAAAACATCGCCGGGGAATACGAACGGCTGGCACGGCAGCTTCTGGAAGCTGGAACGCCGCAGGAGAGTCTGGACCCGATCCAAAAAGGGTTGGCGGTGGCGCCGGGCCGCGAAGGATTGGTGCAATTGCGCCAGGAGGTCGAGCAGCGGATCGCCGAACGACAAGCCCGAAAGGCCGAACAGGAACGCCAGCAAGAACGGCAATTGCAGGCCGAACAGTTTCTGGAACAGGCCCGGAGCAGTTTTGCCGAAGGATTGCTGGAAATCAGCCAGGCCCATATCGAGCAAGGCTTGCTGGCGGTACCCGACCAGCCGGATCTGTTGGCGCTGCGCGAACAGGTCAAGGCGCGGATGGCCGAGCGGCAGCGGCAGGAGGAAGCTCGGCGACGGGAAGAGGAGGCGGCGCGGCGGCGGACGGAGGAGGCGAATCGGTTCTTGGCGCAGGCGCTGGAATCCCGGCGCAATGGCGGATATGCGGTCAGTTTGCAGCACATCGACAAGGGTTTGGCCTTGGTGCCCGATCATGCGGAGTTGATGCGCTTGCGCGAGGTCATACGCGCCCAATTGGCGGCGGAGCAGCAACGGCAAGCCGAACAGGCGAAGCGTGAGCAGGAAATCACGGCGTTGCTCAAGCAGGCGGACGCGCGGATGCAGGCCAAGCGGTGGACTGAACCGGCGGGGAATAACGCAGAAGCGACGTATCGGCAGGTACTCAAGCTGGATGCGGGCAACGTCCAAGCCCAGGCGGGATTGGCGCGGATCGCGCAGGTCTACGAGCAACAGGCGCGGCAGCGGCGTGACGCGGGAGCATTGCAGGACAGCTTGGGGCTGGTTGATAAAGGACTGGCGGTGGTTCCGAACCATGAAGGACTGTTGCAGTTGCGGGAGGAGGTTTCGCGTGGGATCGCCGAGGCGAAGGCCCGGCAGTCGCGGGAAGAAGAACAACGACAGCAAGCCGAACATTTTCTCACCCAGGCGCGGAGCAGTTTTCAGCAGGGCGCATGGGAGGCCAGTTTGACCCAGATCGACCAGGGTTTGACGGTAATGTCCGGTCATCCAGGTCTGTTGTCATTGCGCGAACAGGTGAAGACGCGGATGGCCGAGCAGGCTCGCCAGCAGGAAGAAGCGACGCGGCGGCAGGCGGCGGAAGTGGAGCGGCAGAAAGCGGAACAGGCCCGCCAACAGGCGGAAGCGGCGCGGCGACGGCAGGAGGCCGATCAGTCCTTGGCGCGGGCGGTGGAATCGCAGCGCAATGGAAAATACGCTGACAGTTTGCAGCAGATTGAAAAAGGATTGGTGCTGATTCCTGCACACCCGGAATTGACGCAATTGCGAGATCAAATCCGCGCCCAGCAGGCAGCGGAACAGAAGCAGCAAGCGGAACAAGTTAAGCGTGATGAGGAAATAAGGAAGTTATTGGATCAGGCTGAAACGCAATTCAAAGCCAAGCGGTTGACTGAACCGGCGGGAAATAATGCAGAGGCGACCTATCGGAAACTGCTCAAGCTGGATGCGAATAATGCCCAAGCGCAGGCGGGGTTAGTGCGAATTGCCCAGGATTACTTGCAACAGGCACAGCAGAAAAAAGAAGCGGGGGCTTTGCAGGACAGCCAGAAGTTGATTGAAAAGGGCTTGATAGTGATTCCAAATCAGTCAGAATTGATACATCTGCAAGAAGAAGTTCGCGTTCAGAGTGCAGTTGAGCAACAAAAGCTGGAGCAGCAGCAGCAGGCAGATAAACAGCGCCAGGAAGAAAAGCAGCGCCAAGAGCAACAGCAAAAAGAACAGCAACGACTCAAACAGCAGCAGGAAGAGAAGCAGCGCCAAGAACAAAAGAAAAAAATTGAACAGCAGCCTATCGAAAAAATGCAACCCGATAAAAAACAGCAAGATCAACAGCACCAGGAACAACAACGGTTGGAGCAACAACGCTTAGAGGAAAAACAGCGCAAAGAACAGCAACGCAGAGAACAACAACGCCAGGAAGAAAAGCAGCACCAAGAGCAACAAAAAAGAGTTGAACAACAACGGTCGGAACAGCAACGCAAAGAACAGCAACGCTTGGATCAACAGCGTTTGGAACAGCAACGGCAGGAACAGCAGCGGAAACTCGAACAGCAACGGCAAGAGCCACAACGAAAAGAACCACCACCGGAAAAACAGCCAGCGCCGGAAACTACGACTAAGCCGCGTGTATTCGGGACGTTCTGATTTTTTAGTCCGATAAAGCCTTCGTATCAATGCAGTTCCACAACCGGGGAGTCATAAAGATGAAAACCAATCTAATCTGTTCAATGGTCGCCATGAGCGCCGTATCGCTGTCCGCTTCTGCTGAGGAGGGCTTTTCTTGGGGAGATGTGACTTTTCAGCCACGGGCGTATGTTGGATATGCTAACTATTCGCTTGAATCAGGAGAAGGAACCTTCACTACAGGACCTTCGTCAATTCAGGGAAAGCTAAAATTTGATGCTCAAGGTGATAACAAGATAAAAAGCACAGGATTCTTAGGAGGATTGGGGGCAACATTAGGCGTTGGGCGTTTTTTTGGCGATGTCTATTACCAATCTACGCCGAATGACACTGTTTATTCGGCTATCGAACAAGAAAATCCAAGCGCTGGAACCATTAGATATTTTGGTGATGTCGATGCACAGCATTCAGATTGGGCGCTCTCCTTGGGATATAGGATAACCGACCAGTGGTCGGTATTTGCCGGCTATAAGTCTGGAAAAACAGAATCGGATCAATCATTCCATATCAATCGAGTCCCTCCAGACTCGCGCCTAATACAAGATGGAAATTTTGCTATTAAGTTTGATCAGGATGGTCCTTTCATTGGGACTTCCTATTCTTTTTTGGTTGGCCCCGGAGCGCTCACAATCAAGGCAGCCTATGCCTATCTGGATGGTACGTACAACTCTGACTTTAATTCGGTTTGCCGGCCACCAAATAGTGTTTGTCCAACTGCACCTGCTCCTGCATTGCAACAATTCAGCTTGAGTGGAAATTCCAATGCCTTCTCTTTCGGTTTGTCCTGGACCCAATCTTTGGCTTACAATTTAGGGCTTTCTGTTGGGGCTAATTATCAGCAGTATAAATTCGATACGTCTGGATCTGGGACGATTACCAATACGCTTGGAGGCAATGTGTCCCAAAGCACAACAGTCGAGAATGTTCCACTCACTGAGGAATTTTTCACCCTCACTGCGTCTTTGCTATATACCTTCTAACAAAGTTCCAAGAGTGACTCCCACGAGACCCGGCCCAAGCCCGCCCTAACCGGCGGGCCTTCCTTATTGGAGCATCACCATGATCTGCAACCGATGGAAACTGTTTAGTGCAATCGCCTTGACATTGAGCGTTCAGAGCGTATTGGCCGGAGAAGCGTGGCTGGTGATCACGTCCGATCTACCAGGGACGGCGATTTCAGTCGACGACGCCTATCGCGGCGTGACGCCGCAGCGTTCGGGGGACGCCCTGCGGGTCAAGGTTGCCGAGGGAACCCGCAAGGTCGATGCGCGGGTGCGGATTGATGGGAAGGAGTACGCAGTAAGGCAGGTCGTGGAGGCGCGGGGAGAGGGAGAAAACCATGTGCAAGTCAGCTTGCGCGAAGAAATCGTCCATGTTTCGGCTACTCTGATAATCTCGCCGATTCAAACCAGTAAACCGCAGTTTGGAACGGTGATTCCAGCCGGCGAACTGGAAGTGCCGGGGAGGAATTTTTAGGCGGGAAGATCAAGGTGGTAATTGGATGCAAAAAACCGAATTTAATCATGTTTGAATTCATCGAATTGAAACCCTTTGCCGCCGTCCGAGACCAATACTTGGCTGATGACAGCAATTCCCGGTCTTTTTGTTCTATGTAGATGATTTATAAAGACATTGTTTATTAAACATCTTTCAATTTTAGATAAAAAATGCTTATAAATCAAATATAAAGCAAGAGACCGGGAATTGCTGGGCTGATGACGAATTCTTTTCTCTTCAGACCTATCTGACAACCAACCCTGAAGCAGGCGATGTTATTCCTGGCTCGGGTGGGTGCCGTAAATTGCGCTGGGCGATGCGAAGTCGTGGCAAACGTGGCGGTATCCGGGTCATTTACTTCTTGCGGCTCGATCACGGCCAAATTGTCCTGGTGACCGTGTACGCCAAAAATATTCGAGAAAATATCGATCCAGGAATACTCAAGCAAATCAAGGAGAGTTTCAAATATGGCTAGACTGTCTGAAACCAAACTGTCTTCCTGGGAAGCATCCCGTGACCTCAACGCCGAATTGCTCCAAGCCTTGCACGAGGTCAGACGCGGTGAATGGGCGCGCAAAATCGAATTCACTCCTCAGGCTGATGGCTCGGTACGCCGAGTCGTGACCCGCCACGATGGTACGGTTGAAAAGGACGAAATGATTCCATCCGAAAAAGCTCAAGTCGCCATTGCCCGTGCGGCAACCGGTCTTTCCCAGGCGACTTTTGCCAAACTACTCGGCGTTTCCGTGCGAACATTACAGGATTGGGAACAAGGAAGAAGAATACCGTCAGGCGCGGCCGCGACACTGCTCAAAGTGGCTGCCCGTCATCCGGAGGTTTTGCAAGAGTTGGCGGCGTAAGAGACGTTTTTGTACACCTCCAGGCAAGATAACGACACGGTGGCCGGTCCAAAAAACCGACGGGCCGCGCAGACGCGGCTAGCGAGGAAAAAGAACCGGCCTGGGCGGCCGGTCGGTTGAAACGGGGCGCCGCGGCTGGACCGCTATGCGCCCGGCGAGGTGCTGGTCGGGCAGGTGTTGATGCCGAGCAGGGTATAGGCCGGGCACCAGTTCATCAGGCCGGTGGCGAGCGGCACCACTCCGATCCAGCCCCACCAGCCGATGATGCTGAGCAGCGAGAGCAGAATCAGCAATGCGCCCACGGCAATGCGGGCGATTTTATCGGTCGAGCCGACGTTCTTGGTGATGTTCACTGCGGGTTAACCTCCGTTGGGTTTCGGGTGGCATCATTCTTCAGGAACTTTGACCACGCCAGCTTGTGAATTCTCAATGCCGGCCGTTCCTCAGGCCCGGGTGACGACCACCTTCTGATAGAGCCCGCCGAAAAAAGTCTCCTTCTCGACCTTCAATGAGCACCCCTGATCGGGCAACCAAGCCGTAATGTCTTTATGCCACAGGTCCATGGCGAAGGGTTCCAGGGTTTTCAGGACGGGGGCCATGATATAACGAAAGGGATTGGTCAGGTCCGGGCGATGATAATCCACGAAAATCACCTTGCCGCCGGGCTTGACCACGCGCAGCGCCTGAGCAATGGTCAGCGCGCGCACGTCCTCCGGCTGTTCGTGCAATAGGAAGAACAGCACGACGCAGTCGTAGCTGGCATCCGCAAAGTCGAGATTGGTCGAATCCTGATGATGCAGCCCGATGCGCGGCGCGCCCTTGATCTTTTCCTTCAGGTTCTCCAACTGGACCAGCGCGACATCCACTACGTCCAGGCGTGCGCTCGGTTCCAGCCGCTGGACCAGTCGCTCGGTAAAATTCCCATAAACACACGCCACCTGGAGCACGTCGCCCGGGATGGAGCGACCGATTTCGTCCAGGGCAACATCCCGCAACCGGGCAAAATTACCCCACAGGATCAGATTGACCAGCCATTGCCGCTCGAAGATGCGTACCGCGACGGGATGAAGGTACGCCCACCAGTAGACTTGCTGCAGATACGCCGGCAGTGGGACCGGCGCCGAGAACTCGGTCTCCCGACCGTCCTCGATCTGGGCCGCGCCTTCAACGGTGGTGAGCACGGGCTTTAAATCCATGCCCTCATCCGAAGATGGCGGCTGAACCCGTGCGGCCGTGCATCGAGCAGGTTGGGAACTCATTGCGAAGCTTCCTTGAAGTCTGGTCAAAACGCCCTTCTCCCCACGGGAGAAGGGCTGTCGGTGAAGGGTCTAGAGATGGATGGGTCGGAATTCCCGTCGCTCAGATGCGCAACAGGTAAACCAGCGTCATGAGCGTGCCCAGACCCGCGAGCCCATAGACGATATAAGCGACCAGCGTGTCGGCGCGGATGCCGAAGTCGTGCACGGTAACCCGCAGCCGGTGCGCGGCATGCCACAACGACAGCAGGATAACGCCAAAGATGATCAGCTTACCCAGCCAGTGGGCGGCGAAGGCGTGCAGGGTCTCGTAAGTAAAAAGATTCGGCACGAAGCCCATTGCGGCGAACAGCGTCAACAACACCAGAACCGGCGTCAGGAACGCCGTGACCGTGCCACCGGCGGCGAACAGCCCCCAGAAGATCGGTTTATTGGATTTCGCCATGGCTAAAATACCCCCAGAAATAGCACGATGAGCGAAACCACCGCCCAAGCGCCATAGTGCGCGCCGACGATGAGGTTGCCAGGCACGAATTCTTCACCCCGCTGAATGGGCATGGCCTGGGGCGTCACGTTGAACCACGAGGTACTGTGATACACCGCTGCCACCAGCGCCAGTACATTGAACAGGAAGCCCAGAGGGCTACTCAGGGCATCCAGAAACGCCGCGTAGGCATCCGGCCCTTCCGCCAGGCGTTTAAGCGCCACGATCAGCAGGAAGGTGTAGGCGAAGATGAAAATGCAGGTCACCTCGCGCGCCATGTAGCGCTTGTAGCGCGGCTGGCTCAGAAACCAGGTGGTCTTGGACATCTTACGGATATAGGGTTTGCTGTTCATTTCTTCACCCATGGCATCAAGTGTTCTTTGTACCAGTCGATGGTGCTGGCTACCTTGACCTGTTGCAGCGCGCCGGCGGGGTCCACATGCTTGGGGCAGACTTCGGAACAGGCGCCCACGAACGAGCATTCCCAAACGCCTTCATCGGAGGCGACCACTTCCTGGCGCTGGTCCCGACCGCCATCCCGGGAATCCTGGTTATAGCGGTGCGCCAGCGCGATGGCCGCCGGACCGAGGAATTCTGGAACCAGGCCGTACTGCGGGCACGCCGCGTAACACAGCATGCAGTTGATGCAGAGCGTGTACTGTTTGAACTTCATCAGTTCCGCCGGCGTCTGCTTGAACTCACCGGCGCTGATCGGCCTGTCCTCCTTCGGAATCAGGTAGGGCTTGACGCTGGCCAGCTTGGCGATGAAATCCTCGACCACGGTGACCAAGTCCCGCTCGATGGGGAAATTCGCCAGCGGTTCGACCCGGATCTGGTCGGTGTATTCGTGGATGAACGCCTTGCAGGCCAGCTTGGGTTCGCCGTTGATCATCATGCCGCAACTACCGCAGACCGCCATGTGGCACGACCAGCGATAGCTCAGGGTCGGGTCAAGATTATCCTTGACGTAGTTCAAGGCATCGAGCACCACCCATTCGTTCAGACAGGGCACGGAGTAAGTCTGAAAACGGGGCTCGCTGTCGGTCTCCGGGTTGTAGCGGAGCACCTGCAGTTGGATTTGGCGTTCGCTCATTTCTTGGCTCCTGAGTAATCGCGGACACCGGGCTGCGATTTGGTGATCACGACATCGAGGTAGTCGATGTGTGGCGGCTCCTTAGGGTGATAGTAGGCCAGCGAGTGTTTGAGCAAGTTCTGGTCATCCCGTTCGGTGAAATCGAGGCGCTGGTGCGCGCCCCGCGATTCCTTGCGATCCCGCGCGCCCACCGTGACCGCTTCGGCGCAATCGAGCATCGATCCCAGTTCCAGCGCCTGCAACAAGTCGGTGTTGTAGACGTTGGTTTTATCGGTGAGCTCGATGTTGACGAAGCGCTGGCGCAGTTCGGCGATCTTGTCGCAGGCGGTGGCCAGTTCTTCACCGGTCCGATAAATACCGACATTGTCCTCCATGGTCTGCATCATTTCCTTGCGCAGGCCGGAGATGGACTCCTTGCCGCTCTGGTCGAACAGCGCCCGGATGCGCCCCTGCGCGTCCTGGGCCTGAGCCGCCAGCACGGAATCCTTGCTCGCCGACAACCCGGACTGGACATGGGCGATGGCGCTCAATGCCGCCCGCCGGCCGAACACCAGCAGCTCGGTCAGAGAGTTGGAGCCCAACCGGTTGGCACCGTTGATGCTGACGCAGGCGCACTCACCCGCCGCGAACAGCCCGGGCAGCGGGGTGGCGGCGTTGATGTCGGTATGGATGCCACCCATCATGTAGTGGACGACGGGCCGAATGGGAATCGGTTCCTTGACCGGGTCCTTGCCCAGGTAGCTGATGGACAGATCGCGCACGAATGGCAGCCGTTCGTTGATCTTCTTTTCGCCCAAATGGCGCATGTCCAGCAGCACGCATTCGCCCCACGGTGTCGAGACGGTATTCCCTTTTTGCATCTCGTGCCAGAACGCCTGGCTCAGGCGGTCGCGCGGGCCGAGTTCCATGGTTTTCAGCACCGGCTGACCCACCGGCGTTTCCGGACCCATGCCGTAGTCCTGCAGGTAGCGGCGGCCATGCTTGTTGACCATAATGCCGCCTTCGCCCCGGCAGCCCTCGGTGAGCAAAATGCCGGTGTTCGGCAGACCGGTGGGATGGTACTGGACGAATTCCATGTCCTTGAGCGGCACCCCGGCGCGATAGGCCAGGGCCATGCCGTCGCCGGTCTTGATGGCGCCGTTGGTGGTGAACGGGAACATCCGGCCCGCACCGCCGGCGGCGATGATCACCGCCCCGGCCTGGAACTGCTTCATCTGGCCGCTGCGGATTTCGAGCGCCGTCAGGCCCTGACAGCGCCCGTCGTCGATCAATAAATCCGTGGCGTAATACTCGTCGAAGCGCTGGATGCTCGGATACTTGAGCGAGGTCTGAAAAAGGGTATGGAGGATGTGGAAACCGGACTTGTCGGCGGCGAACCAGGTGCGCTTGATTTTCATGCCGCCGAAGGGCCGCACCGCCACCGAGCCATTCGGCTCGCGACTCCACGGGCAGCCCCAGTGCTCCAACTGAAGCAGTTCCTTGGGCGCTTCCTGGATGAAATACTCGACCGCGTCCTGATCGGACAGCCAGTCGCCACCACCAACGGTATCGTTGAAGTGGAGTTCCATGCTGTCATCGGACTTGATGACACCGGCAGCGCCGCCTTCGGCTGCGCAGGTGTGGCTGCGCATCGGATAGACCTTCGAGATCAAGGCGATACGCAACTTCGGGTCGGCTTCGGCGAGGGCGATGGCGGCGCGAAGCCCTGCCCCTCCCGCGCCGACAATGGCAACGTCTGTTTTGATGATCTCCATACTTCGGCTCCTCGGCGTGATGCCCGGCAGATGGTTGAGGCTTTGGGGGGTTATGTTTGTCGGGTTGGCGAATCAGCCTTCTTCTCAGCAGCGAGCAGCTAGGATCAAAGGTGATCCGCGCTGCAAGGTTTGCGGTGTCAATTTGGGAATGGGCTGGCTTGAGTGGCGTGGCATGCGCGGGATCGGCGGCGTCGTGCGGCTTTGAGCAACCTCAAATTGCGAACTATAGAATATATTCGACCGGATTATAGGACATGTTCAACCCGGTTATGTTCGGGATAGTTAGCGTTTCTCACCCGCGTAGGATTCTGGGAAGCCGATCGCTGCCTGCAAGGTCTCGAAATCCAACACATCCACCACTCCACCTCGCTGGCTGCTCGCCGGAGCCGCCCGTATGGCCTTGATCGACACGTTTAACAATGTCAATGGATAGATGGCGATTTTGTAGCCGATAGCTTCCATTTGGGCCGGTGGGCCGCGGAATTTTGCCGAATGCCATCGGGTTGGCCTTCTTGGGACCGGGCAATTCTTTGCAATAGCGACACATTTCCGCTTCGCTCAAGACGCTTCCAGAAAGAGGATGTCGGCGTTGATTGCCATGGGCGCCTCCGCTACCGCAGCAACCACGGCCGCACCTCCTCGCGGCCAGCGGCAATAGGGCGCAGCCGCTTCCAGCATTCCTTCAACCTAAAAAGAGCAGTGGCTGCCCGACGCAGGCCGTTTCGGGCCTGCGGACGGGTACCCGCTGGGGCGCAATCGCAGTTACGCGGGGGCCGGCAAGCCGAGCGGCGGATGCAATTGGCGGCCGTTAAGGTACTTCACCAGAGCCCGCGAGAGCACCCGGCCCGCGTTGCAGGGGCGTCAACCGCTGCGCAGTTTGGCGCCGGCTTTGAAGAACGCCGCGATCTCGCGGCAGGTGCGTTCCACCCAGGCCGCCTCGGGGTGCGGATGGCTGATGGTGATCCGAGTCTGGCTGCCATGCCGGGTGAGACTGGCCGGGGCATGGAGGAGGAGCGGACGACTGGTGATGGCCTCGGTATGCGGATGGGGATCGGCCAGGCGCACTAACCGGCTCCACCCGTTGTACGTCAGCGCGGTGAGGCGGGCCATGAAGCAACAGCGCTTGAGGTCTTGGGTGGTGAAACCACCCCAACCCCAGTGGTTCTTGAGTTCGTCGAAGGGATTTTCGCTGGCCGCACGGTCCCGGTAGAGCTGGGCGAGGGTGAGGATTTCACTCGTCAGCGACGTCACCAGCACCGCGTATTCGTAAACGAGGGTGTCCTCGGTGAGCGTGGCGAAGCTCAGGTACATCTGCTCGGGGTCGCGCGGATCGACCACGGCCAGATCGGCCTTGACCTGCCGACGCAACCCGATGGTCCGCCGCGCGCGGCCCCAGCCCACCAGGCGCAGGCGGGTCTCGGCCCCCTCCCAGCCCTGGCCGGCTGAGGTCCACTCGGCCCCGCGCATGAGGCGCTCGACGCTCTTTTTCAGTCTCGCCGTCATCCGCAGCTTGAACAGATAGGGGACGCCTTCCTGCTCGGCCCGCGCCATGATTCGCTTGCGTCCCCCAGTCGCGGTCGCCGCGAAGCAAGGCCGGCCCATGCGGGCGAGGCAGGCGCCCGAGCAGCGCCCACAACCCGGGCGAGCTGTCCGTGGAGGCCGTGTGGTTACCGGCCTGTACCTCTACTTCCAACATTAAGCGCAAGTTGGCGATGAAGTAGGGGTGGTAGGTGTGGGATGGGCGTCCCGGCTTGTGGGGGTTATACCCCCTGACGGCCCCGTCCTGATGGCCATAGAGCGGCTTGACCGTCACGTCGGCATCGGGAAACCACGGCTCACTCAGTAACGGCACCACGCCATAGCCCAAGTGATCCTGCAACTACTGGACCCCTTCGGTTTCATCAAGCTTGCTGAAATTACGCCGCACCGAATCCTCGCTGACCACCTGGCTCATCCCCAACCAGGGGGGATTAATGGTGTCGCCCCGCAAGGCGCTGAGGTGGGCGTAGCGCTGGTGGCCGGCGAGGATCGACAGCACGGCGGTGCCCAACACATCCCGGGTGCTCGGTGCATTGGGGCTGGTGAATTGCAATGGGCAGCTCGCCACCCAAGGATCGAACAACCCGCTCACTTGGAGAAATTCGATGAAAAACGGCAATTGCCCGAGCGGGGTAACGGCCGCCTGCGGATCCCACTCGGCGTGAACGCGGCCACCAAAGGGGTCCACCGCCACCGGACCGGCCACTGGGCCAGCCACCGGCACCAACGCGGTAGTGTCGCGCTCACCCGTTGGGTGAAGGATCAAATCGTTCATCAGCGCCTCCTGGTGCCAATATTTCAGCCGGTTAGCTCACCCAAGGTTAGATGCAACTGCTCTTTTAGGTCATACCATTGTCGTCAACCATCACCGAACAATCTCTCTCTTAAAGGGACGAGTCGGCCAGGAATCAACCCGGCGGCTAACAGAACACCTACAAGTGGGCTCTGGTAAGCCAGAATAACCAAGGAGCAACGCCCATGACCTTCGAACTGAATCTGCGCTTCCCCCGGACGAACGAAGTCATCGTCAACTTCGAGAGTGAGGACTCGGGAAAGTTGCCCTTCGCCGATCCGCTGACCACCAAGGACCGCAAGGATATCCAGTGGTATCTGGAAGTCTACGGCGCGCACTCGCTCGGTGACCCGGACGATACCGAAGCCGCCCGCATCGCCGCCCAATTGCCGGTGTGGGGCAAGGCGTTGTTCGATGCCGTGGTCGGCGACCGTGCCGCCCAGCGCCTGTTCAACGCCTTTCAGGATCGGCTGGACGATGCGCGCCTGTTGACGATCAGCGCCGAACTGCCGGCCATCCTGTCGTTGCCGTGGGAGTTGCTGCACGATTCCGCGAAGGGTGGCGTGCATCTGTTTTTGGAACACCCGCGAATCAGCATTCGCCGCCGCATGGCGGGGGCGACGGGCGGGCGCGCTCCCTTCCGGGTTCGATCCAAGGACCGATTGCACCTGTTGTTCGTCGTCAGCCGACCGGAAGGGGCGGGCTTCATCGATCCCCGTGCCGATGCCCGGGCGGTACTGGATGCCCTGACGCAGCACGCGCCGGGCCGCATCACCTGGGAATTCCTCCGGCCACGCACGTTGGATGCGCTGGTCGAGCGGCTGGAAGATGCCGCGCTCCCGCCCGTGGACATCCTGCACTTTGACGGCCACGGCGTGTTCGACCGCGACGGGGGCTTGCCGGAGGCGGTGGCCCAAGGAAAACAACACTCGTTCTCCCCGTTGCAATCGGCGGCGAGCAAGGACCCGACCACTACCCCCGCCGCCGGTTCGCCGGCCAATACCGGCTATCTGCTGTTCGAGGACGCCGCCGGGAAGATGGATTTGGTTTCCGCCCAGCAACTCGGCGAGAACCTGCACCGGCACGAAGTCGCGCTGGTGATCCTCTCGGCCTGCCAGAGCGCCGCGCTGGGCGATACCGACGAGCCGCTGGGCAGCGTGGCCGTGCGGCTGACCGCCACGGGTATCCCCGCCGTGCTGGCGATGACCCACTCGGTACTGGTGGCCACGACGCAGGCGTTGTTTGGGGAGTTTTACGAGAACTTGGCGAAAGGCCGTGGCATCGGCGAGGCGCTCGACAACGCCCGGCGTTACCTGAAGAACCATCCGGAGAAATATCAGGTCCAGCGCGGTCCACGGCGCGTGCCGCTGAAGCTGGACGACTGGTTTCTTCCCGCCCTGTACCAAAGCGGCGCGGATGTGCCGCTGCTGAAGAAGGCCAAGGGCAATAGCCCGCAACCAACTCTCGATCCACCGTCGTTAATGGTTTGCGACCTCCCCCGGGGCGACGAATGCGCCGACCGGTGGCCGCCGCTTCCCGCGTAGCTTGCAACTCCCGGCACCATCGCCGGGTGGTGTTGTGCCCCAACCCCGTCGCTGCCACGACCGCTTTGAGTCCGCCACGCCCCAGGGCCAGCGATTCACTCGCCGTCCACAGGCGACGTCCACGCTCGTCTAACTCCGGTTTCAGCAGCCGGTATTTTTGCCTGAGCGTCTCTACGACCGTTTCCGCGATCATGCCCCAAGTATAAGAGCTATACGAAAACTAACATATTGATTGTAAATGCTTGTTTTTGACGATAGTCCCTGTTGATCGCCAGAAAATGGGCTTTTTATAGATAAAGCATTGATTGGAAAGGTGGTAGTTTCCTTATAGGCTCTAAATGGGCAGGCAAAAACTTCCAGTTATTTATTTACACTTACATAGTCTGGTTCAGGAAGCTCCAGGCAAGCAGCCAATCATAAGAAAGCCCGGGTATTGGGGAAGCGCCGATTTGAACAAAGCGCCGAAAGCGACCGCCAACACGATAGGTTTGCAACAGGGGATTCAGCAGCATCCAGAAAATCCTCAGCATGGAGCGTTTGTAGCGATTTTTCAGGATATTGCCGACCATCAGCAGGATCAGGTCGCGATAGCGCAAGAGCTGGACGAACTCATCCACGAACGGCGGCGGTCTTTGGGCGGAGTCGTATTCGATCATGGCTGAACTACGAGGCGTCAATGCGCAGGATGGCCCCCATCTTTTCCAGAAAAATCTCCCGGGAAAACCGGCGGGCGTGACGTTCGCAAGCCCCCCGCATGGTCAGGGCGCGGGGGGCGTTCAAGGTTCGCACCGCTTCGATAACGTCCTGGGCGGTCAAGGCCTATGGCAGCAGCAGACCGGTCTCGCCGTTCAGCACCGTTTCAAGCAGTCCACCTTCGGCGACCCCGATCACCGGCTTGCCTGCCGCCATGCTTTCGACCGGCGACATGCGGAAATCTTCGTCCTTGGCGACGTAGAGGGTCGCGATAGCGTTGCCGATCAGTTGCAGCAGCGCATCGTCGTCCAGCCAGCCAGTAAAGATGATATTGGAGGCGTCGGCCGCCTGTCGGCGCAGCGCCGGAAACTGCGAGCCGCCCGAAGTCACGATCAGGCGCTGGTCCGGCATCCGTTTGAACGCCTCGATCAGTACATCCACCCGCTTGAACGGTTCGAGCCGGGCGGTGGACAGAAAGTAGTCGCCCTGGCCCTGCCAATGGAAATAATCGACCTCGCATGGTGGATTGATCACCACGGCGTCCCGGCCTAGATAGTGTCGCAGGCGGTTGCGGACGTTCTCGGAGTTGGCGATGAGGGTATCAATCCGGGCGATGGCCTGTTCGTAACGGGGCTGGACGTAGGCGATCAGCGCCAGCAGCGCCGGCCGGAGCACGAGGGGGTAACGCTGGAGATAGTAGTCCTTGAGATCGTAAACGAAGCGCGGCAAGGTGTGGCAGTAGTAATAGTTTTTTCCCGACGGGTGGTTGTGAACGGCCAGCGGGGCGTTGGTGCCGCTGAACAGCGCCCAGTCGTAGCCATCGAGAAAACGGGTCGGGCGGGCGAAGGCCTGATCACCTTGAGCGAGCGCCAAACGGGTAATCGGTTATCGGCGTCCAGGTCGATGGTGTTGATGCCGGCGATGTCGTGCTCGGAAAAGGCGTGGGGGTCGCGGAACCCGACGCACAGATCCACGCCTGGCAGATCCCGGAGCAGGGTGAGCGTCAGGCGCTCGGCGCCACCCCGGACCAGCAGGAAATCGTAGAGGACTATCCCTTTGCGCATGGCGATCCGGTTTGCACTATTGCTTCAGTACCGTCCGGTAGACGGCGACGGTTTCCTCGACGCAACGCGTCCAGGAAAAAGGTTGAGCTTGGCGCAAGCCGCGTTCGACCGCCAGCGCACGCCACGCATCGTCGGTCAGCAAGCGTTCCAGTCCCGCGGCGATCGCGTCCACGTCCTCGGGATCGACCAAAAGAGCCGCATCGCCGGCGATTTCCGGTAGCGAGGAGCGGTTTGAGGTCAGCACGGGGATGCCGCTGCGCATGGCTTCCAGCAGGGGCAGGCCGAAGCCCTCGTAAATCGACGTAAAGGCGAAGGCCCAGGCGCCGGCGTAGAGCAGCGGCAAATCGGCCTGAGGGATGTAGCCGAGGCGCTTGATTTGACCGCCGCGTTCCAGCGGTTCCAGGCGCCGCTCCAGTGCCCCGGTCAGCCAGCCGCGCGCGCCGACGATGGCCAAGGGGTGACGCCGCCGCAGTGCGTCCGGCAGCCGGCTATAGGCATCCACCAGGCGCGGCAGGTTTTTGCGCGGTTCCAGGGTGGCGACGACCAGCAGATAGGGGAGCCGCGCCAGATCGTAGCGAGTCAACACTAAATCCCGTTCCGCCAGCGCGTAGGGATGAAAATTTTCCTCGACGCCCAGGGGCACGGTTTGAATCCGCGCGGCGGAGATGCCGAGCAGTTCGATCAGTTCCCGGCGGACGAATTCCGAGTCGGTAATGATCATTGCGGCTTGCGCCAGGGTGCGGGGCATCTGCCGTTCCATGAAAGCGATGCGTTCGCGGGGGTGGTGCTGCGGGTAGTGGAGATAGGACAGATCGTGCACCGTGGTGACCGCCGGCCCGGGAAACGGCATCAAAATGTAGTTCGGGGTGTGCAACAGGTAATCCTTGAGGTTCCGGGCCTTCCAGCGGAACATCTGGCCGCGAGCGAAATTGTACAGGTGCAAGGCCAGGGTTTTGAAGGGGACGCGCTTGCGGACGTAGCCTAGCGCCTGATTGTCGCGCAGGGCCTGTTCGGGGTCGGCGAGCCAGCGGTAGGCCGAGAAGAAGCGAACGTCGCTGATCGCCGGGTGTCGGCGCAGCCCCCGCGCCAGTTGGAGGGCGTAATGACCGATGCCGGTCAGCGGCGGTTGGATGGCATCGACGTTCAGAATGACTCGCATGGCGGGCGCGTGGGCCGAGGATGGTGGGGAGGGGTTTACTCGTGATGGTCCAACGCCCGGAAGCCGTGGTGCTTGATCAGTTCGTCGCGCTCCGCCGATTTCAAATCTTCCCGCACCATTTCCCGCACCAGATCACGGAAGCTGGTGCGAGGCGCCCAGCCGAGTTGCGTCTTGGCTTTGCTGGGATCGCCGTGCAGGGTTTCGACCTCGGTGGGACGGAAGTAGCGCGGGTCCACCGCGATCCGGCAACAGCCCTGGTCGTCGTAGCCCTTCTCGCCCGTGCCTTCGCCGCGCCAGGCGATGCGCATGCCCAGTTCCGCCGCGGCCAGTTCGACGAATTCCCGCACGCTGTGTTGTTCGCCGGTGGCGATGACGTAGTCCTCGGGCCGGTCCTGTTGCAGCATCAGCCATTGCATTTCCACGTAGTCGCGGGCGTGGCCCCAGTCGCGCCGGGCAGAGAGATTTCCCAGGTGGAGGCAATCCTGCAAACCGAGCTTGATGCGGGCCAGGGCGCGGGTAATTTTGCGGGTGACGAAAGTCTCGCCGCGCAGGGGCGATTCGTGGTTGAACAGGATGCCGTTGCAGGCGTACAGGCCGTAGGCCTCGCGATAGTTGACGGTGATCCAGTAGGCGTACAACTTGGCGACGGCGTATGGCGAACGCGGGTAGAAGGGGGTGGTTTCCCGTTGGGGGATTTCCTGCACCAGGCCGTAGAGCTCGGAGGTGGAGGCCTGGTAGAAGCGAGTTTTTTGCTCCAGACCAAGGATGCGGATGGCTTCGAGAATGCGCAGGGCGCCGAGGGCGTCGGAGTTGGCGGTATATTCGGGCTCTTCGAAGGACACGGCGACGTGGCTTTGCGCAGCGAGGTTGTAGATCTCGTCGGGCCGCACCTGCTGGATGATGCGGATCAGGCTGCTGGAGTCGGTGAGGTCGCCGTGGTGGAGGATGAATTGGCGGTCGGGTGTGTGGGGGTCCTGGTAGAGGTGGTCGATGCGGTCGGTGTTGAACAGCGAAGTGCGGCGCTTGATGCCGTGGACGGTGTAGCCTTTGGCAAGCAGAAATTCGGCGAGGTAGGCGCCGTCCTGGCCGGTGACGCCGGTGATCAGGGCAATTTTGGGTTGGGACATGGTCGTTGGGGTCCTATGGGGTTTCCGGTTAGCGCAGGTTGTCCAGTTCCGCCAGGGTCATTTCCCGGATCAGTTCGCTGAAGGAGGTTTTGGGGGTCCAGCCGAGCACGGCGCGGGCCTTGCTGGCGTCGCCGACCAGTTGCAGTGGTTCCGCCGGGCGTAAAAAATTGGGATCGAGTTTGACGTGGCGCCGCCAGTCGAGGTCGACCGCGGCGAAGGCGGTTTCGATGACGTCCTGCACCGTATGCAAGTGTCCGGTGGCGAAGAGGTAGTCGTCGGCGGTGGAGTGTTGGAGCGCCAGCCACATGCCTTGCACATAATCGCGGGCGTCGCCCCAGTCGCGCTGGGCGCTGGTGTCGCCCAGCGCCAGCTCGGTCTGCCGGCCGGCCTTGATGGCGGCGGCGGCGCGGCAGATCTTGCGGGTCACGAAGTTTTCTCCCCGGCGAGGTGATTCATGATTGTACAAAATGCCGTTGACCGCGAACAGTCCATGACTGTCGCGATAAACGCGCACCATTTGCGTGGCGAAGGCTTTGGCGCAGCCATAAGGATTGATCGGAGCGAAGGGCGTGGTTTCGGTTTGCGGGCATTGGGCGGGGCG
Organism: uncultured Gammaproteobacteria bacterium; assembly: GCA_963696515.1. Classification (GTDB taxonomy): domain Bacteria; phylum Pseudomonadota; class Gammaproteobacteria; order Competibacterales; family Competibacteraceae; genus Contendibacter. Next base: position 50,988 of record CAVOKM010000021.1, read on the forward strand.
CCCGAAAATTTCGCTGGAGGCGGCGTGGAAGAAGCGCGGCGGTTCGGGCAGGTCGCGCAGGATTTCCAGCAGGCGCAGGGTACCCATTGCGGTGAATTCGCAGGTGGTTTCCGGAATTTCGAAGCTGAGCCCGACGTGGCTTTGACCGGCGAGGTGATAAAGTTCGCCGGGTTTGATCTTGTGTAGGGTTCGTCGCAGGGTGGTGGGATCGTCGAGGTCGGCGTAGTGCAGGAACAAGCGCTGGTTGTAGAGGGCCGGGTCGGCGTAGAGCTGAGCGAGACGGCTGCGTTCCAGGGTGCTGGTGCGACGCACCATGCCGTGGACCTCGTAGCCTTTGGCGAGCAGCAGTTCGGTCAGGTAGGAACCGTCCTGGCCGGTGATGCCGGTGATGAATGCGGTGGTCATGGTGAGTCCTGGAGGTCGAGGGATGACCTTGTCGGGTTTCCCGGAAGCGCGTCAGTTATATCTTGCAGGTGACTCAGGCGTCATACGGTTCCGGGGGAGTATCCGGAACTTTGTCGAGCATGTCTAAAGCGTGTTCCCGGCTGATGGTGCGGCGTTGCTCCCGCAGTCGGTTCATATAGAGCCTTTGCTCTTGCATCAGCAAGCCGTCGTGGATAAGTTCAGCGTACAGGCGGTTTTCGGACAGGCCAAGTTCCCGGGCAAGTCGCTTGGCCCGTTCGCGTTCAGGTTCCGGGAGTCGCAGCAAAAATGCCTGGAGTCGGTTCATGGAGGAAACTCCTTCAGTTCAGCCGCGCAAGCTTTGCAACAAGGTTTGTGGCGTCATCAAGGCTACGTCAGGAAAACGCGGTTCACCCACTGACAAATCCCGGGTGTTGTGGGTGACTACGGCGCAGGGTGCAACCGCAAGGGCGATTTCGATCACAAAGTTGTCACCTTCATCCCGGAGATTGGGACGCCAGAGATAACGTATGTTGACCTCGCTGGCGATGTGGACCAGGTACGCGAGTAATGACTCCACCTCTTGGGGGGAGAGGGTCAGGGCGGCGGCGATCTCCTGGCGTCCGAGTACATCACGATATTCCCAGAGCAGTTTGGGATGCATGACGATAGGAAGTTCGCCCAGGATAACCCGGCGCAGCGCGGCATGGCTGGCCCCGCACCGAGAGCGCAAGGCGGAGACCAAGACATTCGTATCGATGAGATATCGCACTATTGTATAATATCGAAAAAGATATCATTCTGGTAGCAGAATCTCATTTTGGTGAATCTGATGTAGAATGCGGTTCCCCGCCAACCACCCAAACCCGACCGCTAGCCCATGATCCAAGCTGTGATGTTCCGCTCCCTCTGGCAATATCGGGGGTTCGTCTGGGGCAGCGTCCTGCGCGAGTTCAACGGCAAGTATCGCGAATCGCTGTTCGGTGCGTTCTGGGCCGTGGCCGGGCCGTTGACGATGATCGTCATCTACACGGTTGTCTTTGCCCAGCTCATGCGTCCCACCCTGCCCGGGCATGAGAGCACGCCGTTCGCCTTCAGCATCTATCTGTGCGCCGGCGTCATTGCCTGGAACCTGTTTGCCGAGATGCTCGGGCGGCTGAACAACGTCTTCCTGGAAAGCGGCAATCTGATCAAGAAGGCCAACTTCCCCCGCATCTGCCTGCCGATCATCGTCATCCTGTCGACCCTCATCAACTTCGGGATTCTCCTGGGTATTTATCTGCTTTTCCTGGCGATTATCGGCCACTGGCCCGGCTGGTCCATCCTTGCTGCCATCCCTCTGCTGGTCCTACAGCTTCTTTTCACCATGGGTTTGGGCGTGGCGCTGGGCACCCTCAACGTGTTCTTTCGCGATGTCGGCCAGATCACCGGGGTGGTGTTGCAGTTCTGGTTCTGGCTCACTCCCATTGTCTATACCTTGCAAGCCCTGCCGGAAGGGGCCCGGGAAGCCATGCGGTTCAACCCCCTGCTGCCCCTGATCGGCGCCTGGCAGACCGTTTTTCTCGACCGGGCCTGGCCCGACTTTGCTTCGCTGCTGCCGCTGGCCGTGCTGACCCTGTTGATGCTTTGGCTCGGCGCCTGGCTGTTCCTGGGGCGGGTGGGCGAGTTGGTGGACGAACTCTGATGAGTTATCTGAAGGTTCGCAACGTCGGCAAGGCCTACAAACGCTATCCCGGCAAGTGGGCGCGTTTGGCCGAGTGGATCACTGGCCTGGAGCGGCATGAAAAGCACTGGGTGCTGCGCGACATCAGCTTCGAGGTGGCGCCTGGCGAAGCGGTTGGCATCATCGGTATTAACGGCGCGGGAAAGAGCACGCTGCTCAAGATCATCACCGGCACTGCCCAGCCCACTACCGGTAGCGTTGAAGTAGGTGGACGTGTTGCTGCCCTGCTGGAACTGGGCATGGGCTTTCATCCCGATTTCACTGGCCGGCAGAACGTTTACATGGGCGGCCAGATTAATGGGTTGTTCACCGAGCGGATCAGCGAACTCATGCCCGAAATCGAGGCTTTCGCCGAAATTGGTGACTACATCGACCAGCCGTTGCGCACCTATTCCAGCGGTATGCAGGTG
>CAVOKM010000022.1:0-60166 GCA_963696515.1 uncultured Gammaproteobacteria bacterium
GGCGCATGTGCTGGCCACGGCCCGCGAGCTTGAGGCGATAGCGCGTCTGGTGGTGCATGGCCATGGGGGCGAGGCTGTGAAAAACACCTTTGCGAGCGAGGCTGAGGTGCGGTGGGTGGAGCAAGCCGAACAGTTGGGAACAGGTCATGCGGTAGCGCAGACTCTGCCGCTGCTCGACGATGCCGGGGTGGTGCTGGTGTTGTATGGCGACGTGCCGTTGATCCGCGCTGAAACCCTGCAGCCGCTGGTGAACTCGGCCAACAAAGGTAATTTGGCGCTGCTGACGGTCGAACTGGCCGATCCCGGCGGGTACGGCCGCATCGTGCGCGATCGGCAGGGCCGGGTTCGCCGGATTGTGGAGGAGAAGGATGCCAATGCCGAGGAGCGGCGTCTGGGGGAAGTCAACACTGGAATTCTGGCGGTGGCGACAACGAAACTGCGCGGCTGGGTGGCCGAACTCGACAATAAAAATGCCCAAGGCGAGTATTACCTGACCGACGTGGTGACGCTGGCGGTGCGCGATGGGGTGCCGGTCGAAGCGTTCGCGGTGGCGGAGCCCGAGCAAGTGCTGGGAGTCAATGATCGAAAACAACTCGCCGAGCTGGAGCGGTTTTTCCAGCGGCGGCAGGCCGAACGGCTGATGCAAGGAGGCGCGACTTTACTGGATCCTGGCCGGGTGGACGTGCGCGGTGCGGTCACGACGGGCAAGGATGTGTTGATTGACGTCAATGTGGTGTTCGAGGGTAGGGTGAGGTTGGGAGACCGGGTACGAATCGGGCCGTTCTGCGTCCTGAAGGACGCAGTGATCGGCGACGATGTCGAGATTCTCTCTCATTGTCGGATCGAAAGTGCGGAGGTGGGAGCCGGCGCGCAGCTTGGCCCCTTTGCTCGGTTACGGCCGGGCGCGCGACTGGCGGCTGGTGTGCATATCGGCAATTTTGTCGAGGTGAAGAAGTCCAATATCGGGCCTGGTTCCAAAGTGAACCACCTGACCTACATCGGCGATGCCGAGATCGGCGCGGATGTCAACGTTGGGGCCGGCACCATCACCTGTAATTACGACGGCGCCAACAAGCATAAGACCGTGATTGGCGATGGCGCCTTTATCGGCTCCAACAGTTCGCTGGTGGCGCCAGTGCGGATCGGCAAGGGCGCGACGGTGGGCGCGGGTTCCTCGGTCAGCCGCGATGTCCCGGACGGTGGCCTGTGCCTGACCCGCGCGCCGCGCAAGGACATAGCCAACTGGCAGCGGCCGGTCAAGCCGAATAAAGGTTGATACGGTTTCCTTTCCTTCATCACTGCCCGAACAAGCCGACATGGTCAAGACCCGTTTCGCCCCCAGTCCCACGGGGTATCTGCACATCGGCGGCGCGCGCACCGCGCTGTTTTCCTGGTTGTTTGCCCGCCGGCACGGCGGGCCCTTCGTGTTGCGCATCGAGGATACCGACCTGGAACGCTCCACCCCCGAGGCGGTGAATGCCATTTTGGAAGGTATGAACTGGCTGGGACTGGATTACGACGAGGGGCCGTTCTACCAGACCCACCGGTTTGACCGCTATCAGGAGATACTGCGTCGGTTGTTGCGAGAGGGCAGCGCCTACTACTGCTATTGCACCCGGGAAGAGCTGGAGGGGTTGCGCGCCGAACAGATCGCCCGCAAGGACAAGCCGCGTTACGACGGCCGTTATCGCGATTATCAGGGACCGCCACGTTCGGGGGTGGAGCCCGCGGTGCGGTTCAAAAATCCGCTTAACGGTCAAGTGGTGGTCGCGGATCTGATTCGCGGCAACATCGTGTTTCAGAACGCCGAACTGGACGATCTCATCATCGCGCGCGCTGATGGCAGCCCGACCTACAATTTCTGCGTGGTGGTAGACGACATGGATATGGAAATCACCCATGTAATCCGGGGCGATGACCATATCAACAACACGCCCCGACAGATCAACATTCTCAAGGCGCTGGGCGCGACGGTCCCCCACTACGCCCACGTGCCCATGATTCTGGGACCGGATGGTCAGAAGCTGTCCAAGCGCCACGGCGCCGCCAGCGTCATGGAGTATCGCGATCAGGGTTATCTGCCGGAAGCCGTGCTGAATTTTCTGGTGCGGCTGGGCTGGTCGCATGGTGACCAGGAGATTTTTTCGCTTGACGAGATGGTGGAACGGTTCGATCTCGACGGTTGCAACAAGGCGGCATCGGCGATCAATCCCTCCAAGCTGATCTGGCTGAACAAGCACTATCTGAAAACCCTGGATCCCGCCCACATCGCCCGCCATTTGAGTTGGCACATCGGCCAGTTGGGGATCGACCCAAGCGAGGGGCCGTCTTTGCAGGAGGTGGTCAAGGCCTTCGCCGAGCGGTCCGATACCCTGCGGGAGATGGCGCGGGCCGCCAGCTTTCTGTACCGCGAGTTCGAAGCCTATGACGCCAAGGCGGCTAGCAAATATCTGACCGCCGCCGCCGAGGCGCCCCTGCGGGCCGCGAGCAAGGGTTTAGCCGCATTGCCGGAATGGAGGTCCGAGCCAATCCACGCTGCGGTGAGTGGGGTGGCGGAGGAGAGGAAGATGGAACTGGGAAAGGTAGCGCAACCGTTGCGGGTTGCGGTGTCCGGGACGGCAGTGTCGCCGCCGATAGACACTACACTGGAATTGCTTGGCCGGCGGAAAACCTTGGGGCGGATCGAACGGGCGCTGGATTACATCCGCCAACGCGCCGATGGATAATCGGATTGGAAAAAGTTGACACAAACGCACGAATCTCTTAGATTGCTCTTCTCCGGTCAACGGGGCCATAGCTCAGCTGGGAGAGCACCTGCATGGCATGCAGGGGGTCGGCGGTTCGATCCCGCCTGGCTCCACCAACCCCAACCGTCATCGCGCTTGACGGTTTATTTTTTCCCGTCTTTTTTGTCCCCATCGTCTAGAGGCCGAGGACACCGCCCTTTCACGGCGGTAACAGGGGTTCGAATCCCCTTGGGGACGCCAATCTAATCAATCCGTTAGCGATTGAATCCCCAGCTTGAACGATTCCGTATCTATCATCCTAGAAACTGCAGTTGGGCGGGGCAGAACTCACCTAACGCCTTGATCTGATACACCCGGCGGGCGGTGACTGGCGGCTGGAATACCGGAGGGTTGACTCAGGAGCGGGGAGGGGTGGTCCGTCACGCCGCTTGCCCCTCCGGGCAGCTTACCCCCGTGCCACGCAGCCCGCAGTAGCCGCCGGGATTCTTGGCCAGATACTGCTGGTGGTAGTCCTCGGCGTAGTAGAACGGCGACGCGCCGGCGATCTCGGTGGTGATGGGTCCGTGGCCAGCGGGGGTTAGCGCCCGCTGAAAGGCCTCGCGGCTGGCCAGGGCGGCGGCGCGCTGGGACTCATCATAGGCGTAGATCGCCGAACGGTATTGAGTGCCGACATCGTTGCCCTGACGCATGCCCTGAGTGGGATCGTGCGACTCCCAGAAGACCGCGAGTAATTGATCGTAGCGGATGACGGCGGGTTCGAATACTACCAGCACGGTCTCGGTGTGACCGGTCAGGCCGCTACAGACCTCCTCGTAGGTCGGATTGGGGGTGAAGCCGCCGGCATAGCCGACTGCGGTGGTGTAAACCCCAGGCTGGGTCCAGAACTTGCGCTCCGCGCCCCAGAAGCAGCCCAGCCCAAACAGCGCTCGCTCCATGCGGGTGGGGAAGGGCGGTAGCAAGGGATGATCGTTGACGTAATGCCGCCTCGGGACCGGCATTGGCGTGGAACGGCCCGCCAGAGCGCCCTCTGGGCCGGGAATCTCAAGCTTGCGTTGCGGCCACGGCATGGTTTTGTCTCCCGATCAGTTGGCGACCACTGATTAAGACCGCTGCCGGGATTTTTCATTCCCACCGAAACAGCCAAGCCCCCACCGCCATGAAGCCGACGCTCATGGCGGTCAGCGCCAGTAGATGCCCGGAGATTGCCGTCAGGCCGGCGCCGTCGATCATGACCGCCCGCGCCGCGTCGATGATGTGGGTCAGCGGAGCCAGTTGCGCGCACTGTTGCAGAAAGGGATGGACGCCTTCCAGTGAAAACCAGACGCCCGACAGAAACGTCATCGGCCAACTGAGGGCGTTCAGCAGACCGGCGGCGACTTCCTCGTTGGTGGTGCGGGCGGCAACGATCAGCCCGAGGCTGATCAGGCTGATCGCTCCAACGAAAAATACAATGAACAAGTCGAGGTAGGAGCCGTGCATCGGGAAACCGATAAATCGGTCGGTTCCTGCGAACACCAGCGCGGTGGTCGCCAGAATCAGCCATAGCCGCGAGATGACCTGGGCGGAAAGGAATTCCAGAGGCGTCAGCGGCGTGGCTTTCAGCCGCTTCAGCATCCCGTTTTTTCGGTAGCGGACAATGACGTAGCCGACGCCGAACAGACAACTAAACATCATGTTCATCGCCAGTATCCCCGGCGCGGTCCAATCCACGTAGCGGATGACCCGGCCGGATACGGTTTGCTTGTGGTATTCATTCTGCGCGCCGGCGCCGCTCAGTACCCGCTCCAAAACGTAACCCTTCGGCGATTCCTCGTTGATCCAGTAGCGACGCCCGGCGGGGTCCACCAGCATGTCCAGTTGGTGGCGCTCGACCTTGGGCAAGGCGGCGGCCAGGTCGGCGACCGGGATGAACTGGATGTAGCGGGTCTGGAAAAATTCGCCGCCGCTTTCGCCGCCGACCTCGCCCAGCACGCCCACTTTATACAAATTTAGCCCCGGCCCCGAGAAGGCAACGGCGAAGCCGGCGATCAGGGAAATCGGAAACAGCAGGTTCCAGGTCAGGGTGGAGCGATCGCGCAGGAATTCCCAGTTACGGCAGAGAAACACCGCCCAAAACCGCCTGAGATTCACGTCCGCAACTCCCGGCCGGTCAACTCCAAAAACAAATCCTCCAGAGTGCGCGGGCGTATTTGCAGCCGGGCAAGCGGAATGTTCCAGGCGAGCAGTTCCTGGATGACTGCGCTGACATCGCGGGTGAAAATTTCAACCGTATCCCGAACACGGACCACCGGCTGTGAAAACGGTGGCATGGGTTTGGGGAAATCCACCAGTGGCAGTTGCAGCACCACGTCGTCGAAATGCGCCGCCAGCAACTCGCGCGGTGTGCCCTGGGCGATGATCCGGCCATGATCCATGATGGCGATCTCGTCGCACAGATGGTAAGCCTCTTCCATGTAATGCGTGGTCAGCAGAATAGTCTTGCCGCGCGCCTTGATCCGGTGGATCAGTTCCCAGAAATTGCGGCGGGCCTGCGGATCGAGACCAGTGGTTGGCTCGTCCAGGAACAGCAGTACCGGATCGTTGACCAGGGCGATGGCCAGCAGCAACCGCTGGCGCTGACCACCGGACAACTTGCGGGTGTCGCGGTCCAGGAATTCGCCCAGCGCGCAGGCTTCGATCAAATCGGCCAGAGGCAGTTTACGGTGGTAGAAACTAGCGAACATCCGCAGGTTCTCGCGGCCGGTGACGTGATCCTGCAGGGCCGTGGACTGGAACATGATGCCGATGTCCTGGCGAAAGCGGGGGCCGAACGGTTCGCCCTGGTAGCGGATGATGCCGCTGGTGGGTTCCTTGATGCCCTCCAGCAGTTCGACCGTGGTGGTCTTGCCAGCGCCGTTGGGCCCGAGCAGGCCGAAACAGCGGCCGGTCGGCAAGGCGAGGTCTATGCCGTTCACGGCCTTCACGCCACGGAAGTGCTTGACCAGGTTGCGGGTTTCCAACAGGGCAGTCATGGGATTGGCGCGTCGGAATAGCGAAGGGGATAAATGGCGCTGCCATCATCGTGCTTGAATAGGAAGAAAGGCGGGTGACGCCGTGCGTTCCCCGCCTTTCTTCAAAAGGACTTCGGCTATGGCCTCATGAGTCATTCCTTGGTGGCCAATTCCTCGCCGTCATCGCTCTTGTCCTCCACCATGGCCTTGGCTTCGGACTCAGTGCTCTCAAATACGTGCCCGACGTTGCTGGCCGGCCGACTGGGAACCCAGCCGCGCCGCCGCTGCAGGTGATAGGCCAACCCGGTGCCCGCTGGTATCAGTCGGCCAACGATGACATTCTCCTTCAGCCCGCGGAGGTCGTCTCGCAAGCCGCGTACCGCCGCTTCGGTCAATACCCGGGTGGTTTCCTGGAACGATGCGGCGGAAATGAATGACTCGGTTGCCAGCGAGGCCTTGGTAATGCCCAGCAGCAGCGGTTGCCAAAGCGCAGGTACGCGGTTCCCGGCAATGGCCCGGTCGTTTTCCTCCAGCACCCGGGCGCGTTCCACTTGTTCGCCCGGAATGAAGGGAGTATCGCCCGAGTTGAGGATCTCGACCTTGCGCAACATCTGGCGGATGATCACCTCGATGTGCTTGTCGTTGATCTTGACGCCCTGCACCCGGTAGACATCCTGGATTTCCTTGACCAGATAAGCGGCCAGCTCCTGCACCCCCAGCAGCCGCAGAATATCGTGGGGATTGGGTTCGCCATCCGCGATCATTTCGCCCTGTTCGACGTGTTCACCGTCGAACACGCCGACATGCCGCCACTTCGGGATCAGCTCCTCGTAGAGAATCTCGCCGCTCTTGTCGCGGATCACCAGCCGCTGCTTGCCCTTGGTTTCCTTGCCGAACTCGATGATTCCGGACTTTTCGGCCAGAATCGCCGGTTCCTTGGGCTTGCGCGCCTCGAACAGATCGGCGACGCGTGGCAGACCGCCGGTGATGTCGCGGGTTTTGGAGGATTCCTGCGGAATGCGGGCGATGACATCGCCGACCGCTACCTCGGCGCCGTCGGCCAAGTTGACGATGGCGCCAGACGGCAGCGGGTACTGCGCCAGGGTGCTGGTGCCGGGGATGAACAGGTCGTTGCTGTATTCGTCCACCAGCCGCACCAGCGGCCGCTTGTCCTTGCCCAGGGCACCGCGCTGCTTGGGATCCATCACCACCAGGCTGGACAGGCCAGTGATCTCGTCGGTGTGCCGTTGCACGGTGATGCCTTCCTCGAACTCGGCAAAGCGGACCAAACCGGCCACCTCGGTCACGATCGGGTGGGTGTACGGATCCCAGCGGGCGATGATCTGCCCGGCCTCGACCGGGCTGTCATCCTCGGCCGACAGCTCCGCCCCGTAGGGCACCTTGTAGCGTTCCCGCTCGCGGCCCTGTTCGTCCAACAGGGTGATTTCGCCCGAACGCGACACCGCCACCAGATGGCCGTCCGGCCGCCGCACTACCTTCATTTTGTGCAGCCGCAATTTGCCCCGGGATTTGATTTGCACGCTGTTGACCACAGTGGTGCGGGAGGCCGCGCCGCCGATGTGGAAGGTGCGCATGGTGAGCTGGGTGCCTGGCTCGCCGATGGATTGGGCCGCGATCACGCCGACGGATTCACCACTGTTGACTAGGTGGCCGCGCGCCAAATCACGGCCGTAGCAGGCCGCGCACACCCCGTAGCGGGTCCGGCAGGTGATCGGTGAGCGCACCAGAATCTGGTCGATATGCAGCGCGTCCAGCGTCGCTACCCACTGTTCGTCCAGCAGGGCGCCGGCGGGAATGGCGACATCGTCGCCGCCGGGGGCGAATACGTCGCGGGCCACTACCCGGCCCAGGACCCGATCGCGAAGCGGCTCCTTGATGTCGCCTTCTTCGACCACCGGCGTCATCCAGACCCCTTCGTGGGAGCCGCAATCGGGTTCGGTGACCACCATGTCCTGAGCCACGTCCACCAGTCGCCGGGTCAAATAGCCGGAGTTGGCCGTTTTGAGCGCGGTGTCGGCCAGACCCTTGCGGGCGCCGTGGGTGGAGATGAAGTACTCCAGCACGCTCAACCCTTCGCGGAAGTTGGCCTTGATCGGGGTTTCGATGATTGAGCCGTCCGGTTTGGCCATCAGCCCGCGCATGCCGGCCAACTGGCGGATTTGCGCCGCCGAGCCGCGCGCGCCGGAGTCGGCCATCATGAATACGGCGTTGAAGGTCGGCTGGCGGACGGTTTGGCCCTCGCGGTTGACCACCAGCTCGCTGCCGAGGTGGTCCATCATCGCCTTGGCGACCTGGTCGTTGGTGCGCGACCAGATGTCCACCACTTTGTTGTAGCGCTCGCCCTTGGTCACTAAACCTTGGGTGTACTGATTGTCGATCTCCTTAACATCCCGTTCGGCTTCCTCCAGCAGTTCGGTTTTCTTGGCGGGGATTTGGAAATCCTCAAAACCAATCGAGGAACCAGAACGAGTGGCGTAATGGAAGCCGGTGTACATCAACTGGTCCGCGAAGATCACGGTGTCCTTCAGACCCAGCCGCCGGTAACATTCGTTAATCAGTTGAGAGACGGTCTTCTTTTTCAGCACCTGGTTGATTAGCGCGAAGGGCAGGCCCTGGGGCAGAATGTCGGACAACAGCGCCCGACCGACCGTGGTTTCGACCCGCTCTTGCACGTGCTGGGTCAGGCCGGTCGAGTCGATTTCATCGCGCGACAGCCGTACCGAAATCCGGGCGTGCAGTTCCACCCGCCGGCTCTCATAAGCGCGGTGGACTTCCTGGACATTGGCAAACGCCATGCCTTCGCCCTGGGCGTTGATGCGCTCGCGGGTCAGGTAGTACAGGCCGAGCACCACGTCCTGCGACGGGACGATGATCGGTTCGCCGTTGGCGGGACTGAGGATGTTGTTGGTGGACATCATCAGCGCGCGGGCTTCCAGCTGCGCCTCGATGGAGAGCGGCACGTGCACCGCCATCTGGTCGCCATCGAAGTCGGCGTTGAAGGCGGTGCAGACCAGCGGATGAAGCTGAATCGCCTTGCCCTCGATCAGCACCGGCTCGAACGCCTGGATGCCGAGGCGGTGCAGGGTGGGGGCACGGTTGAGCATCACCGGATGCTCGCGGATCACCTCCTCGAGGATGTCCCATACCACCGGCTCCTCGCGCTCGACCATTTTCTTGGCCGCCTTGATGGTGGTGGCCATGTCCTTGTATTGCAGCTTGCTGAAAATGAACGGCTTGAACAGCTCCAGCGCCATTTTCTTGGGGAGGCCGCACTGGTGCAGGCGCAGGGTGGGGCCGACCACGATCACCGAGCGGCCGGAATAATCCACCCGTTTGCCCAGCAGATTCTGGCGGAAGCGGCCCTGCTTGCCCTTGATCATGTCGGCCAGCGACTTGAGCGGCCGCTTGTTGCTGCCGGTGATGGCCCGTCCGCGTCGGCCGTTGTCCAGCAGCGAGTCCACCGCCTCCTGCAACATCCGCTTTTCGTTGCGGACGATGATGTCCGGCGCGGAGAGTTCCAGCAGCCGCTTGAGGCGATTGTTGCGATTGATCACCCGCCGGTAGAGGTCGTTGAGGTCGGAAGTGGCGAAGCGGCCGCCGTCCAGGGGCACCAGTGGCCGCAGGTCGGGCGGCAGCACCGGCAGTACGGTCAATACCATCCATTCCGGCTTGTTGCCGGAATTCAGGAACGATTCCACCAGCTTGAGCCGCTTGGAAAGCCGCTTGAGCTTGGTTTCGGATCCGCACTCAAGGATTTCCTGGCGCAGTTGCACCACCAGTTGCTTCAGGTCCAGACCGTGCAGCAACTTGTGAATCGCTTCGGCGCCCATTCGGGCGTCGAAGTCGTCACCGTACTGCTCGACCGCGTCCAGGTAGGCTTCGTCGGTCAGCATTTGGCCTTTTTCCAGCGGGGTCATGCCGGAATCGATGACCACGTAAGACTCGAAGTACAACACCCTTTCGATGTCGCGCAGGGTCATGTCCAGCAGCAGGCCGATCCGCGACGGCAGGGACTTCAGAAACCAGATGTGAGCCACCGGCGAAGCCAGTTCGATATGGCCCATCCGCTCGCGCCGCACCTTGGCCAGGGTCACCTCCACCCCGCACTTTTCGCACACCACGCCGCGGTGCTTGAGCCGCTTGTACTTGCCGCACAGGCACTCGAAGTCCTTGGTGGGGCCGAAAATCTTGGCGCAAAACAGCCCGTCGCGCTCCGGCTTGAAGGTCCGGTAGTTGATGGTCTCGGGTTTCTTCACCTCGCCGCGGCTCCAGGTCCGGATCATCTCCGGCGAGGCCAGCCCGATGCGGATGGCGTCGAAATCCTCGATCTCGTCGAACAGCTTGAACGGGTTCAGCAGCTCTCTCATCGTCTTTCACCCACGGATTGCGTTGTCCCGCCCGGAGGGGCGTCATTCGTCGCGCTTGGGCGGCGCTGCATCGTTTTCCAACTCGATGTTGATCCCTAACGAGCGAATCTCCTTGACCAGCACGTTGAACGATTCGGGCATGCCGGCTTCCATCCGGTGGTTGCCGTCCACGATGTTCTTGTAGACCTTGGTGCGGCCGTTGACATCGTCGGACTTGACCGTCAGCATTTCTTGCAGGGTGTAGGAAGCGCCGTAGGCTTCCAGCGCCCATACTTCCATTTCGCCGAAACGCTGGCCACCGAACTGCGCCTTGCCGCCCAAGGGTTGTTGCGTCACCAGGCTGTAGGGGCCGGTGGAGCGGGCGTGCATCTTGTCGTCCACCAGGTGGTTCAGCTTGAGCATGTACATATAGCCGACGGTCACCGGCCGGTCGAACGGTTCGCCGGTGCGACCGTCGAACAGGGAGCTTTGGCCGCTTTCCGGCAGATCCGCCAGCCGCAGCATCTCCCGCAGCTCCGTCTCGGTCGCGCCATCGAACACCGGGGTCGCCACAGGGATGCCATCGCGCAGGTTCTGGCACAACATCCGGATTTCGCTGTCGTCGAGCCGCGCCAATTCCACGTGCTGCTTGCCGACCCCGTTGTAGATCCGATCCAGGAACGCCCGCAACTCACCGATCCGGGCGTGGGCGTCCAGCAAACGGCCGAGCTTGAGGCCCAACCCCTTGGCTGCCCAGCCCAGATGGGTCTCCAGCACCTGGCCGACGTTCATCCGCGACGGCACGCCCAGCGGGTTCAGCACGATGTCCACCGGGGTGCCGTCCTCCAGATAGGGCATGTCCTCTTGCGGCACGATCATCGAGATCACGCCCTTGTTGCCGTGGCGACCGGCCATTTTGTCGCCGGGCTGGACCCGGCGCTTGACCGCCAGATAGACTTTGACCATTTTCAGCACGCCGGGCGCCAGATCGTCGCCCTGCGTCAGCTTGCGCTTCTGTTCCTCGAATTTCTTGTCGAAGTCCTTGCGTTGCTGCTCCAGTTGCCGGGCGATCTTCTCAAGCTGGTCGTTGAGTGTCTCGTCCCGCATCCGGATTTCGAACCATTCCACGCGCCGCAGGCTCCGCAGGTACGCGACGGTAACCGGCTCACCACCGCGCAGACCGTTGGGTCCGCCTTCGGCCAGATTGTCGGCCAGCATCCGCTCCATGCGCTGGTACAGATCGTCCTCGAGAATGCGCAACTGGTCGTTCAGGTCCTTGCGGACCCGCTTCAGTTCGGTTTCCTCAATCTGGCGGGCGCGCGAATCCTTGTCGACCCCGTCGCGGGTGAATACCCGCACGTCGATGACCGTACCGTCCATGCCGGACGGCACCCGCAGCGAGGTGTCCTTCACGTCGGAGGCCTTCTCGCCGAAGATCGCCCGCAGCAGCTTTTCCTCTGGGGTCAACTGGGTTTCGCCCTTGGGCGTAACCTTGCCGACCAGGATGTCGCCGGCATTGACCTCGGCGCCGATATTGACGATACCGGCTTCGTCCAGCCGCGCCAGCGCGCTTTCACCGACGTTGGGAATGTCGGCGGTAATTTCTTCCGGCCCGAGCTTGGTGTCGCGGGCCACGCAGGACAGTTCCTCGATGTGGATGGTGGTGAAGCGGTCCTCCTGCACCACCCGCTCGGAAATCAGGATCGAATCCTCGAAGTTGTAGCCGTTCCAGGGCATGAAGGCGACCAGAAGGTTCTGGCCCAGCGCCAGTTCGCCCATGTCGGTGGAGGGTCCGTCGGCCAGCACGTCGCCCCGCGCCACCGACTCGCCAACTTGCACCAGCGGTCGCTGGTTGATGCAGGTGTTCTGGTTCGAGCGGGTGTACTTGGTCAGGTTGTAAATGTCCACGCCCGGCTCGCCGGTTTCAGTTTCCGCGTCGTTCACCCGCACCACGATGCGGCCGGCGTCCACCGAATCCACCAACCCGCCACGGCGGGCGATCACGCACACCCCGGAGTCGCGCGCCACGATCCGCTCCATGCCGGTGCCGACCAGCGGTTTGTCGGCCCGCAGGGTCGGCACCGCCTGGCGCTGCATGTTGGAACCCATCAGTGCGCGATTGGCGTCGTCGTGCTCCAGGAACGGGATCAGCGCCGCCGCCACCGAGACGATCTGCTTGGGCGACACGTCCATGTACTGCACCTTGTCCGGCGTGGCCAGGGTAAATTCATTTTGATGGCGACAGGACACCAGTTCGTCGGTGAGCCGTCCGGCGGGGTCGAGCGTGGTGTTGGCCTGGGCGATGACGAATTGACCTTCCTCAATGGCGGACAGGTAGTCGATCTGGTCGACGACCTGGCCGTTTTCCACCCGGCGATACGGCGTCTCGAGAAAACCGTAGGAGTTGGTGCGGGCATAGACCGCCAGCGAGTTGATGAGGCCAATGTTGGGGCCTTCCGGGGTTTCGATGGGACAGACCCGGCCATAGTGGGTGGCGTGCACGTCGCGGACCTCGAAACCGGCGCGCTCCCGGGTCAGCCCGCCCGGACCCAGCGCCGAGACCCGGCGCTTGTGGGTCACCTCGGACAGCGGGTTGTTCTGATCCATGAACTGAGAGAGTTGCGAGGAGCCGAAAAATTCCTTGATGGCCGCGGCCACCGGCTTGGCATTGATCAAATCCTGCGGGGTCAGGCCCTCGGCCTCGGCCAGGCTGAGCCGTTCCTTGACCGCGCGTTCTACTCGCACCAGACCGATCCGGAACACGTTTTCGGTCATCTCGCCGACGCAGCGAATGCGGCGATTGCCGAGATGGTCGATGTCATCCACCACGCCGTTGCCGTTGCGGATATCGATCAGCACCTTGAGCGCGGCCAGGATGTCTTCCATGGACAGCACGCCGGGTGGATGCGCCTTGGTCGGCGCCCCGGGCAGCGGCGTCCGGCGGTGACCGACCCGGCTATCGAACTTCATCCGGCCGACGTCGGACAGGTCGTAACGATCCGCCGAGAAGAACAAATCTTGCAACAAGCGCTGGGCGGCATCCTTGGTCGGCGGCTCGCCCGGGCGCATCATCCGGTAGATTTCGACCTGGGCGTCCCACTGGCTGCGGGTGGGGTCGGCGCGCAGCGTGTTGGAGAGGTAGGGGCCGCGGTTGACGTCGTTGACGAACAGAGTCTGGAATTCGGTTACGCCGCTGGCCTGGATTTTCTCGAGCTTGTCGGTCGTCAGTTCGTCGTTAGCCACGGCCAGCAATTCGCCGGTGTCCGGGGCGCGCAAGTCATGGGCCAGGATTTTACCAACCAGGTATTCGCGCGGGATCAGCAGGCTTTGCACGCCGGCCTTGGCCAGCTCGCGGACATGCTTGGCCTTGATGCGCTGGCCGGCCTCCAACAACACCCGATCGCCGATGCGGATATCGAAGCTGGCGGTCTCGCCCTGCAGGCGCTCCGGCACCAGGTCCAGGCTGAACTGCTCGCTGCTGACCCGAACCGTGTTGGTGTCAAAGAAAATCTCAAGGATCCGCTCGTTGACGCTGTGCGCCCGGGGGTCGTTGGGATGGGGTTCCTCGAACAGCGCTCGCAGTAGAATGGTGACCGGCAGTTTGCGGCGGCGGTCGATGCGGGCGTACACGATGTCCTTGACATCGAACTCAAAATCCAGCCAGGAGCCGCGATAGGGAATGATGCGCGCCGAGAACAGCAATTTGCCGGAAGAGTGGGTCTTTCCTTTGTCGTGATCGAAGAACACTCCGGGAGAACGGTGCAACTGCGAGACGATGACCCGCTCGGTGCCGTTGATGACGAAGGTGCCGTTGTCGGTCATCAGCGGCAATTCGCCCATGTAGACTTCGTTTTCCTTAATGTCCTTGATTTTGTGGGCGCCGGCCTCGGCTTCCTTATCCATCAACACCAGCCGCAATCGCACCCGCAGGGGAGCGGCGTAGGTCAGCCCACGCAATTGGCATTCCCGGACGTCGAACACCGGCTCGCCGAGCCGGTAGCTCACATACTCCAACCGTGCGTTGCCCGAATAGCTGATGATCGGGAACACCGAGTGGAAGGCGGCGTGCAATCCCATTTCCCGGCGCTCTCCCGGCGGCACCTCGGCTTGCAGGAACTCGCGATACGAATCCAGTTGTATCGCCAGCAGATAGGGCACCTCGAGAATGCTGGGTCGCTTGCCGAAGTCTTTACGGATGCGTCGCTTTTCAGTAAAAGAGTAAGCCATCGGGATTCCTCTCGAAGTGCTAGCCCAGGGCGGGAGCCGCTTTTCACCCGCGGTCAACAACGGGTGAGGATAGAAAAAATCAAACTAAATCAAACTAAATCAAACTAAATCAAACTAAATCAAACTAAATCAAACTAAATCAAACAGAAACAGGCCGGTGACCTTGGGATCGCCAGCCGTCTCCGTTCCAGTCCGTCGGAGCCAGGCAAACCCGCGGAATGCAAACCCACGCGGGAGCATCGCGCCGCTTACTTGATCTCGACCTTGGCGCCGGCGTCTTCCAGTTTCTTCTTGACGTCCTCGGCCTCGGCCTTGGGAATGGCTTCCTTGATGGTGGAGGGCACGCCTTCCACCGCATCCTTGGCTTCCTTCAGCCCCAGACCGGTCAGGGCGCGCACCACCTTGATCACCTCGACCTTCTTCTCGCCGAAGCTGGTCATCACCACGTCGAACTCGGTCTTTTCCTCGACCGGGGCGGCGGCCACGACAACCGGGGCGGCGGCCACGGCGGCGGCGGCGCTGACGCCAAATTTCGCTTCCATCGCGGAAATCAGATCGACGATTTCCATCACGGTCATGCCGGAGATGGCATCCAGTATGTCTTCTTTCGAAACGGCCATTACAAATTCACTCCTGATAGAGACGCTATCAATTACTTTTAATCGGTCGGGCTGTGTTGCTGAAACGCTCAGGCAGTTTCCTTCTGCTGCCGGATCGCGTCGAGGGTGCGCACCAGTTTGCCCGGAATTTCGTTGAGGGTCCGCGCGAACTTGTCGAGCGGGGCCCGCAGGGTGGCCATCAGCAGGCTGATTGCTTCGTTGCGGGTCGGCAGGCTGGCCAGCCGGTCCAGCTCGCTGGCTGGAAACGCCTGTCCGCCGACCGCCAGGGCCTTGACGACCAGCTTGTCGTTGGCTTTTTCCTTGAGAAATTCCTTGAACAGTCGCGCCGCCGCGCCTGGATCCTGCTGGGAGAACGCCAGAATCAGCGGCCCCACCAGACTCGATTGCAGGCACTCGAACTCGGTCCCCCGCACGGCGCGCCGCGCCAGGGTGTTCTTAACGACGCGCAGATAGACGCCGGTTTCCCGCGCTTTCACGCGCAGGTAGGTGAGCTGAGTCACGCTCAGCCCACGGTATTCGGCGGCGATCGCGGAGTGCGCACTGGCAGCCACCTTGGCGACTTCGGTCACCACAGCCTGTTTTTCCGCCAGATTGAGACTCATTGCGTTACCTCGCGGTTTCTCCTCCACTTCGTGGAGAATGGGAACGGCGGCCTTACCAGGAATCATCCGGAAGGGCTTTGCCGTCTGCGCGGGCCGCTCGGGCCTGAGGCTGGGAGCGATTAAGCCTGACGGCGCCCGCGGTCTTTGACGCTAACCGGGAACACCGGTCGGCCCAAAGTTTGTTGTCCATCCCCGGCTCCAGGCCAGGGAGGCTCGGGTTATTACGCTAGCGTGGCCTGATCCACCGCCAGGCCCGGACCCATGGTGGTGGAGACAGTCACGCGGCGAATGTAGATTCCCTTGGAAGTTGCGGGCTTGAGCTTCTGCAGGTCGTGTAACAGAGCTAGCAAGTTTTCCCGCAACTGATTCGGGGCGAAATCCACCTTGCCGATGGTGCAGTGGATGATGCCAGCCTTGTCGGTCCGGTAGCGGATCTGACCGGCCTTGGCGTTGCGAATCGCTCCCACCACATCGGGGGTGACGGTTCCGACCTTGGGATTGGGCATCAACCCGCGCGGGCCGAGAATCTTGCCCAACTGGCCGACCACCCGCATCGCGTCGGGGGAGGCAATGACCACGTCGAAATCGAGATTGCCAGCCTTGACCGATTCGGCCAGGTCCTCGAAACCGACCACGTCGGCGCCGGCGGCCTTGGCGGCTTCGGCATTGGCGCCCTGCGCGAACACCGCGACCCGCACGGTCTTGCCGGTGCCGTGGGGCAGCACCGTGGCGCTGCGCACCACCTGGTCGGACTTGCGAGGATCCACGCCCAGGTTGACGGCCACGTCCACCGATTCGCGGAACTTGACGCCCGACAGTTCCTTGAGCAGGCCCAGGGCTTCCTCGACCGGATAAAACTTGCCGGGCGTCAGCTTGGCGCGAACTGCCTGCAACCGCTTGGAGAGTTTGGCCATGGCTTACACTCCTTCCACGCTGAGGCCCATCGAGCGGGCGCTGCCGGCGATGGTCCGCACCGCGGCGTCGAGGCTAGCGGCGGTCAGATCGGGCTGCTTGGCCTTGGCGACGTCTTCCAGTTGGGCGCGAGTGATCGTGCCAATTTTCTTGGTGTTGGGGTTGGAACTCCCTTTGTCGAGGCCCAATGCCTTCCGTAGCAGCACCGAGGCCGGTGGGGTCTTCATGATGAAGGTGAAGCTGCGGTCGCTGTAGACTGTGATCACCACCGGAATCGGCAGGCCCGGCTCCAGATGCTGGGTCTGAGCGTTGAAGGTCTTGCAAAATTCCATGATGTTCACGCCGTGCTGGCCCAGCGCGGGGCCAACGGGGGGGCTGGGATTGGCCTTGGCGGCCGCGACCTGCAATTTGACGTATGCGGTAACTTTCTTTGCCATCGTGACTCCTGTCGGGTGCGAACGCCTTGCGGCTCCCCGAGTGGGCCGTCCGTGCTGGACGGCTAAAAAGGCAACCGGCGAGGCCGGTCAGCGGGAAACTTTTTCGACCTGGCTGAATTCCAACTCCACCGGCGTGGTGCGGCCGAAAATCATCACTCCCACCCGCAACCGGCTTTTCTCGTAGTTCACTTCCTCGAGCACGCCCTCGAAGTCGTTGAACGGACCTTCGGTGACGCGCACCATTTCACCGGGTTCGTAGAGCACCTTGGGTCGAGGTTTGTCCACCCCGTCCTGAACCCGCTGCAAGATGGCCTGGGCTTCCTTTTCCGAGATCGGAGCCGGCTTGTCGCTGGTGCCACCGATGAAGCCGAGCACCTTGGGGACGTTGCGGACCAGGTGCCAGGTGTCGTTGTCCATCTCCATCTGCACCAGCACGTAGCCGGGGAAAAATTTGCGGTCGCTCTTGCGCTTCTGGCCGTCGCGCATTTCCACCACTTCCTCGGTGGGCACCAAAACCTGACCGAACCGATCTTTGAGTCCCTCGCGATTGATCCGTTCCAGCAGGGAACGCTTGACGTGCTGCTCGAAGCCCGAATAGGCCTGCACCACATACCACCGCATCGCCATGTCGCCGCCCCGTTAGCCGGTGACCATTCGAACCAGCCAGAACAGCAGCACATCCAGCAACCACAGCAACAGGCCCATGATCACGACCATGGCGATCACAATCAGCGTGGTTTGCGTGGTTTCGGCGCGCGTCGGCCAGACCACCTTGCGCAGTTCGGTACGGGAGCCCTGGACGAATTCCAGGGTTTCTGCGCCCCACTCGGTTTTCAGGGCAATGACCACCGCCGCGCCAGCCGCCGCCAGCAGGCCGATGACGCGAACCAGCAGCGAATGATTCGCGAAGATGTAAAACGCGACCAGCGCGCTTAGAACAATGGCGCCAGCGGCGAGCAACTTGAACGCGTCAGCGCGGTTTTGAGCCTGCGGTTCGGGCTTGGTTGAATTCATGCGGATTTCAGCTTAACGCGCTCCGGCGTGGGTTCGCGCCGCCGGAACGGGCGGACGAGTTCGGGACACGCCATCGGGAAGATGGCAGGCCAGGAGGGAATCGAACCCCCAACCTGCGGTTTTGGAGACCGCTGCTCTGCCAATTGAGCTACTGGCCTGTAACCGGGTGGCGGAGCGGAATCGCGACTGGCGTATTCCACCCCGCCAACCCTAGAGACTACTCGATGATTTTGGCGACGACGCCGGCGCCGACGGTGCGGCCGCCCTCGCGGATGGCGAAGCGCAGGCCCTCGTCCATGGCGATCGGGGCGATCAGGCTGATCCGCATCCGGATGTTGTCGCCCGGCATCACCATCTCGACCCCCTCGGGCAGGTCGACCGAGCCGGTGACGTCGGTGGTGCGGAAGTAGAATTGCGGCCGGTAGCCCTTGAAGAACGGGGTGTGCCGCCCGCCTTCTTCCTTGCTCAGCACGTACACCTCGGCTTCGAATTCGGTGTGCGGGGTGATGGTGTTGGGCTTGGCCAGCACCTGGCCCCGTTCGACGTCGTCGCGCTTGGTGCCGCGCAGCAGCACGCCGACGTTGTCGCCGGCTTCGCCTTGATCCAGCAGCTTGCGGAACATCTCCACGCCGGTGCACACGGTCTTGACCGTCGGCCGGATGCCGACGATGGCGACTTCTTCGCCCACCTTGACCCGGCCGCGTTCGATCCGCCCGGTCACCACGGTGCCGCGCCCGGAGATCGAGAATACGTCTTCGATCGGCATCAGGAACGGTTTGTCAATCTCGCGCTGCGGTTGCGGGATGTAGGCGTCCATCGCGTCCACCAGCTTGACGACCGAGGGCTCGCCCAGTTCGCCTGGATCCCCTTCCAGCGCCTTGAGCGCGCTGCCGGTGATGATCGGCAGATCGTCGCCGGGAAAGTCGTAGCTCGACAGCAGCTCGCGCACTTCCATCTCGACCAGCTCGAGCAATTCGGCGTCGTCCACCATGTCGGCCTTGTTCAGGTAGACCACGATGTAGGGCACCCCCACCTGGCGCGCCAGCAGGATGTGCTCCCGGGTCTGCGGCATCGGCCCGTCGGCGGCGGATACCACCAGCACCGCACCGTCCATCTGCGCGGCGCCGGTGATCATGTTCTTGATGTAGTCGGCGTGCCCCGGGCAGTCGACGTGGGCGTAGTGCCGCTTGGGCGATTGATACTCCACGTGCGCGGTGGCGATGGTGATGCCCCGCGCCTTCTCTTCCGGGGCGGAGTCGATCTGGTCGTAGGCCTTGATCTCGCCGCCAAATTTGGCCGCCATCACCTTGGTGATCGCCGCCGTCAGCGTGGTCTTGCCGTGATCCACGTGGCCAATCGTCCCCACGTTGACGTGCGGCTTGCTGCGCTCGAACTTTTCTTTGGACATCCAAACACTCCCCTGTAAAGCTTAGGGTCAGAATTTTAGACCAAGTCACGAATCGAGTGGAGCCCATAACCAGATTTGAACTGGTGACCTCATCCTTACCAAGGATGCGCTCTACCGACTGAGCTATATGGGCCTAAGGCGTTATGCTGCAATTGTGTTGTTGTGGAGCGGGTGATGGGAATCGAACCCACACCATCAGCTTGGAAGGCTGAGGTTCTACCATTGAACTACACCCGCCTTGCCATTTCCAAGCGGGGGGTGCGATCCTTCAAGCGCGCTTCCCGACTTTCACGCACCAAGCGACCGAACTCTTGCTGCAAGGTGGTGGAGGGGGAAGGATTCGAACCTTCGAAGGCTGAGCCAACAGATTTACAGTCTGCCCCCTTTGACCGCTCGGGAACCCCTCCAAAGTTTGAGTCGTACATTTTGATGGCCAGAAACGGGGTTGTCAATCGATGGCATGAAGTTTTTACGAAACGGACTTTTCAATCTACTATACTCTCCAGTTTGAATGAGCTGGCGTAGCTCAGCCGGTAGAGCAGTTGCCTTGTAAGCATCAGGTCAGGGGTTCGAGTCCCCTCGCCAGCTCCAAATCAAGCAATGGCTTGGCTTGGGTGGCGTTGCCCAAGCCTTTGTCGCAATCGCGGAAGTTCATCGCCCTTACATCTTTCAATTACCCTCAAACCATCTTTAATTACCCACAAACCCACCACCCCAGAGGAATCTCTCATGGCGCAACTCAAACCCGGCGTCGTCACTGGCAAGGACTACCTGACCCTCGTGGCCGCCGCGAAGGCGGGCGGTTATGCCCTGCCGGCGGTCAACGTTTCCAGCAGCAGCACCATCAACGCGGTGCTGGAAGCCGCGGCGAAGAACCAGGCCGACGTCATCATCCAGCTCTCCAACGGCGGCGCGCAGTTTTATGCCGGCCAGGGGTTGAAGGACAGCTTCAAGGCCAAGGTGCTGGGCGCGGTGTCGGCGGCGCTGCATGTCCACTTGCTGGCCGAGCATTACGGAGTGTGCGTGGTGTTGCACACCGACCATGCCAACAAGAGCCTGATCCCCTGGGTGGATGCTCTGCTTGATCACGGCGAGGCCTACTTCAAGCAGCACGGCAAGCCGCTGTTCAGCTCGCACATGCTGGATCTCTCCGAAGAGACCATGGAATTCAACCTCAACGAATGCGCCCGCGTCCTCAAGCGCATGGCGCCGCTGGACATGAGCCTGGAGATCGAACTGGGCGTCACCGGCGGCGAAGAGGACGGCATCGGTAGCGAGTTGGAGGAAAGCGCCGACAATTCCCATCTCTACACCCAGCCGGAAGATGTGCTGCAGGCCTACGAGCGGTTGTCGCCGATCGGCCATTTCTCGGTGGCTGCCTCGTTCGGCAACGTCCATGGCGTCTACAAGCCAGGCAATGTCCAGTTGCGCCCGGAAATCCTAAAGAACTCTCAGGCGCTGATTGAGCAAAAGCGCGCAACCGGCGCCAAGCCGCTGAATCTGGTGTTCCACGGCGGCTCCGGATCGGAGAAGGACAAGATCACCGAGGCGGTTGGCTACGGGGTGTTCAAGATGAACATCGATACCGACCTGCAGTTTGCCTATTCGGAAGCGATCGGCAAGTTCGTGAGCGAGAATCCCAAGGCCTTCCTGTATCAGGTCGACCCCGAAACCGACAAGCCATACAAGAAGTTCTACGATCCGCGCAAGTATATGCGCTTGGCGGAGCAGAACATGGTGGCTCGTCTGAACGAGGCCTTTGAGGATCTGGGTTCCAAGGGCAAGTCGCTGGCGGGGTAATGGCGCGGGCCAATGCAGCCTGCTCTGGTTATTAGAATGAAAAACAAGGGCCTGCTGAATTTACGGCAGGCCCTTGTTTCGTGTCGAACCCGCTGGTGGGGGATGGATCCCCCCGATTGATTGCGATAGCCGGATTGAACCCATGCGGGCGCTGGTTCAAAATAACCCTACTAATAGCAAACTGTCTGTTCACCACCAACCGAAGGAGCCTTCGCATCATGAGCAAAACCGCTGAACTCCTGGGCGCCAAAGCCGAATACTTGCTGGGTTTCGACAATCCGAAGATCAACAAAGAACTCCTGCACATTCCCGGGCCTGACTTCGTGGACCGCATCTTCGCGCCGTCCGACCGTAACAATCGGGTGCTTGGCAACCTGCAGCGCATGTTCGGCGCCGGTCGGCTGGCAGGTACCGGCTTCCTGTCCATCCTACCGGTGGACCAGGGCATCGAGCACTCCGGCGGCGCCAGCTTCGCCCCGAACCCGATCTACTTCGACCCGGAGAGCATCGTCCAGCTCGCCGTCGAAGGTGGCTGCAACGCGGTGGCCTCGACCTACGGCGTGCTGGGCATGATGGCCCGCAAATATGCCCACAAGATCCCGTTCATGGTCAAGATCAACCATAACGAGTTGCTGACCTTCCCGAACAAGGGCGATCAGATCATGTACGGCACGATCAAGCAGTGCGCGGACATGGGTTGCGCCGCGGTGGGCGCCACTATTTATTTCGGCTCGGCGGAGAGCGGCCGTCAGATCGTCGAGGTCAGCAATGCCTTCGCCTTGGCGCACGAGTTCGGCATGGCCACCGTGCTGTGGTGCTATCTACGCAACAGCGCCTTCAAGAAGGAGCAGGATTACCATGTCGCTGCTGATCTGACCGGCCAGGCCAACCACCTGGGCGTGACCATCCAGGCCGACATCATCAAGCAAAAGCTCCCGGAGACCAATGGCGGCTATCAAGCCCTGAACATGGGTGGTTCCAGTTACGGCAAGTTCGACAAACGGATTTATACCGATCTCGCCAGCGATCACCCGATCGACCTGACCCGCTATCAGGTCGCCAACTGCTACATGGGTCGCGCCGGCCTGATCAACTCCGGTGGCGAATCCAAGGGCGCGGGCGACCTCGAAGCGGCCGTGATAACGGCCGTGGTCAACAAGCGCGCCGGTGGCATGGGTCTGATCTCGGGCCGCAAGGCGTTCCAGCGGCCGATGCAGGACGGCGTCGCCATTCTCAACGCCATTCAGGACGTGTACCTCGACAAGAGCGTGACCGTCGCCTGAGCGCGGTTTAACATGGCATGTCAAAGCCCCGCTCCAGCGGGGCTTTTATTTCGCGCCCGGAACGTGCGCCATGAACAGGAGCCGGTCGATGAGCGCCTTTTTTTCTCCCACGGATGCTATCGCCATCGCCATTGTGGGCAGCGGCGGCGCTGGTGCAATTACCGCTGGCGGCCTGTTGCTGGAAGCCGCTGGCCGGGCGGGTTGGCATGGCCTGATGACCCGTTCGGTCGGTCCACAAATCCGTGGCGGCGAGGCGCTGGCGATGGTGCGGCTGGCGCCCGCGCCGGTGTCGGCGCACGGCGACCGTTTCGATATCCTGCTGGCGCTGGACTGGGAGAATGCCGAGCAATTCGTGGACGAGATGCCGCTGGATGGCGACAGCCTGATCATCGCTGATTCCGCTGCAGGAGATTTACCCGCTGCCCTGCGCGCCAGCGGCGCGCGGTTGTCGCCCCTGCCATTGAACCGGCTGGCGGAAACCGTCCCGGAAAGCCGCGCCAACATTGTCGCCCTGGGGGTGCTGGCGCGGTTGTTGGCACTGCCGCGGGAACCTTTGGAGGCCGTGGTCGTCCGCGCGCTGGCCCGCAAGGGCGTGAATGTCGCACACCTGCGGCAGGCCCTGGTCGTCGGAAGTGATGCCGCCGCTGGTTTCGAGGGGTTGCAGCGCCCGCTGCCGCTGGTTTCGGGCATCGGCCCGCGCTGGCTGATGACTGGCAACGAAGCGGCGGCGCTCGGCGCCTTGCGTGGTGGCGTGCGGTTCGCGGCGATCTATCCTATTACCCCGGCCACCGATCTCGCGGAATGGCTGGCGCCCAGGTTGGAGGAGATCGGCGGCCATCTGATCCAGGCTGAAGACGAAATCGCTGCAATAAACATGGTGCTGGGCGCTTCCTACGGCGGCGTTCCGGCGCTGACCGCGACCTCCGGCCCTGGCTTGGCGCTGATGAGTGAAACCCTGGGACTGGCGGTTGCGGCGGAAATTCCGGCGGTGGTGGTCGATGTCATGCGGGGCGGACCCTCCACCGGCATCCCCACCAAATCGGAGCAGTCCGATCTGAATATCGCTCTGTATGGCTTGCACGGCGATGCCCCGCATCTGGTGCTGGCGCCGAATTCGGTCGGCGACTGTCTGTTCACTACCCAATGGGCGGTGCAACTGGCCGAGATTCTGCAATGCCCGGCCATCGTGTTGTCGGATCAGTTTCTGGGGCAAACCCAGGCCGTCTGCGACCCACCTTTCGATGCTGGCCCGCCGCCCGCGTCGCGGGTGACCGCCCTCGCCAGTGGAGGACACTATGATCGCTATGCCTTGACCGCAAGCGGCGTGTCGCCGATGGCGATTCCCGGCGCGCAGGCCCAGCAATACACCGCCGACGGCCTCGAACATAACGCCCACGGCACGCCGTCCAGCCGCGCCGCCGATCATGTTGCCCAATTGGACAAACGCCGCGACAAGCTGCTGAGCCATGACTACGGGCCAGCCTGGGCCGAGGTGGAGGGTGAGGGCGAATGGGCGGTGCTGACTTGGGGTTCGACCGCCGGGCCGGTGTGCGAGGCAGCGGCGCGAGCGCGGGCGCAGGGATTGGCGGTCAAGGCGATATCATTACGGCTGCTGGCTCCGGCGCAGCCCGCGCGGCTGGCGGCCCTGTTGGCCGGGGTAAGGCGGGTGTTGGTGGTCGAGCAGAGCCATTCCCGGCAGTTTCACGGGTATCTCAGGGCGCATTATCGGCTCCCGGAGGGGATTCGGGTTCTCAACCAGCCCGGCCCCTTGCCGATTCGGCCAGCGGCGGTGCTCGCCCAACTATTGCATTGGAAAGTGGAGGTGAAGGCATGAGCAAGCCTGAAACGGTGCATTGCAGTCATGTGGCCAAGGACTACAAGTCCGACGTCAAACCGATCTGGTGTCCCGGCTGCGGCCATTTCGGCGTTCAGGCGGCGCTGTTCCGCGCCCTGGCCCAATTGGACTTGCCGCCGGAACAGGTGGCGATCATTTCCGGCATCGGTTGTTCCTCGCGACTGCCGGCCTATACCGAGTGCTACGGATTTCATGGCATCCACGGTCGGGCGTTGCCGCTGGCGACCGGTTTGAAGCTGGCCCGGCCCGAACTGACGGTGATCGTGGCCGGTGGCGACGGCGATGCCCTGTCCATCGGCGGCAATCACTTTTTACATGCCTGCCGGCGCAACGTGGACTTGACCTGCATCGTGATGGATAACGAGGTGTATGGCATGACCAAGGGCCAGCCTTCGCCGACCACCGCGCCGGACTGGAGCAGTAAAATCGCACCGGGCGGGGCCGGGTTCAGCCCCTTGCAACCGCTGATGGTGGCGCTGGCCGCCGGCGCGAGCTTTATCTCCCGTGGGTTTTCCGGCGATCCCAACGGCATCGCCCACCTACTGGTCGAGGCCATCCGCCATCCCGGCTTCGCGCTGGTGCACGTGCTTAGTCCCTGCGTGACCTATCGGCCGGAGGAGAAAGCATGGAAACGGCAAGTCCATCCCACCGGGGGGGAACCGACCGCCGATCCGGCCGAAGCCGCCCGGTGGCTGTTCGCCGACGATGGCTTGAGCACCGGGATTATCTATCGGGGCCACCCACCGGTCTACCCAGCGGTGCGGCGGCGCAGGTCGCAAGACCTGACGGTTCTCGAGGCCGCTTTCGTTCTGTAAGCAGTCCCTGATGGTAGGGAATCGGCGGCGGGGTTAGCGACGCCTACGAGCCTTCTTCAGGGCAGGATTATTATGCCCAAAACGCCCCTTGCGGGCGTGGCCGCAATCGCGAACAATCCATCGCTGGCACCATTTTCCGTCCCGCATAAGGAGAACAACCATGTCCGTGGGCCAATATTGCAACCGCCACGTTATTACGGCCGAAAGAACCACCGAAATCCGCGAGATCGCGCGGATGATGCGCCACGATCATGTGGGCGCCATCGTGGTGGTGGAGCGTCGTGACGACGCTGAATATCCGGTCGGGATCGTGACCGACCGCGATCTGGTGGTTGAGGTTCTGGCTCAGAATCTTTCCCCCGAAGTCATTACGGTCGGCGATGTCATGAGCAGCAAGCTGTTGACCGCACGGCAAGATGAAAATTTCTGGCGTACCTTGGACCGGATGAGCGCCAAGGGGGTGCGGCAGTTGCCGGTGGTGGACGAGAAGGGTGCGTTGTCGGGCATTCTGACCGTCGATGATGTGCTGTCGGCGCTGGCGGTGGGATTGTCGGATGTGTCCCGACTGGTGCAGCGGGAAATCACCAGGGAAGTTCAGCAGCGGAAATAGAACCTCGATGCGAAGGCGACGGGTGGATGAACTGACTCGCTCGGAAGGATGACTGGAGAGACTGCCATGCTGATAGGGGTGCCCAAAGAAATAAAAAGTCAGGAGTATCGGGTCGGAATGACGCCTGGCGGGGTGCGAGAGGCGGTGCGGCATGGACACGCCGTGTGGGTGGAAACCGGTGCGGGGATGGGGATTGGCCTGGATGACGCAGCCTTTGAGAAAGCGGGCGCGACCATCGCCGCATCGGCGGACGAGGTGTTCGCGAAAGCGGAATTTATCGTGAAGGTCAAGGAGCCACAACCGGTCGAGTGCGCGCGGCTGCGGCTCGGGCAGACGCTGTTCGCCTATTTGCACCTCGCGCCCGATCCCCTACAGGCTCGGGGTTTGATGGCCTCCGGCTGCACCGCGATCGCCTACGAAACCGTGACCGATGCACAGGGTCGGCTGCCGCTGCTGGCGCCAATGAGCGAGGTGGCCGGGCGAATGGCGATCCAGGCCGGCGCCCGTTGTCTGGAAAAATCCCAGGGTGGAAGCGGCACGCTCTTGGGTGGCGTGCCGGGGGTGTTGCCCGGACGGGTAGCGATTCTGGGCGGCGGCGTAGTCGGGACCAGCGCGGCGCGGATGGCGGTCGGGCTGGGCGCGCGGGTAACGGTGCTCGACTGCGCGCTGGCCCGCCTGCGGGAGCTGGATGACCTGTTCCAAGGCCGGTTGCTGACCCGCTTCGCCACGCTGGAGGCGGTCGAGGAGGAAGTGTTGGCGGCTGATCTAACGGTCGGCGCGGTGCTCATTGCGGGGGCGGCGGCGCCCAAGCTGGTCACGCGGGCAATGCTGGGGGCGATGAAACCGGGTTCGGTGCTGGTTGATGTATCCATCGATCAGGGCGGCTGCTTCGAGACTTCGCGGCCGACCACCCATGCCGATCCTACCTATATCATTGATAACGTGGTGCACTACTGCGTGGCTAACATGCCCGGCGCGGTCGCGCGCACCTCGACCTTCGCCCTCAACAACGCCACTCTGCCGTATGTGCTGCAACTGGCTGACCAGGGCGTCCTTGGGGCGTTGCGGGACGATTCGCACCTTCGGGCGGGGCTGAATGTCCATCTCGGCCGGATTACCTATCCAGCGGTGGCGAAGGCTCTGGGCTACGAGCCCCTGTCGCCAGAGAGCGCATTAACGCTGTAGAACGGGCCCGTGGTCGCGAAGTCGCATCCTGGTGCGCCCGGCGTGGGTCAAGAATGGTGAACTGAAAGCTGCAAAGCCAGTGCAACCCCAATTAAGCCCGCGGGCTGGGCGGCGCCGATGCCACCGGTGGCGTGGCGACGACCAACCGGTTGTCACATCCACCCTAGCCCCCTGCTGCCCGACGGCGGCCATCACGAAGATCATGGCCTCGATCCCGTTGCAGCCGGGCTGAATCCTCACCGCCGCGACCGTCTCGATATTTCGCAGCACGATGCCGTGCGCCTGCTAATTACTGTCGAAGCCTTGGAGTGCGAGGCGCTTGCCTGGGCCGCCGCCGCGGTGAAAGGTTGGACTACCCTGGTCCCCACCGATCCCAACAATTCGATGGTGATCAACCCCAGAAGAATAACCACAACAGTAATCAACGGCATGATGGGGAAGTCATCCGGGCTAGCCTCGATCGGCAGGATGCGGGGATGGGGCGACTACCATCCTTGGGGGTTTTGTTACGCTATCTTACCGTGTCGCAACGACTTTTCTTCTCTCCGCGCTCCCTGGCGGGTTTCCGCCACTCCGGGTGGATGCAGCCATGACGCCGCCCGAACTCCCAACCCCGGCTGTGTTAAAATTCACCGTTGCACGGCTGCCTCGGTGGCCGGGTCGGATGCTGATGAGGGTTCCGCATGAGTGATATCGCCAAAGAAATTCTGCCGGTCAATTTGGAAGACGAGATGCGGCAGTCCTACCTCGACTACGCGATGAGCGTGATCGTGGGACGGGCCTTGCCGGACGTGCGGGACGGGCTAAAGCCGGTGCATCGGCGGGCGCTGTTCGCCATGAGCGAGCTGGGCAACGACTGGAACAAGCCCTATAAAAAATCGGCCCGCGTGGTCGGCGACACGATCGGCAAGTACCACCCACACGGCGATACGGCGGTCTACGACACCATTGTCCGCATGGCGCAACCTTTTTCCCTGCGCTATATGCTGATTGATGGGCAGGGTAATTTTGGCAGCGTTGACGGCGACGCTCCGGCCGCCATGCGCTACACCGAGGTCCGCATGGCTCGCATCGCCCATGAGCTGCTGGCTGACCTCGACAAAGAAACGGTGGATTTCGTCCCCAACTACGACGAATCCGAGCGCGAACCGTCGGTTTTCCCCACTCGCCTACCCAACCTGCTGGTCAATGGCTCCTCCGGCATCGCCGTCGGCATGGCCACCAACATCCCGCCGCACAATCTCGGCGAAGTGGTGGATGCCTGCATCGCCCTGATCGACGACCCGGCGCTGACAGTCGCTGATCTCATGCGCCATATCCCCGGGCCGGATTTCCCCACCGCAGGTTTGATCAATGGCGTTAGCGGCATCCGCGATGCCTATGAAACAGGCCGCGGCCGGATTCAAATGCGCGCCCGCACCGAGATTGAGACCGACGAGGCGCGCAACCGGCAGGCCCTCATCGTCACTGAACTGCCCTATCAGGTGAACAAGGCGCGACTGATCGAAAAAATCGCCGAGCTGGTCAAGGACCGGAAGATCGAGGGCATCGCCGAGTTGCGCGATGAGTCCGACAAGGACGGCTTGCGTATCTACATCGAGTTGCGCCGAGGAGATTCCCCCGAGGTGGTGCTGAACAATCTGTTCCTGCACACCTCGTTGCAATGCATTTTCGGTATCAACATGGTGGCGTTGGTGGAGGGTCAGCCGCGCCTGTTGAATCTCAAGCAGGTGCTGGAAGCGTTCCTGACCCACCGCCGCGAGGTGGTGGTGCGGCGAACCGTGTTTGAGTTGCGCAAGGCCCGCGAACGCGCCCACCTCGTCGAGGGACTGGCGGTGGCGCTGGCCAATTTGGACCCGCTCATCGCCCTGATTCGTGCCGCCCCCGATCCCGCCGCCGCCCGAAACGCGCTTCTGGCGCGGGTGTGGATGCCGGGCCAGGTCGTGGATTTGCTCGCGCGCGCTGGTGCGGATAGTTCGCGGCCGGAGGACCTGTCGGCGGAGTATGGCTTGAGCGCGGCCGGCTACCAATTGTCTCCGGCCCAGGCCCAGGCGATTTTGGACTTGCGGCTGCACCGGTTGACCGGACTGGAACAGCGCAAGCTGCTGGACGAATATCAGGAACTGCTGGGCCGGATCCAGGACTATCTGGAAATTCTGACCGTACCGGAACGGCTGACGGCGGTGATTCGCGCCGAATTGCAGGAGCTGCGCGCCCAATATTGTGATGCTCGCCGCACGGTGATTTTGCCCGACGAACAGAATTTCAATCTGGAAGATTTGATTAACGAAGAAACCGTGGTGGTGACCCTTTCGCACGCCGGCTATGTCAAGTCTCAGCCATTGTCGCTGTACCGGGCGCAGCGGCGCGGCGGGCGAGGCCGGGCGGCGACCACCGTCAAGGAAGAGGATTTCGTCGACAAGCTGTTCATCGCCAGCACCCACGACACCATTCTTTGCTTCTCCAACCGGGGTCGGGTGTACTGGAAAAAGGTGTACGAGTTGCCGCAGGCGGGCCGGACCGCCCGTGGCAAACCCATCGTCAATCTGCTGCCACTGGAGGAGGGCGAGCGCATTAACGCGGTGCTGCCAGTGCGCGAGTTCAGCGACGATCATTACCTGTTTTTCGCCACCGCCAGCGGTACGGTCAAGAAAACTCCGCTGTCGGAATACTCCCGGCCCCGGCCGAGCGGCATCATCGCCATTGATTTACGCGAAGGCGACCAACTGGTTAACGTAGCGCTGACCCATGGCCAGCGCGACATCATGCTGTTTACCGATGCCGGAAAAGCCTTGCGTTTCGCCGAAACCGAGGTGCGGGACATGGGCCGTTCCGCCTGCGGGGTGCGCGGTATCCGCCTGGACCAGGGGCAGAAGGTTATCGCCTTGATTGTGGTGGATGAGGGTGCGGTGTTGACCGTGACCGAAAACGGCTTTGGTAAGCGTACCCCGGTCGCGGACTATCCACGACGCGGGCGCGGCGGCCAGGGTGTTATTTCCATCCAGACGTCCGAGCGGAACGGTCGGGTCATCGGTGCGGTGCAGGTCGAAAGCGACAATGAGATCATGCTGATCACCGATGGAGGCACCCTGGTGCGGACCCCCGTCGATGGCATTTCTCTGGTGGGCCGCAACACCCAGGGCGTCACCCTGATCAGATTGCAGGGCTCGGAGAAGTTGACCGGGATCGAGAAGATCGAAAGCATCGGCGAAGCGGACGGCAACGGCGATCTGTCGCTGGATGACGAATCTGCGCTG
Organism: uncultured Gammaproteobacteria bacterium; assembly: GCA_963696515.1. GTDB lineage: Bacteria > Pseudomonadota > Gammaproteobacteria > Competibacterales > Competibacteraceae > Contendibacter. The sequence continues at coordinate 30,130 of CAVOKM010000022.1, forward strand.
GACGCTGGCGACGAAGGCGAGGATGAAGCATGAGTGAAGCGGACAGCCTTCATGTCCTGCGGGAGCGGATTGACGCGCTGGACGAACAGATTCAGGCTTTGATCGCCGAGCGGGCGCGCTGTGCGCTCCAGGTCGGCGCGCTCAAGCAGGCGGCCGGCACCACCGGGAATTTCTATCGCCCCGAACGTGAGGCGGAGGTGTTGCGGCGAGTGATCGAGACCAACCAGGGGCCGCTCAGCAACGAGGAAATGGCCCGGCTGTTCCGGGAGATCATGTCGGCCTGCCTGGCGCTGGAGGAGCCGCTGAAAATCGCCTTTCTCGGCCCGGAGGGCACTTTCACCCAGGCCGCCGCACTCAAGCATTTCGGCAAGTCCATCCATAGCATTCCACTGCGGGCCATCGATGAGGTGTTCCGCGAGGTCGAGGCGGGTTCCGCCGATTACGGAGTGGTGCCGGTGGAAAATTCCACCGAGGGCGTGGTCAATCACACCCTGGACATGTTCCTGCAATCGCCACTGCGAATTTGCGGCGAGGTGCAGATGCGCATCAATCATCATTTGATTACCCGCGCCCTCGAGTTGAAATCCGTCCGCCGCGTCTATTCCCACCGGCAATCCTTGGCGCAATGCCGCGAATGGCTGGACGCCAACCTGCCGCGAGTGGAGCAGGTCGAAGTTGGCAGCAACGGCGAGGCGGCCTTGCGGGTGCGCGAAGAACCGGACGCGGCAGCGATTGCCGGCCAGTGCGCGGCGGACATTTATCAGTTGCCAACCCTGGTGCGCAACATCGAGGACGAGCCGAACAACACCACCCGGTTTTTGATCATCGGCGCCCAGCCGATCCAGCCCTCCGGCGACGACAAAACCGCGCTGCTGGTGGCTTCGCTCAACCGGCCCGGCGCGTTGTTCAAGTTGCTGGAGCCGCTGGCCCGCAACAACGTGAGCATGAACCGCATTGAATCGCGGCCCTCGCGGCGTGGGATGTGGGATTACGTGTTCTTCATCGATTTGGACGGTCACGCTCAGGACGAGCCGGTGGCCAAGGCGCTCGCCGAACTGCGCGAACAGGCCAGCCTGTTCCGGGTGCTGGGGTCGTATCCCAAGGGGGTGTTGTGAGGGAGCAGGATGCAGGAAAGAATGCCGGAACGTTGATTTGGAATTATTATTGCCTCGATGCCAAGTATTTCCGAAGGGGCCCTATCATCCATGACCTGTGATTTCCTCTCTCTCGCCGCCCCCGGCGTGCGCACCCTGCAACCCTACCAACCCGGCAAGCCGGAAAGCGAACTGCGCCGGGAATACGGCCTGAGCGACATCGTCAAGCTGGCTTCCAACGAAAACCCGCTGGGTCCCAGTCCCAGGGCGCTAACTGCCGTGCGCGACGCTTTAAGCGGGCTGGCCCGCTATCCCGACGGCAACGGCTTCGAACTCAAGGCGGCGCTATCGGCCAAGCTTGGCATCCCGACGGCGGCGCTGACCCTGGGCAACGGCTCCAATGACGTGTTGGCACTGGCGGCGCGAGCGTTCCTGACTCCGGAGCACGAGGCGGTATTCTCCGAACACGCCTTCGCTGTCTATCCCATCGTCACCCAGGCCATCGGCGCCACCGCCCGCGTCGCCAAGGCCAATCCCCCCGACCATGCCATGCCCTACGGCCACGATCCAGCGGCGATGCTGGCGCTGATCAACGACCACACCCGGCTGGTGTTTATCGCCAATCCCAACAATCCCACCGGCACCTGGTTGAAGACGGCGGAACTGGAAGACTTTCTGGCGGCGGTTCCCGAACAGGTCATCGTAGTAGTGGACGAGGCGTATGGTGAATATGTCGAAGCCGAGGCCGACTGTCCCAACGCTTTGCGCTGGCTCGATCGTTTCCCCAATCTCATCGTCACCCGCACTTTCTCCAAAGCCTACGGACTGGCCGGATTGCGGGTCGGCTACGCGGTGTCCCATCCCCAGGTGGCGGATTTGCTGAACCGGGTCCGCGAGCCGTTCAACGTCAACAGCCTGGCGCTGGTCGCGGCGGCGGCTGCGCTGGACGATTTCAGTCATCTGGAGCGGAGCAAAGCGGTCAATCGCGCCGGGATGCGTCAAATGCAGGAGGCCTGCTGCCATTGGGGGCTGAATTGGCTGCCGTCGGTGGGAAATTTTCTGTGCGTGGATGTGGGCCGGCCGGGTCTGGAAGTTTTTTTGGAACTACTCAAGCGGGGCGTCATCGCCCGGCCGGTGGACAATTACGGACTGCCCCAGCATCTGCGGATCAGCATTGGTACCGAGTCCGAGAACGCCCGGCTGATTGAGGCGCTGAGTAGGGTACTGAAGGATTGAACTGACATGACCTCGACGCACCTGCTTATCCCGCGTCTTTGTATCATCGGCGTCGGCTTGATTGGCGGGTCGCTGGCGCGCGCCCTCAAGCAGGCGGGCGAAGTGGGCGAAGTAGTCGGTTCGGGCCGCAACGAGGGCAATCTGTGCGCCGCTGTCCGCCTGGGGGTGGTGGATCGTTACGACATCGATCCCGCCCGCGCGGTCGCCGGCGCGGACGTGGTAGTGGTCGCCGTGCCGCTGGGCGCGATTGAACCGGTGCTGCGCGCCATCGTCCCGCACCTGTCGCCTGAGGCTGTGGTGACGGACGTGGGCAGCGCCAAGGGCAGCGTGGTGGCGGACGTGGAGCGGATCTATGGCCACATCCCGCCCAACTTCATCCCCGGCCATCCCATCGCCGGCACCGAGCAGAGCGGGGTCGAGGCCTCCTTCGCCACCCTGTTCCAGCGGCGGCGCGTGATCCTGACTCCGCTGGCGGAAACTGCCGCGGCCGCGCATTCCCTCGTCAAACGGATGTGGGAATTGACCGGCGCCGAAGTAGTGGACATGGGCGTACGCCATCACGATGCGGTGCTGGCGGCGACCAGCCATTTACCGCACATGCTGGCCTACACCCTAGTGGATACCCTGGCGCGGTTGGACGACCGGGCGGAAATTTTCCGCTACGCCGCCGGCGGTTTTCGGGATTTCACCCGCATCGCTTCCAGCGATCCCCGCATGTGGCACGATATCTGTATGGCTAACCGCGAGCAGTTGTTAGAGATGATCAGGCTGTTTAGCGCCGATCTGGCGCGGCTGGCGGAGGCAATCCACTCCGACGACCGCGCCGCTATCCTGGCCACTTTCGAACGAGCCAAGCGCGCCCGCGACAACCTGTATCTTGATGGATGACGGGAATTCTCTTGGCGCTTACCCTTTGATCGGTTCCATCACGGCGTCCAGATTCAAATCGTCGCAGAAGTCCAGGAACTCTTCGCGCAACAGGGCGATATGGGTGCTGGCTGGGATGCCGATGGCCAGGTTGACCGAGAACATCGGTGTGCCGGTGTGCGGCGCGCTGTAGCTGCGGGTCACCATATCCTCGATATTGATCGAGCGACTGGCGAAGAAACCAGCCAGGTGATGAACGATGCCCGGCTGGTTAACCGCCACCACCTCCACCGCGTAGGGCAGCACGTCGCCCGCCGGCGTGCGGCCCTCGGTGCGCTTGGCGATGATGGTCATGTTCAGCGCCTGTTCCAGCCGCTTGAGCTGCATTTCCAGTTTGGTCAGGGTATTCCAGTTGCCCTGCACCAGCAGCAGGATGGCGAATTCGCCACCTAGCACGGTCATGCGGCTGTCTACTATGCCGCAATCGCAGTCCAGGATTACGCGGGACAGCTCGTTGACCAGACCAGGACGATCTTCACCCAGGGCGGAAACGACCAAATAGTTTTTCACGGACGCAGCTTCCTAACAGGCCAATGGACGGGAATCGCACCACACCAGTGTACAGGCATCCAACAGGGGTGAAAACCGCCCCGGCGGGCGCTTGTCAAGCCAGCCCGGTATCCGTACCATGCGGCGATTGCAAGTTAGACGGAGAGTATAAGACCATGTTTCGTGGAAGTATGGTGGCGATTGTGACGCCGATGAAAGCGGATGGCGCGCTGGATTTCGAGGCGTTGGCGCGGTTGGTGGAGTTTCACATCGAAAATGGCACCGACGCCATTATATCCGTCGGCACCACCGGGGAGTCGGCGACGGTGGATTTCGAGGAGCATATCCTGTTGGTGCGCCGGGTGGTGGAATTGGTCAAGAGCCGGATTCCGGTCATCGCCGGCACTGGCGCCAATTCGACCACCGAAGCCTTGCATCTGACCCAGCGATCGATGGAGGCCGGCGCCGACGCCTGCCTGCTGGTCACGCCCTATTACAACAAGCCGACTCAGGAAGGGCTATACCGGCATTACAAGCTGATCGCCGATAGCGTGGCAATCCCGCAGATTCTTTATAACGTGCCGGGCCGGACCGCCTGCGACCTGAAGCCGGAAACGGTCGAACGGCTGGCCGACATTCCCAACATCATCGGCATCAAGGAAGCAAGCACTCTCGAACGCATTCAAGATCTGGTGGGTCGCGTGGGTGACCGCATGGATGTTTACAGCGGCGACGACGGGATCGCCTCCGAAGCGATTCTCGGCGGCGCCAGGGGCGTGATCTCGGTGACGGCCAACGTCGCCCCCCGCCTGATGCATGAGATGGGCGTCGCCGCGCTGGCTGGCGACCGCGTCCGGGCCGAAGCCCTCAACGAGCGGCTGGCCGGCTTGCACAAAGCGCTGTTCCTCGAATCCAACCCGATCCCGGTGAAATGGGCGGTCCACCAGTTGGGCCTGATTCCACCGGGCATTCGCCTGCCGCTGACGCCGTTGTCCGAGTCTTTTCAACCAGCGGTGCGCGAGGCGATGCGCCAGGCCGGAGTGATCTGACAAGCCATGACAACACGTTTTCCCTTTCCCCCGTGGCGCGCCACGACCCTGTTCGCGGTGCTGACTGCACTGACGGCATGTTCCACCAGCTTCGATACTCTGCTGCCAGACCGGCGGCCGGACTACCGCCAGAGCAAGGTGACGCAAACCCTGGAAGTGCCGCCGGATCTCACCTCGTCCACCATTGACGACACCCTGGTGGTGCCTGAGATCAATCCGGCCGGTTCGGCCAGCCTGTCGGCCTATGCCAGCGAGCGGGGTGGCTCGCAGCCGCAGGCTCGTAAGGCGGAGACGGTGTTGCCGTCGCAGCCCGGCATCAGCCTGGAGCAGGACGGCAACCAGCGCTGGCTGGTGGTGGCGGCACCCGCGGATCAGGTCTGGCCCAAAGTCCGGGAGTTTTGGACCAGCAACGGCTTCGCCTTGAAACGCGATGATCCCACCATCGGCATCATGGAAACCGATTGGATTGAGAATCGCGCGGATATTCCCGAGGACGGCATTCGCAAAGTGCTCAAGCGGTTTTTGGATGTCGCCTATTCCGCCCCGACTCGCGACCGGTTCCGGACCCGGCTAGAGCGCGCCGCCGACGGCAAGAACACCGAGGTTTATCTGACCCACTCCGGGGTGGAGGAGGTCGCGGTGGGCGGCGCCAGCGCCAGTTCCACCAATACCTTCGTGTGGCAGCGACGGCCCGCGAATCCGGAACTGGAAGCCGAGATGCTCAAGCGGTTGACGGTCTATCTGGGCGCGTCGGAGAAGCGCGCCGATATCCAGCAGGCCAAGGCCGCTGCAACGACGGGGCCGCGCGTGCGCCTGGTCGAGCAGGGGGGCGAGAGCCAGTTGATCGTCAACGAGGACTATTCTCGCGCCTGGCGGTTGGTCGGGCTGGCGTTGGATGGAAGCAATTACGCGGTCGAGGAGCAGAACCGCGGCCAAGGTTTGTACACGGTCGAGTACCGCGATCCCGAGAAGGAAAACCAGAAGCCGGGCGACGAAGGGTGGTTGTCCAAGCTGGCGTTCTGGCGCAGCAAGCCGAACGCCCCGCCACAGGGAACTCGTTATCGGGTCCGTTTGTCCGGTCAAGGCCAGCAGACGGTGGTCGTGGTGCGCGACGCCGGCGATCAACCCGACAATTCAGCGGGAGCCCGACAAGTCCTGGAAGCTTTGCAAAAGGTGATCAAGTAACCACCAAAATCCCCACGGCGCTGGTTTTTGATTCCGTCTTAGTGTGCGTCTCCCCCATTTGCAAAGGGAGGGCTGTCAAATTCCAAGTAGTTCCTCCGGTGATCGCCTCCCCCCCTGAAATGGGGGGGGATTTCTCCGAACCGTCTGCTTTTTTGCCCCTCTTAGGAAGGGGGGCCTGCTTTTCTATAGGGGGGATCAGGCCCTTGTCAACCGCGAACCAGATCACTCCGGTGTTATCTTCGTGAGCGCGCGCATTCGGCGGTTGCCGCCGCAGTTGGTCAGCCAGATCGCTGCCGGCGAGGTGGTCGAACGCCCGGCATCGGTGGTTAAGGAACTGCTGGAAAATAGCCTGGATGCTGGCGCTACCCAAATCGCGGTCGAGGTAGAGCAAGGTGGGGTGCGGCTGATTCGGGTGCGCGACAACGGCTCCGGCATCCATCCCGACGATCTGGCGCTGGCGCTGACCCGTCACGCCACCAGCAAGATTAGCGGCTTCGACGATCTCCAACGGGTGGCCACTCTGGGCTTTCGCGGCGAGGCACTGCCCAGCATCGCTGCGGTAGCACGGCTGACCCTCACCTCCCGAGTCGCCAGTCAGGAAACCGGCTGGCGCGTCACCGGCGATGGCGGCGACACCGTCGGCGAGCCCCGGCCGGCGCCGCATCCCGTCGGGACCACGGTGGAAGTTCGCGATCTGTTCTTCAACGTCCCGGCCCGCCGCAAGTTCCTGCGCGGCGAGCGCACCGAATTCGGCCACATCGAGGACAACATCCTCCGATTGGCGCTGAGCCGATTCGAGGTGGGTTTCGGCCTTTGGCACAACCAGCGGACAGCGCTTGCGCTGGAACCCGCCGCCAGCGACGAGGCCCGAACCCGGCGGGTGGCGGATTTGCTCGGCCGCGAGTTCGCCGCCGCCAGCGTATTGCTGGACCGCGCCGATACCGAACTGCGGGTGTGGGGCTGGCTCGGGTTACCGGCGGTCGCCCGCGCCCAGCCGGACCAGCAGTATTTCTTCGTCAACGGTCGGCCGGTGCGGGATCGGACCCTCGCCCACGCCGTGCGGCAGGCCTTTCAGGATGTGCTGCCGCCGGGTCGCCATCCTGCGCTCGTGCTGCATTTGGAAATGGAGCCGACGGCGCTGGATGTTAACGTCCATCCAGCCAAGCACGAAGTGCGGTTCCGGGAAGCGTCGGTCATCCACGCCTTCATTCGCCGGAGCGTACAGGCGGTGCTGACGGAAGCTCGCCCGGGCGTCGCACCGGCGCCGGTGATGCAAATCGGCGCACGGCCGTGGCCGATGGGTAGATTCACCGGTGAATCGGGCCGCGGCGCGGAAGCCCGGCAACCGGGATTGCCGCTGGGAGTCGGAGAGCGGTTGGCGGTGTATGGTCAGCTTCATTCTTCCACGCGGGCGGTGGAGACCGCGTCCGCCTCCGTCCCGCTGGACGAGGTCGCCGAACCGCCGCCGCTTGGCTATGCGCTGGCTCAATTGCACGGCTGCTACGTATTGGCCGAGAACACCGCAGGGCTGGTGGTGGTGGACATGCACGCCGCCCACGAGCGCATCCTGTACGAGCGCCTGAAAGCGGCCCTTGAGCAAGGCGGCGTCAAGAGCCAGGCCCTGCTGGTTCCCGTGACGCTCACGATCGGGCCGCGCGAAAGCCGTTGGGTCGAGGAGCATAGTGCGTTATTCGCCCAGGCGGGGCTGGATGTGGCGGCTTTGGGGCCGGAAACCGTGGCAGTGAGGCAAATACCGGCTCTTCTGGCCGGGCTGGATATCGCCGGGCTGGTGCGCGACATGTTGGCCGATCTTGCGGCGCGCGATCCCACCGACCGCTCGGAAAGGGCTATCCTGGATTTGCTGGCCAGTTTGGCATGTCACGGCGCGGTGCGCGCCAACCGGCCGCTCAATCTGTTGGAAATGAACGCCCTGCTGCGCGACATGGAACGGACCGCTCATGGTGGCCAGTGCAATCACGGCCGGCCGACCTGGACGCAGGTGACGCTGGCTGAGTTGGACCGGCTGTTCCGGCGCGGGCGTTGACGGAAGACCGTGACTGTTTCCGATCCGCGCCCGCCGGTGTTGTTTCTGATGGGGCCGACCGCGTCCGGCAAGACCGCGCTGGCGGTGGAACTGGTCCGACAACTGCCGTTCGAGATCGTCAGCGTGGATTCAGCGCTGGTTTACCGGAAGATGGATATCGGCACCGCCAAGCCTGATGCGGAAACCCGCCGCATCGCGCCTCATCGTTTGGTGGACATTCTCGATCCGGCTGAATCCTATTCCGCTGGCCGGTTCCGAACCGACGCCCTGCGCGAGATTGCCGCCATTCAGGCCGCTGGCCATGTTCCGCTGCTGGTGGGCGGGACCATGTTCTATTTTCGTGCGCTGGAACGGGGGCTGGCGGAATTGCCGGCCGCCGATCCCGCCATCCGCGCCCGGCTGGCGGCGGATTTGGCCGAGCAGGGGAGCGCGGTTCTGCATGCCCGGCTGGCGCGCCTCGATCCAGCAGCGGCGGCGCGCATCCATCCTCACGATCCTCAACGAATTCAACGGGCGCTCGAAGTGCATGAACTTGCCGGCCAACCACTGACGGAACTTTGCACCCCTCCGCGCAACGAACCATTGCCGTTCAGAATCGTTAAGCTGATCGTGGCGCCTGTGGATCGGCGCTTGTTGCACGAGCGGATCGAACGCCGGTTCAGGATGATGCTGGAACAAGGTTTTGTCGCCGAGGTGGAATCTCTGCGCGCCCGTGGCGACCTCGATGTGGATAAACCGGCAATGCGGGCGGTCGGCTACCGCCAGGTCTGGGCTTACCTGGATGGCAGGCTGGATCACGCCACGATGGTGGAACGCGGCATCGCGGCAACCCGCCAATTCGCCAAGAGGCAATTGACCTGGCTGCGCGCGGAATCCGGGATCGTTTGGCTGGATAGCGACGACGGCTGCTTGTTGGTGCGGGCTATCGCCCACATGCGCGAGCAGGGGTTTTTTCCGAACATGCCAGAGTGCTTATGTTAAAATATTTGTATTTTCGAGTGGGTCTTCATGCTCGCTCATGGGATGGCGGCTCAACCTGTGGTCTTCGATTATCACTCGGGTAACACATCAAGGGAAGCGATGAGCCGGCCATCCGGTGGAACATCCCGGGAAGCAGGTATGTATCTTGCAGCCAGCCATCTGTTTTTTGATTTTTTTACGAGCGCTTTTTTCTCGTTCTCGATCCTGTATTCCCAGGTTTCATAACAACAAGGGAGAGTCGTGATGGCAAAAGGTCATTCCCTCCAGGAACCGTTTCTGAATGCGTTGCGCAAGGAACGGATTCCAGTTTCGGTCTATCTGGTGAACGGCATCAAGCTGCAGGGCCAGATCGAATCCTTCGATCAGTTCGTGGTGTTGCTCAAGAACAGCGTTAGCCAGATGATCTACAAACACGCTATTTCCACGGTCGTTCCTGCTCGCAACGTGAGGCTGAATCTGGCGACGGATGACGCTGGCTCTGGCGGCGGCGAGTCATCCTAACGGGCACGGCTGGAAGCTCAGGAGGCGGTTTGTTCGAGCGTCCGGGCGGCGGCGAGCGCGCCATTTTGGTGCGTTTGCTGCTGGATGGGGCCGAAGAGGCTCGGGATACCGCCGAATTTCGGGAACTGGCCGCGTCGGCGGGCGCCGAATGCATGGCCCTGATCACTGGACGCCGGCAAGCTCCGGATTCGCGCCTGTTCGTCGGCAGCGGCAAGGCCGAGGAAATTCGCGCGGCGGTAGAGGAGAGTGGGGCGGAACTGGCCCTCTTTGACCATGCTCTATCACCGAGTCAGGAACGCAATCTGGAAGCCTTACTGAAATGCCGCGTGGTGGATCGCACCGGCCTGATTCTGGATATTTTTGCCCAGCGGGCGCGCAGCTTCGAAGGCAAGCTGCAAGTGGAACTGGCTCAATTGCGCCATCTGTCCACCCGGCTGGTGCGGGGCTGGACTCATTTGGAACGGCAGCGGGGGGGTATCGGCCTGCGCGGTCCCGGCGAGACCCAGTTGGAAACCGACCGGCGCCTGCTTGCCAACCGCATCCGGCAGATTCGCCTGCGACTGGACCGGGTCGAGCGCCAGCGCGAACAGGGGCGGCGGGCGCGGCGCAAGGCCGATTTGCCGACTGTCTCGCTGGTGGGCTACACCAACGCTGGGAAATCCACCCTGTTCAACGCCTTGACCCAGGCGGGCGTTTACGTGGCCGATCAGTTGTTCGCCACCCTGGACCCGACCCTGCGCCGCCTGGATTTGCCGGGTGCGGAGCCGGTGGTGCTGGCCGATACGGTGGGGTTCATCAACCGCCTGCCGCACGAACTGGTGGCGGCGTTTCGCGCGACTCTGCGGGAAACCTGCGAGGCCAGTTTGTTGCTGCATGTGATCGACGCCAACCATCCCGACCGGGACGAGGTGATCGCGCAAGTCGAGATGGTCCTGGCGGAAATCGGCGCGGACGAAGTACCGCAACTGCGGGTGTATAACAAGATCGATCTGAGCGGCGAGCAGCCCCGACTGGAACACGACGCCCAGGGCCGGGCCCGCGCCGTGTGGGCATCGGCGACGACCGGCACGGGAATCGAACTATTGATGGCGGCGCTGACCGAACGGTTGCGAGGCGACGCCGTGCATGGCTGGCTGTGTTTGCCGCCGATGGCCGCCCGGTTACGGTCCCGGCTGTTTAGCTTGGGCGCGGTGGTGACCGAGCATACCGGGCCGGAAGGTGAATGGCTGATCGAGGTAAGCACGTCGCGCGGTAACGTGGAATTGCTGTACCGCCGGGATGGTTTGCGGGCGGAATGGGTGCGTTCGGGTTTCGAAATCCCGGCGGTATCAAATGTTATCTGATGATGTTGGGGTACGACATGGCCTGGAATGAACCCGGTGGCGGCAATCGCGATCCCTGGAGTGGAGGGGGGCGCGATCAGGGACCGCCCGATCTGGATGAAGTGGTCCGCAAGCTATCGGACAAGTTTGGCGCCTTGCTGGGCGGCCGGCGCGGTGGGAACAGTAGTGGCGGCGGCGGCGCGGCCGGTCCAGGCGGCTCGCGTTCCGGGTTCGCCGGCATCGGCCTGATCGTCGGCGTCATCGCCTTGATCGGCTGGCTGATCGCCAGCATCTACATCGTGAACGAAGGCGAACGCGGCGTGGTGTTGCGGTTCGGGCGCTATCTGGAAACCACCATGCCCGGCCCGCATTGGCGGTTGTTCCCCATCGATCGGGTGGAGATCGTGAATCTCGAACAGCGGCGGTTCCGGGAAATCGGCTACCGCTCCGGCGCGAGCGGCGCGCGCCAGCCAGCGGTGCGCACGGTGCCCAAGGAAGCATTGATGCTGACCCAGGACGAGAACATCGTGGACGTGCGGATGGCGGTGCAATACCAGATCAGCGATCCCCGCGCCTATCTGTTCAACGTGCTCGATCCGGAGGCCGTGCTGGTGCAGGTGGTCGAGAGCGCCGCCCGCGAAACCATCGGCAAGAGCACCATGGATTTCGTTCTGACCGAAGGCCGCAGCAACATCGTGGCCGATATCAAGACCCTGAGCCAGCGGATTCTGGATAGCTATGGTCCCGACCGGCAACCGGCCAAGGCCTCGGCCCCCGGGAAAGACGGAGAGTTACCGATCCAGAACGGCAAGGGCGCCGGCCTGAATATTGTTACCGTCGTGCTCCAGGACGCTCAGCCGCCGGAAGAAGTTCAGGATGCCTTTGCCGACGCCATCAAGGCACGCGAGGACGAGCAGCGACTGAAGAATGAGGCCGAGGCCTACTCCAACGAGGTTATTCCACGGGCGCGCGGCCAGGCGGCGCGGCGCTTGCAAGAGGCGTCGGCTTACAAGGAGCAGGCCATTGCCGAGGCCCAGGGTGAGGCCAGCCGGTTCGAGCAATTGCTGGCGGCTTATCAGAAAGCCCCGGAGGTAACCCGCGAACGGCTGTATCTGGAAACGATGGAAACAGTACTGTCGCGGTCCAGCAAGGTGCTGGTTGATGTGAAGGGAACCAACAACCTGTTGTATCTTCCCCTGGATCGTCTGCTCAAGTCGGGAGTGGGGTCGGAGGCGGGCGCCGCCCGGGCGGTCGGTGTCTCGTCGGCCGAACCGTTGCCGGCCACTTCAACCACGGCTGATGACAATGCGGCGGCCAGCCGCTTGCGCGATATGAACCGCAACCGGGAGGTGCGCTGATGGCCCTGTCGCGATGGCCGATGTCCCGTAACGTGTCGTTGGGCGCGCTCGGCGCCGTGGTGGCGCTGCTGGCGATGTCCCTGTTCACGGTGGACGAGACCCAGACCGCTCTCCGGTTCCAGTTGGGCGAGATCGTCGAGGCCAACTACAAGCCGGGCCTGCACTGGAAATGGCCGCTAATCAACAACGTCCGTAAATTCGACCGGCGGTTGCAGACCTTGGACACCGAACCGGAGCGGTTTCTGACCGCCGAGAAGAAGAACGTGATCGTGGATTCCTTCGCCATGTGGCGGATCGAGGATGCGTTACGGTTCTACACGGCAGTGGGCGGTGATCCGACCCAGGCCAACGTGCGGCTGGATCAAATCATCAAGGACGGCCTGCGCAGCGAGTTCAGCAAGCGCACCATTCAGGAGGTAGTGTCGGGCGACCGCGACCAGATCATGGAAACCCTGAGCCGGTTGCTCAAGGAGCAGGCCACGCAACTGGGCATCGCCTCCGTGGATGTGCGGATCAAGCGCATCGACCTGCCGCCGGATGTGAGCAATTCGGTGTTCAGCCGGATGAAGGCCGAGCGGTTGCGAGTGGCCAAGGATTTTCGCTCCCGTGGTGGCGAAGCGGCCGAACGCATCCGCGCCGATGCCGACCGGCAGAGTACAGTGCTGCTGGCTGAAGCCTACCGCGACGCCGAGCGCCAGCGCGGCGAGGGTGACGCCCAGGCCACCGACATCTACGCCCAGGCCTACGGCAAGAATCCGGATTTCTACAGCTTCCACCGCAGCCTGTCGGCCTATCGGCAGAGTTTCGGCGCCAAGGACGACGTGCTGGTGTTGCAACCGGACTTCCAGTTCTTCCGATACTTCAATAAGGCGCAATGAGCGCGGTTCGCCAGCTTCGAAACCGCGCCGCACCGGTTGCTGGACGCCGCCATGTGGGATGAACTGTTGGCGGCGTTCGGGCTGATGCTGGTGCTGGAGGGCATTCTGCCGTTCCTCAGCCCGGGCGCTCTGCGTCAGACCCTGCTGCGCATGGCCCAACTGGAGGATCGCGTGTTGCGGCTCGTCGGTCTGGCCAGCATGGTGCTGGGGTTGTTGGTGCTGTATTTTTTTCGCTGAAGCCTCCCCCGGAGTCCGCTCGTCACCCGCTCTTCCCGATTCGCAACCCATCCGCCATGACCGCAGAAGACCGTTGGTTGTTGCCCGAAGGTATTGAAGAAATCCTGCCTCCCGCCGCCGGCCGGCTGGAACAATTGCGCCGCCGGCTGCTGGACCGATACGCGAGCTGGGGCTACGAACTGGTGATTCCCCCGCTGATTGAGTTTCTGGAATCGCTGTTGACCGGCACCGGCAATGATCTGGAGTTGCAGACCTTCAAGCTGACCGACCAACTCAGCGGCCGGATGATGGGGGTGCGCGCCGATATGACGCCGCAGGTAGCGCGGATCGACGCTCATTTGCTCAAGCGCGATGGTCCGGTTCGACTGTGCTACATGGGGAATGTGTTGCGCACGCGCGCCGATGGCTTCGGCGGCTCCCGCAGCCCGTATCAGGCCGGCGTCGAGCTGTACGGTCATCGCGGGCATGAGAGCGATCTGGAAGTGCTGACGCTGATGCTGGAAACCCTGGCGGTGGCCGATGTCGGTGAGGTGCATCTGGATTTGGGCCATGTGGCGATTTTTCGCGATCTGGTCCACCAGGCCGGACTGGACCCGGAGTGTGAAGCGTTGCTGTTTGAGGCTTTACAGCGCAAGGCGCTGCCGGAGATTCGCCAGCACCTGGCGGTCTGGGCGCCGCCGGCGCCGTGCGGCGACCTGTTGCTGGCGCTGGCCGAACTGAACGGTGGACCGGAGGTGCTGGATGAGGCTGAAGTCAGACTGGCCTCCGCTGGTGAAGGCGTCCGCGCGGCGCTGGCGACGCTACGGTGGTTGATCGCCTCCTTGCGGCGCCCGTGGCCGGAGCTGCCGATTCATTTGGATCTGGCGGAATTGCGGGGCTACCACTACCACACCGGCGTGGTGTTCGCCGCCTACGTACCAGGACAGGGGCAGGCGGTGGCGCAGGGGGGGCGCTACGACGAGATCGGCCAGGTGTTCGGTCGCGCCCGGCCCGCGACGGGCTTCAGCACCGATCTAGCGACCCTGCTCCTCCTGGGTTCGGCGCCGGAAGCGGCCAGCGTGGGCATTTACTCGCCTGCGGTCGCGGACGCCACTCTGGACCAGCGTGTGGCCGAATTGCGCGGTCGGGGCGAACGGGTGGTCCGGGAATTACCCGGCACGGCGGTGGAGCCGAATGATTTGGGATGTGATCGGGTTCTGGCGCAACGGGAGGGAGAATGGATCGTGATCCCGTTGCCATTAACAAAGCTCCCCTCGTCCCTTGAGGGAGAGGGGTTGGGGTGAGGTTTCAAACAGGAAGCTGACATGGGCAAGAACGTAGTCGTCATTGGCGCGCAATGGGGCGACGAGGGCAAGGGCAAGGTGGTCGACTTGCTCACCGAGAACGCCGCGGCGGTGGCGAGGTTCCAAGGGGGGCACAACGCTGGACATACGCTGGTGATCGGTGGCCAGAAGACCGTGCTCCACCTGATCCCCTCTGGCATTCTGCGCAAAGGCGTGGCTTGCCTGATCGGCAATGGTGTAGTGTTGTCGCCGGCGGCGCTGCTGACCGAAATCGACGAGCTGGAGAGCCGGGGTCTGGACGTCATGGCGCGGTTGCGAATCAGCGAGGCCTGTCCGCTGATTCTGCCCTATCACGTCGTGCTGGATCAGGCCCGCGAGAAGGCGCGCGGGGTACGGGCCATCGGCACCACCGGGCGTGGCATCGGGCCGGCTTACGAGGACAAGGTAGCGCGACGGGCGGTGCGGCTGGCCGATCTGTTCCATCGGGAACGCTTCGCCGCTAAATTGGGCGAAGTGATGGATTTCCACAACTTCGTGTTGCAGCGCTTTTTTCAGACCGATCCGGTCGATTTCCAGCAAGTCCTCGACGAGACGCTGGCGATGGGCGAACGGTTGCAGCCGCTGACGGCGGATGTGACTGGATTGCTGGATGCTCACCGGCGGCGCGGTGATAACGTGCTGTTCGAGGGTGCGCAGGGCGCGATGCTGGACATCGACCATGGCACCTATCCTTACGTCACTTCGTCCAACACCACCGCCGGCGGCGCGGCCACCGGCTCCGGCCTGGGGCCGCGCTATCTGGATTACGTGCTGGGCATCACCAAGGCCTACACCACCCGGGTCGGCGGAGGGCCGTTCCCGACTGAACTGTTTGACGCGACCGGCGACTATCTGACCGAGCGCGGCCACGAGTTCGGTTCGACCACTGGTCGGCGGCGGCGCTGTGGCTGGTTCGACGCTGTGGCCCTGCGCCGTTCGATTGTGAATAACAGCGTTTCAGGATTATGCGTGACCAAGCTGGACGTGCTGGACGGGCTGGAACGCATCCGGATGTGCGTGAACTACCAGCATGGGTTGGAACGGCTGGACAGCGCGCCCGTGGGTGCGGAGGCGCTGGCCGCCTGCCAGCCGATCTACGAAGAGATGCCGGGCTGGCGGGAATCGACCGGGGGCGTGAAGCGTTACGAGGATTTACCAATTACTGCCCGGGCTTATTTACGGCGGATCGAAGAACTGGCCGACGCGCCCATCGACCTCATTTCCACTGGCCCGGACCGGGCGGACACCATCGTGCTGCGGGATCCCTTCGCGGTGTGAAAGGGAAAATGAAAAAGCCCGGTTATCGACCGGGCCTTTTACTATTCTGGTGCCGAAGAGAGGACTTGAACCTCCACTGGGTTTCCCCAACTAAGACCTGAACCTAGCGCGTCTACCAATTCCGCCACTTCGGCTTTGTGGCTGTCGCGCCGGCTACGGCGACGACGGGAGCGCACTATACGGATTGCCTCCTGGACTGTCAATTCTTTCCCCCACTGTGGTGGCATTTCATTGCAAGGCAAACATGAGTAATAAAAAACGCGGTTCCTGGCGGCAGATGGATCCTTTTCTGAGCCGGGAACAGGAGAAATACGGCCAGGCCGCGCCCAGCCGCGAGTTCATATTGCAATATCTGGAAGACCGGGGCATGCCGCTGACCCTGGATGAATTGTGCGCAGAGTGGCAGGTGGACGGCAACTGGGAGTTCGAAGCGCTGTCCCGCCGCTTGCGGGCGATGGAGCGCGATGGCCAACTGATCCGCAACCGCCGCGAGGGCTACGGGCCGGTCGCCAAGATGAACCTGGTGATCGGACGGGTCATCGGTCATTCCGAGGGCCACGGTTTCCTGATTCCCGACGAAGGCGGTGACAACCTGTTCCTCTCGCCCCGGCAGATGCGCAAGCTGCTGCACGGCGACCGGGCGGTGGCGCGGGTGATCGGGGTGGATTACCGGGGTCGCCGCGAGGGCGCGGTGGTCGAAGTTCTGGAGCGGAACACCGAAACGGTGGTGGGCCGGTTCTGCGAAGAGCGCGGCGCTTGCTTCGTCATCCCCGACAACAAGCGGATCAATCAGGACATCATGGTGCCGCCCGACGGGCGTGGCGAAGCCCAGGCCGGTCAGATCGTGATTGTCGAACTGATCGAGCAGCCGGGTTCGCACAGCCGGCCGCTGGGTCGGGTTAAGGAGGTGCTGGGCGAGCATATGGCGCCGGGGATGGAAATACGGATCGCTATCGCCAGCCACAGCATTCCAGTGGAATGGCCGGAAGCGGTCGTGGAAGAAGCCCATCGCCACGGTGAAGCGGTGCCGGAGTCGGCCAAGCAGGGCCGCTGGGATTTGCGGGCCACGCCGCTGGTCACCATCGACGGCATCACCGCCCGCGATTTTGACGACGCGGTGTATTGCGAGAAGCGCGGCGCCAACTGGTGGCTGCTGGTGGCGATTGCCGATGTGTCGTGGTACGTGCGGCCTGATACGGCGCTGGATCGGGAAGCGCGCAAGCGCGGCAACTCGGTGTATTTTCCCGACCGGGCCATTCCGATGCTGCCGGAGGCGCTGTCCAACGGTCTGTGTTCGTTGAAACCAGCGGTGGATCGGTTGTGCCTGGTCTGCGAAATGACCTTCAACGCCGAGGGCCGCATCGTCCGTTCGCGCTTCGCCGAGGCAGTCATGCGTTCTCACGCCCGACTCACCTACGACACCGTGGCGGCCATCGTCGCCGAGCGCGATCCCCGGGTGCGCGGCGAATTTGCCGAACTGGTCCCCCATCTGGACCGGCTGCACGAACTGTATCAGGTGTTGCGGATCGGGCGGGATCAGCGCGGGGCGATGGATTTCGACACCCAGGAGACGGTCATCGAATACGGCGCGGATCGCAAGATCGAACGCATCCTGCCGACCGAGCGCAACGACGCTCACCGGTTGATCGAGGAGTGCATGATCGCCGCCAACGTGGCGGCGGCGCGGTTCCTGCAGCGCCAGAAAATGCTGGGTCTGTACCGGATTCACGAAGGACCAACCGAGGATCGGCTGAACAAGCTGCGCGCCTTTCTGGGCGAACTGGGGCTGGGGCTGGGTGGCGGGGACAAACCTTCGCCGCTGGACTATACCCGGCTGCTGGAACGGGTCAGGGACCGGCCCGACGCCCATCTGATCCAGACCGTGATGCTGCGCTCGCTGGCCCAGGCGGTCTACAGTCCCGGCAATGTCGGCCATTTTGGGCTGGCGTTGGACGCTTACGCTCATTTCACTTCGCCGATTCGTCGCTATCCCGACTTGCAGGCGCATCGTGCCATCCACCACGCCCTGAACGGCGGCAAGCCGGCGGATTTCCCTTCCACCCATGTCGAACTGGTGGGACTGGGGGAGCATTGCTCGATGACCGAACGTCGGGCCGACGACGCAGTGCGCGACGCGGTGGAATGGTTGAAATGCGAGTTCATGCTGGACAAGGTCGGGCAGGTCTTCGAAGGCATCATCACCGGGGTCACCGGCTTTGGCCTGTTCGTGGAACTGCGTGGCGTATTCGTGGAAGGGCTGGTGCATGTCACTTCCCTTCGCAACGATTACTACCAGTTCGATCCGGTGGGCCATCGCCTGCACGGCGAACGCTCCGGTCAGGTTTACCGGTTGGGCGACGGGCTGACGGTGCGGGTGATTCGGGTGGACTTGGACGAACGCAAGATCGACTTCGAACCGATCGAGCAGGAACGCCGCGACAATGGCCGCCGCAACCGCAGGAATCGCAGCCGACGCAAGAAGGAGTAGAAGACGCCGTGGCCGGTGAACTGATTCACGGACTGCACGCCGTGGCGGCGGCGCTGAAGTACGAACCGGAGCAGGTGCGCGGGCTGTGGGTGGAGCGCCAGCGGCGCGATGCGCGGATGCAGGCGCTGCTGGACCAGGCATCCGGGCATGGCGTGGCGGTGCATCTGGCCGAGCGGGCGGAACTGGATCGATTGAGCGGTGGCGCGCGTCATCAGGGCGTCGTCGCCCGGCTGGCGGTTCGGCAGCGGAGCCATGGCGAGGCGGATTTGCCGGGATTACTGGCGGCGGCGGACGGGCCGGCGCTGCTGTTGGTGTTGGACGGGGTGCAGGACCCGCATAATCTGGGCGCGTGTTTGCGCAGCGCGGCGGCGGCGGGCGTCCACGCGGTCATCGCCCCCGCCGACCGGGCGGCCGGGTTAAACGCGACGGTGCGCAAGGTCGCCAGCGGCGCAGCCGACCTCGTACAGTTCGTGCCAGTTACCAATCTGGCGCGGACCCTGCGCGGTTTGCGGGACCGGGGGGTATGGCTCATCGGCGCGGCGGGCGAGGCGGACCACACGCTGTACGAGGTGGATTTCACCCCGCCAACCGCCATCGTGCTGGGCGGGGAAGAGACGGGTTTGCGGCGATTGACCCGCGAGGTCTGCGACCGGCTGGCGCGGATTCCCATGGCTGGCGGCATGGAGAGTCTGAACGTGTCGGTGGCGGCGGGGATTTTCCTGTTCGAGGCGCGGCGGCAACGCGGCGTGAAAGGTTGACGGAGGTGAATGATGGACGCGGCGGCACTGGTGGAAACGTGGCGGGAAGTGGTTAACAGTCCGTATCTACGGGATTTACCGTTCAAGCTGGAATTGAATGAAGAGGGCAAGGTGGAGTTTGCGATGAGCCCGGCGACCAATCGGCATTCCTATTGGCAGTTCAGAATCGGAGTTTTTTTGGAACGGACCCTGGGTGGCGAGGCACTGGTGGAATGCTCGATCCTGACTGGCAAAGGGGTGAAGGTGGCGGATGCGGTCTGGTGCTCGCCGGCGTTCCTGGCGCGGCATGGCTACGAGACGCCCTACACCCAAGCACCGGAGCTGTGTGTTGAAGTGATCTCTCCGTCCAATACCGCCGATGAATTGGATGAGAAAGCTCAACTGTATCTGGAAGCGGGCGCGGTCGAAGCCTGGATCGTCCACGAGGACGGTGCGGTGGAACTATACGGTCCCGAGGGATGGCGGGCGCAATCCGTATTTGGAATCAAGGTGGCGCCGCTCGAGGTGTAGCCATCCGTCGCGCAGTCAACTCTCCCGGGAGGCTAATTCCTCAGGGCGCGTTGGGTTCGAGCCGCAGCCGGTGCGTCGCCGGTCCGGGCAACAAGGGTAGGGGTGCGCCGGTGGCCCAGGCGGCATGTCCGGCCCGGTACCAGGGGGATAGCGGATGGCCGCTCTGTCCGCCGGGCAGGTGCAGAATGCCGTTTTGTTCGCGACCGGGAGCAACGGCCAGCCGTTCGGACGCGCCGCTGTCGGTGGTCTGGATGCGCGGCATGTACCGATCACCCGGCAGGGCTTGCGCGGGCAGGTCGAGCCAGTCGCTCAGCCAGGGGAGGACGCGGCTGAACGGATGCTGGATACGAACCTGGTTGTAATCGCCCCAGGTGTGAGCCGCCAGTGGCCGACCATCGGTGGTCAGTTCCGCCAGCGTCGCATCCGCTGCGTTCAGCAGCAGCGCCGGCCAGTCGGGAAAGCGGGGATCGAGCAGATGCTGCGGCCGCCGGGAGACCAATTGCCATAGCGGGCCTTCCTGCTGGTGGAACAGGGTGTAGTCGAAACGCGGGTCGGCCTGTCGGCAGGCTGCAGTTAGCGGCCCGAACGCCCGGTTCCGGACCGCGAGCCGAAAGGCGCGCACCGCCCGGTAACCGACGGAATCCACCGCCGCCCGTCCGCCCCAGTCGGCGACGTAACCCCGCAATTCCTGCCGCCGTGGACCGGCGCGCGTGGCATCCGGGGTCAGCGTCGCCAGCAGCAGCGCGCGCCAGCGTTCCAGAAATAGCGCCCGGTCGTCGAGTTGCAGGGTCAAAAAATCCCTTTCGTCGAATTGGTCCCGTTCCAGCAATCCGTCCCGGATTTGGCGGGCGCGAGCGCCGAGGGCGTAACCGCCATCGCCGAGTCGTTCCAACCCTGCGCCATCGACCACCCGGCCGTTGGCGGTCCACAACCGGCCGCTTGGGGGATCGGCGATGCGGGGATACTCGGCCGGCTCTAGCCAGCCGTCCCAGCCGCGCTGCCCGTCGGCCCAGGAGGAGGGCAGCCGTCCGTCGTGGCCGAAGCGGCGCGGGATCGGTCCTGAGAGGGTCCAGGCGATGCGGCCGTCGGCGTCGGCCAGCAGAACATTCTGCGCCGGCGCCCCGGCCCGGTTGATGATAACGAGGGCGGCGTCCAGCGCGTCCGCCCGTTCCAGCGCCAGCAAATTGAGATTGACCGCCCGTGGATCGTGCGCCACCCAGCGCAACGCCCGTTGCCGGCCCCGGTGATCGCGATCCACCACCGGTCCCCAATGAGTTTCCACAATTTCCAGGGTCTCGGCTGGACCGTCCTTGACCGTGAGGATTTCCTGGATGGGTGTGAAGGGGCGGGGCCCCTCGGGCGTCTGATAACTTGCCCCATCCACCGCTGGTTCCAAGATCACCAGGTCGGCCCAGTCGCCCTCGCTGTTGGTGTAGCTCCAGGCGATATGGCCGTTGCTTCCGGCGACGATGGCCGGCGTTCCCGGCAGGGTAACCCCGTCGATCCGGCGTTCCCCATCCCGACCGTCGGGGTAAATCATTGCGACTCGATACCAAATATTGGGCAAACGCAACCCCAAGTGCATGTCGTTGGCCAGCAAAGCTCCACCGTGCGTGGTTAGCCGGCCGGCGACCGCCCAGTTGTTGCTGCCGCGCGGAGGCTCGATTTCTACGTTGAAAGTCGATTGGCCGAGGGTAGTGGCAGATTTGCCCGCTAGCGGATTGTGACTCCGCAGGTTAAAAACCTCGGGATCGGGCGGGGGTGGCGATTGGAAAGGCTCCCCTTGCAGCGGTGCGTCCCATTCGGTCCCGAGGGGATCGAGGAATGCGGCGAGTTCAGGCGGCAGTCGCTCGCGCAGAATTCCGCGAGCTGATTCGAGAAGCCACTGTTCGCCCTGCAAGTCCAGATACATGGCGTATACCGCCAGCGCCGTATCCTCGGCTTGCCAGGGTTCGGGCGTGGTCCGCAGCAGGAGGTACTCAAAAGGTGGAGCCGAGAGCGCGGCAAGCCCGGCATTGACGCCAGCGACGTAGGCGGCGATCAGTGCTTGATCCGCTGCTGACGCCGCAGCCAGCGCCTGGCGGGCGCGATAGCGAAAACGGTGCAAGCGGTGGGCGCGATCCAGATTTAGCGCCACCGCGCCGACCAGGGCCGCGAGTTCGCCCGCCGCCGTGCGCCGCAGCAAATCCATCTGAAAAAACCGCTCCTGGGCATGGACGAAGCCGGTAGCGCGGGCTACATCAAGGCGGGTTTCACCGCGGATCGTCGGGATGCCCAGCCTATCGCGCTCGACGGCGACCGGCGCGCTCAGGCCAGGCAGCGTCGCCGCGCCGTCCAGTTGCGCCAGGCTGCCGTGCAACTGGACATAGAGCCAGCCGCCCATACCGGTTAGAAGCGCCAGCAGACCACTGCCGACCAACAGCACCCAGCGTCGCCAACCACGCGGGAATCGGAATGGGTTAGTGAACAGGTTCGCCTCCTCCCTGTTATCGTGCGAGGTCAAGCCGCTCGCGGGTGGCCCATGTTATAATTTTCACGCCTGCGCGAGCTGAATTCGCGCCGGTTTCCACTCCTCAACAATAACTCCGAGGGAACCATCATGACCGATTACACCCCTGACAACAGCCGCCGTCGCTTCATCAAGCTGACCGCCATCGGTCTGGCCGCCGCGCCCTTCGCCAACGCGCTGCTGAGTGGGACCGCCGCCGCTGCCGATCCGATCAGCGAGAACGATCCGCTGGCGTCGGCGATGAAATATAAGGCCGACGCCACCAAGGCCGCGGAGCGCAAGGACACCACGGCGACGTGCAGTAGTTGCGCCCTGTATTCGGGCAAAGCCGGCGATGCCACTGGCCCATGCTCGATTTTCCAGGGCAAGTTGGTCTCCGCCAATGGCTGGTGCACCGCTTGGGCCAAGAAACCAGCCTGAGCTGTTTTTAAGGTGGCAGGTATCAAGGAAAAGGGAAAAGGGAAAAGGGAAAAGATAGGGAACCCAGCCTTTAACCTTTAACCTGTCGCCTTTCACTTCCCCCGCTTGCGGTCCAGCCGCCAGACCAGATCCTCGATGATCTTGTGGTATAGATCCTCCCTGAGCACCGCATCCTCGATGCCGTGATCGATGTTGGGATTGTCGTTGATTTCGATCACCACGACACCCTTGGCGGTCTGCTTCAGATCCACGCCGTAGAAGCCGTTGCCAATCAGACTGGCAGCCTTGAGCGCGGTTTTGACCACGATCTCCGGCGCGTCCTCGACCCGGAAAGTTTTGGAATCGCCCTCGCGGACGCCGCGTTCCTGACCGGGTTCGTAGTTATAAATCTGCCAGTGCTCCTTGGACATGAAGTACTGGCAGACGAACAGGGGCGTCCGGTTGAGAATCCCTACCCGCCAGTCGAAATCGGTGTAGAGAAACTCCTGCGCCAGCACCAGATCGGACGATTTGAACAGCCGGCCAGCCACTTCCAGCAGTTGGGCGCGGTCGTCGACCTTGAACACCCCGCGCGAGAACGAACCATCGGGAATTTTCAGTACAATCGGATAGGGTATCTCGTGGTCCACCCGTTCCAGATTGTCCCGGCGCACGATGACGGTCTTGGGCGTGCGGATGCGATGGGTGCGTAGCAACTCGTCCAGATACACCTTGTTGGTGCACTTGAGGATCGAATCGGGATCGTCGATGACCACCATGCCTTCGCTCTCCGCCTTCTTGGCGAACTGGTAGGTGTAGTGGTCGATGCCGGTGGTTTCGCGGATGAACAGTGCATCGAATTCGGCCAGCCGGCCGTAATCCTTCTTCTCGATCAGTTCGACATTGACCCCGCACTCGCGGCCCGTCTTGATGAACTGCTGCAAGGCCTTGGGGTTGGAGGGTGGCAGAATCTCCTTGGGATTGTGCAGCACCGCCAGATCGTAGCGGTAGTTGCTGCGTGCCCGGGGTTGCCGCCAGCGCCGGCTAAGATAGGTGGCCAGCGCCCCCAGGAACATCTCTTCCTGTTCGGTCGACAATGAGTGCAGGTGCAACGCCTTGAGGGTGGCGATGCGCCATTGCCCCTGCAGCCGGAATTCCACCCGCAACAGTGGCGAGCGAAAGACGTCGAATAGTTGCCGCGCCAGTTCCTGCAATTCCCTGGCCGGGCACTGGCCGAAATAAATGTCCAGTTCGAAGGCGGTGGCGGTGAAGCCGGGCCGGGGCTTACCCAATACCTGCTGGACATGATCGTCCAGATCCTCGATATCGAGGCTGTAAATGGATTTGCGGCTGAGGTCGTTGAGGGTGCGCACGCTGGGGATGACCCGGTGGCGGCGCGCCTCGGCCAGCAGCGAACAATAGTAGCCGACGCTCAGATAGCGGTAGCTGCGGCAGAGATTTAACACCCGCAGGTTGCGGCCGGCGGAGGAATATTCAGGTTTGGCCAGATAGTCCTTGGCGGCGACGACGGGCAGCTTGGGAAAATGGGTTTTCCAGTCGGTGGGATTTTCCACCAGAATGATGTGATCGGCCATCGGTTGGACTCGGTGCTCCTGACACCGTGGAGATGCGGTTAAGACAGCGATGGTGGCGCCGGTTCCGACCGGCGATTGGAACGGTAAAGAATCAGCACGGCTTTTTGTCCGGCCTTGCCATAGCGGGCCATGCGTTGGAATTCCCGATGCGGGATCGGCATGTTGACGGAATCGGAGACGGTTTCGCCTTCCTCGGTATCGACCAGGGGATCGTGAACGTAAATGTAATGGTCGTCGAAGCCGGTGACCACCACCCAGTGCGGAAAGCGCTCGCCATAGATGCGGTAGGAACTGATCAGCACCAGGGGGACGCCGCCGGCCTCGCACTTTTGCCGCAGTTCTTCCACGCCCAGGCTCCCGCGATGCAGGGCGACCGGCAGGTGGTGGAGTTCCTCGATCCAGTCCTCCTGCACCAGCCGCATGACCTCCTTTTTTTCCGGGCTGCGCACCGAATCCACCAGGAACACCCCGTCCTCGTTGACGTGAATTTCAAGCCCGAAACCGCGGCGGAAGGCCGACAGTGCCAGTCCGTAGGGTCCGCAGCCGCCGTGGCCCGAGGTCATGAAGATGGTGGTGGCCTCGCGCCAAAGCCGCAGTTCCAGCTTGCGGTCGAGTTCGAGGACTGGGTCCAACGCCTTCATCGCCATCATCAGCGCCGCCGGACCGCAGGTGAAGTCGAGGGTCTGGCGGTAGTAGGGCACCTTGGCCAAATCGGCCTTCAGATGGGGAACCAGGCGCTTCTCGAAGCGCAGAGCGTCCATGTGGTCCTCATAATAGTCCACCACTTCCTTGAACTGGCGGTAGCCGTGGCGACGGAACAGGGCCAGCGATGCGGGGTTGTCGCGGCGGACCTCCAGCCGCATGGACACGCAGTCGCGTTCCAGTGCCGCGGCTTCGGCCTTCTCCAGCAGCCGGTCACCGATGCCGCGCCGGGCAAAATCCGGGTGGACCGCGATGGAGTAGAGCCTGGCCATGGACGTTCCTTGCGAGAATAGCAACAGGACGTAGCTGTGGATTCGTCCGGCATCCTCCTCCACCAGAGTGGCGGCGTGGCCCCGGGTCAGCAGGTGGCGAAAGCTGCGACGGGACAGGCGGTCGGTGCTAAAGCACAGCTTTTCGATGGCCAGCAGGGCAGGAAGATCATCCAGGGTGGCGAGACGCGGCATTTTAATTCGAGGGGTTGTGAACGGGTATCGTGATGTGTGAAGGGAAAGCGAGGGAACGGCATGGAGACAGCGGCCAGGGCCTGCGCGGGGTTCCTGCTGATAAATGTTGTTATTATCACGCAGCGCCAATCCTTATCGCCAGTGAAAATCGCATGCCGACATTATCATTCCTCCTGTTGGACCGGATTCGTCAATTGATCGCCATCCCATCGGTAAGCAGCGTGTCGCCGCAGTTCGACCAGAGCAACCGGCCCGTCATCGATCTGCTGGCCGTCTGGCTGGAGGATGCCGGCTTCGCGGTGCGGATCGAACCGCTGCCCGAACGGCTGGACAAGGCCAATCTGATCGCCACCTTGGGCGATGGGCCAGGCGGGCTGGTGCTGGCCGGGCATACCGACACCGTACCATTCGATGCCGGCCGCTGGCGTTACGATCCCTTCGGTGGGACCGTAGCAGAGGACAGGATTTACGGGCTGGGCTCGGCGGACATGAAAGCCTTTCTAGCCCTAACCATTGCCGCGGCGGCGGGATTCAAAGCCGGTGAGTTGCGCCAGCCGCTGGTGATTCTTGCCACGGCGGACGAGGAAAGCAGCATGAGCGGCGCGCGGGTGCTGGCGGCGGCAGGACGGCCGCTGGGGCGGCACGCGGTGATCGGCGAGCCGACCGGCCTGAAACCGGTGCGGATGCACAAGGGCATCCTGATGGAGGCGATTCGGCTGGAAGGGCGCTCGGGACATTCCAGCAATCCGGCGCTGGGGGTGAACGCGCTGGAGGGGATGTACCAAGTCATCGGCGAGTTGCTGCGCTGGCGGGCGGAATTGCAGGCGCGCTACCACAATCCGCTGTTCGAGGTACCGGCGCCAACGCTCAATCTGGGGCGCATCCACGGTGGCGACAATCCGAACCGGATTTGTGCCGACTGTGAGTTGCACATCGATATTCGGCTGCTGCCGGGGATGACGCTGGCCGACTTGCGCGGCGAGTTGCATCGACGGTTGGGAAGGGTACTGGCCGACGGTGAATGCCGGCTGAGCTTTGCCCCGCTGTTCGAGGGCGTCGAGGCGATGGAGACGTCCGCGACGGCGGCCATCATCCGGGCGACCGAGGAACTGACCGGCGCCCCGGCGGGCGCGGTGGGCTTTGGCACCGAAGGGCCGTATCTCAATGCGCTGGGGATGGAGACGGTGATTCTGGGACCCGGTGGGGTGGAAAGCGCCCATCAGCCGGATGAATACCTGGCGCTGGATATGATCGAGCCGACGCTGGATCTGTTGCGGAAGCTGATTAGGCGGTTCTGTCTCGAACCGGCATGACCAATCTCCCCCTCATCCTCGGCGCGCTGATGCCGATTTTCGCTTTGATCCTGCTGGGCCTCGGCTTGCGGCGGTTCGGCTTTCCCGGCGACAGCTTCTGGCCGGCGGTGGAAGGCCTGACCTATTTCATCCTGTTTCCTGCTCTGCTGGTCCATCGGCTGGGTCTGTCCCGCTTGGGCGATTACGCAGTCGGGCGCGTAGCGGCGGTCATCGTGACAATGTTGCTGGGGATGACGGTTCTGGCCTACGCCCTGCGGCCCTGGCTGAGGGTGGAGGGGCCGGCGTTCACCTCGGTGTATCAGGGCATGATCCGCTTCAATACCTACATTGGCCTGGCGGTGGCGCTGGCGGTGTTCCACACCGAGGGTGGGACGGTGGCGGCGCTGGTGATGGCGATCATGATTCCGCTGATCAACATGCTTTGCGTGCTGGTGCTGACGCTTCATGCCCGCGGTGCGGCCACGGTGATCGGAGTGGCGCGCGGGCTGATCACTAATCCGCTGATTCTGGCCTGCCTGATGGGAATCGGGTTGAGCCTGAGCGGGATCGGGTTGCCATGGGGTTCAGCGGCGGTGTTGGAGATCCTGGCGCGGGCGGCGCTGCCGCTGGGATTGTTGGCGGTGGGCGCCGGTCTGCGGCTGGAGGGCCTGTGGCGGCCGGGGTTGCTGGCGACGGCCAGCGCGCTGAAACTGCTGGTGTTGCCGGCGCTGGCGGCGGGACTGTGCATGCTGGCGCAACCGGGGCGTTTGGAAACGGCGGTGCTGGTGACCTTCGCGGCGCTGCCGGGGGCATCCACTGCGTATGTTCTGGCGCGGCAACTGGGCGGCGACGCCCCGCTCATCGCGGCGATTGTCACGGTGGAGACGGTGGCCGCGCTGGCGACCTTGCCGGTGGTGTTGGTGTGGGTGGTTTGATGTTGGGAATGAAGAAATACCTGTTTATTTAACGTGAGTTCCGGATAATTATTCCTGACAAATTAGAAACTTAAGTTTATTTTGGGACAGGTTGAGGGATGGTTTGCAGGGCTGGTGGGTGTAGGCCACCAACGCGGCTAGGACATTCACCATGGCGTTGACCAGGCTGCGGTGCCGGGTGTGTTCGATCTGCTGGATGTTTTTGATCTGATCGTTGATGGTTTCGATGATCGCGCGCTTGCGCAACAGGAGCTTATCGGCCAGCGGCATCAGTTTGTTGGGCATGTTCTTGCGGATTTTGGTGATCAATGGTAAGCCGCGATCCCATAGCACTTTGAACAATTGTTGGGAAAGGTAAACCCGATCCCCCACCCGCTTGCCGGTCAGTCCTTGTGTCAATTCGTTCACCGGCCGGCGATCATCGAGGTGGCCCGGGGTGATCTGAAACGCCAGGAACTCCCCGCACTCGTTGACGACCCGATGGAGTTTGAAGCCATAGAGCCAGCCTATGGAGGTTTTGCCTCGGCGGGCAACTTTCTTGAACACTTTTGGCTGTGAATGCGGCGGTTGTGGTACACCACCAGCGAGGTGGTATCGATGAAGGAAATTCCGGTGTCCTCACCCCGGCGGGTGTGCAGGTCGATGCACATCAGTATCAGGGCAGTGGGAATCAGCGCCACAAACCGATTATAACTCAATAAGTTGGGAAATTCTCCCCCGGCAGTGTCGACAGATATGCAGCAGGTAAAAGGCCTTGAAATTGCGGTACTGGGCCTGATGGAAATAGATGAGAATCGTCATGATCTCCCCGAGGGTCAACCGGCTGGCGCGCCGCCGTTTTCGTTCGCCGCTGGTCAGGAACTGGCGATGCCAGGCGGGTAGGAACAACCGGCAGAAATCATCGACGTCGCAGTACAGGTTTTCTAAGGTGATATCCTATAAAGATTTTAC
The DNA here is from genome assembly GCA_963696515.1 of uncultured Gammaproteobacteria bacterium. Classification (GTDB taxonomy): domain Bacteria; phylum Pseudomonadota; class Gammaproteobacteria; order Competibacterales; family Competibacteraceae; genus Contendibacter. Next base: position 58,634 of record CAVOKM010000022.1, read on the forward strand.
CATTTCAAGCGGTTTGATCAGGATATCCCATTTGGGTAAAAGTGGGTTCCTTTCCAATTTTTTCTCGATTGCACGCATCGCTTTCTTGGTCAGTGAAATCCCTTTTTCATCAATACCGTTCGGCACATTTATTGGATAGACAAAATAGTGTCTCGATGTTCGCCAGTTATTGGATAAAATAGTAGATTCTTAATGCAAGTTAACCAGTGGACAGAAATTTTCCATAGCCGTTTAAGTTTTGCTCCAGCAAAGAGACCAAGCCACACCCCGGTAGCCTGGAATGCTGATGTCGAGAGGAAGCCTTTTGGGGCGGGGAGGAATCGATAGACGTTTGTTGACTGACCGTTTCGTCTTGCTTTTGTTGAATGAGTGTTTGCTTGAAGTGAATTAAAAGAACATAAACAATGAGATAAATATAGAATTGAATTTTAATACCATCGGCTTCATGACTCCATAAATGGAGGGCATTAAACGTGCGTTTAATACACCGAAAAAACAGTTCTACTTGCCAGCGATAAGCGTACAGCATAATAATTTCGCTGGTTTTTAAGTCCAAACGATTGGTAGTGATCCGGTACCATTCACCCAAAGCAACAAAACAGACTAAACGATCAGTCTGTTTCGATGGATCACCCGAGAAAATAACTAAGGTGTCGGTGACATCGGAAAGAAAGAGGTTCCACGATTCGGGAAGATGTACCTCCAATACGGTTTGGACGGTGGCTTTGATATTAGCGCGAATCCGCATGATGAAAAAAGCGTGCCGTGCGGTAATCTGCTGAAAAATATCGAAAGCCAGGTAACCTCGGTCGGTGATGTAGGTCACCCCGGCTTCCAAGAGGGCGATCAACGCTTTCCGTTCAGAATCATTCGCGGTGGTACTGATAAATTGCACCGGAATCATCCGATTGAGTTCATACGCTAAGTGCATCTTTAACGCTTGGCACTTCGAACTATACACGGCCCATTCCATGGATTTAAACGCAGGAAATAGCGAACCATCGAACAAAATAAAACGTCCCAGCGTTTTGATTTCAGGAAGATCTGCGATCTTGATCGTCTCCAGTAACCGGACAAAAATACGCTGAAATACCTGCGGCTTATAGCGTGAAAAAGCTTCAGAATACATCGATGGTGATGCCAAAATAGAATCGAATTTTTTTAAATCAGGGTTCGTTTTTATTTCTGTGATCAGCAAACGAATAGACTGGATTTGCTTGATCACTGCATAACTGAGGCTGAGCGTAAATAGCAGAGCGATAACTTATAAAGTTGCGCATCCTCTTTTAATTGACTCGCTTCTTCTTTGAGTAAGGGAAGCAGAGGCTGAATGATCGTTTCAAAAATCGTCACCATGTTTTTACCGCCTCCGTCCATCGAGGGTTCTTCAGGAGTTCGGATGGAGTCGCTCTCCAGAAGCGCCGGCTTCCCCGCCCGATTGTGGCTCGGGAACGTCCTGTTCCCAGGGTAGAGCGACTCGATTAAGGTTTGAAAAATCACAGTTTACAGTATAAGCAATTATTATGCCGAACA
>CAVOKM010000023.1:0-35139 GCA_963696515.1 uncultured Gammaproteobacteria bacterium
CCTGGAACCGGCGGGTCAGGGCCGGATCTTTCTCGATGTGCTTTTTGTACTCAGCCCAGGTGGTGGCGGCTATGGTGCGCAACTTGCCACGCGCCAAGGCCGGCTTGAGCAGATTGGCAGCGTCGCCGGTGCCCGCCGCGCCGCCGGCGCCGACCAGGGTGTGGGCCTCATCGATGAACAGGATGATCGGCTTGGGCGAGGACTGCACCTCGTCGATCACTTGCCGCAGTCGGTTCTCGAATTCGCCCTTCATGCTGGCGCCGGCCTGCAACAGGCCGACGTCCAGCACCCGCAGGGTCACGTCCTTGAGCGGCGGCGGCACCTCGCCAGCGGCGATGCGCTGGGCGAAGCCCTCCACCACCGCCGTCTTGCCGACCCCGGCCTCGCCGGTCAGGATCGGGTTGTTCTGGCGGCGACGCATCAGGATATCGACGATCTGGCGGATTTCCTCATCTCGGCCGACGATGGGGTCCAACTCCCCCTTGCGTGCCCGCGCGGTCAGGTCCACGGAAAAGCGCTGCAAGGCTTCCTGCTTGCCCATCTGCGCGGGCGCCAGCGCCTCGCTGGCCTCGCCCGGCGCCGCCCCGCCGCCGACCTGGGAACCATCCGAGGCGCGAAGCCCGGTTTCCGGGGAGGCGGCGACGATGTCGGCAAACCGTTCGGTCAACGTATCCAGCTTGACTTTGTCGAACTCGCGAGAGATGGCGAGCAGCGCGTTGCGCAAATCCGGCGTCTTCAACATCCCCACCAGCAAATGACCGGTACGCACCTGCGAATCGTTGAACAGCAGGGTCGCGTACACCCAGGCTTCTTTCACCGCCGCGTCCACATGCGAGGACAGGTCGGAAATCGAGGTCGCTCCGCGCGGCAAGCGATCCAGCGCCTCAGTGAAATCCTTGGCCACGCGGGACGGGTTCAGGCTGAACTGCTGGATGGCCCGGTGCAGGTCCGAATCCGGCAATTGCAGAATTTGATGCAGCCAATGCACCAGTTCCACATAGGGATTACCCCGCAACTTGCAGAACACGGTGGCGCTTTCGATGGCTTTGTAGCCCAGACTGTTCAGCTTCCCGAACAGGGCGACTCGACTGATTTCGGCCATGGATTCAAACTCCGTTGATCAGGTGCAATAGGTGACGGCATCCAGATTGAGATCGTCGGCATCGCGGTTCAGCGGCCGACTGGTCAGCCAAGTGGTCCAGCCGAGCCGGGTTCCCTCGCCCAGCACCAGCGGCGGCACTTCTTCCCTCTTCAGGATTGGATTGAAATCCCATAGGAGTTCGTCGCCGACGTAGTTGCGCACCCAGGCGATCAGTCGCCGCAGGCTCTCGCCGCCGGGCAGGAAGCGTTGGAATTCAGCGAGTCCCATCGGCCCCATGACGACGCGGAACTTGTACTGACAATCCCACGCCCGTTCGCCGATCACCGCCGTCATCCCGAGCTGACCGGTCACCGGAGTTTCGCCCAGCCGGCAGCGGCTAGCCTCCGACAGCGGCAACCAATGACCGACGAAAGTTTCGATCACCACCGGCAGCTTGAAGTAATCCGCCAGAATCGCCTGCAAGCCATCTGGATTGCGGGTCTGAATGACCAAGCGGCCGGCGTAATGGAACTTGGCCAGATCCGGTACTACGTCCCGGTTCCACAGCGACGGCATCCCCAAACCAAACGGAGCGCCGACGTAGACCTTGAAACGGTCGGTCTCCGGCCGGTCGAAGCTGACCGTCGGCTGCGTATCCGCCCAAGCCCGGTAGAACAGACACAGAATCCGGTGATGAAAAACATCGGCGAACCGGGCGAAGGTGCGGTCGCCATGATTGCGCAACCGGTCGCGGGCGTACTCGGTCAGATGCGTCGGCAACGGCCCGTGCGGACCGAACAACCCCAGGAAGTATTCGGAAAGCCGGGGCGGCTTGCCGTCGCCGCCCGGCTCGAACGCCGCCAGCGTAGCCGGGGCGAAGGCCAGCGAGGGCTCCTGCGCCAACCGCACCGGATCATCAACGAGCCGGATGGACTTCCCCAGCCGGGGCAGTTCGCGGTACCAGCACTCCAAGCGCCGTAGCGCCTGGAAGAAATGGAACGCATACGGCTCGCGCCGCAACGTTTCGAACAAGGTTACAGCGTGTGCCGCCGTCCGATCCGGGCTGGCCATCGAATGATCTCGCCCCGCTCGGTCGATTTGACGACCGTCTCGGTAAAGGAGTTGATGGACGCATACTTGGCAAAAAACAGCTCCAACAGGGCTCCCAGCGTAAAGATGCCCACGCCCTCGAACGCGCTCTCGTCGAAGGTCACCGCCACCTCCAAGCCCCGGGCAAAAGCGATGGGGCCGGGAATCGGCGCCCGTCGGGTCACCGGTGTGGTCTGAATGGAACACACCCCATCAATCTGTTTACGAACGGCGGAATCCGCCAGATCGCCATAGAGCGCCAGCAACTCCCGCAAGGCCACCGCGCCTTGGCGAGCATCGCTATCCGCAAGCGACAGATAGTTCAAGGTGAGATGGTTAATCAACCGCCAGGCGGTATCGCCGTGGGCATGGGACGGTCGCGGCTGGGTGGGACCCGCCAGACAGCGCACGGCGCTGACCGGCGCCCCGGACGCCAGCGTGAAATCGGTGTCGCCGCGCCCGACCGGCATGTGCAACGGCAAATCGCGATTGGTGCACAGGGTAGTCACCGCCAGTTGCCGCAGGCTGCCGCGATAGGGCGCATCGTCGGCATCCACCAGCGACAGGTAAATTTCGCTGCCGACGTAGCTCGAGCGGGGACCATGGCGCCGCTGCCGGTCGGACAGCAGCCGCGGCAACCGGTGTACCGTATAAAAGGACCGCTGGTTGCGCTGGCTCAGCCGGTCGTAGCTGGCATAGAACGGCAGAAATTCCTGTTCTTCGCTCTCCGCGCCGATGCCGGTGACGCCGGTGACCTGGTACACCTCGAAATCCACCGGCCGGGTGCGATCCGCCACCACATGATGCTCCGCGACCTGATCGCTCAAGTGAATGCGGTCGGCCCGTTTGGGAAAAAGGTTGACGGCCGGCGCGCAGAACAGCGCGAAATTCGCGGCGGCCATCACGTTTTCCAGAGCCGGGTCGGCCCGGTCGAGCAGGATTAACACCTCCAGTTCGCTGCCCGCGCAGCGACGAACCGCCGATCCCAGCCCGCCCAACTCCACAAACAGATAGCGTTGCGGAAAGGCGAAATATTCGTGCAGCAGCCGATAGCCCTGAAAGGACGGCGGCGGACAGGGCAACAAGGCCTGTTCGTCTTCGAAACCCAGCCGCCGGATCGCGCTCCCCGCAATTTTTTCGTACCAGGGCGCCGGCCGCTCGCCCGGCCGGACGACCATCATCACGGTGTTGGCCAGCAACTGTTCGTAAAGACGCCCCGGCAAGAGATCGCTGCCGTGAAGGAACAGTTCCAGGCGATCCAGTGCCAGTTTGCCCACGGGTAAACCCGGCAGCGTGGTGCGCAGGCGCAGCCGGATCCCGGCTCGCACCCGGGATAAATCGGGTAGCTCCAACTGTGCCACGGGTTCGCGGCCCGCGAAATACTGGGCCTCGACCAGCTCCAGTGGCCAGAGCGTAACCTCGTGCGCGGTTCGGTATTCACAGGGCGTCTGCTCGCCCTTCCCCAGAATACTGCGCAGTTCGCTGCCCCGGGGAATCACAAAGCCTTTTTCGAACGAACCTTCGGTGGGATCGGGCTGGAACTGGACCACCGCCATCGAGGGCGTCGGCGTCAAATAATGCGGATAAATGATTTCCAACAAGTGCTGAGTAAAGCGCGGAAATTCGGCATCCATCTTGAGCTGCACCCGCGCCGCCAGGAACCCGAATCCCTCCAACAACCGCTCGACATACGGGTCGGCGCATTCGAACCCTTCCAGCCCCAACCGGCCGGCAATCTTGGGAAACTCCCGGGCGAATTCGCCGCCCAGTTCGCGCAGGTGTTGCAGTTCGCGGTTGTAATATTCGAGCAGGCGCGGATCCATCAACGCTCCTGGGTCCGAGTGGACTCCTCAACCTTGACTTGGCCGCTTTCCAGATCGATCTCGGTCTTCAAATACAACCGAAGCGGGACGGGCTGTGCCCAAAGGTCGCCTTCGACTTCAAAGGTCAGGGCATTGTGGCTCATGCGCTCCTCGGTCAACGCCGCAAGGACTTGCAACGAGTTTCGATAAATACGGGGCTCAAAATCGATGATCGCCCGACGCAGCGACCGCTCCAGCACCGCTACATCGAGACCGTGCGCCGTGGCGCCCGACAGCGGCGGCAACCCGTAATTGATCACCGAATGGGCCGCGAAGGGATAACGCTCGATCTCCTCATCGCTCGCCATCTGAGTGGCGTTTAATAGCCAAGCCAGGTCGCGCAAGACACACTCGCGCAACCGACTCATGGACAGCACCCGCTTGTCCCGGGATTCCTGCGGGCGGTCCGGCTCGTCGTCGGTCAAGCGATCCAGCAGCGAGGGCTGCAACCGCTCCTTCGGCGTCAGTTCAGCCATCGCCCACGCCTGCCTGCGCCGCGCACTCCTCCGCCGGGGTTTGCTCGGAATTCAGGTCGATGCGCCGAATGTCGAGCAACGGATACTCGCCCTGATCAGTCGCCAGCATGCGTTGGCCCAGCCCCCAATTAAAACCCGCTTCGCCTTCCAGCCACTCGGTCTTGCGTCCGAGTTGCACCAGAGGGTCGGCGCTGGCGTGCGATTCGGGATACCGCGCCGGGATGAGCCCTACGGTTTCACCGCCGTTGGCCCAGGTAAACTGGGCCGGCATCCAGATGTAATCCCGTAGATCGGCAGGTTGCTCGAATGCGATGGTCCGAATTCGCTGGAATGGAATCCAGTAATAGCGACCGTTGACGATGGCTTCCAGCACCGGCCCCAAGCGCGGGTCGGCATCGGCAACCCAGGCGAACGGTTGACCATCCACCATGCCCGCCGTCGCCGTCGCCGCATCGAACGCCTGGTCGCGCTCCGCCTGGGCCTGCGCCGGGTGACCCTCTGCGTTCAGGCGCAACGCTTCCAGCAACAGCGCCACCCACGGCTCGGGGTCGCCGAACACCAGCGGCGAGCGCCGACCAGCGAAAACGTCGGCGCGCAGCAGTTCGCAACGGATCGCCTCGCGATAGGTCTGCACCATGGGCAGCGATGAGGCGTCCATTTCGCCCAGCACGTTCAACTGGTTCAACGCCCGTTCCCACTGGCCCAATACCGCCAGCAACTGAAACAGGAATACGCGGTATTTGGCGTTGGCGGGTTCCTTGCGCACTTGGGCCTGCAACTCGGCCAAGGCGTCTCGCACCCGCCCTTCGCGCAGACTCTGCTCGGCTTGCATACGATGCTCCTTGCGGCTTGCTGATCGTCAGAAAACCATCCGCGCACCCGGAGCCTGATGGCGTTCCGGATGCGCGGACCCCGCGGTTGCGTGGGCAACCCGGCGGCGCTGGAAAAGCGTGGTCAAACCTTCGTGGCTTCCTTGATATTGTAACCCACCACGCCCGTGCTCTTGAGGACGCCCTTTTTATCCTGTTCGAAGTACTCCGTTTGGACTTGAGCAAAGTTAAACGAGATTTGCTCCAAGGGTAGTCCCTCCTCGCCATGGCCCCCGGTTTGATAACCGGAAATCACGACCTCCGTGAACGTGATTTCCAGGTATTTCTGTGGCGTACCGTCACCCGTGGTCTTACGACATGTCAACTTGGCCTCTTTGTGATGCGAGCCGAGGGTAATGCTGCTCAAGATCGCGCTGCTGGCGGTGCTCATATTCATGGTGAAGTTAAAGTCCTGCACCCGTACCTTACCGGTACCCTCGCCTCCGCCCAGCGCGGCGGAACCCGAGTTATTCGCACCCCAACTCCAGCTCAGCACCTGGATTTGACCCTCGAAACCCTTTTCCTTGGACTCACCCTTGACATCGGGATCCGTAATTTTCAACAGATAATCAACAGCCATGATCATTCACCTCGTCGTGTGGCAAAACGGTTCGGCAACAAATCGTTACCCGTTATCTCGATCGACTGCGCCTTCAAAAATCGCTCTGCGCCAAAATTGGGAAGAGCAGTCGGTCAATTTATTTAAGCACATTCCATGCCAAATACAACTAATTGTTTTTTATAATATTTTGTTTTTCTCTCTCTAAAAAGCCCAGAATGGACCGCTCTTTGATCATGCTGACCCGTCCAGACCGCTCCCTTTCAACCGCCGCCCTTGATCGAGGGCAGCTTGGAAACCAGCCTCAGCGACACGGTAAGGCCTTCCAACTGATAATGCGGGCGCAGGAAGAACTTCGAGGTGTAGTACCCTGGATTACCCTCGACTTCCTCCACCACCACTTCGGCGGCCGCCAAGGGTTTTCGGCACTTGGTGGCCTCGCTGGACAGGGCGGGATTGCCGTCCACATATTGATAAATCCAGCTTTGCAGCCAGCGCTCCATATCCTCCCTTTCCTTGAACGAGCCGATCTTGTCCCGCACCATGCATTTCAAATAGTGGGCGAACCGGCAGACCGCAAACAGATACGGCAGGCGGGCCGACAGGTTGGCGTTGGCGGTGGCGTCGGGATCTTCGTATTCGGTCGGCTTCTGTAGCGACTGGGCGCCGATGAAGGCGGCGAAGTCGGAGTTCTTTTTATGGATCAGCGGCATGAAGCCGTTCTTGGCCAGTTCCGCCTCGCGCCGGTCGCTGATGGCGATCTCGGTCGGACACTTCATGTCCACGCCGCCATCATCCGTCGGGAAGGTGTGTGTCGGAAGGTTTTCCACCGCGCCGCCGGACTCGATGCCGCGAATCCGGGTACACCAGCCATACAGCTTGAACGCCCGGGTGATGTTAGTGGCCATCGCGTAGGCCGCGTTCGCCCAACTGTATTTGTTATGCTCGGTGCCCTCCACCTCCTCCTCGAAATCGAATTCCTCGACCGGATCGGATTTCGCCCCATAGGGCCGTCGCGCCAGGAACCGGGGCATCGCCAGACCGATGTAGCGGGAATCCTCGGATTCGCGCAGCGACCGCCAGGAGGCATACTCCGGCGTCTGGAAAATCTTGGTGAGATCGCGAGGATTGCTGAGTTCCTGCCAGGAATCCATCTGCATGACGGTGGGTGCCGCGGCGGCGAGGAAGGGACAGTGGGCGGCGGCGGCCGTCTGGGACATTTCCCTCAGCAATTCCACGTCGGGTGGGCTATGGTCGAAGTAATAGTCGCCCACCAGGCAACCGAACGGTTCGCCGCCGAACTGGCCATACTCTTCTTCATACATTCTCTTGAAGATCGGACTCTGATCCCAAGCGGTTCCTTTGTATTTTCTGAGCGTCTTGTGGAGTTCCTTCTTGGAGATATTCATCACCCGGATCTTCAACATCTCGTCGGTTTCGGTGTTGTTGACGAGATAGTGCAAGCCACGCCAGGCGCTCTCAATCTGCTGGAAATCCGGATGGTGGATGATCAGGTTGATTTGCTGGCTCAGTTTCAGGTCGATGGCCGCGATCATCGACTCGATGGATTTGAGCACGTCCCTGGAAATGAGCGTCGTATCCTGCAAAGCCTGTTCGGCCAGGGTGCGGACCGCGTTCTCGACCGCTTCCTTGGCCTGATCGGACTTGGGCTTGAACTCCCGCTGCAACAGCGAGGAAAAATCGCTGACCTCCAGCGTCTCAACTTCCGCCCCGGGCTGGACCTGGGCGCTCGGATTGGTTTCAGCCATGGCTCATCACTCCTCGGCGGCGGGCGCCGCGCTTTCCTGGGGCTTGGGCGCGGACGCCAGAGCCTGCAACAGGCTTGGATCGGTCAGCACCTTGGCGATCAAATCCTCCGCGCCGGTCTTGCCATCCATGTAGGTCATCAGATTGTTGAGCTGCTGGCGAGCCTGAAGCAGCTTGTTCAGGGAATCGACCTTGCGCGCCACGGCGGCGGGGGAAAAATCGTCCATGCTGTCAAAAGTGATATCCACGCTCAGCTCGCCCTCGCCCGTCAGGGTATTGGGCACCCGGAACGCCGCCCGTGGCTTCATGGCCTTCATGCGGCTGTCGAAGTTGTCCACATCGATCTCGAGGAACTTGCGATCCGCCACCGGCGCGAGAGGATCGGCCGGCTTGCCGGACAGATCGGCCATCACGCCCATCACGAACGGCAGTTGCACCTTTTTCTGAGAGCCGTATACCTCGACGTCGTACTCGATTTGCACCCGCGGCGCCCGATTGCGGGCGATAAATTTCTGACTGCTCATCGCCATGGAACATCACCTCTCTCGCTCGAATCACATGAGTTATAACGGTGGCCTAGCGATAACCTAGTTCACCAGTCAACTATTTAGAGTATAGTTGGCTATTCGGAATTCTCGCTGTGGACACCAAAAATCAGGCTTGCCTGCTCGGCCCCGCCCGGCGCGAGATCGAGCAGAATCTCCATGAAATCCTTCGTCGCCAAGGTCTTGGCGCGCTTTAACAGAAACGGTACAGGGCTGGACGGTTCGTAGCGGTTAAAGTACTCACAAATCTTGTCCAGCATCCGAATCACGTCCTCGCGACTGGCGATCTCGCCCACCACGAGCCGCTGGCCAACCACGCCGCCGCCGGGCAACAAGCTCAGTCTCCACCCCCTCGGCCGCCGGAGCCTCGCTGGACAAGATCGGCTCCCCGCCGTCGCAACTGGTCCACCAGCACCTGCCGGATCTCCTTCAAAACCCCGGTCAGCGCGCTCATGTCCGGCGCCCGGGTCACCCCGACCTGTTCGGTCAACACGGCCTCGATTCGCTCGACCCGCCCCATGGCCTCGGTGACCGCCATCGCGGTGGCCTGTAAATTCTCCAAGCCGGCCTCCTGAAAGGCGCCGTCGATCTTGGCCTGGGTTGGCCATTCGGCCGGTTCCTCGGTCGCCACCGGAGTCAGCAGGCCGGCTGCAATCTGAACATCGCGCAGGCTGAATCGCCCCAGCGTGCGCGAACTCACCAGCGGCGACTCCCGCAAGGCCCGCAAAGTGGCTTCCGGATCGCACAGCGCCACGATGGTATTGACCCGCAGGGTCGGATCGTTGTTGTCATTGGGATCGAGTTGCGGATGGACAGCATCCCAAAAGCGCTCGATCAGCCCCTCCACCAGCGCCAGGCCCTCGGCGAAACCGAGCAGGTCCTCAATGTGAAGCAATGATCGGGCCAGGCACACCGCCACCCGCAAGTCCCGGGTGCGTTTGAACAGGGCCAGCGCCGATTGCTTGACGCCGCGCCAGTCGGGGGGTTCGGCCGGGATAATGGTATCCCCGTACTGGCGCTCCGGCGTTTCCTGCGCCAGCTTCTCCATCTCCGCGAAGGCCGGGTCGTATTCGAGATCCTCGCCGCAGGGCGCATTGGCAGCGATTTCGCTCAGCAGTTCCTCGATATCAATCCCACTCATCGGTTTGCACGCTTCATCTTGTAGTGACCATTTGCCAGAGTATAGCCCCGCTTGGCGTGATTGCGCTGGCGGTATAGACTGCGTTGTAAATCACTTTCGCCATCGGTTCGATAGTGTTTTGCCCGGGCGATCAAAGCGGCCCCCCATCAACGGACATTGCGTCATGCCCCTGAAATTGACCATTGCCAGCTTTCAGCGGCTCTCCCCTGGTCAGGAACCCACCAAAATTCTCGACCATGGCTCCCTCACCATCGGCCGCGCGGCGCAGAACGGTTGGATCCTTCAAGATCCGGAACGCATCCTGTCCAGCAGTCACTGCGCCATCCACTTTCAGGATGGCGGTTATTATCTCACCGATACCAGCACCAACGGCACCTTTCTCAACGACTCCGAACAGCGCATCCCGCGCAATCAGACCGTTCGGCTCAATGATGGTGACCACTTCGTCATGGGCGAATACGAAATCGAGGCGAGACTGATCCCCGGCGGGGCGGAACACCCGCTCGCCGAGGAAGGATCGATCACCGACATTGTACCGATACCCCATAGCGTGGCTACCCCGAGCGGCCATGGCCTGCTGGATCTTAAACAACCGGCTGGCCCCCCCGCCAAGGGTGCGGTGGTTACCGAGCCGCCGCCCGATCAACTCACGCCGGAGCGGGCTTCCTTCGAACCGCCGGAACTCATTCCAGGAACACCACCCACCCCGCCGGAGCCAACGTCGGGTCCGCCAGTTCCAGAATCGATCCCCGGCAAGATCCTCCCTCCGGTTCCGCCACAAGTAAGTGCCGAGACCTCGATACCGGCGATTCCCGACCTTATTCCGGCTTCAGCCGCCGCCGAAGTGGCCGGCGCCATCATTCCCGAGGACTGGTGGCTGGGACCCCCGGCCGCGCCGATAACCCCGCGGCCGGTGATCGAGACGCTTCCTCCCCCTCCTCCGCCCGCCGAACCGGCCCAGGTCAAGACGCCGCCGCCGGAACTCTCGATCCCCAGGCGGCCCGCGCCTTCGGCGCAGCCACCCGTCAAACCGGCAGGAATCGACGCCAATAACCTGTTTCAAGCCTTTCTGGAGGGCGCAGGACTGCCGCGCGCGCTACCCACCGCGGAACAGCAGCTCGAAATCATGGCCAATCTCGGGGCAATCTTCCGCGAAACCGTGCAGGGGCTCACGGAAATTCTGCTTGCCCGCGGCGATGTCAAGGGCGAATTCCGGCTGGACCGAACCGCCATCGGCCCCATGGAAAACAACCCGCTCAAAACACCGCCGGGCCGTCCGCCGCTCAACCCGGAAGAGGTCATGAACCTGCTCCTGATCCGCCAGAAGGATGCTTACATGTCCCCGGTACAGGCCGTGCATGAGAGTTTCAACGACATCAAGGCACATCAACTGGCGGTCATGGCGGGCATTCAAGCGGCCCTGAACCGCCTGCTCGAGCGGTTCGATCCGCATAATCTGGAAACCCGTTTGCAGCAGACCGTGCTCGACAGCTTCCTGCCGGCGAGTCGCAAGGCCAAATATTGGGATTTGTTCACCACCGAATATCAAGCCATCGCCCGGGAAGCCGAGGATGACTTCAACGAACTGTTCGGGGACGAATTCGCGCGCGCCTACGAGGAACGGCTGGGCGCCCGCCGTTGAAACCGCACCTCTTCCACCTTAATACGGTTTGGATGCTAGGATTGAGAGATCACGATCCAACACCCGACAAAGCGATGCAACGAGCGACACCGTCATGAGTTGGTATAGCAAGGTCGTTTGGTCCGAGGGGATGTTCCTTCAACCCCAGCACTTCCAGCAGCAGGACCGCTACACCGAGGCCCTGGTCCGCCAATCCTGTGGTGCCCTCCGCCCCTACGGCTGGGGTCTGGCGCATCTGGCCCTGGACCGGGAAGTTCTGGCTCTGGGCAAAATCGCCATCACTGCAGCCGGGGGCTTGTTGCCCGACGGTACGCCCTTCAACATTCCCGACCACGATCCGCCGCCGGCCCCGCTGAATATCGGGGCCGACGTGCGCAACACCCGGGTCATGCTGGCCCTGCCCATTCGGCGGACCGGCATGGCCGATGTGGAGCGTGGCGAATCGCGCGAGACTGCCACCCGCTACCGGGCCGTGGCCGGCGAGGTGCGCGATAACAACGTGGACACCGCCAACAACAGCGCCTTCGTCGAGGTCGGCGAACCCCGGTTGCGGCTGTTCCTCGACACCCGGGACTTCGGCGAATACGCCACTATCGGCGTGGCCCGGGTGCTGGAAAAACTGCCCGATCAGCGGGTGGTTCTCGACGCCGACTATCTGCCGCCCTGTCTCGACTGCCGAGCGGCACCGACCCTAGCCGGTTTTGTCACCGAGGTGCTGGGCCTGCTGCACCAGCGGGGGGACGCCCTGGCCGACCGGGTGGTGGGCGCGGGCACAGCCCGCGGCGCCAGCCTGGACATCGCCCAGTTCCTGCGGCTGCAAACCGTTAACCGGTTCGAGCCGCTGTTCGCGCACCTGGCGGCCATGCGGGGCCTTCATCCGGAGCATTTTTACCAAAACGCCCTGCAACTGGCCGGCGAAATGGCCACCTTCACCGACAAGATCAAGCGCCGGCCGCCGCTATTCCCGCCCTATAACCACGATGATCTGCAGCAAACCTTTCGCGCGCTGATCATCGAGCTGCGCCGCTCGCTCAGCCTGGAGGAAGTGGACGCAGCGATCCAGATCCCCATCGAGGAGCGCCAGTACGGCATCCGGGTGGCGATCATCACCGACCGCGAGCGCCCCCTGCTCACCAAGGCCAATTTCATTCTCGCGGTTCGCGCCGACATGGCGTCCGATCTCCTGCGCACCCGCTTCCCGGCCCAGGTCAAGATCGGTCCTGTCGAACGCATTGCCCAGTTCGTCAACTACCACCTGCCCGGCATCGGCGTCAGCGCCCTGCCGGTGGCGCCGCGGGAAATCCCCTACCGCGCTGATTTTACCTACTTCCGGCTCGACCGCAGCAGTGAATTTTGGAAACAGCTTCTCAACTCGGGCGGCTTCGCCTTCCACGTCGGCGGCGAATTCCCGGGGATGGAGATGGTGTTCTGGGCCATCAAAGAGTGACCGAGTAGCCAACCGTGACCATTGACGATCCGTTTGCCACCGCCGACGGCGACGAAGGTGAACGTACCATCATCCGGCCTGCTCCGGGCGGCCGCCGTCCTGGTACCGGTCCAGCCCCCGCCCCGGCTTCCCGTTCCGCCGGCCCACCGCCGGCCGAACCATCCGCCCCGGTGGGGCCGGCCGGGGTCGGCTTGAATCCGCTGGAGGCGGCCGCCGCGCCCCTGCTCAGCCTGATCACTCGCCTGAAAAACACCTCCTCGCACCCCGATCCCGAGCGGCTGCGCCAGCGGATGATCGAGGAGATAAAGGCCTTCTCCGCCAACGCCCGCAACCAGGGCGTCCACGAAAAAACCGTGTTCCGAGCCCGCTACGTGCTCTGCACCACGCTCGACGAGGTGGTGCTAAACACGCCCTGGGGCCGGGCCAGCGAGTGGAGCGAGAACAGCCTGCTGATCACCTTCCATAACGAAACCTGGGGCGGCGAGAAATTCTTCGAACTGCTGGACGCCATCCTCCCCGACCCGCGCAAGAACCAATATCTGCTGGAACTGATGTACCTGTGCCTGGCGTTTGGTTTTCAGGGCCGCTACCGGCTGCTGGAAAACGGCCGCAGCCGGTTGGACGAACAGCGGGAGCGAGCTTTCAACGCTATCCGCACTGCCCGGGGCGAGTTCGAGCGGGAACTGTCACCGCACTGGCGCGGCGCCAGCAACCTGCGCAATCCCTTGATTCGCTATGTCCCGCTGTGGGTGGTTGCGGCGGTCGCGGCGGCCCTGCTGCTTCTCGCCTACGCCATCTTCAACTGGCTGCTGAACAACGCCTCCGATCCGGTGCTCACCGCGCTCAGCGGTATCCGCGGAGACACCGTTGCGGTAGGACGGCCCCCCTCTCCCATCAAGCCCAACGTCAATCTCGCCCAGGTCACGCAGAATCTGCGCGCTTTCCTGGATCCGCAGATTCAACAGGGGCTGGTCGCGGTTATTGAAGACGCCGACAAAACCACGGTGCGCATCCGGGGGGACGGGCTGTTTAATTCCGGTAAGGCCGAGGTCAAATCGGCTTTCCACAACCTGCTCCAACAAATCGGCGCCGAGTTAAACAAGGTGCAGGGCCGGGTGCTGGTCACCGGCCACAGCGACAATGTCCCGATCCGAACCTTGCAATTCCCTTCCAACTGGCATCTGTCCAAGGCCCGCGCCGACAGCGTGGTGAATATCCTGGCCGCCAACAACGCTCAGCCCAGCCGCTTTATCAGCGAAGGCCACGCCGACACCGAACCGGTCGCTCCCAACGACACCCCGAAGAATCAGGCGCTCAACCGGCGCGTCGACATCATTCTGCTGGCCCGGGTGACACGGTAGGGATCATGAAGAAAATCCTGAGTAGTCTGAAAAATCCCTGGCTGATCGGCATCACCGGCTTTCTGGCGGTTGCCGGCCTGATCTGGTACATGGGACCGCTGATCGCCGTCGCCGGTCAGACGCCGCTCGCCACCGACCTGGGCCGCGTCGTCACCATCTTGACTCTGGGCGGTTCCTACGCGCTCTACCAGCTTGTCTACCATATCGATACGCTGCGCCGTAACCGCGACATGCTGGCCGACCTGGCCGGTCAGGCAGCAGGCAAGGCAGCCGGCGGTGGCGGTGGCGACCAGACCGCGCGCGAGCAACAGCAGAAAAAAAAGGAAGAAGAAGCCGCCTCGGCCGAGGAAATCTCCACGCTCAAGCAGGGCCTGGACGAAGCGCTTGCCGTCCTCAAGAAAGCCCGGCTGGGCGGCAAGGTCGGTCGCGCTCAATATCTTTATCAACTCCCCTGGTACATCATCATTGGCCCACCCGGCTCGGGCAAGACCACCGCGCTGATCAACTCCGGCCTGCGCTTCCCCCTGGGAGCCGGCAAGGTGCGCGGCGTGGGCGGCACCCGCAACTGCGACTGGTGGTTCACCGACGAAGCCGTGCTGCTGGACACCGCCGGCCGTTACACCACCCAGGACAGCCACGAGGAAGTGGATCGGGCGGCATGGCGCGGCTTTCTGGACCTGCTCAAGAAGCACCGCCGGCGCCGGCCGATCAACGGCGCCCTGGTCGCCATCAGCCTGTCCGACCTGATGCAGCAAAGCGAGGAAAGCGTTCCGCGCAGGCGCTGGCCATCAAGCAGCGGGTGCAGGAGTTGCACGAGCACTTCGGCATCCGCTTCCCGATTTACGTGCTGTTCACCAAGGCCGACCTGATCGCCGGTTTCATCGAGTTCTTCAATGACATGGGCCAAGAAGACCGTGCCCAGGTCTGGGGCATGACCTTCTCGATGGACGACCCCTCCACCCCGGAAGGCGTGGTCGAGCGCTTCGGCGCCGAGCTCGAACTCCTGGAGCAACGCCTGAATGACCGGCTGGTGGAGCGCCTGCAGGAAGAGCGCGACCCTCAGCGGCGCGACCTCCTCTACACCCTCCCCAAGCAGTTCGGTTCCCTGAAGCAGGTCGCCGACCGGTTTCTCAAGGAGGCGTTCCGGCCCAGCCGCTACGAGGAGCGCGTGCTGTTGCGGGGCGCGTACTTCACCAGCGGCACCCAGGAAGGCACGCCCATCGACCGGCTGATGAGTTCGCTGGCTAACACCTTCGGGCTGAGCCGGCAGACGCTGAGCACCTTTTCCGGCAAGGGACGCAGCTATTTCATCACCCGGCTGCTGCGCGAGGTCATCTTCCCGGAAGCCGAGATCGCCGGCGCCAATCTGCGGGTGGAGCGCTGGCGGGCCTGGATCCAGCGCGGCGCCTACGCCGCCGCCCTGCTCGTCACCGTGACCGCCGCACTGCTGTGGCTGACCAGCTACGCCCGCAACGAGATGTACGTGCGCGCAGTCGAAAAACAGCGTCTGGAAGTGGAAAAGCAGATCCAGGGGCTCACGCCCAACCAGACCGATCCCACCGCCGCCCTGGCGCTGCTCAACGCCGCCCGCGCCATTCCCGGTGGCTACGGCGATCGGGATGCCGGCAGCCCCTGGCTGATGGGATTTGGCCTGTATCAGGGCGACAAGCTCGGCGGCGAGGCAAAGACGATTTACCAGCGCCTGTTGCTGCAAGCCCTGCTGCCCCGCGTCATCATGCGCCTGGAAGAACGGTTGCGCCAGAACACCGGCAATCCCGGCTATCTGTACGACACACTCAAGATTTATCTGATGATGGACGATACGGAGCGTTTCGACCCCAAGGTCGTCAAGAGCTGGATGGAACAGGATTGGCAGACCAACCTCCCGCGCACCATCAACCGGGAACAGCGCGAGAAGTTGTCCGCGCATCTGGACGCACTGCTCGAACAGGCTCCGCTGAAATCGCCCATCGCGCTGGACGCCGGGCTGATCCAGAACATCCGCGCCACGCTCAATCAAGTACCCCTCTCCCAGCGCATCTACGAGCGCATCAAGCAAAACCAGCGCAACGCCGGCTCCCCGCCCGACATCGGCCTTACCGTCGCCGCCGGTCCCGACACGCCGCGGGTGCTCGACCGCAAGAGCGGCCAGCCCCTGAACAGCGGAGTTCCCGGCTTGTATACCTACAACGGTTATTACCAGTTTTTTCTGAGCGAGAACCCGAAACTGGTCGGTCAATTGGCCGACGAAAGCTGGATTCTGGGAACGGCGGTCCAGATTTCCAGTCACCCGGCGGATCGGCAGCAAATCGCCGATGACGTGTGCCGTCTTTACCTCGGGGACTACCTGCGCCAATGGCAGGATCTGCTGGCGGATGTCCGGATCAAGGGGTTCGACAGTCCGAACGCCGCGCTCGACACCCTGCAAGTGCTATCCGGACCGGCTTCGCCGTTGCGAACTCTGATCGAAACCGTGGTTCGGGAACTGGCGTTGGACAAACCGCCGGCCCAGCCCGATGAGGGCAAGCCGCCCGAAGATAAGTCCCTGACCGACAAGATCGCCGGCATCCTCGGCGGCGCCGGCGCCCCGACCGGCGCCCCCCCGATCCGACCGTGCGGCCCCGACTCCGGCCTGCTGGGTTTTGGCGTCCAGTACCAGCGAGAAATCCGCGCCGCGGAAGGCGCCATTCCACCCCTCGACAAAACGCTGTCGACTATTAACGACCTCTACGGCCATATGAACGCCATCGTCCGCGCCCGGGAGACCAGCCCCGATGGGGCCGTGCCGCAAAATCTCAAGGATCAGATCGGAACGGTCGTCAATCAACTGCAGGTCGACGCCGCCCGCAAACCGCCGCCCTTCAACACCCTGCTCGGAAAACTGGCCCAAGACAGCGCCGATATTGTCCGCAGCCCCCGCGACCGGCTAAACGCCAAATGGAAAGCGGCCCAAATCGCCGCTTTTTTTCAGGATAACCTGAGCGGCCGTTACCCGCTGGCCCGTGCTTCCTTCCAGTGGAGCGGCGCCGCTCCAGGTGCCGCCGTCCCGGTCAACACCCTGCAGTGGGTCGGGCAGGGTCCCTCTGCCGGCCCCAGCCGCTCGGCGGCGGGACCTCCGGATGCCGCACTTGCGGCTTTCGGCCGCTTCTTTGGTCCGAACGGCTTGATGGACAGCTTTTTTAAACAGTACCTGCAACCGTATATCGATACCGCGCCGGGTGGCTGGCGCTGGCGCGGCCCCACCGGCCCGGAGCAAAGCATTACTTCCGAAGCCTTGCAGGCCTTCCAGCGCGCCATCGCCATCCGCGACGCCCTGTTCGTCCCTAACAGCCAGGCGCCAGCGATCCGCTTTCAACTGATTCCCCTCGAACTAAACGGCGACGCCAACCAGGTCTCGATCAGCGTGGACGGCCAAACGCTGCCCTATACCGCCGGCCAGGCCGCGCGGGTCGCCGATTTGCAATGGACGGGCGCATCCGGACAGGCGCGGCTCGAATTTCTGCCGCCCGCGGCCGGCAGTCCTTCTCAACTCAGCGAAACCGGCCCCTGGGCCTGGTTCAAGATTCTCGACCAAGCCCAAATCCAGCCGACCGGTTCGGGGCAGTTCCGGGTGACGTTCCAGTTGGGTGGCAGGCAGGCCATATACGAGTTGCGCACCGCCAGCGGTTCCAACCCGTTTCGTCCGCGGGAGTTGGAGGGTTTCCGGTGTCCGGAACAACTGTGATCCCAACATCGGGGCCGCCCCTGGCGGGCTTTTTCGGTAAACTGCCCAGCCGGGGAGACTTTATCGGTCGGCATCTTCCGAAAACCTTCGTGGTTCCCTGGGACGGCTGGCTCCAGACCGCCATCGCGCACAGTCGCGCTCAGATGGGCGAAGAGGCTTGGCGCGAGTACTATTGCACCAGTCCGATCTGGCGGTTCGCCCTGGGCGCTGGTTTATGTGGAGCGGATCCCTACGCCGGTATTTTGATGCCGAGCATGGATCGGGTGGGCCGTTACTATCCCCTGGCGATCGCCGTCCCGCTGGCGCCGGAGGGGCCCCTACTGGCGCTGCCCATCGCCAGTGAAGCTTGGTTCCAACAGGCCGAAGGTCTGGCGCTGGCCGCGCTGGAGCGCGACGAACTGGATCTGGACGCTTTCAGCCGCCAGGTGGCGGCGCTGGGGGGGCCGCTCGCGCCGGACGCTCCCTCGGCGAAGACTTCGAATGGGAATGCATGGTATTGTCCCTTGCCCAGGCCGCTGGATTTGACCCGTGCAGCGCCGGCGTTGGCGAATCATCTGCTGCGTCGCGCCTTTCCCGAAGTGAGTCTGTGGTGGACCGAAGGTTCCGAGTGGATCGCCCGTTGCTTGCTCATTTGCGCGGGCCTGCCGCCACCCGCTGGTTTCGCGGCGCTGCTGCGCGGGGATTGGCAACAGTCAGGTTGGAACGAACAATCATTCTTTGGCGACCCCTGTCTTTCGGGCGGGTCATCGGCCGCCGAGGAGGCATAAGCGCATGAATCAGAAACCATCATTCCAATGGTCCTCAGCCGGCCGCAGCCATGTAGGCATGGTTCGGGTGATCAACGAGGATGCCTGTCTCGCCCTGCCCGAACGGGGTCTGTGGGCGGTCGCTGACGGCATGGGCGGCCATGAGGCTGGCGATATCGCCAGCCGGATGCTGGTCGAGGCCTTGCAGCAGATACCGCCCCCGCTCGAATGGGGGGATCACCTGGACGCGGTACGGGGAAGTCTGCGCGATGTGAACCGGCGGTTGCGTGAGGAATCGGCCCAGCGTTACCAGCACCGCACCATCGGCAGCACGGTGGTGGTGCTGATCGCTTATGAATCGCAGTGCGCCTGCCTGTGGGTCGGAGACAGTCGCATCTACCGGCTGCGGGACGGCCAGCTCCAATTACTGACGCGCGACCACAGCCACGTGCAGGAACTGGTCGACCAGGGCTTAATCTCACCCGAGGATGCGCACCACCATCCGCTGGCCAACGTGATTACCCGCGCGGTCGGTTCCGCGGATGAGTTGCATGTTGACGAAGCTGTGTATCCGCTGCAAGCCGGCGATCTGTTCCTGCTGTGCAGCGACGGCCTGAACAAAACCGTGAGCGACGAGGAAATCGCCCATTTGCTCGCCCACAGCGACCACAACTGTCAGGAGGCGGTCAAGGCGTTCATTCACCTTGCCCTGATGCGAGAAGCTAACGATAACGTGACCACCGTGGTGGTCAACATCGGCGAACCGGCTTTGGACGATTCGGTCGCGGAACCAGGTTCCCTAGCGCCCCCCAATCCCATTCCACCGGACTGGTACATACAGTGAAGGGTGCGGAGAACGGGCTTCACTCCATCCGCTTTTATTCATCCGGTCAGCGCGCCCGCCGGTACAGCGGCAATTGCTGATCCGCTGCGGGCTGATAGCTCTCGCTAAACTCGCCGAATGCGTCGAGCGCGTCCTCCAGGCTGCGATCCGCCCGGAGTTCGAAAGCGTCGAAGCCATTGCGCGCCATGAAGAACAATTGATCGCGCAGTATGTCGCCCACCGCCCGGATTTCGCCCTGGTAGCCATAACGCTCGCGCAGCAGCCGGGCCTGGGAATGGGCGCGGCCATCGGCGAATTTGGGGAATTCCAGCGCCACGACCTTCAGCCGCGACAAATCCTCGGCCAGATCGGCCACATTGGCGGTGTTTGGCAACCGCACTCCCACTGGCTCGCCCCGTTCCAGCAGCGCCGCCCGTTCCCGGTTCCAGCGCTCCAGCGATACGATCACCGGTCCGGCCGGCAGTTCGGCGTCGTCAGTGATGTGTTGCCAGCGATCCTCGACGATTTGCCGGTTCTTAATAACCGACCGCATAACGCTCCTCCTCCTGTTTTGCCTCGTTGCTTCCCGGCGCGTAGGCCCGCACCCGGAACGGATCGATGCCGATCCGCCGGAAGGTGTCCAGGAATCGCTCGCCGTCCTCGCGCCGATCCACGTAAACCCTCAGAATCCGTTCCAGGGTGTTAGCGACCTCGGTCTTGGGCACCGAGGGGCCGAGAATATCGCCCAGCGTTACGTCATTTTCCGAGGAGCCACCCACCGATATCTGGTACCACTCCTCGCCTTTCTTATCGACGCCGAGAATGCCGATGTGGCCGACGTGATGATGGCCACAGGCGTTCATGCAACCGGACATGTTCAGGCGGAGATCGCCGAGATCGTAGAGAAAGTCCAGGCGGTCGAACTTCTCGTTGATCTGCTGGGCGATGGCGATGGAACTCGCGTTGGCCAGACTGCAAAAATCCAAACCAGGACAGCAGATCATGTCGGCCAGGGTGCCGATCACTGGCGATGCGAGTTTTTGCGCCTTGAGCGCGTGCCACAGGGGATAAAGATCGGCCTGGCGCACGTCGGTCAGGAGCAGGTTCTGGTGGTGGGTGGAACGAATCAGGCCAAGGCTGTGGCGGTCGGCGAGATCGGCCACCGCGTCCATCTGGTCGGCGGTGATGTCGCCAGGCGGCGCGCCCGGCTCCTTGAGCGCCAAGTACACGTTGCGGTAGCCGGGGACCTTGTGCTCGGCGACGTTTTGGCGCGCCCAGGTTGCAAACCCCTTGTCGCCCTTGAGCCACTGCGGGAAGCTAAGATCATCTGCGGCGGCGGCCTCATACGGCGGCGGCGCGAAATAGCGGCGCACCCGCTCTATTTCCTTTTCCTCCAGCACCAGCCCGGAATCCCTGATCTGTTCCCACTCCGCCTCGACCTGCTCGCGAAATGCCGCCGGCCCCAACGCCTTGACCAAAATCTTGATGCGGGCCTTGTAAATATTGTCGCGCCGGCCATGCTGGTTGTAGACCCGGAGGATGGCTTCCAGATAACTCAACAAATCGCGTTGGGGCAGAAATTCGCGGATAACCTGGCCGATGATCGGCGTCCGACCCAATCCGCCGCCGACCAGCACCCGAAAACCGTTCACTCCCTGGTCGTTGCGCAGCAGGTTCAGGCCAATGTCATGGACTTGGGCCGCCGCGCGGTCGCGTGTGGCGCCGGTGACGGCGATTTTGAACTTGCGCGGCAGGTAGGAAAATTCCGGGTGGAAGGTGGACCACTGGCGGATGATTTCACAATAAATGCGCGGGTCTTCGATCTCGTCCGGCGCAACCCCGGCCAGATGATCAGCGGTGACATTGCGGATGCAGTTACCGCTGGTCTGGATGGCGTGCATTTGCACTTGCGCCAGTTCGGCGAGAATATCCGGCGTTTCCTCCAACTTCGGCCAGTTGAACTGGATGTTCTGGCGGGTGGTGAAGTGGCCGTAGCCCTTATCGTAGCGGCGGGCGATGTGGGCCAGCACTCGCAGTTGCCGCGACGCCAGAAGGCCATAGGGAATGGCCACTCGTAGCATCGGCGCGTGGCGCTGGATGTAGAGGCCGTTCATCAGCCGCAGCGGCCGGAACTCGTCGTCGCTCAGTTCGCCGCCCAGGTAGCGCCGGACCTGGCCCCGATACTGGGCCACCCGCTCGTCCACGAGCGTCTGATCATAGAAGTCGTACTGATACATGATTTCCGCCTGAAAGCCCGGTTGCGCTTTGCCCCGGCGACAAGCGCCTTGGGTCATTTGACTTTAACCATAACATTGCCCCCATATGCAAAAAAAGAATTTTTTTCCATAAATTTATATAATTTAATTATTAAGAACCATCAATCTCCCCTTTCTCAAGAGATGGAAAAGCCCGGTTTTCAACCGGGCCTGGGCTTGAAAAGCATTCGGCCCGCCTGGGGCTGGCGGGTCGACAACATCTCGGCAACCAGATCGCTCAGGCTTGCACCTTGGCGAACGCCTCGATCACTTCCGACGGGGCCTGGATCAACTCGATCAGCACGCCCTCGCCAGATAGCGGGGTAGCGTCATTGCCCTTGGGATGAACGAAGCAGACGTCGAAGCCAGCCGCGCCCTTGCGGATGCCGCCCGGGGTGAACCGCATCCCCTTTCCGGTCAGCCACTCCACCGCCGCCGCCAGGTTATCAATCCACAGCCCGATGTGGTTGAGCTGCGGATCGTGGACCTTGGGCGATTTGCCCGGATCGATCGGCTGCATCAGGTCGACTTCCACCTTGAAGGGGCCGGAACCGATGGCGGCGATATCCTCATCCACGTTCTCGCGCTCGCTGCGGAAGTTGCCGGTCATCGTCAGGCCCAGGGTCTCCACCCACAGCCGGCTCAATTTGGACTTGTCCAGCCCGCCGATGGCGATTTGCTGAATGCCTAGCACTTTGAAGGGTCTATCGGACACAAAAACCTCCTGCTGTTTACTTCCCTCTCCCCTTGCGGGAGAGGGGCTGGGGGTGAGGGGTAAGGTAACAGACCTCTTCAGTATCTCATTCCACTTCACGATTGCAACCATGGCCTGTCCCCTCCCGAATTTCCATACCAGGAACCGGGCGAATCTTCGGTTATACTTCCACCGTACTGTCAACCCATCGCGTTTCGATCCACTGGAGGATGCGCATGTCGAACCCACAACAAACGGACGCGGCCACCCCGACGTTCAATGAATTTCCCCCAACCCCCTACGAGGAATGGCGCAGGGCGGTCGATAAGGCCATCAAGGGCGCGTCGTTCGAGAAGCGGCTGATCACCAAGACCTACGAGGACATCGACCTCCAGCCGATGTACCGGCAGGAGGACATTGAAGGCTTGCCCCATCTGGACAGCCTGCCCGGTTTCGCCCCCTATCTGCGCGGCGCCACTCCGCTGGGCTACGTCGCCAGCAGTTGGGATGTCGCCCAGGAACTGCCCTATGGCACACCGGCGGCGCTGAACGGAGCTCTACACACCGATCTGGAGCGTGGTCAGAACACCGTCAATCTGGTGCTCGACCCCCCCACTCTGGCCGGCGTGGACGCCGACCAGGCTGTGGCCGGCGACGTCGGACTTGGCGGCCTGTCCATTTCCAGCGTTGCGGATCTCGCCCAAGCGCTGAAGGGCGTCGATCTGGAAACCACGCCGATCTACACCCAGGCCAGCACCGGCGCTCTGACTTTTACCGCGCTGCTGGCGGCGCTGGTAAAACAGCAGGGCAAGTCCCTGATCAAGCTGCGCGGCGCCATCGGCATGGACCCACTGGGCCAACTGGCTCGCGATGGCAAGCTGCCCCGCGATCTGGACGGCGTCTATGGGGTGATGGCGCAACTCACCACCTGGGCCAAAGCCAACGCCCCGCAGTTGCAGACGATCACCGTCCAGGGCCACCCCTATCACAACGGCGGCGCCAGCGCGACCCAGGAACTGGCTTTCGCCTTGGCGACGGCGGTTGAATACCTGCGCACCCTGCAAGGCCGGGGACTGAACGTGGACGACGCCGCGCCGCGCATTCGCTTCGCGTTTTCCATCGGTTCCAACTTCTTCATGGAAATCGCCCGGTTGCGCGCCGCGCGGCTGCTGTGGGCCAAGATCGTCCAGGCGTTCGGCGGCAATGCCGAATCACAGAAGATGAGCCTGCACGCCCGCACCTCAGCCTGGAATCAAACCGTCTACGACCCGCATGTCAACCTGCTGCGGGCCACCACCGAGGCGTTTTCCAGCGCGGTCGGCGGCTGCGACAGCCTGCACGTGTCGCCGTTCGACGAACTGGTCCGCACTCCGGACGAGTTCTCCCGCCGCATCGCTCGCAACATCCATATCGTACTGCGCGAGGAGAGCCACATCACCCGCACCGTGGACCCCGCCGGCGGCTCCTGGTACGTGGAAAACCTTACCGATGCGGTCGGTCGCAAGACCTGGGCGATCTTCCAGGAGATCGAAACGCAGGGCGGCATGGCCAAGGCGCTGGCGGCCGGCTGGCCGCAAGCGCAAGTCGCCGACACCGCCGCCAAGCGCGCGGCCAATATCGCCAAGCGCAAGGACATCTTCGTCGGCGCCAACATGTATCCGAACTTGAAGGAAACCCGGCTGCAACCGACGCCGGGGGACGCCAAGGCAGTACAGACCGAACGGGCGGTGGCGCTGAAGCAGTTTCGGGCCAGCGCCACCGGCAACAAACAAGCGGCGCTGGAGCAAGTAGCCAAGGGCGGAAACGTTGTTGACGCCGCGATTCAGGCCGCTCTGGCCGGGGCGACCCTGGGAGACATCGCTCAAGCGGCACGCGCCAGCGCCAAGCCAGGCCCCACCATCAACGCCGTTTGCGCCTATCGCGGCGCGCAGGCTTTCGAGGCGCTGCGGCAGGCGGCTGAAGCCTACGTCGCCCGTGCCGGCCAACCGCCACAGGTGTTCCTCGCCACCATGGGGCCGTTGACCCAGCACAAGGTCCGGGCCGATTTCGCCACCGCCTTCCTGGGGGTGGGCGGTTTCGAGACGATTTACCCGTCCGGCTTCAATTCCCCCGACGCAGCGGCCGACGCGGCGCTGGCCTCCGGCGCCAAGGCAGTAGTGATCTGCTCGACCGACACGACCTATCCCGAACTGATCCCGCCGCTGGCGCAAAAACTCAAGCAGGCCAAGCCCGATCTCACCGTTCTGGTGGCTGGCCATCCGTCGGAGCACCTTGAAGCCTTCAAGGCCGCTGGCGTCGATGACTTCATTCACATGAACGCCAATTGCCAAGCCCTGTTGTCAACCTTGCAGAAGAAGATGGGGGTCGCCCAATGAGCAAGTCACCCGATTTCACCACGATGGCCTACGGCTCGGACTTCCCCAAACCCAGCTTCGCGGACTGGCGGGCGGCGGTGGAAAAAGCCACTGGAAAGAACCTTGAGCAACTGGTCTCGGCGACCATGGAACAGATCGACGTCAAGCCCCTGTACACCCGGGACGACATCCAGGATTTGCAACATCTGGGCTACGTCGCTGGCGTGCCGCCGTTCCTGCGCGGCCCCTATCCGGCGATGTACGTAACCCAGCCGTGGACGGTCCGCCAGTACGCCGGCTTCTCCACCGCCGAGGAGTCCAATGCCTTCTACCGCCGCAACCTGGCCGCCGGGCAGAAGGGTCTGTCCATCGCCTTCGATCTGGCCACCCATCGCGGCTACGACTCCGACCATCCGCGCGTGGTCGGCGATGTCGGCAAGGCCGGCGTGGCCATCGACTCGCTGTTGGACATGAACATCCTGTTCGACGGCATCCCGCTCGATCAGATGTCGGTGTCGATGACCATGAACGGCGCGGTGTTGCCGGTCATGGCGTTCTATATCGTCGCCGCCGAGGAACAGGGCGTTTCGCACGACAAGCTCACCGGCACCATTCAGAACGACATTCTGAAAGAGTACATGGTGCGCAATACCTATATTTATCCGCCCGATCCCTCGATTCGCATTATCGGCGACATCTTCTCCTACACCTCCAAGGAGATGCCAAGGTTCAACAGCATCTCGATCTCCGGCTACCACATGCAGGAAGCCGGCGCCACCGCCGATCTGGAACTGGGCTACACCCTGGCCGACGGGCTGGAATATGTCCGCACCGGTATTAAGGCGGGGATGGACATCGACACCTTTGCGCCCCGGCTATCGTTCTTCTGGGCCATCGGCATGAATTACTTCATGGAAGTGGCGAAGATGCGGGCCGGTCGGCTGCTGTGGTCCAAGATCATCAAGCAGTTCAACCCGAAGAGCGACAAGTCCATGGCGCTGCGCACGCACAGCCAGACTTCGGGCTGGAGCTTGACGGAACAGGACCCGTTCAACAACGTCACTCGCACCTGCGTCGAGGCGCTGGCGGCGGCCCTGGGTCATACCCAGTCGCTGCACACCAACGCCCTGGACGAAGCCATCGCCCTGCCGACCGACTTCTCGGCCCGCATCGCCCGTAACACCCAGCTTTATTTGCAGGACGAAACGGCCATCTGCAAGGTGCTGGACCCGTGGGGTGGTTCCTACTACGTCGAGGCGCTGACCCACGAACTGGTCAAGCGGGCCTGGGGCCATATTCAGGAAGTGGAAAGCCTGGGCGGCATGGCCAAGGCCATCGAAACCGGCCTGCCCAAGATGCGCATCGAGGAAGCAGCAGCGCGGCGGCAGGCGCAGATCGACTCCGGCAAGGAGACCATCGTCGGCGTCAACAAGTACCGGTTGACCAAGGAAGAGCCGCTGGAAATCCTGAGCATCGATAATACCGCCGTGCGCGAGTCGCAGGTGCAGCGTTTGCACAAGCTGCGCGCCCAACGCGACGAGGCCAAGGTGAAAGCCTGTCTGAACGCCATCACCGAAGCCGCCAGCGCCGGTTCCGGCAACCTGCTGGAAAAGGCCGTCGAGGCCGCCCGCGCTCGCGCCTCGCTGGGTGAAATCTCCGATGCCATGGAGAAGGTATTTGGCCGGCACAAGGCCATTATCCGCGCCATTTCTGGCGTCTACAGCAGCGAGTTTGGCGACGCCGAGGAAATCTCCAGGGTGCTGCGGATGGCCGACGAATTTGAACAGCGCGAAGGTCGCCGGCCGCGCATCCTGGTCGCCAAGCTCGGGCAGGACGGCCACGACCGGGGCGCCAAGGTGATCGCGACTGCGTTCGCCGATCTTGGTTTCGACGTGGACATCGGCGCGCTGTTCCAAACTCCGGAGGAAGTCGCCCGGCAGGCGGTGGAAAACGACGTGCATGTGGTCGGCATGAGTTCGCTAGCCGCCGGCCACAAGACCCTGCTGCCGCAACTGATCGCGGAACTGAAGAAGCTGGGCCGGGAGGACATCATGGTGGTCATCGGCGGCGTCATCCCGGCCCAGGACTACGAGTACCTCAGAGCCAACGGCGCGGCGGCGATCTTCGGCCCCGGCACGGTGATTCCGGTCGCCGCGCAAAAGGTGCTGGTGGAGTTGAACGAACGCCTGGCAGCGTGAGGGTGAGGTGAGGGATGGCAGGGTGGGCATTGCCCACCCTGTCTACAAATCATGAACCCATTATGAATCTTCGCTTCTACATTGATCCACAAACGGACGCGCCCCATATCTACAACCATGATGTTGATGAGAATGAAGTCGAGGCTGTTTTACAAAACCCGGGTGAAGATCGTCCGGGTCGTGAAGGCTCAAGGATAGCCATCGGTCAAACGCGCGGCGGGCGCTACTTACGAGTGATCTATGTACCTGATCCAGAACCCGATAGCGTATTTGTTATCACCGCTTACGAACTGAAAGGCAAGCCACTGATAGCCTATCGAAGACGGCATAAACGCAAAGGAGCCAGAAGATGAAGCAAAGTAAATACCCTCCCGGCTGGGACGAACAGCGAGTTCGGAAGGTTATTGCGCATTATGAAGCGCAGACTGAAGATGAGGCGGTTGCCGAGGACGAGGCTATGCTCCACGATCAAACCCAAACCGTGATGGAAATACCTACGGAACTTGTACCTGTGGTAAGGGAACTGATTGCCAAACATTGCAGCAATAATAGCCAATCTAATCAAGCACCATGATTGAAAAAACTCGCTTGGAACTTTTGAGGGCGCTAGTCGAATTGAGCGAACAGTACCCCTAAGTTCGCTGAGTCAATTTATCAGCAATCTCGCTACTCTTGCCAAAGGGCCACCGATAGAGGCCGTTTAGGACGCAGAAGATAAGCAGTTTCTGCAAGTAGCAACGAACAACTAACATGCGTTGTTGCATGTAACGCGGATCAACCAGTTTAAACCGCAAGAATCAGCAACTCACAATTACCGGTTACAGACACACTCTTCAAACCGTTCTACTTATCGCTGGACCGATTGACTATGTCTTATACCGCCCAATCAATGCCCTAAAAAGCCTTGCTAAAGGCACTTCTCATGACCAAAAAACACCACAAACCCGACTGGGTTCCCGCCAATGCCGGCGCGGAGTTCACCACCTCGGTCATGTCCGGCGTTGAAGGCGGCCATGACGGCATTCCCGGTCAAGCCAGCGTGGCGGTGCCCCGAAAGCACACCCCGCGCCGCCGCCGGCTGACGGTGGACGAATACGTGGCCGGCGTGCTGGCCGGCGACCGCAATGTGGTGGCGCAGGCCATCACCCTGGTTGAAAGCAATTCCCAGGCACATTTCGACATGGCCCAGGAGGTTCTGCGGCAACTCATTCCCCACACCGGCAACTCGATCCGAATCGGCATCACCGGCGTGCCCGGCGCCGGCAAGAGCACTTTTATCGAAGCGCTCGGCCTGCACCTGTGCGAGCAGGGCCACAAGGTCGCGGTGCTGGCGGTGGACCCCAGCAGCACCGTCACCCGCGGCAGCATCCTCGGCGACAAAACCCGCATGGAACTGCTGTCGCGCGACCTCCGCGCCTTCATCCGACCTTCCCCGTCCAGCGGCACCCTGGGCGGCGTGACCCGCAAGAGCCGCGAAACCATCCTGGTCTGCGAGGCCGCCGGTTTCGACGTGATCCTGGTGGAAACCGTCGGCGTGGGTCAGAGCGAAACCACGGTGCGTTCGATGGTCGATTTCTTCCTGCTGCTGATGATCGCCGGGGCCGGCGACGAGTTACAGGGCATCAAGAAAGGTATCATGGAGTTGGCCGACGCCCTGCTGGTCAACAAGGCCGATGGCGACAACAAGATCCGCGCCAGCGCCGCCCGCGCCGACTACAATCGGGCGCTGCACTATCTCGCCCCGGCCACCAAAGGTTGGCGCACCAAGGCTTATACCTGTTCCGCCCTCAACGGCGAGGGCATCGACGCGATCTGGAAAGTGATCGGCGAATTCCGCCAGCAAGTCACGGCCAGCGGCGTGTTCGAGAAGCGGCGGCAACGGCAAACCCTGGATTGGGTATACTCCATGGTCGAGGAACATCTGCATACCAGCTTCTTCAACCACGCTGGCGTTGGTAGCATCCGCGCCGATGTGGAATACGCCGTGATCGAGGGTCATCTACCCCCGACCGTGGCCGCGCAAAAACTCATCCAGAAATACGAAGGTCATTAACCTGGGAGGATAAAACCATGCTGCGCAGTCCCCGCGATTTCTTCAAACCCAAGGTCGTCGGCGCCCCCGAGCCCCTCCGCGAGATTCCGGTATTACCCTCGCGGATGATCCACTTTTTTGATCCCAGCAATCCCAAGATGGCGGTCAAAGTGCCGGACATCGCCAAGACCGTGGATATCATGCTTGGCAACCTGGAAGACGCCGTGCCCATCGACCGCAAGGAAGCCGCCCGCGAAGGGCTGGTGCAAATCGGCAAGAGCGTGGATTTCGGCGATACCCAGTTTTGGACCCGCGTCAACAGCCTGGACAGCCCGTGGTTCCTGGACGACCTGATCCGCCTGGTCGGCGAGATCGGCAACAAGCTGGACGTGATCATGCTGCCCAAGATTCAGGGCGCGTGGGACATCTACTTCGCCGATCAACTGCTGGCACAATTGGAAGCCAAGTACGGCGTGCAAAAACCGCTGATGATCCACGCCATCCTGGAAACCGCTCTTGGAGTCGCCAACGTCGACGAAATCGCCAACGCCAGCCCGCGGATGCAGGGCATGAGCCTCGGGCCGGCCGATCTGGCCGCCTCGCGGCGGATGAAGACGACCCGGGTCGGCGGTGGTCATCCCGATTACGTGGTGCGCATCGATCCCGATCCCAAGAATCCCGACGCCCCGCGCCCAACCGCGCAGCAGGATCTGTGGCACTACACCATGGCCAAGATGGTGGATGCCTGCGCCAGCGTCGGCGCCCTGCCCTTCTACGGCCCGTTTGGCGACATCGCCGACCTGGTGGCCTGCGAGGATCAGTTCCGCAACGCCTATTTGATGGGCTGCGTTGGCGCCTGGTCGCTGCACCCCAATCAGATCGCCATTGCCAAGCGGGTATTCAGCCCGAAGCAGGAAGAAGTGGCCTGGGCCAAGCGGGTCATCGAGGCCATGCCCGACGGCAGCGGCGCGGTGATGATCGACGGCAAGATGCAGGACGATGCCACCTGGAAGCAGTGCAAGGTGGTGTTCAACCTCGCCAAGCTGATCGCCAGCCGCGACGCGGAGTACAAGGCACTGTACGGGTTCTAACTTTTCGTTCCTTGGGAGAGGAGCTGGGGTGAAGCGAACGATGCTGTTCTCACCCCTCACCTCTCTCTGGAGCAACCGCTCATGATCCACTCATTTTCCATCGCCCGCCTGCCGCGCATCGAATTCGGCGTTGGCGCCATCGGCAAACTGCCTGGCCTGATCGGCCAAAACGGCAATCGGGTATTACTGGTCACCGGCCAGTGTTCGTTCGCGGATTCCCCGCACTGGCCGGTGTTGCTGGCGGCGTTGGAGAAAGCCGGCATCGGCTGGGAACAGGCGCGGGTGGGCGACGAGCCTTCGCCGCAATTGGTGGATGAAGCCGTTCGGCAATTCCACGGTACGGGAATCCAAGTCGTCGCCGGCATCGGGGGAGGCAGCGTATTGGATGCCGCCAAGGCGATTGCCGGACTGTTGCCGAGCGGCGATTCGGTTTTGGACTATCTGGAAGGGGTCGGCCCGGAGAAGCCTTACCACGGCCCCGCCACGCCGTTTATTGCCGTGCCCACCACCGCCGGCACCGGCAGCGAAGCGACCAAGAACGCCGTACTCAGCGTGCGCGGTCGCGACGGCTTCAAGAAATCCTTCCGCCACGACCTGCTCGTCCCGGAATACGCCCTGCTCGACCCGGATTTGCTGGCGACCTGTCCCCCTCCGCAAATTGCCGCCAACGCCATGGATGCATTGACGCAATTGCTGGAATCCTATGTCTCCATCAAGGCCAATCCCTTCACCGACGCCCTGGCGGAAAGCGGCCTGAAAGCGGTGCGGGAGGGATTGTTCGCCTGGTACGAGGGTGGCGATGAAGCTGCCATTGGTCGTTCGTGCATGGCCTACGCGGCGCTGCTGTCAGGAATCTGTCTGGCCCAAACCGGACTGGGTTCGGTGCATGGGCTGGCCTCGCCGCTGGGTGCATTTTTTCCGATTCCTCACGGCGTGGTCTGCGGCACCCTGGCCGGGGCCGCCACCCGCGTCAACTTGGCCGCGCTGCGGGAACGCGATCCCGATAACCCATCCTGGAGCAAATACGCCCGGGCCGGCGATATTCTGAACGGCCGACATTTTCCCCATCCCGAGGAGTCGCACGCCGCCCTGCTGGTGTTGTTGGACGACTGGACCGAACGGCTGGCCCTTCCCCGACTGCACGCTTACGGCATTCAGGAAAACGATTTCGCTCACGTCGTCGCCCATTCGCGCGGCAGCAGCATGAAAACCAATCCGCTCGTTCTCAGCGATGTGGAAATCATGGAGGTGTTGCGGCAACGGCTTTAGCCAGCAGTCGCCCTTGAAGTTTCACCACAACCTATCCATGGTGCCAATTTGGCATCATACTTGCGGATCATTGGTTACCATGAGTGCAAAATACGCGGATGACCAAGAAGATAACCCGTTATGAAACAACCTTCAGCTCACAATAGCCCTCCCTGGTCCAAATTGGCCGGCCCACGTCATTCAAGTGGCGTGGTCGTGGACCGGGAAACCGTGGAACTCAAACGGCTGGAAAAACGGATCGGGCGGGTTCACCTACAGCAACGGCTCGGCATCGAGGCCGATCACGCCACCCAAATCTTCGGGCGGGGCAGGACGTTCTTCCACATCGAGAACTGGCACTCGATCCATGCGCTGATGCGCTTGACCCTGCGCGGCCTGGGGCTGTATCGCCGGGGGTTGCGCAACGCTGCCGCCATCCGGATCCGCCATAACGAGGTAGTCATTCCCCGGCTGCCTCCATCTTTCGACGGCTTTACTCTCCTGCACCTCAGCGACCTGCACCTGGACATGGACGATGGTTATCCCAACGCCCTGATCGAGCGCCTGCAACAGGTGAATTACGATGTCTGCGTGATGACCGGCGACTTCCGGGCCAAGACTTACGGCGCCCACGAAGCCGCCCTCGAAGCCTTGGCCAAGGTACGTCCGCATCTGCGCGGACCGGTCTACGCCATCCTGGGCAACCACGACTCCATCCGCATGGTCCCGGCCATCGAAGCACTGGGCATCACCCTGCTCCTCAATGAGGCGGTCGTCCTGGAACGCGACGACGCGACCTTGCATCTGGCCGGTATCGACGACCCGCATTTCTTTCAGGTGGAAAATTTCGACAAGGCCGCCCAGCACATCCCGCCAGACGCAGCAGCCATCCTGCTGTCGCATTCGCCGGAGCCCTATCAACGGGCCGCGCACGCCGGCTTCGACCTCATGCTCAGCGGCCATACCCACGGCGGTCAGATTTGCCTGCCCGGCGGCATCGCCATGATGACCAATGCGGACTGCCCGCGGCGTTTCTGCCGGGGAGCTTGGCGCTATCATGCCATGCACGGTTACACCTCGGTGGGATCGGGTTCCTCAGTAGTCGGGGTGCGCTTCAATTGCCCCCCGGAAATCACCCTCCACTATCTGCGTGCCGGATCGTCGTCCGCTCAATAAGGCCGATTGCGGATACCGAGCCGGTAGAACACCGGCGAGAGTGTGAGTTCCAGCACGATAAAGCCAGCCACCGTCCAACCGATGGCCGCCCAGCTCATTGCGAATTCACCCGCCACCACCAGTAGCGGCAGTAACACTTCTGGAATCTGATCCAATCCCAAGGCCATGCTACTGGAAACCATGCCCAACCGCCGCTTGACAAAACTCGACAGCAGATCGCCCAGCATGGCGGCGCCACCGACCACCACTCCGACTCCCACTGGGAAACCCAACAACGCGGCGCTCGCGCCGGTCACCAATGGCGCCAGCAACACGCCGCGCCAGGTTTTCGAATCACCCAACAGGCGTCGTCCATCCGCCAGCAGCCAGCCGCCGTCCAACGGCTGGGCGCCCCAATTGCCGCAAATCGCTGCGGCAATGACCGGCACACCGTTGGCGATTAAAACCAGCAGCAATAATTCCACTTCGATGGGCAGCATGTCGCATTCCGACCGTAATCGCCGTTAAGCATAACCCGGCTATTGAGACCTTAGACAGTCTAATTCTTGGCCGGTTGTGCATCTGCTCGTTCCGGGCCAGTGTCCATCACTCATTCAACCCAATCACTGCTACGCAACGGCCGACATGTACCTAGCAAGGTATGTACCAGGCGAGCGCACTGGCTTCAACCTACACTATTCCAACCGCCGCGCGACCGCGGAAACCCCCAACACCAGAAGAAATCATATGAAAATATCACAACTGGGCGCAGGACTTGGTGTCCTGATCGGATTACTATTCCTGGCAACGGCGCAAGCAGCCGATCCCAATTCACCGGTCGGTAAATGGAAAACCAACGACGACAAAATGGCAAACCCAAGAGCATCGTGCGGATCACCGAGAACAACGGTGTAATGACCGGCAAGATCGTGGAACTGCTGGAGGGCGCCACAGAAAAGACGTGCAGCAAATGCGAGGGCGATCTCAAGGACAAGCCGTTGGTCGGAATGCGAATTTTGTGGGACTTGAAGAAGGAGGGCGAAGAGTGGACGGACGGCAAGATTTTCAACCCGGCCGACGGCGGCGCCTATAAGAGTAATGCAAAGCTGACCGATGGCGGCAAGACCCTGGATGTCACCGGTAAATGGATGTTCTTCAGCAAGCGCCAGAAGTGGCAGCGGATCGACTGAATCAGCGCCACTGTTTTCCGGGGTTGTCCAGCCCCGGAAGCGCATGGTCCTGGTAAGCGCCGCCGCCGCGCGCCGGTCACGTCACCGGCCTAACCTCGGGCACGGTGATGCCGTGCTGTCGGCAGGCGGCGGTCAGGGTGTTCAACAGCAAACAGGCAATGGTCATCGGCCCGACCCCGCCCGGCACGGGGGTGATTGCCCCAGCCACCTCGACCGCCGAGTCGAAATCCACGTCGCCCACCAGCCGGCCCTTGCCATCCGGGGTGGGAATGCGGTTGATGCCGACATCGATCACCGTCGCGCCCGGCTTGATCCAATCGCCCTTGACCATTTGCGCCCGGCCGACCGCCGCAACCAAAATGTCCGCCCGCCGGCATTCATCCACCAGGTCGCGGGTGCGGGAATGAGCGATGGTCACGGTGCAATGCTCCCGCAGCAACAATGCCGCCAAGGGCTTGCCGACGATATTGGAACGTCCCAGCACCACCGCCCGCTGGCCAGCCAGGTTTCCCAACTGGTTCTTGAGCAACATCAGGCAGCCCAGTGGGGTGCAGGGCACCATGCCGGTTCCCCCCACCGCCAGCAGGCCGGCGTTCAGGGGGTGAAAACCGTCCACGTCCTTGCTAACCGCAATCGCCTCGACCACCGCCTCCGAGTCGATCTGTTTCGGCAATGGCAGTTGCACCAGAATGCCGTTGACCGCCGGGTCCCGGTTCAATTCGGCGATGCGCGCCAGCAGTTCAGTCTGTGAGGCGGTCGCCGGCAGCCGGTTTTCGAACGAGTTCATACCGGCTTCCCGCGCTTGCAAGCCCTTGTTGCGAAGGTAAATCTGACTGGCGGGGTCTTCGCCCACCAGCACCACCGCCAGGCCGGGAATAAGATCGTGGTCTGCCCGGAGTTGGGCGACGTGAGTGGCGATGCTGTCGCGCAAGCGGGCGGCGAAACGTTTGCCGTCGATGATCATAAGGGGTCAGGTCTTGTCTTTTGCCATTCGTTGCTTTTGGAGAATGCGACTGATCCGCGAGTAGTGTAAGCCAAAATAGTCTCCGATTTCCTTGAGACTGTAGCCTCCGCTGGCGTAAGCGAAATAGATGGCCTCATCGCGTTCGTGCGCTTTAGCAAACTGCGAGAGCGGTTTCGGCGGCGGTCGCCGCTGAACGACCGGGATTTCGTGCAAGGGATCATCCGGACGGATGTTGCCCAGCATTTCGGTCACAAAGGCTTCGGACCCCAGAAAAATCTGATTCTTCAAGCGGTCCCAGGGACTTGGTTGATTTATGCCCGCCGCCACGAAAGCCTCATATCTCGCCACGGCGACGCGGCGTTGCTCGCCAAAAGCGGATAGCACCCCATCGGTACGGAGCCAGACCGGCGTATCACACAGGCCGGCCGTGGCGTGGTAACTACTCCAGGGCCATTCCGCCGGGTTGCGCACCATCCGCGCCCTGACTGGATTGAGCACGATATAACGCGACAGTTCCAGCAGGTAGGATTCCTTTTGCACGAGTATTGCTTTGTAACGACCCTGGAAGACATGCCCCACCCGACCCTGCCTGCGGTTGAAGCGCTGCGTGTAGACTCCATTCAATTGACGAATCCCCTTGGCGAGATTGGGCTCGGGGGTTTCAATCAGCAGATGATAGTGGTTGTTCATCAGACAATAGGCATGGA
This sequence comes from uncultured Gammaproteobacteria bacterium, assembly GCA_963696515.1. GTDB lineage: Bacteria > Pseudomonadota > Gammaproteobacteria > Competibacterales > Competibacteraceae > Contendibacter. Next base: position 35,021 of record CAVOKM010000023.1, read on the forward strand.
CCGCCCAGTTGTCATCCCGGACGACCTCCGCCAATCCGCTCAATAACTGATTCCTGTCGTCATCGCCCAGGAAAATAACCTCCCGCCCATCTCCCCGGGAAGTTACGTGATACATCGCA
>CAVOKM010000024.1:0-43371 GCA_963696515.1 uncultured Gammaproteobacteria bacterium
CAACGAAATTGTCGCTCGGATTGCGGTGGTTCAATCGGTCACGCGATGAAATGCTCGATGCTACCCGCGCTGTTTTATTCGCTCACCGTCAAAATCGTGCGGTGCGCTTGGCATTTCGCATCGGCATCGGCATGATCCGTGAGAGGACCCTGCTAGCCGAGATTGTGGCCGTCAATCCGGCTCGCAACTTCTGGCGGCATGGACGGCGCATCCACCGCACCTGCACGTCTGGCTGTACAATGCGTCGGATTGGGAAGCGGTGGAGATCACCCCGACCTCGGGCAGGCGCCCGCGACTGGGCACCGACCAGCCGCAACGGCTGAAGCAGATGCTGCTGGCGACGACGCAGGAGCAGGATTGAGGTATGCTGCTCTGGTGGGGAGAAACGAGAGGGGCGCTGGTAGGAGTCGGAGCGCCAGTGGGCGTGACCAGATCGTGACGAAACCCGGTCACGCGGGGAAACTTCCTGTCCATCCAAGTCCGATGGGCGTGGGGCGGATGGCGCTAAGTGATTGTTTAAATGGTCTGTTGAGAGCGTCCTTGGCACTCATAATGCCGGTGTCGGTGGTTCAAGTCCACCCGTAGCCACCATCTATTCCATCCTTTTGTGCTTTTTTCACCATGCGCCTATGGTGTTTCATACTTGCTCAATCAGTATTGCCCCAATGGTTATCCGAACGCCTTGTGGTAAAGCTCTGGTGATTTTGGAGCAATCAATAGCACTGATCCAGGACATAAGTCACCTCTTCTGCACCTCCGCCCTGGATAAACCCTAGTCGATTTCCGGAAAGAACTTTCCTCCTTGGCCAGGAAATGGAGGGTAGCTGCTCCCCCTTTTTCATGGGGAAGAGACCAAGCCCGGTTCGGTAAAACCTTTTCAGTAAATCGCCTTATATCAAGGATGTTGCTGGAGGATGGCCGTCTGATCGAGCAACTGGCCTGTTACCCCAGCGCCGAGTCTGCTATCTAAGTCGGGTTGAAATTAGCCCGCGAGCGCACCTGAGATCCAGGTTCCAAAGTTACGATCAGGGTAGCACCATTCTGCCTCGCCTTTAGCAGCTAGATTCCGTCCATCATTCGGTCCTTCGTCGCCCGGCCATGGGTCGAGGCCAAACGCGCGGCCTTGAATTTCCACGATTGAACCCCAACTCTTCAGTCCATCAGAGGTGGCGTTCGTCCGCCCCAACCTTATTTTACCGGTGATGGAGAACGATCATGACCCAAGCAGACCCCACGCTGGAGTCCAGCACCAACCCGGAGGCCGCCGGGGCGACGCATACCTTCGCGGAAAATGCCCCCGCGCCGGCCGCCGGGGAGGAGGATGTACTTCCGATCAACCACGCGGAGTTCGAAGCAGTGCAACGCGAACTGGACCAGGCGCTGGCCAAGGCCGACGAACACTGGAAGCTGTATCTGGGCGCCCACGCCGAGATGGAAAACCTGCGCAAGCGCGCCGAGCGCGACGTGCAGAACGCCCACAAATTTGCTCTGGAACGGTTCTTCGGCGAGCTGTTGCCGGTGCGCGACAGCCTGGAACTGGGACTGGCGGCCACCAACGACGCCGTGGATGTAGCCAAACTGCGGGAAGGGGTCGAACTGACACTCAGGCAACTGGCGGCGGCAATGGAAAAATTCGGCGCCCGCGAAATCAATCCCCTCGGCGCCAAGTTTAATCCCAACGAGCAGGAGGCCATGGCTCTGCTACCGACCGACCAGGCCGAGCCGAACACCGTGGTGCAGGTGCTGCAAAAGGGATGTCTGCTCAATGACCGCCTCATCCGCCCGGCTAAAGTGCTGGTCGCCCAGGCCCCGCCCAAGCCGGCCGACTGAATCCGCCGCCCACCATTGAAAACCCGCCCGGGCATCCCCATGTGTAACGGCAGGTAAAATAAACCCACCGAATTATCCGAATCCTTTCGAATTTAGAGAGTGCGGCAATGAGCAATATCATCGGCATCGACCTGGGCACCACCAACTCCTGCGTAGCGATCATGGAGGGTGGCAAGCCTCGGGTGATTGAGAACAGCGAAGGCGACCGGACCACGCCCTCGGTCGTAGCCTTCCTCGAGGACGGAGAAATCACCGTCGGCCAGCCGGCCAAGCGCCAGGCTGTCACTAACCCGCGCAACACACTGTTCGCGGTCAAGCGTCTCATCGGCCGCCGCTTCAGCGAGCCGGAGGTGCAGAAGGATATTGATCTCGTCCCCTACAAGATCGTCAAGAACGACAACGGTGACGCCTGGGTCGAGACGCATGGCAAGAGAATGGCGCCGCCGGAAATCTCCGCGCGGGTGCTGATGAAAATGAAAAAGACCGCCGAGGACTACCTCGGCCACCCGGTTACCGATGCGGTGATTACGGTGCCAGCCTATTTCAACGACAGCCAGCGCCAAGCCACCAAGGACGCTGGCCGCATCGCTGGCTTGGAAGTGAAGCGCATCATCAACGAACCGACGGCGGCTGCGCTGGCCTTCGGCATGGACAAGTCCAGCACCAAGGACCGCAAGATCGCAGTCTACGACCTGGGCGGCGGCACCTTTGACATCTCGATCATCGAGATCGCCGAAGTGGACGGCGAGAAGCAGTTCGAGGTGCTCTCGACCAACGGTGACACCTTCCTGGGCGGTGAGGATTTCGACAAGCGGATCATCGATTACCTGATCGAGCAGTTCCAGCGCGAGTCCGGCATCAACCTGGCCAACGACCCGCTAGCCCTGCAACGACTCAAGGAAGCGGCTGAGAAAGCCAAGATCGAGTTGTCCTCCAGCCAGCAGAGCGAGATCAACCTGCCTTACATGACGGCGGACGCCAGCGGGCCGAAGCATCTGAACCTCAAGCTGACCCGCGCCAAGCTGGAATCGCTGGTCGAGGATCTGGTCGACAAAACCATCGGTCCCTGCCGGATCGCACTGAAGGACGCCGGGCTGGGTATCGGCCAGATCGACGACGTGCTGCTGGTCGGCGGCCAGACCCGGATGCCCAAGGTGCAGGAGAAGGTGCGCGAGTTTTTCGGCAGGGAACCACGCAAGGACGTCAACCCCGACGAGGCGGTGGCGGTCGGCGCGGCGATTCAGGGCGGCGTGCTGGGTGGCTCGGTTAAGGACGTGTTGTTGCTCGACGTGACCCCGCTGTCGCTGGGCATCGAAACCCTGGGTGGGGTGATGACCAAGCTGATCGAAAAGAACACCACGATCCCGACCAAGGCGACCCAGGTGTTCTCGACCGCCGACGACAGCCAGACGGCAGTGACGGTGCATGTGTTGCAGGGCGAGCGCGAGATCGCTTCGGCCAACAAGTCGCTGGGCAAGTTCGATTTGCAGGACATCCCGCCGGCGCCGCGCGGCGTGCCGCAGATCGAAGTGACTTTCGACATCGACGCCAACGGTATCCTGCACGTCTCGGCCAAGGACAAGGCCACCGGTAAGGAGAACCGTATCGTCATCAAGGCCTCCTCAGGCTTGTCCGAGGACGAAATCAAGCGGATGGTCGGCGACGCCGAGGCCCATGCCGACGAAGACCGCAAGTTCCACGAACTGGTCAACGCTCGCAACCAGGCCGAAAACCTGATTCACGCCACCGAGAAAACCCTGCGCGATCTGGGCGACAAGGTGGAAGGCGGCGAGCGGTCGGCCATCGAAGCGGCGATCAGCGATCTACGGACCACGGCCAAGACCGACAACAAGAGCGCGATTGAAGCCAAGACCCGGACCTTGGCCGAGGCTTCCGGCAAGCTGGCCGAGCGGATTTACGGCCAGGCCGGCGGCGGACCGGAAGGCGGCGCTGGTGGCCCGCACGGTGGCCCCGGCGGCGGCCACAAGCCGGACGATGGCGTGGTGGACGCCGAATTCGAGGAAGTAAAGAAGTAGGAGCCTCGGCTGCGCTAAACTGCGAATCCGGGAGGGTGAGAAGCCCTCCCGGATTTTTGGTTTTGGATGCATTCACCCGCGACTTCCGCGACTTCCGCGACGCAAGACCGAAACATGGCCAAACGCGATTATTACGAAATCCTCAATGTGGCCCGTAACGCCAGCGAGGCCGAGATCAAGCAGGCGTATCGGCGGCTGGCGATGAAGCACCACCCCGACCGTAACCCCGGCGATCACGTGGCGGAAGAGAAGTTCAAGGAGGCCAAGGAAGCCTACGAGGCGCTGAGCGATGCGCGCAAGCGGGCCGCCTACGACCAGTTTGGTCACGCGGGCGTGGACGGCGCGGCGGGTGGCGGATTTGGCGGCCCGGCCGACCTTGGCGATATTTTCGGCGGCGTGTTCCGGGACATTTTCGGCGGAGGGCGCGGCGGCGCACAGAGCTATCGGGGCGCAGACCTGCGCTACACCCTGGATTTGACTCTGGAAGAGGCTGTATTTGGCACCACCGCCAAGATTCGAGCGCCGACCCTGGTGATCTGTGGCACCTGCGGAGGGAATGGCGCCAAGCCAGGCACCAAGCCGACCACCTGTTCCACCTGCCGGGGAGTCGGTCAGGTGCGGATGCAGCAGGGCTTTTTCTCGATCCAGCAAACCTGTCCGCGCTGTCAGGGACGGGGCACGATCATTCCCGAACCCTGCGAGACCTGCCGGGGCGGCGGCCGGGTGGAGGAGCAGAAGACGCTGTCGGTCAAGGTGCCAGCGGGGGTAGACAACGGCGACCGGATTCGGCTGGCCGGCGAGGGCGAGGCCGGCGAGCATGGCGGGCCACCGGGCGATCTTTACGTGCAGATCCAGGTTAAGCCGCATCCGATCTTCACCCGCGAAGACAATGAGTTGTATTGCGAAGTACCGATCGGTTTCACCGTCGCCGCACTTGGCGGCGATTTGGAAGTACCCACTCTGGACGGGCGGCTGAGTCTGAGGATTCCGCCCGAGACCCAGACCGGCAAGGTGTTCCGCATCCGTGGCAAAGGTGTCAAACCAGTGCGTGGTGGCCCAACCGGCGATCTGTTGTGCCGGGTGGTGATCGAAACGCCGATCAACCTAACTCGGGAACAGAAGGAGCTGTTGCAGAAGTTCGCCGACACCATGGAACCCGGCGGCAAGCGCCATACCCCGCAGCAGGGCAGTTGGCTGGATGGGGTGAAGAAGTTTTTCGAGGATATGAAGTTCTAAAAAGCCTTGGCCAGCGACCCCTTGTCCGGTTCGTACTCCGCGATTTCCTTCACATACGCCACCCCGCCCCGCGTTTCCCAGCGCACATCAAGGTTGTACAACTTCATGCCGTGAAGTTGGGGTTTTGGATCAGCCCGTTCGTAGGCCGGCCGGGGGTCCTGGCGCAGAATCTGGGTGATCAGGTCCCGCAAGTCGCCCGACGGCCACGCTGCGCAGAACCTGGCGGCCTCCGGACTGAAGTCCACCGACGGCAACAACGCCGGCGGATCGGGGGCAAAACCGCTGGTGGCCTTGGCGATACGGTCGGCATAAGGCAGGTAGGGTTTGATGTCCAGCACCGGCGTGCCGTCCAGCAAATCCACGCCCGCCAGATGCAACAGTACCCGACTTTTGCAGGCCGCGATGCGTTCCAACCTGACCGCGGACAACCCGATGGGATTGGGCCGGAAGGTGGAGCGGGTGGCGAACACGCCCAGCCGCCGGTTACCGCCCAGGCGCGGTGGCCGCACCGTCGGCCGCCAGCGCCCCGCCGGGATGCCATGGAAGACGAACACCAGCCACAAATGTGAGAAGCCTTCCAGGCCGCGCACCGCCCCCTGCTGATTGTAGGGAGGCAGCAGTTCCAGGGTGGCCCGAGCCGCTGGCGCCAGCCCCGACTGGCGGGGAATGCCGAACTTCTCGCGAAAGCGATGGTAACTTTCGGACAGGCCCCGCGCCTTGCGGATCAGGTGCGCCCAGCAGCGCAACCGCCGCGGGTAGTGGCGGTAGGAGACCCAGCCGTCGCTCATCAGCCAGCCGGTGAAGCCCTCCAGCACGTTCTGGACCAGTTCCTTGCCCCGGCCGGCGACGGAGTACAGGGTGACGGTGGCGGCGGTGAACACCCACAGCCACAGCGGCTGGCCCCGCTCCGGCCAGGACGTTTCATCGGCGTGCAGCAGACCGCTGGCCAGCACTGCGTCCACCACTCGTCTACCGCCGGGGCCAACGCGGCGGCGGCTTCGTGGAGCGTCTGGTGGATCGTGCCGATGCTCAGTTCCACCCCAGCCACTCGCGCAGGAATTCCTGAATTCGCGCCCGCGACAGCCGGAACCGCAGGCTCAGGGCGACGATCAACCCCGCCAAGCCGGGGCCGACCACCCGCCATTCGCTCAGTTCCACCCCGGCCAGCAGCGGATCGACTTCACCCCGACCAGCCGTCGCCCGGGAGTGATGCCCGCAGGCGCAGGGCCCTGATAATAGCGGTAGTCCACCACCCACAGCCGCAACCCCGGCTCGTCCGCCGCGCCCCGCCGCAGGTCCACCGCCTGGAAGCTGGTATAGGCTACCGCCCCGACCGGGTCGGCCAGCACCTGTCCGCAGCCGGCGCAAACATCGGGATAGTGGGGGATCTCCTCCTGCGCCGTGAAGACCTGGGTCAGGCCCACCCCCGGCGCGCCGGGCTGCTTGCCCGCCTTCCGGGCCGCTTTCACCGCCGCCAGGGGGGCGGCGGTGTCCACCGCCGCCGATTGGCCCGTGGTGGCGGTCCCTCGGCCGGTTCTGCCGCCACCGCCGAGCACGCCTCGGCCTCATCGGGCTCGACCACGGTCTCGCCCGGTCCCACGGCGCCCGACTGCTCGGCGGGCGCGAGCTGTTGGTCGGCCCTTGGTTCAACCGCTCCCGCGCCTCCTTGAGATCCGCCAACAGCCAGGAATGGACCACTCCGATCGGTGCGAACTGGAACATCTACAACCACCCGGATTTCTTCAGATAGCGGTATAGCAGCAGGCAGGTTACCGCTACGCCACCCATGACAGCGGGATAGCCATACCTCCATTCGAGTTCGGGAAACCAGCCCTTAAAGTTCATGCCGTAGATGCTGAACACCATGGTCGGAATCGCCAGCAGCGCGCCCCAGCCGGCCAATCGCTTGGTCGCCTCGTTCTGACGGGCCGCGCCCAGCGACAGGCTGATTTGCAGGGCTAGCCCCAGCGTTTCCCGGATGATTTCCACCGCCTCGTTGATGCGCAGGGCATGGTCGTGGACATCGCGGAAATAGGGCCGGATATCGTCTGGAACGTGATGGGTGAACACATCGGTTAGCAGATAGTTGCAGACCTCGACCAGTGGCGCGGCGGCGCGGCGCAGTTCCACCAGATCCCGCTTGAATTGGTACAGCCGGCCGAGATCGTCCTGACTGAAATCGCCTTTGAAAAACCGCTCTTCCAATTCCCCCACCTCATCTTCCACGGTGTGGAGAATCGGAAAATAGTTGTCCACCACGAAATCGAGGATGGCGTACAGCGCGAACCCGGGCCCCTTGCTCAGCAGGTGTGGGTTGCTCTCGCAGCGATCCCGCACCGGGGCATAGGGCAGCGAGGCACCGTGCCGCACCGATACCAGATAGCGCGGCCCGACGAACAGGTGCGTCTCGCCGAAATCCACCTGGCCTTCGTTCATCTGGGCGGTGCGCAACACCACGAACAGGCAATCGCCGTACAACTCCACCTTGGGCCGCTGATGGGCGTGGTGGGCATCCTCGGCAGCCAGTTCGTGCAGGCCGAACAATTCCTGAACTCGCGCCATCAATTCCTCGTCCGGCTCCCTCAGCCCCAACCAGACGAAGGCGTTTGGCCGGTCGCGCAGCGCCGGGATGTCCTCCAGGGTGAGGTTGGGCAGCTTGCAGCCGTCGGCATAAACGGTGCAGTTGATGATCATGCGTTGATTTCTACCCGGGAAAAAGTGGTCTGTTGTTGGAACGGCGTGGAGTGAGGGTGGAGGTTTTTGATCGCTCAATGCGGGTGGCGGTGCGGGCGCGGTTCGGGTCGATAGGGCTCTTCCCGGTCGTGCAGATGCATGCGGTACTCGACGAAGCCGGGACAGTCGTCGAAATACAGGAACGGGTTGCCGGCGAGCTGTTCGACCATGGTCGAGGTCGGGGTGACGCCGTAGTTGTGGCCGGGGCGGATGATCGTACCGCCTGGTAGCCGCTCGCCCAGCCGGCGCAGACTCTGATACATCTGCTCCGGGTCCCCGCCGCGCAGGTCGCAGCGTCCGCAGCCGAACACGAACAGGGTGTCGCCGGTCAACACTTGATCGTCCAGCCGGTAGCAGGCCGATCCAGGGGTGTGGCCGGGAGTGTGCAGGATTTCAATCGCGGTCTCGCCCAGTTCGATGCGGTCGCCGCCGTCGTGCAGGGTCGGCAGGTCGGTATAGCGATCCCAGAACGCCGCTTCTGCTCGCAGCAGGTGCAATTGCGCATCGCTGTGGTTCAACAGCGCCTCGACCCCGTTGATGTGGTCGAAATGGCTGTGGGTGAGCAGGATGTCGGTGATCCGCAGCCCGCGCCCTTCGGTCAGGGCCAGAATGCTCGGCACGTCCCAGGCCGGGTCCACCACCGCTGCGCGGTCGGTGGCGTGGTCGTGGATCACGTAGATGAAGTTGCCCATGCGTCCGAGTTCCAGGGCAAGGATCGTATAGGGGGCGGTTTCGGTCATCGCGCATTCTCCCGGTCGTTACAGCGCTTCAGCGGCAACAGCGACCCGCGGTGGATTGGAACATTGCGGGGGTTGCTGACTCTGAAGGGTGAAATCATACTGGATGAATCCATTCGCCCACGATTAACTCGTTTCGTTTCGAGTGATTGCCATGCGCTTCAGTCTTGACAGCGATCTGAACCATTATTCCATCACCAGCTATGGACCGGACTGGGTCAGGGTCGGCGAACACGAATTCCGCCGGAGCTTGATCGTTACTCCCGAACGGCTGGTGACCGACTGGCCGCCGCAGACCTTTGGGGATTTGGTTGAAGCCCATTTTGAGGTAATCGCCGGTTTGGAACCGGAGATCGTGCTGCTGGGCACCGGTAGTCGCCAGCGATTTCCACGTTGGCCTTTGATTGGATCATTGTTGGCGCGCGGCGTGGGGGTGGAAATCATGGATACGGCCGCCGCCTGCCGCACCTACAATATCATCATGCTGGAAGGCCGCCGGGTCGCGGCGGCGCTGTTGCTGCTGGCGGATTGAGGGTGCCGGGCCTTGCCCGACGCCCTCACCCCTGAGCCCAATGCTCCAATGACCGGGCGCTGTGCCACCCCTCCTTATTCAAGGAGGGGATTACTCCGGTCCAGCCTACAGAAAATCCTGGGAAAAGCCCTCGTTTTCGAGAATCTTGCGCAACCGGCGCAGGGCGTCGATCTGAATTTGCCGTACCCGCTCGCGGGTCACGCCGATTTCATTGCCGACCTGCTCGAGGGTGGCCTTGTCCTGCCCGCCCAAACCAAACCGCCGCTCCACCACGATGCGCTGTTTGTCGTTCAACTGGCCGAGCCATTGCTCCAGCTTTTCGTTGAGGTCGGTATCCTGTAAAAATTGCGAAGGGTCGGGATTGTTGTCGTCGGGAATCGCGTCCAGCAGCGACCGATCCTCATCCTTGCCGATCGGAGTGTCCACCGAGGCCACCCGCTCGTTGAGTTGGAGCATCCGCTTCACCTCGGCCACCGACTTGCCCATCGCCTGAGCGATTTCCTCAGCGGTGGGTTCGTGGTCCAGCGTTTGCGCCAGTTGCCGGGCCGTCCGCAGGTAGTAGTTGATTTCCTTGATGATGTGGATCGGCAGGCGGATGATGCGGGTTTGGTTCATCAGCGCCCGCTCGATGGTCTGGCGAATCCACCAGGTTGCGTAGGTCGAAAACCGGAAGCCGCGTTCCGGATCGAATTTCTCGACCGCGTGGATCAACCCCAAATTGCCTTCCTCGATCAGATCGAGCAGGCTCAGTCCCCGGTTCATGTAACGGCGGGCGATTTTCACCACCAGGCGAAGATTGCTCTCGACCATGCGGTTGCGGGCGCTGGCGTCGCCATTGAGGGACCGACGGGCGTAGTAAACTTCTTCCTGGGCGGTCAGCAGCGGAGAAAAGCCGATTTCGCCCAAATACATGCGGGTAGCGTCCAATTCCTCCGGGGTGAATTCCCGGCTGGCGGCGACGGGCGCCGACCAGGAAGTATCCTCCGGTTCCAGCGCCTCCTCCACGACCACCTCGTCCTCGGCATCCTCCAGCTTGTCTTCGTGCAACAGAGGGTCGTCCATGGGCAATTCATCCTCGCACACCACAGCTTCCAGACAGACGGCAATCCGTCGGGACATTGATGACCTCCTCATAGCTTCGCTTGGTGGGTTATCGTGTTCACGCTTGGGCCAATGCCAGTTGCGTCTTTTAATTATTTGTCAAGAATCGGCGTTCGTATTGGGAGGATTCGCGTGGGTCCACTCACACGTTTGCGCCGGGGCTGGAACCACGTGATTGTCTTCTTCCTGTTCCGTATTCCAAGCATCTGATGATGATAAGCTTTTTCCATGCAGTCCGTCCACTGGCATTTTGTCAATTCAGTAAAACAAATAACTGCTTTGGATTGTCAAAATTACTCTTCGCGCAACCATTCCGCCAGGGAACCGAGCGCGCCATGCCGAGTCAAGTCTACCTGCAATGGCGTGATGGACACCTGGCCGGCGCGCACGGCATGAAAATCGGTGCCGGGGCCGGCATCCTGTTCGGGGCCGGACGGTCCTACCCAGTAAATCGGGCGGCCGCGCGGGTCGATGCTCTTGATGACCGGTTCGGATTTGTGGCGGTGGCCGAGCCGGGTGGCCTGGAACCCGGCCAATTGCTCCCAGGGCAGGTCGGGAACATTGACGTTGAGGATGGTATCGGGCGGCAGCAACCGTTCGCGCAACCTCCGCACCAGCCAAACGGCGACGCGGGAGGCGGCGTCGAAATGGGTTGGGCGAAGCGCAGCCTGGGAAATCGCGATGGCGGGCAGTCCGAGGAAGCGGCCTTCCATCGCCGCCGCCACCGTGCCGGAATAGATCACGTCGTCCCCCAGGTTGGCGCCGCTGTTGATGCCCGACACCACCATGTCCGGCTCCTGTTCCAGCAGGCCGGTGATGGCGGCATGGACGCAGTCGGTGGGGGTGCCCTCAACGCTGTAGAAGCCGTTGTCGTGCTGGGTGACGTAGAGGGGATTCTTGAGGCTGAGCGAGTTGCTGGCCCCGCTGCGGTCGCGATCGGGGGCGACCACCGTGATTTCCGCCAGTTCGCTCAGGGCGGCGACCAGCCGCAGCAGTCCGGGGGCCTGATAACCGTCGTCGTTGCTGACCAAAATGCGCATGTTGAAGCTGTGCTCCCAGACCGTCTGCCCGCTGGCCTTATCGGGCGGGAGCAGCGACGTTGCGTTAGACTAGGGGAAATTCCTGTCCTGGCCGGACGCCCCCCGCGTTCTCACCGAGGCGCCCATGACCAAGCCGTTCATTCTCGACCACCAAGACCGGATTCTATTTCGTCAGGCCGTCGGTCCGGTCAAGCCCCTGCGTTGCGACCGAATCGACCCAATTGCTCTCCATCCCACGCCGATTCCCCGTTTCACCGAGGCCGACGAACGGCAGGTGCTGGCCGACATGATGTCAAACTATTTCGAGCCCGCGGATCTGGATACCGGCGAGGAATTGTACTACCGCCGGGAAGGGGTGCAGCAGGCTGTATTGCGCAAGTTGCGGCGCGGCCAGTTTCAGGTCGGGGCCGCGCTGGACCTGCACGGGATGACGGTCGTCGTTGCCAAGGAGGCCCTGGCCGCATTCCTCCATCGCACCCGCCGCGACAACCTGAGCTGCGTGCGGATCGTCCATGGCAAGGGTAACGGTTCCCACAATCGGGGACCAGTGCTGAAACAAAAGGTTAATCACTGGCTGCGCCAGCGCGACGAGGTGCTGGCGTTTTGCTCGGCCCGGCCGGTGGATGGCGGGACCGGGGCGGTTTACGTGTTGTTGCGGCGCAAGCCTTGAGGGCAATCACACCTTTTTTAAGAGCCTGGGTCGATTTCGATGGGAACCCGTGTTGGCCCAATTGCCTGATTTACAATGTGAGATGAGATAACAAGCAACCACCCGAGGAGACAAACGCATGGCAAACGAAGGTTATCATGAGCCGATCAACGAATTGTCCGATCAAACCCGCGACATGCACCGGGCCATTACTTCGCTGATGGAGGAACTGGAAGCGGTCGACTGGTACAACCAGCGCGTGAACGCCTGCAAGAATCCGGAATTAAAGGCCATACTCGCCCACAATCGGGACGAGGAAAAGGAACACGCGGCCATGGTGCTAGAGTGGATTCGCCGGCAGGATCCCAACTTCGATAAAGAGTTGAAGGATTATCTTTTTACCGAAAAACCCATCGCCCACGGTCACGAATAACTACTGTTAACTCCCCTCTTTCCTGGTGGCAGAGGGGGTTATCGATGAGGGAGCAGATCCCGCAATCCCGGCAGCCAGTCGTAGAAAAACCGAACGGCCTCGGGGTCCTGGGCCATGCCGCTGATGACGTGTTCACCGAATGCGCCGCCGCCCACCGCGTAGTAGCCAACCGCGCCGCCGCCGATGGCGATGCCGCCGATAGCGCCGCCGCCCACCGCGATCCCGCCCACTGCCAGGCCGCCGAAAGCCAGCAAACCGGTGCTCAGGCCGCCAAAGCCCAGCAACAAACCCAAGGCCATGCCGCCGACGGCAACGAGACCCCGTGCGACGCCCCCCAGGGCCAGCACGCCAGTGGCGATGTCGCCGATGGCGATGATGCCGCGGGCATGTCCCCGAATCTCACCTTTTTCCGGGTCGGGTCCCATGGCGATGTCGTACAGCGGCAGCCCCCAAAAATAACGATTGGAACGCTTGCGGATGCCCCGATAGGGATAACCGCGTTTTTTCAGAGTTGCGACTTCCTGTTCGAGGGCCGCGATTCGTTGCTTGAGTTGATCGGAATCGTCACGCATTTGCAGTCCCCCTGTGGAATTTCCCAGTAGTGGAATTCTAGCCCGGTTGGTTCAGCCCTGCTTGCCGAAGCGGTAATGCGACACCCCCCATTCCTCGCCACCCCGATAGCCGAACAATTCGGCGCAGGCCATGAAGAACACCCGCCAGCGCTGAAACCAGCGGTCCGCCTGTTCGGGACCGTAGGTGTCCTGGAACACAGGCAAGATCTCGTTCCGCCGCCGGTCCTGATTGACCAGCCAGGCTTCCAGGGTGCGTTGGTAGTGGCGGCCGTTGAAATGCCATTGTTCTTCCAGTTTCAGATCATCCTGAAAGCGCGGTAGCAGATCGCGCGAGGGCATCAAGCCGCCGGTGAAGAAATACCGCCCCATCCAATTATCATCCCCCGCGGTTTCGAACGGATAGGCCAGTTGCCGGTGGGTGAAGATGTGAACGAACAATTTGCCGCCCGGCTTTAGCCAGCGATGAATGCGTCCCAGCAGTTCCTGGTAATTGCGCATGTGCTCGAACATCTCCACCGACACGACCCGGTCGAAGCGGCGGTCGGTGGAAAAATCATTCATGTCGGTGGTGATAACCTGAACGTTATCGAACCCACGCTCCCGGCTGCGCGCCTCGATGAACTCCCGTTGCGAGTTCGAGTTCGACACCGCCACGATCCGCGAGTCCGGGAAAAACTCCGCCATCCACAGCGTCAGCGAACCCCAGCCGCAGCCCAATTCCAGAATGTCCTGATCGAAACCCAGCGCGGCCCGCTCACAGGTCAAAACCAGCATCGCCGCCTCGGCGGTTTCCAGATCCTTCACCTCATCCGGCCACCAACAGGAACTGTATTTCAGTCGTGGCCCCAGCACCTTTTGGAAGAATCCCGCCGGCAGCTCGTAATGTTGTTCGTTGGCGGCGACGGTGTGCAGAGCGATGGGACTGGCGCGCAACTCTGCCTCCAGCCGCACCAGCGCCGCCTCGCGCGCTCGGTCGTCGCCGGTTGCTTCGACGCGCAACCGCTTGGCCAACAACCGGCGGATGCCGATCCGGATCAGCCAGTCGGGGATATAGCCCCGTTCCATGAGATCGATGGCGGTGTCGAGCATCAGAACACCTCCTTTTTGGGAAACCAGGGCACGAACGCGCTGGTGCTGCGCTGGTAGGCGCGGTAGTCGTCGCCGCGGCTGGCCAGCGCCTGTTGTTCGGTGTAGGGAATGCCGGTGACCTTGAGCAGGGTGTATAGCATCAGCGCCGGTCCCAGCAGGGTCAGCCACCACTCCGGCGAACCCCAGGCCAGCAGCGGGTAGCTCCACCAGTGCAGCCATTCGAAGAAATAGTTGGGATGGCGGGAATAGCGCCACAGCCCGGCCCGGCAGGTGCGGCCACGGTTGGCCTGATCGCCCCGCCACGCGGTGAGTTGCCGGTCGGCCAGCGCCTCACCGCCCACCGCTAACAGCCAGATCAGCACGGCGGCGACGAGTGCCAACACTGGCGGCCGTTCCGGGGTCAGCGAGACCACCAGGAACGGTACGGCGAACACGGCGGTCAGCAGCGCCTGCGCCTGAAAGAAGCCAAGGAACTTGAGCTGGGTGTGCTCGCGCCAATGCTCGCGCAACCGCTGGTAGCGACCATCCTCCGGCTTGCCGATCACTCGGTTGAGCAGGATGAAAGCGGCCAGCCGGAACGACCAGCCGCCGGTAATGATCGCTACTAGAATCCGCCGCAAAGGATCGCCATCGGCCAGCAGGGCATAGCCGAGCGCTAGCACTCCCAGCCCCGCCGCCCAGGTGAAATCCACCACGCCGGCGTCGCGGCTGCGCCATTGCACGATCCAGGCGACCAGCATCAGCAGCGCCGCGACCGTCCAGCCGGCAAGGAACAAGTCGAGGCTGTTCATGCCGCGCTCATCCTCCTGAACTCCACATTAACGCACTTCCCGCCCCGGGCGTGGTCTTGTTGGAAAGCCCCTTCATCGCTTCGGGAATCCCCATGCTGCGTATCACCGTCATCGTCTGCGGAATCCTGCTCGGCCTGCTCGTGGCCGCCATTCTGATCGCCAGCGGCCACAGCCACGTGCTGACGGGTTTGCGCCACGTCGTGGCGGATCCCTGGGGCGTGGTCACGATTCTGGATCTCGGTGTGGGGCTGCTGTTCATCGCGGTCTGGCTGGCGCTGGTGGAACCCAGTCCGTGGCGGGCGGCGGTCTGGATCATCGCCTTGTTCCTGCTCGGCAACGTCGTCACGCTGACTTATCTTCTCTGGCGGACGTGCAAGGTCCGGCACTGGTCGGAGCTGTTTCTGCCATCCCGTTCCAGCGATTGGCAATGACCAGCAGCAACGGCATGGCCAGCGTCCACACTCCGGCCACCGCTAACAGACTGGCCACCGAGTTCTCGAACGATACCCCTCCCAGTTTCGCCCCGCCGTAGTAGGCCAGCGGTCCCGCGATTATTCCCAGCAGCGCCGCCAATCCCAGGCGCGGTTTCAGCCAGCGCAGGGAGACATTGAGCGTGGTGGCGAACACCATCCACATCGCTGCCATCCAGTACGGGGCAAGGTGAGCGTGGAACTGCCCCGACGGGAAGCGCAGCAAACCCAGGCCAGTTAGTAGCGAGTCAATACTAAAACCCAGGAGGCCGCTCACTCCAATCAACACCGCTTCCGCTCGTGGTCGTGGCGCCAGGTACAGATGCAAAGCGACGACGGCGGCGGTCACCGCCACGCCCAGCCAGGGCCACCCCCAGGCACCGCCCAACACGCAGGCGAACCAGCCGATTTGAAAAGCGATGATATTGAGCAGCATGGCAACTCCTGATCCCCTCTCCCTCTGGGAGAGGGGCTGGGGTGAGGGCGATCTTGCTAAACCAGCGCCGGCGTCAGCGGCTCGCGCCGGCACAGCGGTTTGGTCAGCAACAGTTGCACGGTTCCAATCGCCCGTTCGCGGAAGCCGCCCTCGCAATAGCACAGGTAATATTCCCACATGCGGATAAAGGTGTCCGGGAAACCCAGCGCCCGGACCCGATCGAGGTTGGAGAGGAACCGTTCCCGCCAGTGCCGCAAGGTGATAGCGTAATGAGCGCCGATGTCTTCCAGGTGGAAGACACGCAGGTCGGTGGCCCGGGCCAGAATTTCGGTAATGGCGGTCAGCGACGGCAGGAAGCCGCCGGGGAAGATGTAGTGACGGATGAAATCCACTTCGTTCCGATATTGCTTGTATTTCTGATCGGCGACGGTAATGGCTTGCAAAAGCATCATGCCGTGCGGTTTGAGCAGTCGGGCGCAGGCGCGGAAATAGGTGTTCAAATGCCGCTCGCCCACCGCTTCGATCATCTCGATGGAGACCAGCTTGTCGAAACTGCCGCGTAATTCGCGATAGTCCTGACACAACACCGTCACCCGGTCCTCCAGCCCCGCCCCACGCACCCGATCACGCGTCAGTTGATACTGCTCCTGGGAAATGGTGGTGGTGGTGACCCGGCAACCGTAGTGGCGCGCGGCGTGTGTAGCGAAACCGCCCCAGCCGGAACCGATTTCCAGCAGATGATCGTCCGGATGCAATTCCAGCTTGCGGCAAATGCGGTCGATTTTGGCGACCGAGGCTTCCCGCAGCCCGGTTTCCGGAGTCGGGAAGATTGCCGCCGAGTACATCAGGGTTTCATCCAGGAACAGCCGGTAGAACTCGTTTCCGAGATCGTAATGGGCGGCGATGTTGGCGCGGCTGCCGCGCCGGTGGTTGTCGCGGCGGGCGTACAGCAGCCGGAACAGCGGCATCATCAACCGGGTCAGGCCGTGTTCCAGCCCCAGCAACGCATCCTGATTCAACACGAAGATGCGCACCAGCGTCGGCAGGTCGTCGCAGGACCATTCTCCCGCCATGTAACCCTCGCCGACGCCGATGCTGCCGCGCAAGGCCAGTAACCGATAAGCCTTGGGGGCGTGGATGGTGACGGTGGCGCGCAACGGGAAATCGGCGCTGACTTGGCCGAATACATGGGTGCCATCGGCGTCCACCACCGTGACGCAACCGCGTTCCAGCTTGGCCAACCGTTGAAATACCGCGCGGCGCAACCAGCGTTCGTTCCACGGTGGCCGCGTGGAGTTTGTGGATAATTCCAGGGGGGACGACATCACCGATTCTGGGTGCATGACCTAACTCTCCATGGGTTTGCCGGATGTCGGGGGGTGGGGAAAGATCGGAATCCGTTTCCACAGCAGCCGCAGCGCTTCCCAGTAAATGGCGACAACGACCTTAAGCGTCATGAATGGAAAGCGGACCAGCACCCCGGCCATGGCGCCGCTGTCTAGCGGGCGGCGGCGCAGGCTGAGCGTGGCGTCGAGCATCCGCGACGGACCCTTGAGCACGTCGAGATGCACGGCCAAATGCGGACCCGGGGGAGTGGAATGCCAGCCGTAGCGAAGGTCCATGGGCATGAACGGCGAAACGTGCATGGCCTTTTGAAATTCGGCCCGCTGGTTGCCAATTTGCCCGGCCACGTCGAGCACGTAGCCGATCTTCTCGCCCCAGGGGGTGTTGGTGACCTCGGCGACCAACATGTCGAGTTCTTCCCCCTCGGACTTAAAACAATAATAGACACTGATTGGGTTGGCGCAGTAACCGAAGTAGCGCAGATGGGTCAACAGCCGAATCGGACCCTGTGGGCGGCGGCCCGTCCGCTGCTCCGCCAGGTCGCGCACGTAGGCATCCAACGGGATGTTGGGGTCGCCGAAGTGGTCCGCGCGACGAAACCAGGCCAGCGCCGGCCGGCCGGCGGACCACAGCCAGCGGCCCTTGAAAACGGTTTTAAGTTCAACCAGATCGAGATAGACCAAGAACAAATTATAGCGGAACTCGTGCCGGCGTGGGAAAAAGCGCCGATGCCGGACATGGCCGACGTAGAGGCAACTGTTCACGCCGCCATCCTCAGCGATTCGAGCAGGCCACGCGCCACCGCCAGCCCACTGTTCACGCCATCCTCGTGGAAGCCGTAGCTCCAGTAAGCGCCACAGTACCAGGTTCGGTTGACGCCGCTGATCTCGTCGCGGTGGGTCTGCGCCTCGACGCCAGCCTCGGTGAACAGGGGATGGTGGTAGGTGGTCCGGTACAAAATGCTGGCCGGGTCGATGGCGTCGCTGCGGTTGAGCGTGACACAGAACGTATCCGGCGCGTCCAAGCCTTGTAGAATATTCATGTTGTAAGTGACCGCGACACGCTCTCGGGGTTGCATCGGTAGATGGTAGTTCCAGGCCGCCCACGCCAGTTTCCGGCGCGGCAACAAGCGGGCATCGGTGTGCAGCACCGCCTCGTTTTCCTGATAGGGAATCGCGCCCAGAATCTCGCGCTCGCAGGGCGTGGGATCGGCCAGCAGGCGCAATGCTTGGTCGCTGTGGGTGGCGATGATCACCTCGTCGAAACGTTCCGCCGGACCTCCCGATGGCTTGACTTGAACCTGCGTCGGATGGCGGCGTACCCATTCCACCGGGCAATTCAGCCGGATGCGGTCCCGAAACGGCGCGGTCAGCGGTTCGACGTAGGTGCGCGAGCCGCCATGAATCACCCGCCATTGCGGCCGGTCGTTGACGCTGAGCAGGCCATGGTTGTTGAAGAAGCGCACGAAGAACCGCGCTGGCATTGCCCACATCAGCCCCGGTTCCGCCGACCAGATCGCCGCCGCCATCGGCAGGATGTAATGGTCGGTGAATTCCCGACTGTAATTCCCTTCCCGCAGCCAGGCTACCAGGCTGAGGTCGCGCTCGCTCTCCAGCAGAGTCGGGGCTTCGCGGTTGAAGCGCAGGATATCGCGGATCATCCGGTGGAACGAGGGCCGCAACAGGTTGCGGCGCTGGGCGAACAGGGTGTTGAGGTTCTCACCGTTGTATTCCAGGCCGGTGCGTTCGCAACGCACGCTGAAGCTCATCAGGGTTGGTTGCGAGACGATACCAAGCTGTTTCAGCAGGGCGATGAAATTCGGATAGGTCCAGTCATTGAAGACAATGAAGCCGGTATCAACCGCGTAGCGCCGCCCCCGGACCTCCACTTCAACCGTATTGGTATGGCCGCCCATGTAGTCGTTGGCCTCGAACAGCGTCAGATCGTGCTCGCGGTGCAGGTGCCAGGCGGCGGTCAGGCCGCTAATGCCGGTGCCGATGATGGCGATTTTCATGTCCTGTCCTCCTCACTTACAAGCGCTTCTTGATGGCGCGGATGATGCCGCCCAGCACCGGCACCCGTTCGTAGATGAACTCGCCCATGTCGAAGTAGTCGCGGTGGTCTTTCACCCGGCCATCGTCAAGAAACCGGAGATGGCTCACGCCGCGTAGTTCCAGCATCTTGTCGCGCTGGAACCGGGCGTGTTGGAAGCGCATAGTCCACACCAGCATTCCCTGCTGGCCCTGGATTACCTCGGCTTCGAAATCGAAATGGCAGGACACCACGCCGTCGTACAGCCGGCCATAGTAGTCGCGCAGCGCCGGCAGGCCATTCAGTTCGTGCACGGGGTCGCGGAATTTCACGTCCGGCGTGTAGATGTTTTCCAGCAGGTGGAGCGTGTCCTTGTTTAACTGATTGAACACGACCTTGAAGCGGTCCAGTGGTCCCGACATGGGCGCATCCTCCGTAAGCATGGCGCTTGTCTAATAATATTAGACATGATTTATACAAAATTGTTAGGAATTGTACAAGTCCTATTCAAACATAAGGAACAAACCATAACGGGATGGCGTTGGTGACCGGCGCCAGCGGCGAGCTGGAACAGGTGTTTGCCGGGGAATTACAGGGGAAAGGTCGGAAGGTAAAAGCAGTATCCGCTGCTTGGTATAGGGGATCCGGCCGATCTGGCGCGTATAATGGCTTGTTTTTTTGTTGTCGGACAAGGCCGGCTGGATCACCGGTCAGGTCTGGGCGATGGACGGCGGCTTTTACGGTGTGCGGCCGCTGTTGCGATAGCTCGAATTCGTGGCCCTGGCGGACCGATTCGGGTTGTTCTCATGTATCGGTGCCTACGTCGTCCGTTGTCGTGTTGGCAAATAGTCAGCTTTCCTATCTCCTCAGTTTCCAGAAGCTCGTGATCTGATGCACGGCGGGCATGAGGAGCTGTCGGCGAACCTGCGGTTCGCGGTGGAGCATGAGGTCATGGTTGTCTTGCAGCAGCGGTTCAGCCTGGGCTAAGTACCCGTGGCTGAGCCGGTCAATGTCGAAGTTGGAGACCGTGACCGTGTCCACGCCGGGCGCGACGGTGTAGGGCGTGAAATAGCCGGCGCGCGGGGCACGTCCAGCAGCGTGTAGCCCGCTCACCTCGAACCGCCGGATCTGGCGGGCGAAGGCCTGGGGATTCTGCCAGGGGAGGTTGTCTAAGTTCTCCTCCGCCAGCAGCCATGCTTCGCTGGTCCCGATCCACCGCCACGACCACGGTGACATGGCCATGGCGCCATTTGGGATCGCTCCGGTCGGGGTAATTAACCACCAAATTCCCCCGCAGGGCGGGCGCCGGGCTGCGCCATTGATGGAGCGGGCCAGGGGAAAAGGTTGCTGGGTTGCAAGGTTTTTCCCTTTATTGAGGTAGAGAATTGCGTGGGCGCTGTCAACGCTGCCGAAGGTGATACCCCGGTTTTTCATCCATCATTTACGGGCGTATTCCACGCACAGTGTGTTACCAACAGTCCTGGGCAACTACCCGGTCCAGCACATCGCCAATCCCCCTCTCGTCGTACATCCCCGCTACCAGGCCCCGGTGAGCCAGCGTCTGGCTTCCAGACGGTATGGCCATTGTCGATCCCCCCGCCTCATTGCCAAGACTTTGTATCTTAAGTGAAATTATTTGGTACTGTAAATTTTTCCGTGGCCCAAGCTGTGGGGTAGGTGCGCGTAATAAGTTTAATTTATAAAGATTAATTTGTTAGGTGAAGTCAGCGAACCAATCCCACACCGCGAGCCCTCGTCATCACGGGAAAATTCTTGCTGTAAATTTTCCAGTGATAAATAGAAGTATGCTATTTTACAGAACAACATACACCCTTAATCTTTTTTGAATTAAGAGGCTATCGATATGGCTATAATAGAAATCACGGTCCGAGACGACCATGGTAACCTCATAGAGGGTCAAACAAGGAGAACCTATCAGTTGGAATTGGGTAATCAAGGCTTTAATGCGATAGAAACGGCCGTGAGTACATTAAAAAATATCGCTTTACCCGACCTGAAGGCTGATCTGTTAAAGAATGCCCAGAATGCTTTTATAAAAAAAACGGGCAATTAACGCGGAATGGTCAGAATTCGGTGACGATCAAGACCCTAGACGGTGATTTTGAATTTAAGGTGCAACGGTTTATCCTTGATGAGGCGGGTCAAGAACGGCAAGTCGATTACTTTGAGTTAACCGACCAGTTTCAGGCAGGTTATTTCAGCGACCGTCTCAAGGAGTTTGCGGCCTATTATAGTAATCGACTCAGTTATGAAGACAATGAAGAATTAATTAGGAAGCTAGCCGGTAGTCAGCAGATCAGTGATCAAAAAATTCACCAACTGGTGGTCGGAAAAGCCCTTGAAGTCAGTCAAGCGCTGACGGAAGAGACCCAGCGGATCCTGGGAGACACGACCCAGCAGTTACCGCCCATCAACGCGCAAGTGAACATTTATGAGGCGACGGAAAAAGAGATTCTGTGCATGGACGATGCGATTCAAGTCAAGGGTCAGAAGGCGACGCGAGAACGAATAAAAGATCAAGAGGATCAAAAAATTGCAGTCGATCCCCTGAATAACGAGGCGGCTGGGAACCGGGTGTGGGTGCGTACGGATGTGGTCGTGTTGGAAAAGAAGCAGGGCGGCTTTGAGTACCTCACCGGAGTGATCGATGAGGCGGGTAACGAACCCGTGCCCTTGGCGGCCCTTGTCAAAAGTAAAGTCATCCAAGAATACGGTGACGAGCGAAAACTACTAACTATCGTCGCGATCACCGATGGAGCGAAAGACATTCGCGGCCGGTTACTCGCAATTTTTGGAGTCACGGTAGTGATTATTTTAGATTGGTTTCATCTCGGTAAGAAGGTTAAGCAACTGATGAGTATGATTGCCCCGACCCAAGCGGACAAGGAGACGTACTTAAAGTTTATAGTCACCCCTTTGGTAAAAACCCCCGCCTTCAGGCGGGAGAGACTTCAGTCCTTAGCGGTTGCTATGACTCCGTCACAGCGTTAAAACGCAAGCCGGTTTGATGAACAGTTTACCGCCATGACCGAGTACAGCAAAGGCAACCACCTGGCTTTTCACCACCGTTGTGACCGATGAGAGGATCAATGCCTACAACAATGGCCCTGTCGATGCGCACCAATCTGATAACGAAAGCAGCATCACGTTGGAGTGAGGGACACTCTTTAGAGTGCTACGCGGCTTCCAGCCTAGATTTCAACCTACCGGCTTCCAGCCGGTAGTGATTGAGTTTGTTCGATGGTTCGCTATTTCCTGCGTTTAAATCCATGGAATGGGCCGTGTATAGTTCGAAGTGCCAAGCGTTAAAGATGCACTTAGCGTATGAACTCAATCGGATGATTCCGGTGCAATTTATCAGTACCGCCGCGAATGATTCTGAACGGAAAGCGTTGATAGCCCTCTTGGAAGCCGGGGTGACCTACATCACCGACCGAGGTTACCTGGCTTTCGATATTTTTCAGCAGATTACCGCACGGCACGCTTTTTTCATCATGCGGATTCGCGCTAATATCAAAGCCACCGTCCAAACCGTATTGGAGGTACATCTTCCCGAATCGTGGAACCTCTTTCTTTCCGATGTCACCGACACCTTAGTTATTTTCTCGGGTGATCCATCGAAACAGACTGATCGTTTAGTCTGTTTTGTTGCTTTGGGTGTATGGTACCGGATCACTACCAATCGTTTGGACTTAAAAACCAGCGAAATTATTATGCTGTACGCTTATCGCTGGCAAGTAGAACTGTTTTTTCGGTGTATTAAACGCACGTTTAATGCCCTCCATTTATGGAGTCATGAAGCCGATGGTATTAAAATTCAATTCTATATTTATCTCATTGTTTATGTTCTTTTAATTCACTTCAAGCAAACACTCATTCAACAAAAGCAAGACGAAACGGTCAGTCAACAAACGTCTATCGATTCCTCCCCGCCCCAAAAGGCTTCCTCTCGACATCAGCATTCCAGGCTACCGGGGTGTGGCTTGGTCTCTTTGCTGGGAGCAAAACTTAAACGGCTATGGAAAATTTCTGTCCACTGGTTAACTTGCATTAAGAATCTACTATTTTATCCAATAACTGGCGAACATCGAGACACTATTTTGTCTATCCAATAAATGTGCCGAACGGTATTGGGATGAGTTGGAGTATAATAGGGAGTATAATAGGGAGTAGAAGTTTGGGTATTTTGAAAGTAGTAGAGCTGAACAATCAGTGGCGGAAACTCTGGTTTTCTAACGAGGCCGCCAATGATCTAGATATAAATAGCCCTCATCTTGTCTTAGCCCTAGCGGGTTAATCTGAATCTTTATAATGGTCCCCAAATTTCAGACAGGTAAATAGGGTAGTCTCTGCACGGATAAACCGCACGATAACGCGGAGATGCGCAATGGTAGTCGTTCACCCCCCTGGCTGCGGCAGGGGTGCGAGGGGGCGGCCAGCGCGCCGGTCGGCGATAGCCGCTGCAAGGTAGGGCCAGGGCGAGTGGCCACGTTGCCGGCAGGTGTCGATGACGCTGGCCAGCAGGGCAAAGACCCGCGAGCCGGTGGCGGTGCGGGTGCCGTGACTGATCTTGCGGGCGATCACCCAGTGCCGCAGGGCCCGCTCCGCGGCGTTGTTGGTCAGCGGGAGTTCGGGATGGTGCAACACCTGAAAGATGGCCTCCCAGTCGTTCAGCAGCTCCACCGCCAGGGCATGGGTCTTGGCGTGCGCATGGCCCTGGTGCCGCTCGCAGGCGGCGCGCAACTCGGCCAGGAGGCGGGCGTGTTGGGTCGGGAGGTCGGCGGGCGGGCCTTCCCGCGCAGCGTACACCGCCGCCATCAGGGCGTTGAGGGCGTCGCGCACCTGGCGGCCGAAGGCCCGCACGTCGCTCTGGTAGCTCTCCACCAAGCCTTGCGCCTTGCGCAGCAGGTGCGCCCAGCACCGCAGCCGGCGCGGGTAGTGGCGGTAGGAGACCCAGCCGTCGCTCATCAGCCAGCCGGTGAAGCCGTCCAGCACGTTCTCGACCAGCTCCTTGCCCCGGCCGGCGACGGAGTACAGGGTGACGGTAGCGGCGGTGAACACCCACAGCCACAGCGGCTGGCCCCGTTCCGGCCACGAGGTTTCGTCGGCGTGCAGCAGGCCGCTGGCCAGGAGCGCGTCGATCAACTCGTCTTCCGCCGGGGCCAGGGCGGCGGCCGCTTCGTGGAGCGTTTGATGGATCGTGCCGATGCTCAGCTCCACCCCCAGCCACTCCCCCAGGAATTCCTGAATCCGCGCCCGCGACAGGCGGAACCGCAGGCTCAGGGCGACGATCAACCCCGCCAAGCCGGGGCCGACTACCCGCCATTCGCTCAGTTCCACCCCGGCCAGCAGCGGATCGACCTCACCCCGGCCCGCTTCGGCCCGGGTGTGATGCCCGCAGGCGCAGGGCACCTCGTCATAACGGTGGTCCACCACCCACAGCCGGATGCCCGGGGCGTCCGGTTCCCCACACCGCAGGTCCACCGCCTGAAAGCCGGTATAGGCCACCGCCCCGACCGGGTCGGTCAGCGCCCGCCCGCAGCCGGTGCAGACCTCGGGATAGTGCGCGATCGTCTCGTGCGCCGCGAACACCTGGGTCCGGCCCACCCCCGGCGCGCCCGGCTGTTTGCCCGCCTTCCGGGCCCCCGGCGTCGGCTTGACCGCCGCCGGCGCCACCGTAGCCGGTGGGGCCTCGGCCGGTTCCGCCGCCATCGGCAACGCTTCCGCCGCCTCATCGGGTTCGGCCACCGTCTCGCTCCGCTCCCACGGCGCCCGACTGCTCGGCGGGCGCGAGCTGTTGGTCGGCCCCTGGTTCAAGCGCTCGCGCGCCTCCTTGAGGTCCGCCAGCAACCGCACCGACAGCCCACACAACGCCTCCAGGTCCAAGGACCGGAGGTAGGCGTCGTCGATCTGGCGCAGGCTGTGATCGCTCAGGTGCATAGAAGCGGTAAACTCAACTCGTTAACAGGGTTCTCGGTCCCCATCCTGCCCCGTTAAATTCAGGGAAGTCAAGGGGGGAGTGAACGACTGCGCGCAATGCAGAGAAAAGTGTTCAATGCGGAGTTTAAAGCGAAAGTGGCGCTGGAAGCGCTGGCCGGCCGCAAGACGGTCAACGAGATCGCGGGGGCCTACGAGGTGCATCCACATCAGGTGGCCACGTGGAAACGCGAGGCCCAGGACGGACTCACGGCGCTGTTCGAACGCAAGCGAGGCCGGCGGCGGGTCGAGGACGGAACCGACGCCGACGCGCTGTACGGCCAGATCGGGCGGCTGCAAGTGCAGGTGGAGTGGCTGAAAAAAAAGTCCGGACTGAACCCGCCGCCGTGAGGTGGGGGTGGATCGAACCGGACTATCCGGCCTTGTCGCTGGGGGCGCAGTGTGACTTGGTGGGACTGAGCCGGAGTACGTGGTACGAACGGGCGAGCGAACCGAGCCCGCTGAATCTGGAACTGATGCGCCGCCTGGACGAGGAATACACCGCCCATCCGTTCTACGGCAGCCGGCGGATGACGGCGGTGCTGCGCCGGGCCGGCTATCCGGTGAATCGCAAGCGGGTACTGCGGTTGATGCGCCAGCTGGGGTTGGCGGCGATCTACCCGAAACCGGCGCTGTCGCATCCCGACCCCGATCACCGGGTCTACCCGTACTTGCTGCGCGGGATGACGGTGGCCGGCCCGGATCACGTGTGGAGTACCGACATTACCTACATCCGGCTGAACCGGGGGTTCGTCTACCTGGCGGCAATTTTGGACTGGTACAGCCGCCAAGTGCTGGCGTGGCGACTCTCCAACACCCTGGAGACCCGGTTTTGTCTGGACTGCCTGGACGAGGCGTTGCGGCGGGGTCAGCCGTTGATCTTCAACTCGGACCAGGGCGCGCAGTTCACCAGCACGGCGTTCACGGGCCGTCTGGTGCAGGCGGGCATCCGGATCAGCATGGACGGTCGGGGACGGGCCCATGACAACATCTTTATCGAACGACTGTGGCGATCGGTGAAATATGAGGAGGTGTACCCCAACGGTTATGACACGCTGGATGATGCCTATCACGGGCTGCACCGGTACTTTGAATTCTACAACCACCAGCGCCCCCATCAGGCCCTGGACTATCGAACACCGGCCGAGGTGTATGCTGACAGGGCCATCATCCTGTCACCAACAAACGCAGAGACTCTACCTTAAATTCGACCAAAAATTGTCTGGACAATAGGGTCCACCTCACTTATCACTGGAAAATTTACAGGAACAACTTTTCTGGAACACGAGATCGTATTCCACGTCGGCATCATAAACATTTTGGGCCGACTCGAAGCCGTTGATCTTGCCGAAATTCTCGACCGTGAAGAGGCCACCGTTCCCACCGAGCAAGCGTTCGGTAACTTGCCGCTGTATTTCACCATCGCCGGGCCGGTTGGTACAGGCGGCCAAAAACAAGAGGGCCAATAACGTAAGGAACATTCGTTTCATGCCGTGCGTCCTCGATATCAGCGCATCGTCACCAGTTCTTCGGCGCTGGTGGGATGAATGGCTACGGTGTCGTCGAAATCGCGTTTGGTCGCGCCCATGCGAACAGAGACCGCGAACCCTTGCAGCATCTCGTCCACGCCTTCGCCGATGAGATGACAACCGACGATCTTCTCCTCCGGCCCGACGCAGATCAGTTTCATAACGGTATGCGTCGGGCGGGCCGTGAAGGCGTGATACATCGGGCGGAACCGGGTCTGATAAATCTTAACCGCGTCGCCATGTTGCCGTCGCGCTTCCTCCTCGGTTAGACCGATCGTGCCGATGGGCGGATGACTGAACACGACGCTGGGGATGTTTTCGTAGGGCAGCCGGCGTTCCAGTTGTTGGCCGAACAATCGGTCGGCCAGCCGGCGGCCGGCGGCAATAGCAACCGGCGTCAGGTGAAAGTGCTCGGTCACGTCGCCGATGGCGTAGATGCCATGAACGTTGGTGTTCTGATATGGATCGGTAGGGATGGCGCCATCGGGATGGTGCCGCACACCCGCCGCCGACAGGTTGAGGGCGTCGGTGTTGGGATCGCGGCCAATGGCCCAAAGCAGGGCATCGACGCGCAAAAGGCCGGTCTGGCCGTGGCAGTGCAGGTTGAGGGGGCCGCTGGCCAGCCGCGCCACCGCACGGATCTGGGTGCGGGTTAGCACGGTGATGCCGTCCTCGCGCAACCGTTCCATCAACTGTTCGCGGAGCATGACGTCGAAGGGGCGCAGCACCTGATCCTTGCGGACCAGCAGCGTGACTTCAGCCCCCAGGGTGTGCAGCATCCCCGCCAGTTCGACGGCGATATAACCGCTGCCGGCGATGGCCACGCGCGGCGGGCAGGCGTCCAATTCGAAAAAGCCGTCCGACGTGATGCCGAATTCGGCGCCGGGCAGGTCTGGGATGCGGGGCCGGCCCCCCGTGGCGATGATGATGTGATCGGCGGTAAGGGTTTCGCCGCCGACTTCCAGTGTGCCGATGTCGGTGAACCGGGCGAAACCGCGAATCAGCTCCACTCCGGCGTCGGCCAGATAGCCCAAATACCATTCGTTGATGTTGCGCACATAGCCGTCGCGGGCGGTTTTCAGCTTCTGCCAGTCGAAGCCGAAGTAATCCAGCCGGAAACCGTAGCCTGGGGCGTCGTCGAGCGCGTGGGCAAGAAGGGCGGCGTACCACATGATCTTCTTGGGCACGCAGCCAGCATTGACGCAGGTGCCGCCGAGCCGGCCGGCTTCAATCACGGCGCAACGGGCGCCGTAACGGGACGCGCGTTCCGCCACCGACAGGCCGCCGCTGCCGCCGCCGATGGCGATAAGATCGTAATGCTGGGCCATTCACCCTCCTCGTGATGGTGGGATCATGTTGATGGTGAATTCTGGAATGGCATTACTATAGCGTGAGTCCGGCGGTTATGTCTGTCCGGGCGCTGTGGATCGGAGGACAACCGGGAGTGATAACGATGCGAATGGGACTCGGATTGCTGGGATTCTTGCTATGGCCACTGTGGGCCGGCGCCGGAGAATTGATCTGGCAGGGGCAACTGATCCAGGGTGGGTTGCTGGTCGGTCGGACGACCCCGGGAACCCGGCTGCAACTGGACGGACAGCCGGTACCGGTCGCCCCGGACGGCGCCTTTGTATTCGGCTTTGACCGGGACGCGCCGCCCCAGGCGCGCTGGAGCGTGCTTTATCCGGATGGCGGGCGCGAGGAGCGACTCATCACGGTGGCGCCGCGCCAGTATAAGGTCCAGCGCCTCAATGGGCTGCCGCCAGACCAAGTTACGCCGCCGCCGGAAGTGTTGGAACGCATCCGCCGGGAGAAGGCGCTGGTGGACGCCGCCCGCCAGCGGGAAATCCCGCGGCCGCTTTTCCTAAGCGGGTTTGCCTGGCCGGTGAAAGGGCGCATCAGCGGGGTGTATGGCAGCCAGCGCATTCTCAACGGCGAACCGCGACAACCCCATTATGGCGTGGATATCGCCGCCCCATCCGGCACGCCGGTGCGCGCTCCTGCCGACGGCATCGTGACCATGGCCGAGCCGGATCTGTACTTCACCGGCGCCACGTTGATCATCGATCACGGCTACCGGCTGAGTTCCACCCTCATGCATCTGGATCGAATTCAGGCTCAGCTAGGACAGTCGGTTCGCAAGGGCGACATCGTTGCCACCGTGGGCAAAAGCGGCAGGGTGACCGGGCCGCATCTGGACTGGCGGATAAACTGGCGCGAAGCGCGGATCGATCCGGCGCTGATCGTGCCGCCCATGCCATAACTGGAAAAGAATCCCCCCCTGACGGGGGGATCGTTCGAACGAGGGTTTGGTTAACGACCTATGCCAGCGGCATTTCTGGCAACTGTTGCAGCTTCCAGATTTCGGTGTTGTACTCCAGCATGGTGCGGTCGGTGGAGAACTTGCCGCTGGTGGCGGTGTTGGTGATGCTCATCCGGGTCCAACCCTCCCGATCCTGATACGCTTGCGCGGCTTGGTTCTGGGCGTCGATAAAGGCGCGCAGATCGGCGATGGTCAGCCACGGATCGTGCGGGCTGGTCAGCGAGTTCAGGATCGGATCGAAAATGCCCTGCTCGAACTGGTTGAAGTGAGCGCTTTCCAGCAGGTGCACCACCCGGGCGATATCGGAATCGCCGTGGATAATGGCCACCGGATTGTAGCTCTGCCGCCGCTCTTCCACTTGTTGGGCGGTCAGCCCGAACAGGAAGAAGTTCTCTGGGCCGCACTCCTCGCGAATTTCGATGTTGGCCCCGTCCAGGGTGCCGATGGTGACGGCGCCGTTCATCATGAACTTCATGTTGCCGGTGCCAGAGGCTTCCTTGCCTGCGGTCGAGATCTGCTCGGACAGATCGGTCCCGGGACAGATGAGTTCCATCGCCGAGACCCGGTAATTGGGCAGGAACGCCATCTTGAGCTTGTCGGCGATGTCCGGGTCATTGTTGATAACCCGGGCTACGTTGTTGGTCAGCTTGATGATCAGCTTGGCCATGTAATAACCAGGCGCCGCCTTGCCACCGATCAACACACAGCGCGGGGTCCAGTTGGCGGTATCGCCGCGCTTGATGCGGTCGTACAAATGGATGACGTGCAGGATGTTGAGCAACTGGCGCTTGTACTCGTGAATGCGCTTGACCTGCACGTCGAACATGGCGCTGGTGTTGAAGACCACGCCGCAATCGGCCTCGACCAGGGTGGCCAGCCGCACCTTGTTGTCTTGTTTGATCTGCCGCCACTTTGCGCGGAACTTGGCATCGTCGGCGTGGGGAATCAGCTTGCGCAATTCTTCCAGATGGATGACCCAGCCCGGCCCGATGGTATCGGTGATCAGCGCGTTCAAGCCGGGATTGCAATTAGCCAGCCAGCGGCGTTGGGTGACACCGTTGGTCTTGTTGTTGAATTTCTCCGGCCACAGTTCGTAGAAATCGCGGAAAAGCCCCTGCTTGAGCAGTTCCGAGTGCAGCGCGGCTACGCCGTTTACCGAAATGCTGCCCACGATGGCCAGATAGGCCATGCGAGCCTGCTGTTCGTACCCTTCCTCGATCAGCGACATGCGGCGCTGGCGGTCGATATCGCCGGGCCAGCGGCGCGCCACCTCGGCCAGGAACCGGGCGTTGATCTCGTAGATGATGTCCAGAATGCGCGGCAGCAACTGCCGGAACAGGCGCACCGGCCACCGCTCCAGCGCCTCGGGCAACAGGGTGTGATTGGTGTAGGCCATCACCTGGCTGGTGATCGTCCAAGCGTCATCCCATTTGAGTCCGTGTTCGTCCAACAGTATCCGCATCAGTTCGGCCACCCCAATGGTGGGATGGGTATCGTTAAGCTGGAAGCAGTTTTTCGCGGAGAACTGGCTGAAATCCTCGCCGTGCACGCGCACCCATTGCCGGATCACGTCCTGCAGGCTGGCGGAAGCCAGGAAATATTGCTGGCGTAGCCGCAGTTCCTTGCCGCTTTCGGTGGCGTCGTTGGGGTAGAGCACCATCGTGATGTTTTCCGCCATGTTCTTGGCGCCGACGGCCTCGGTGTAGCTGCCGGAGTTGAAATCCTCGAAATCGAACTCGTCGGTGGCGGCCGCCGACCACAGCCGCAGGGTGTTGACGGTACCGTTTTGATAACCGGGAATGGGCACGTCGAAAGGCACCGCCAGCACATCGTGAGTGTCCAGCCAGCGCCACCCCATCTCCCCATCAGCTTTCAGATAAGCCTCGGTACGACCGCCGAACTTGACCCGTTGGGTGTACTCGGTACGCTCCAGTTCCCACAAATTGCCGCTGCGCAGCCAGTGGTCCGGCTCTTCGACCTGGTAGCCGTTCTCGATCCGCTGGCGGAACATGCCGTAAGCGTAGCGGATACCGTAACCGACCACCGGGAGCCGCAGGGTGGCGCAACTGTCCATGAAACAGGCTGCCAGCCGGCCCAGACCGCCATTGCCCAGCCCTGCGTCGTT
The DNA here is from genome assembly GCA_963696515.1 of uncultured Gammaproteobacteria bacterium. Lineage (GTDB taxonomy): Bacteria > Pseudomonadota > Gammaproteobacteria > Competibacterales > Competibacteraceae > Contendibacter. Next base: position 31,035 of record CAVOKM010000024.1, read on the forward strand.
TTCACACTCGGCCAGTTCTTCCAGCGTCAGCCCCATTTCATACAGCGCCTTGCTGACTGGTTCGGTGACGCCCAAGTTCAGCATGGCGTTGCTTAGCGCCCGGCCCATCAGGAATTCCATGGAAAGATAGTAGGCGCGGCGCACGCCACCGTCCTCCTCGTAAGCGTAGCGGGTGTTCTTCCAGCGTTCCCACAGCCGGTCGCGTAGGGTAAGCACCAGGGCCTCGTACATATAATTGGCGTATTTGGTATGCCGGTCACGGCCCAGGGTATGGCTGAAATAGTGCCGGAAATCGGAGGCAATGCTTTTGGCGTCCATTCCCAATGGAGGCAAATCAGTCAGCCAGGAGGCTGGCATGCTTTTTTCTAGCGTTTTAATCGACATGGCGGTTGGGTCCGTTGCGTGTGCTTGAGGATCGGAAACATCCGGCGGGCCGGGACGGCCGATATAGGTATTGCTAAGGTGATTGTCAACCCAAGCCCGTGGCTTGAGCCGGGTCGTTAGCGGTTGCTGTCAACATCCTAACAACGATAGTCGGGCAGTTTTCAAATGCAAGTCGCCGATCGGGATGATCGGCGAATTCAGGGGGCGCAGGATGACAAACGCCAGTACAATGCGCACCGGCAAATCCCGGAGCCTCGCCCGAAAGGAGGGGTTTGAAAGGTGGGGAGCCGCGCGTCAGACTCGCGGCTGTTCGACGCAACAGGCGGCTTGCTCGCGGGTGTAGAAATTGCCAAGGCGAATGAAGCCGGCGATAACGCTGGATTTGATGGCGGTGATTCGGCCGCGCGGGCCGCGGGCCAGGACGAGATGGTCGGGAAGACCATCCAGGGCATGAAAGGGGGCGGGACTGCCATCGATCCAACAGGAACAGTAAACCGCTCCGGTTTCCTGATCCAGAAACCCGGGCGCGAAGCCAAAGCGCTGGTTTTCCCGACTGATGCCACCCGTGCCGGCAAACAACTGATTATCGGCCGCCAGCGTTTCTGTTGTGAGCGTTTGTGCCATAGTGATGCCCTCACGCCTTGTGGATGGCGCTAATCCTGAAGAGACTCCGCACCATTCCGCGCTATGTATTGTATGAAAAAAGACACTTACATGACACTATTTGTCTCAAAGAGACAATGTTGTTGTAATTATGCATATCACAACTCAAATGAAATTGCAAGCAGGTTGTCATCGTGGGCAAGCGGGAACAACAGCCGCTGCCTGTGATCGCTCAGGAGCCACTGAATGAGCGGGTTTCCACACCTTTACGTTGCGTTGTCCGGCCATGGCTTCGGGCATCTGGCGCAGGTGGCGCCGGTGCTAAACGAGTACCGCCTCCGCCGACCAGAGGCCCGGCTGACGGTGCAGAGCACCTTGCCGGAGGCGGTGTTGCAGCAGCGCATCGCTGGCGAATTCGCGGTGGTCGCCGGCGCCGCTGATTTTGGCATGGTGATGGTGGATGCCCTGGAAGCAAAGGTGACCCAGAGCCTGGCCGCCTATCGGACTTTCCATGCGGAGTGGGACGCGCGGCTGGACTGGCAGGAAAGTGAGTTGCGTTCGGCGGCGCCAGATGGAGTGCTGGCCGATGTTCCCTACCTCACCCTTGCGGCGGCGGCCCGGTTGAAAATCCCTGCCCTGGCGCTGTGTTCGCTGAACTGGGCGGACATATTGGCCGGCTACTGCCCGGACGCGCCCGATCTGGCTTCGCTGCGCGCGCCAATGCTGGCCGCCTACAACAGCGCCGTCGCTTTCCTGCAACTGACGCCGTCCATGCCGATGCCGGATTTACGCAATGTCCGACCGATTGGGCCAATCGCGGCTTTGGGTCGAAATCGGCGCTCGGAAATCGACCGCCGGCTCAGCTTGCGGGAAGGGGAGACGCTGGTGCTCATGGGCTTGGGTGGCGTGAACATGCGGCCGCCACTGGAAAATTGGCCGAAGTTTCCCGGAGTGAGCTGGTTGACGCCGCCAAACTGGGAGGTGGCGCGACTGGATATGATCAACTGGGCAGCGCTGGCGGATTGCTCGATGTTGGATCTGATCCGGTCCTGCGACGTGCTGTTCACCAAACCGGGCTACGGTGCGTTCGCCGAGGCGGCCTGCAACGGGACGCGGGTGCTCTACGTGGAGCGCGACGACTGGCCGGAAGAGCCCTGGCTGAGCCGCTGGCTGGTGGAGCACGGCAATGGCGTCAAGATCAATCGTCGGCAACTGGCGACCGGTGAATTGGCTGAGCCCTTGCGGGAGTTGCTGGCCCAGCCGGCCCAGCCGGCGGTGGCACCAAGCGGCGTCGCCGAGGCTGCCGGCTGGCTGGAACGGCTGCTCGGTTTAGTGTAGCGCCTGCTGGTACGCCTGCCGGATCGCCCGCAGGCTCGCTGCAGCACCCGAGGCCAGTTTGTATTCCACGAAGCGGGTGACGTTGGTATCGGTCGGATTGATCTCCACGGTAGTGATCCCCATCTGACTGGCTTGTACCACCGGCCCGGCGATGTAGGGAAAAACGCTGGTGGTGCCGATGCTGAACACCAGGTCGAAGCCCTGATCCAGTTCCCGGTACAGATGCTGGATGGCGTGGGACGGTAGCACCTCGCCAAACAGCACCACGCGTGGCCGCACCAACGCGTGGCAGCAAGGGCAGGACGGTGGCATGTCCAGTTCGCTGTAATCGGCCACCGTGGTTGCGTAGTTACAGCGGGTGCAGTACAGGTCGTGGATGTCGCCGTGGATTTCGATCAGGTTGCGGCTGCCGGCGTCGCGGTGAAAACCGTCGATGTTCTGGGTCAGCACGCAGACCTCGAAGCGGTTCTGCAACTCGGCGATGATGGCGTGGGCGTCGTTGAAGCGGGCGCCCCGGCAGGAGTATTCGATTTGATGCAGATACTTCCAGGTGATGGCCGGGTTGGCTTCCATCATCGAGCCGGACAGGGCGGTTTCGATGGAAAAATTCTCCTCGGTCGTTTGGTTGTTGTACAGCCCGCCGATGCCGCGATAGGTCGGCAGGCCAGAATCAGCGGAGATTCCGGCGCCGGTGATGAACAGCAACCGGCGGGCGCGGCGAAGTTCTTCCGCGACGCGGGCGACAATAGCGGGATTGGGATCGGACATGGCGCGGCCTCGCTGCATGGGTTGACTGAGGGACGGGATCAGGCGGCCAGCAGGCTGTAAAGCGCCTCGAATTCGCGGGTCAGCTTGTGCCGGGGATCAAGGTGGATCATCGGCAGTGCCTGGACGTGCGACTCACGGATCTTGATCGAGGCGGACAGGAACGCTTCCAGGATGGGCAATCCTTCGGCGCGGAGTTCCTCGACCAGGCGCACCGGCAGGTTGGCGCGGGACTGGTAGTGATTGACCACGATGCCTTCCACCCGCAGGCCGCGATTGTGATCGGCCTGGATTTCTCGGACGCTGTCCATCAGGGTATAGAGGGCGCGGCGGGAAAAATCGTCGCAATCGAAAGGAATCAGGCAAGAATCGGCCGCAATCAGCGCCGAACGGGTGAAAAAGTTCAGCGCCGGGGGCGTGTCGATGAATATTTCGTCGAATTCGTTGAACGTCTCCAGAGCCTCCCGCAGCTTGTACATCTTGTACCGCGACTCGAGCTTGATTTGCAGGTCTTCGAGCCGGGGATCGGAGGGCAGAACGCCCAGATTGGGAAAGCGGGTCTGGACAACGTAGGCGGCCGGTTTGTCGGCGAACAGCTTGTAGGCCAGGATGTCATCAAAAAAATGGGCGAGGGTTTTCTTTTGCTCCTCTAGGGCGGCGCCCAGCAGGTAGCGGGAGGCATTGGCCTGTGGGTCCAGGTCCACCAGGAGGGTACGCCGCCCGCGCGCGGCACTGATAGCGGCCAGATTGCACGCGATGGTGGATTTACCCACCCCCCCTTTCTGATTGAACACGACTCGGCGCATGGTGGTTTCCATGGGTTTTGTTGGGGCTTCAACCAAGTGTAGTCAACCCATGGGCAGGCGTCGAGGTGGGTCATCACGGATTTTGCGAGGGCCGTAGACCCGATGGACGCCGCCGCCGTTTCGCTGCTAAAGCCATGTCGATCCGCCCCCGCGGCCTTCGACGCTCGGCTGCGGCGGTCAACCCCCCGGAACGCGGCATCCCGCCGCGTTCCGGTTTGGCTCCATCAACTTTCGATCGCGATCCTGCGGGGCTGCGCCGCCTCGCGCTTCGGCACGATCACCTCCAGCACCCCATCCTTGCATTTAGCGGCCACCTTGTCGGCATCGGCCACATCCGGCAACGAGAACCGCCGCAGGAAGGTGCCGCGCACCCGCTCGACCCGCCGATACTGCTCGGTTTCCTCCTTCTTCTCGCTCGCCCGCTGGCCCCTCAGGGTCAGCACGCCATTCTCCAACGTGACCTCGATATCCTTGATGTCTACGCCCGGCAGGTCAGCATGAATGACGAACTGGGTCGGTTCTTCCTTGATGTCCACCGCGGGCATCCAATCCGCCAGCATGTGCCCGGTTTCCTCATCGCCAAACCGGCTGGTTTCAAACAGGCGGTTGACTTCCCGCTGTAACTGATTCAAAAGATTCAAGGGTTCATAGCGCATCAGAGCCATGGTTGCACCTCCTCACATTTTGGGTTGAAGCGTTCTTGCGAACGCCTTTCTGGATTGATTTTCAAATGGGGACGAACCGGTGGATTTCAAGGGTCACGGCCGGCCTTTTTTGCGCTAAGCTATTCATCGCTTTAACCTTCTCTAGCCGCCCTGGAACCCATGATGGCCGCCGCCTCCGTCTTCATCTGCCACGCCCAGCCAGATGCGGCCTTCGCCCAGGATTTGGCGATGGCGCTGGAAACCTGTCGCCTGAGCGTCTGGCGCGATACCCACAACCTGCGCGGCAGCGACCGGCTTGCGCCGGAAGTACGCTGGGCCATCGAACAGGCCCGCCAAATCATTGTGGTGCTCGGCCTCAATACTGGCGAGGCCACCTGGATGCGTCGGGAAATCGAACTCGCACAGGTCATGGAACGACGCCGTGCCAACACGTATCGGGTCATTCCGCTGCTGCTGCCGGGGCTGGATCACACCCTGCTCGGCCCCTGGTTCAACCAAGCCCCACAGATTCCCCCGATTCAATTGACCGCCGACGGCCTGGGCGCGGCGCTGCCAGCGCTCCTGGCCGCCCTGGGCGAACCGCCGCCTAGCGACAGCGCCGCCGAACGCAATCCGCCGCCGCTGGCGGAACTGGAGCTGACCTTCCGCCGCGCCGATGCCTCGCCCGCCAGCCCGTTTTGGCTCGCCGCCCGCCTGAACCTTCGTCCCGAACCAGCGTCTGCCCTCAGCACCGGCATGGCGCTGGGTCCGCTACCCCAGGCGCTCGATCCAGACATCCCGCGCTGGTATCTAAACCACTATCCCCGTTGGCCGACCGACACGGTCCGTCAGTTCGCCCAACGCACCGACGCCCTGTTTGGTGCCTGGGGCCAAGCCCTGTATCAGGCCACGCTCGCGCACCCCGGGATGGCAGCCCTGACCACCGCTTGGCGCGAATTTCCGGACCCCTGCGAACGCCGTCTGGCGCTGCGGACCGAGGACGCGAATCCCGCCGCCGCGGCCATTCTCGACCTGCCCTGGGAACTCCTGAGCGATAAAGCGGGTTATCTCATGCAGGGCAAGCAACCCGTCCACTTCCAGCGTAGGCTTGCCGGCGGTGGCAACGCCTTTCCGCCCGCACCGCCGCCAATGCGGATTCTGACCCTCAGCCCACGTCCCGATACCGAACCCGGCCAGCCCGACTATCGGCGTGGCTCGCTGCCTCTGCTGGAGGCGCTGGACGGGCTGGGCGCCCTGGCTGAAGTCTCGATGTTGTCCCCACCGACCCTGGCGGCGCTGGAGAAGCAGTTGAACGACGCCTGGTCCGCCGGGCGGCCCTTCACCGCCGTGCATTTGGACGGGCGCTTTCGCCGCGGTCCCGATCAGGGCATCCCTTTGTTCGGGTTCGAGACCAGCTACGATCTGCAGGGATCGCTCTGCCGTAACGCCCATTTTGTTCCGATCACGGCGCTTGCAGACCTACTGGCCACCTATCGCATCCGTTTGGTCGCCTTGATTCCCCCGGTGGAAAGGGCCAGTTCGGTTCGGCCTGTTGAATTGGCATCCTCCCTGCTGGCGGCGGGGATCGCGGCGGTAATCACCGTGCATCCCGATGCGCCGGCGGAAACCCTTCGCCGGTTCTGGAACGGCTTCCACGATGAGTTGCTGCGGGGCGTCCGCATCGGCCAGGCGCTGTTCTCTGGCCAGCGCCGATTGGCCAGCGATAGCTACCGCGGTCCCGGCCTGGGCGGCGGCGGCGTCTACCTGCGGGATTGGCCGGCCTGCAAGCTGTATTTGGGCCAACACGATCCCCGCCTCGTGCTGCGCCCGCCGCTGGAACTCTGGCGTCGGCTGGCCAGCCTGCCGCGACCCACCCTTCCTGGATCGATGCCACCACTGCCCCCGACCGGCTGTCTGGGACGCGGACGCGATCTGCTCATCGCGGAACGGCTGCTGGAAAACCGGCCCGCCGTTTTTATCAAGGGTCCCGGCGGTAGTGGTAAAACCACGCTTGCGGTTACCCTGGTTGGTTGGCTGGCGCGCCTCGGCCGCTATCGCCACATCGCCTACGTCCACGCCGATGACGCCAGCGACCCCCGCGTGTTGTTGGACACCTTGGGTCGGCAACTGCTTTCCGCTGGAGCACACTGGGGGGTCGGGCAATATCCGACCCTGTGGCAGGCGCTGGACCATTTCCGGCAGGAACTGCGTCCCTGGCCGATCCTGATCGTGCTCGATCAAATCGAATGTTGGCCAGCCGAGCACGATGAGGCCTTCGATCGATTCTGGAAGGATTTGTTGAACGAATGGCCGACTTTGCGCCTGCTAGCGCTCGGCCGCACCGGACCACCCTCCTTCGCCCAGCCCTGGGCCCAAACGCGCTTGGCGCCCCTGGATGAATCCGACGCCATCACCCTGATTGGCCAGGCCCTGATCGCAGCCAAGGAAGGACCACCCTCCGCCGACAGCGGCGCCGGCTTTCGGCAATTGCGCGAATTCGCAGCCCTGGCCGGCGGCCATCCCGGCGCCCTGCTTCGCCTGGCGCACCAAATCGGGGTTCGGGGCGCGAGCGCGGCCCTCAAGTTGTTACGGCCGCTCCGGGCCGACTTGCTGCGTCGCCACGAAAACGATCCACAATGGCCGTTGTATCTGGCGCTTGAACTGGATTTGCGTCGGCTGCCATCCAACGACCGAAACCAACTGGCCGTCCTGGCGTTTTTCAAGGACGGGGTCAATCGCATCGCGCTGGAGCACGCCCTGGAATTGGACGGGCCCACCACGGATGCCCTCTGCGGACGGCTCATCGCCCTGGGCCTGGCCGAGGATCGGAGCCACGGCCATCTGCGCTTCGATCCAGCCCTGGCCGGCTACCTGGACGGCCAATTGGACCCGATCCAGCGGGTGGCCTGGAGGGAGCGCTGGCGCGCAGGCATGGTATTTTTCCTCTCCGAACTCTACCAGCAACATTTCAAGGATAGCGCCCGCGCCAAACGGCTGCTGCGGCTGGAACTGCCCAACCTGCTGGCCCTGGTGCGAGACGGCCAACAGAACACCCCCGCTGAACAATCAGCGCGGATAGTCGGCCAGGTGGAACAACTTCTAGCCAGTCTCGGGATTGCCACCGTGCTGGCCGAAGCCGCCGCCGCCCGCGAGCGGGCCGGGCAAGCCTTGTTTGGCTGGAGCCGAGCGCGCTTCGAAACGGAGCGGCTTCGCATCGAGCGACTCCGCGACGATGGGGCGCTGGAAAGCGCCCTGGACGCCGCTCGGCAGGTACTGCGCCAATGCCAGGAGGCGGGAAACGATGCCTACCCCGGTGCCGCCTACGATCGGGCGCGCGCGCACTTCCAGTTCGGCAAGCTGTTGAAATTGGCCAGCGCCTCGGAACCCGCGGCCCGGGAACTGACCGAGGCCCGCCAGCAGTTCCAGGCTCTGGCCGACGCCGGCAACGTCAACGCCGCCCGCATGGCTTCGGTGGCCGACGCTGAGACCGGCGACTGTCTGAGCGATCTGCGGCGCTTGCAGGACGCCGCGGCCGCCTACGAGGCCGCGCTCACCCACATCGCACCGGACACCATCAACCCCACGGTCGCCGCCAACCAGTTGCAACTGGGGCTGGTGCGACAACGGCAGGGACGCTACTCCGACGCAGCATCCCTGTACGACGCGGCGCGGCGGACCTTTGAAAAGCTGGGCAAGCCGGAAGATGCAGCGCGGGCCTGGCGACAACTCGCCCTGGCCCGCAAGCTAAACGAAGAGACGGAGCCAGCGCTAAAAGCCTGCCAGCAGGCGCTATATCTTTACGAACAGCAGCGCAATCGCGCCGGCGTGGCCGAGGTTCTGGGCGAACTCGGCCACCTGCACCAGGTGCTCGACCAACTTGAGGAAGCGGTTCTGGCCTACCGGCGCATGGCAAATCTGTACGCGGAACTGGGCGACGGCCGGGGCGAAGAGGCCAGCCGCAACAGGCTGGCCAACGTGCTGATTCAGTTGCGGCGGCATGACGAAGCCCGCCGGGAACTGTTCCGCGCCAGCGAGTGTAATTTGCCCGAAAGCCCCACCGCTCGCAACTGGGCTATCCGCCGTGGCCTGCGCGATGTCGGCCAGACGGCCGAGAACCCCAGCGTGGCCGATCGGGCGCGACAACAGGCGATCCAGAAATACTTGGCATACCGGCGGGCCGGCGGTGAAAACACCAATCCCGGCACCCGCTTGTGTGCGTGGATCAGTCGCGCCATCCACGCCGGAGATACCGCCTCGCTGGTCGCCCGGCTGGTACAGATCTCGAACAACTCCAACATCCCCCCTGCCGGCAAACTCCTGATCGCCAAGCTGCAAGCCATTCTGGCCGGCTCTCGCGATCCCGCCCTGGCCAGCGATCCGAACCTGCATTACCAATATGCGGTGGAACTCCAACTGTTATTGGAGGAACTCGCCAGTTAGCGTACCGGCTCGGACCACGCCTGGGGCGGCGGTCAGCCCGCGGTCGCGGCAAGCCTGAATCGCCCCCGCAGCCGCCCCAAGCAGCTTTCGAAGGAGCGGCTGATGCGGGTGGCGTTGCGCACGCGCTCCAGCTTCGGCCAAGTGGTCCGCTCGCCGGTCAGGATGAACTCGGCGATCCGCTCGGGGCTGGGGTTAGAAAAAACGTTCAGCAGATTGCTCAGCCAGGACGGCGGGAACACGGTGATATCTCCGCAATAACTTTGATCGGCCATCGAGTAGGCCTTATCCAGCAGCAGCCCCAAGGAATGGGGATCGGCATTCTGCCGGGCCAGATCGAAAAGGTGCTTGGTGTAGAAATGGAAGGTCGAGGTCACGATCTGGCGGGTGAACGGCAGCAAGCCCTTTTGTAAGTTCTCATTAACTGCAGGTAAATGAGCAAGTATAAAATAATACTTTAAACTTTTCATTATGTTAGCCAACCCCGATGGGCAACATACCTGCACTTAATGAGCAATTATAGCGCTCCTTTACATGTTGTGGATTTATTAAATATATTATCCGAAATTACTAAAATAGAATTTTCTAATTGCTAAAAATGTGCTACCATTTAACTAAAAACTCTTAGAGGAGAACCTGCTATGTCAACTTTAGAAGATATTATTGATTCGCTAGAGAATCTTGAAATCAAAAGGGCCTTGGCCGTAAAAATGTTTTTTGCTGATTTTAAGACGGAGGATATCTGTGCTTTGTTAAATGTGTCTGACTCGTTTGTCAGCAAGTGGAAAATCATTTATGAAAACGAAGGCGCGGGAACGTTAAAAGTAAACTATAAGGGGGGCACCGGGTTTTTGACGGAAGACCAGCGCTATAGAATTATCTTTCATTTCAGAAACAAGCCTCACTGTAGTGTGGAAGAACTGCGGGATTATATTGAGAGTCACTATGGAGTGGTCTATCAATCGAAGCAATCGTATTACGATCTTCTGAAAGCAGGGGGACTGAGTTGGCATCAGACCCAAGCGGTCAACCCGAAACGGGAGGAAACGCCAGTGTTGCAAAAACGGGAGGAGATCAAAGCCGAACTGACGGCGCGTCAGGCTGAAATCGCATCAGGTGAAGTCATTGTTTTTGCTGAAGATAAGTGTCATTTGGTGTCGGGAGATACGATTGGCTACGCATGGGGTCGGCGGAACGAACGGACGGAGGTTCCTATCGAAAACGCCAAACAACGACAGACCTACTATGGCGTCATGAACCTTTATAACCAAGAGTTTTTTCTCACGCCCTGCGAGCGAGGAAATGGCGAAAATACGGTATCCTTCATGAAGTACTTACAGGCGCTTCAACCGAATAAGAAGATGATCATTTTTTGGGATAAAGCGAGCTATCATGGTGGTAAAAAGGTTCAGGCTTATTTGAATAAATTAAACCAAGACTTAGAAAAAAAGGATTGGAAAGTGACGTGTCTGTTATTTACACCAAACGCGCCGGATCAAAACCCCGTTGAAGATGTTTGGCTGCAAGGAAAAAATTATCTGCGAAGGCATTTTTATGAAAATAAAACTTTTAATCAGATTAAGTGGAGTTTTCTTAATTTTCTTAATAGAAAGGTTTTCAACTTTGGAAAATGTGAATGGTATTTAGAAATTCCACAATCTGTATAGGAGCGCTATAGTCGTAATCGGACGATTCAAGCTGCTCCTTCCAGTCGGCGGCGCCGGAGAGCCGGTCATGTTCGCGCGCCGCCTCACACCAGGCGGCATAATCCGTTGCCTGCGCCATGGCATCTGCACAGCGCTGCATAGCTTTTTTGTGATCATTCATGATCGTGATAGCAACTACTGGGAATGGAGGCAAGTTAGAATAGATACCGCACCGATTTTCACAAAGCAAAAAAACCACGCTGAAGGCCAGGTAAAAACCGGGCTAGTTTGTCATCATCGCCTTCCTTTCCCCGCAATCGAGAGCGCCAACCGGTGAGGGATCAACACCCCATCCACTTCGTTTTCCACCATCCCCTCGTATTCGCCGGCCGCGTGTTGCGTCGCTTCCAGGCCAATAGAGGAATATTGCTCGCCGGCGCAGTCGCCTACTACGCCCTTCTGTCGCTGATCCCGCTGATCATCCTGTTGCTGGTGGCGCTGTCCCAGGTGGTGGATCAGGTGCAGTTGCTGGCCTTGCTGGATCGATACCTGGAACAACTGGTCCCCGGAGAATCGGAATTGGTGATGGAACAGGTGAAGCAATTTCTCGACCATCGGCGAACACTGGGTTGGATGATGGCTGGAACCTTGCTTTTTTTCAGCTCGCTGGCCTTTGGTGTTCTGGAAAACGCCATGGCGGTCATCTTCGCTCACCGCCACCCTGTTCATACCCGGCACGCCTTGATTTCGCTGCTGCTACCGTATCTGTACGTGCTGCTGCTGGGGTTCGGCCTGCTGGTGGTCACTCTGCTGATCGGGGTGCTGCAAACGCTGATGGCCAGCGATATACGGCTATTTGGCTGGGAATGGTCTCCGGGCAACCTGAAGGTCATCCTGCTTTATGTCATCGGCCTGCTGAGCCAAATTGTGGTGCTGACGCTGTTCTACATGCTGATGCCGGCGGGTCGGTTGCCGTTGCGGCATGCCCTGGTCGGCGGTATCTCCGCGGCTCTTCTGTGGGAAGCAGTACGGTACGGGTTGCTGTGGTATTTCACCAACCTATCGCTGGTCAACATGGTTTACGGATCGCTGACAGGGGTCATCATCGCCTTACTGACCCTGGAGGCGGCGAGCCTGATCATTCTGCTGGGGGCACAGGTGATCGCCGAATACGAACGGCTGCTGCCGGAATTCAACGACAACGATGCGACCGCCGCTTGATGCAATCGACCAGAAGGCGGGTTGTTGGCCAGCAGCATCGATTCGCGGCGCCGCGCTCGCCACCCCTGGCTTCCTGTCTTCATCGTCACTCCTACCGGGCCTCGGGCAGGGCCGCCAGGGCTTCGCAAACCCGCGAGAAGCTCTGCTCCAGGGTCGCCAGGGCTGTGGCGGCGCCTTCAACCGCCCTTCCCGGCCCCTGGTTTCCAACTCCTTGCACAACGTCGCCAGGCCCATCGCGCCCAAGTTGACGCTTGCGGACTTGAGTGCGTGCGCCACCTTGCAAACGCGGTGTCATCCCCTGCCAGCACCGCAGCCCGCACCGCCGCGATCTGTTCGGGCGCGCGTCGAGATAAAGCTTGATCACCCGCCCCAGCACGCTGGGCATTTGTTCCTGCCGCAAGGCGCGAATCTGTGCAAGCCGAACGGGGTCCAGGATCGTTTTCTTCAAGCCCTCGGCCGAGGCCGACGGGTGAGAGGCATACGCGCCAACTTA
>CAVOKM010000025.1:0-72291 GCA_963696515.1 uncultured Gammaproteobacteria bacterium
GGTTTCCAGTTCCGCTTCCCGCTCCCGGTAGTCCAGCAGTTTGACCAGCGGATAGCGCCAATGCAACACGCAGCCCCACAGGTCTTGCCGGTACGTTGCCGGTCGCCAGCGGCGACGGCCATCCGTCAGCACCGCCAGACTGACCGCCGGGCGCTGGTAGCGATCCCGAATGCGGGTATGGTACATGAACATCCGCTCGGCGAACCGCGCCTCGTACTGGCCTTGCACCTCGACATGGACCAGCACCCACACCTCGTCGCCGTCCCGCCGCCAAACCTGGATCAACTTGTCGGCGTAGCGTCGCCCCAGCCGCGCATCCCGCGCGATCTGCTGCAATTCCTTGTCCAGAAAGGTATACCCCCGCTCCCAGTCGATGCCTTCATGCACGGCGGGGAAGAAAAACGCGGTGAAGGCGGTGAAATACCGCTCCAACACGTCTTTCCAAGGGGAATCATAGTCGGTCATCGCGCCTTCCGCTCCAACAGCGCACCCAAGTCACGCGCTGCGGCGGCGACGTCGAAGGCGCTCGCGGCGGTGTCTAACCCCGCCGCGAAGTCCGTCGGCGCTGCGGTCAGCGCTTGGCGCAACGCCTGGGCGAAGCCGGCGGCGGTCACCGTCGGCGCCAGCACTCCGCAGCGATGTGCCGCCAGCAGTCGCGGCAAATCCCCGACCGGCATGGCGATCACCGGACACCGCATCTGCATGGCGTCGGAAAAAATCACCGGAATGCTCTCGATCCGCGAGGGGATCAAGACATAATCGGCCCAAGCCAATAAATCCCGTGCCCCCTCACGATCCAGATAGCCACCGACCGCAACGGGACGCCCGGCGGTGGCGAGTGGGGCGATCCGCGCTTGCACGGGATGTTCGAGCGGCCCCCCGCCGTGAATGCGAACCGCTTCGATGCGTTGCCAATCCTCTTCGCCCAAGTGTTCCAACGTCTGCGCCAGCAGGTCGATGCCTTTGTTGGGATGCCAGCGGCCCAGAAACGCCAGGCGATAGGGCGGACGATCACGCAAGGTCTTGGCTCGACCGTCGGCCAACGCGCGGCAACTGGGCAGAAAGGCGCACGGTTTCCCGCCGATGCGCTCCACGTCGTCCTTAAGCGCCAGGCCGTCGGCGTAGCGGTGGACCGCGTCGCGCAGCACCCGCCGCAGCATCCCCCGCACGAGCGGTATTTTCCCCAGGGTCCAAATGTCGCTGCCGAGCGCCCAAATACTGTAGGGCACTCCAAAGCGCCGGCTGGCTTGCAGGGCCCAGTAGCCGCTGGGCAAGGCCCAGAGCGCGAAAATGTGGGCCACCGGTGTTTCCGCGCACGCCTGGCGCACGGCTTGCCCGCCCGCCCGCAAGGTGGCGACGATGGCCGGCCAATGCGTGGGGTTGACTGGAGACAGCAGGGACAACGGCTGAAGGGGGACCGCGAAGCGCCGTACCCGCACCTGCCGTTCCTGGCTGACGCGCGCGGTGTCGCCGGGCGCGACGACGGTTACGCGCGCGACCGCCGACAGCGCGTGCGCGAAGTCATGCACGAAAGTCCCGGCGGCGGCGGCGCCCTCGCTTTCGTCCGGGTACGAGGTGGTGATGAGCAGAATGGGGTTCATACGATCTTGGTGCAGACCAGGCGATAGCCGAGGGGCATGAAATCATCGGCGGGCAGGAGGCGTGCGAACAGCCAACCCAACAGGTTGACGAGCGGGATGCCGACGACGAGCAAAGGGATGAGCAACAGCATCGGCGATCGGTGCGCCACGCTGTCTAGGATGCCCTTGGCCAGGCTGATGGCGGTCAGGGCGGCGGCGGTTTCACAAGGTTTGCCGAACACCCGCTGTTCGGTCACCGCCAACCCTTGCCGTTGGACCAGCGCCTCCAGGCCCGGCAAGGTCCAGCGCTGGAAGTCGTGCGGCATGTCGTGGAGTGGATAGAGAAACGGCGTTTGCAGAATCAGTTGTCCGCCGCTCCGCAACACCCGGGTGGCCTCGCGCACGCACCGGTCGGGGGAGGGCAGATGCTCGAGAACGTCGAGGGCCATGACGACATCAAAGCTCTCCGTGCGGAAAGGCAGAGCTTGCCCGTCGCCGAAGACATCGGGACGCCCGGCATAGCCTTTGGCGTGGGTGGCCGGATAGTCGAGACCGACATACGCCGTATCCGACCCTAACAGCGCCACCATCGGCCGATTGCCGCAACCGATGTCGAGGATCCGCCCGCGCAGGGAGCGGGCGATGGCGCGGCGGTTTTGCGCTTCGTCGCGCAGCACCAGCCACTGGGGGTGTAGGGGCGTATGTCTCAGCCGAAACATTAGTAGTCGTAGGCTGTGTACCAGCATAAGCTGCTCAAGACGAAAGTTAATGACTGCTTCCTAAAATCATTCCAGTTTACGGTGGAATTCGTGTCCACTTTGGTATGGAATTTCGTGAAGACCACTAATCGCTCGATTTCTGCACCATTTCTGCAGAGCGCTGAGTCATACAGTCGATTTCCAGCGTTCCATCTCCAACAACGCGGAGGAAAGTGGAAGCGGCATCGGGATTCTTCAAGTCTAGGAATTTACAGTAAATAGATACCATCCCACCGGTCCAGGGTTCAATCAAGAAAGCCCGGGATTTGGCTTCCACCGATAGGGTAGGATTGTTATCTAGGTCAGCGAATCGTGAAATAAGTAGATATAAGGCCTTTCTTTCATCTTCGCGTACAAAACGTGGGTTCTCTAGAAGACCTTGGGTAAAACGAATCGCTTGATTCGGCGAAATCCGATCACATCGGCCTTCCGAAATAAGTTGGAAAGTTGCGTATAGCCCGGCTGTAACGGATCTTCCATAGCCGAGCGTTGGAGCACGGTTGATGATGTTTTCGGTTAACTCCTTCGACGTTTGTGATTCGTCGCCAAAGCACTGATAGGTCAGAGCATTGGTCGCAAGGTTGCTGTCGTTCGGGTTTGTCTTGTAGCCGTTCAGTATGATCTCCTTGGCCTGATCGACTTGCCCAAGTTTCCAATACATTGTGGTTAAAACTTGCGTTGCTCGGACGGAAGTCGGATGTGCCTTTGCCCAGGCGATGGGGCCTAAAATGGGGTGGCCCCAAAGCGTGGACAACGACCAAAGCAGACCGCCGAGCAATGAGATATATAGAAAGATAATGATTTTCGGCCAGTTCGTTGAAGCTATCCATGCAATTGCAAATAGCGCGGCGATGAGGCCAGTGCTGGGGAGGTAATTGCGATGCTCAAAGTATAACTCAAGCCCAAAAAATGTGGATTCCAGTAGGTGACCAACGAGGAAAAACAACACCGCAAAGGAAAAAAGTGGCATTTGCCTGCGCTTGGATATCGCCATAATTGTGATGACGACCCAAAATGCAATGGCTGCAAAGGTAAATAGGCTAAGCCCGAGAATTCGCGATGTATCATCTTGAAAAGGGCCCATCGTCGAGATGTTAGGGAGAAGAATCTGACGAAGGTAATCGAACAAAATGATCGATTCGGAAAGAAGACGCTCACTGAGAGTGAATGGACGAAAAAAATAGCTTCCTTGTGCCGAAACCAGGAGGTAGTAAACCGCGAAAGCGAAAAGAAGAACAGCTGGAACCCCAAAGAAGAAAAGACGCCACAATCGAAAAGCGCGAAGATCGATGGGAGAATAACGGTTCAAGATGATTAGTTCCAGCACGGCCATGAGGAGTGGTGTGAGAACCGCCGTTTCCTTTGAAAGGAGGGCAAGTGTACCAGGGATCAGTAGGCTGAATGTCATCCAGGACAGTCCTCGGTACAGGTGTGAGAGCAAGAGAGCGCGGCCATGGAGATAGGCGAGAAAACACAGGAGCGAAAATGTGGTGGCTAATATCGTCATCCGCTGAATGACGTGAAACGATGTAGAGGCTAGGAAGGGATGTAGCAGCCAGGCTATAGAAACGGACATCGCGAAACCGGCTGCATGTTTGCATAGTCCAGGGATCTCTCGCGCGACCCGTAGGACTACTAAGGCGAGCAAAAGGCCGTTAATAACGTGAATTAGTGCATTGATCCGACGAAACCCTCCAGGATTTGTTGGCCAGTCTGTAATATTGAGCAAAAAACTGGCGAGGGCGACTGGGCGGCCGATTTGGCTTATCTCTTTCGGGTCGGTGATGAAGTCGAGGGCTTTTCTGCTGTCGGAAATCCCGGAAAGGCTGCTGAATACCCGTTCGTCGTCAAAGGTCCAACCGGCGTTGAAAAAATTTACGTAGCTACTGTAGGTAAAATAGGCTCCCGCAAATAATATGAAAGCGAGCAAGAGGTCGCTGCGATACGAACGCGAGGGGGGCGGCAACATAATGGTCATTGCGGATGTCCTGTTGGAGAAAGAACCGAGATAAGTCGGTCAATAAAAAGCCCCGCCGAAGCGGGGCTGTCAATCGTAGATATCCGGAAGGGCTCGGCGCTAGCGACACTCGGCCGGGACGTATTTGTCATCACTCGCGCTTGAGCAACCCCACGACACGCCGGTCGTGGATTCGGTGGGCGTTAATGCGATGGTAATTGTACCGGCGGAGGTTCCGGTAGACACAGCCGCGGAAACCACACCAGCATTACAGCTTATCGTCGTCATATTGGTTGTACCAACATTCACACCGGCACAATCGTCAGCCGCGCCGTTGGCGATGTTTTCACCGACCGTCGCTTTCGCGCCGCTAGCCATGACCAAGCCTTCCGAAACCTTGGCGCGAACCGTATAGTCCTGATACGCCGGCAGCGCGATGGCGGCCAGAATACCGATGATCGCCACGACGATCATGAGTTCGATCAGGGTAAAGCCTTTCTGGAACTTCTTCATGGGTAACTCCTTTCCTTACTGCGTTTAAGATAAAAACCCGGTTGGGGGCTTGGGAAGTTAGGGGATCACCTTTCGATCCCTTCGCGGCTGTATGTAGCAGTGGCCGTGCCAACGGGAGAAAATCGGATAAAAAATTTTATACGCTTGTAGAATCAATGAAATAATCAATACGCCCCCGGCCTGCGCGGCACGCGGGTAGCCTCACCGATGAGCTAGTTGATTGCCAAGCATGACAGGACGCGACGCGGGGTGACAAAAATGGTCAGGTTTGGATGGGGAGGGTGGGAATTTTTGGGCAGGCCGTGTCATTCGGGCGCGGATCGCGCCACGGTGCTGCTCGGCTGGCGGCGAAACCCAACTTGAGCGAGAACATCGAATGACTGTGCGGATCATCGGCACGATCCCATCGATAGAGACCATTGCAGAGGGACCAGCATTGACCATCAAGCGATGTGTATAACCCATGGAAACCGATCAGTGGGTTGTCTGTGCCAACGATGCCGGTTTCGGCGACTTCAGCGCCGCCGATCTCATCATCGGCAAGTGCTACGCCGTGCTGACGAATGAAAACGACTGGCTGAGAATCGTCGACGAAAGCGGCGAAGACTACCTGTATCCGGCCGCCTGGTTCGTCCCGGTCGCGCTGTCGCCAGAAGCCGCTACCCGGTTGCGGCAAGGGCTGGCGCCCGCGAGATAACCGGAGCGGACCCCATGCAACTCTATGATGAAGACCTCGTGGCTTGGGCGCGGGAACAGGCCTACCACCTGCGGGCGGGGCGGTTCGAATTGCTGGACATCGAGCACCTGGCAGAGGAGAGCGAGGACGTGGGCCGGAGCGAGCAGCGCGAATTGGCCAGCCGCATGGCGGTGCTGTTGGCGCATTGACTCCAGTGGCGCTATCAACCCGAACGGCGCGGCGTGAGTTGGAAAGTGATTCTCAGCGGCCAGCGCGAACGCATCCGCCGTCGCCTGGAAAAAACCCCCAGCCTCAAAGTGGTGCCGAGCGACCCGGACGGGTGGGCGAACGGCTGGCTCGATGCCCGGATCGAGGCCGCCCAGGAAACCGGCGTCGAAATCCAACTGTTCCCGGCCGCGTGCCCCTGGACGGTCGGGCCCGTGTTGGGCGAGGGCTGGCTACCGGAATGAGAGGCGTTATGGTACTGTCTCCATACCGTATCTACGCGCCGATCAACCGGCCAGCCAGTTCTTCATAATTCGAAAAAGCGCTGTCCAGACTGGCCAGGCGGGCATCGTATGCCAACGTGGTGGCAATGATGATGCGGTCGGCGGGGTCGCGATGATGCTCTGGCAATCGTGCGGAACGAAAAGCAATTTCCCAGGACACCGGCAGACTTTCGATGCCCGCCGGCGATAGCGCGTCCCGCAACCATTCCTCAACCGGCACGGGGCGGGTGATTCGGCGGCGTTTCAGCAGGTAAGACACCTCGAAACAGGAGATGGCGGAAACAGCGACGCGCGACTCCGATTGAATCGCGGCCAGAATGCCGGCAGGCAATCCGCAACCGCTCTGGATAATCCATCGGAGCCAGATGTGCGTGTCCAGGACGATCATCGTAAGGCATCCCAGTCGGCTTCGGGAGCGGCTGGGGCGATCAGATCGTCAAGAATCTCGCCCTGACCGGCAATGCTGGGCGGTGGCTGACGGCGCGGCGAGGGTGGGGGTTCTTCCAACACCAGGACGATCAATTCAATCTGGGTGTTCGGTGGTAGTTTGGGCCAATGACGCGGATTGCCCTCCGCATCGGTCTCGACCAGCAAACGTTCGGCGTACACGGCGATTCCTCCTCGACTCGCGGATGGGCGACGTCGCGGCGTGTCGATAATATTTTTATGCTAAAGCAATAAGGTATGGCATAGATACCCTATCCGGCCCGTAAGAGCCTGTATAAAAACTAAGTTATTGATTGTAATTGATGAATAGATGGGTAGGGTACTCCTGTCGCTTGAACCAGCAGGTTATTGATTTTCAATAGGATGATTTCAAGACAGCTTCTAACCAGCGTACATGGCCGGGCCAGTCCGCGGCGTCGGTTTCGGAGAGCGGTTGATCGAGCGCATGAATCTGCTGACCGAGGCTTAACCCATCTTTAACAAGATCCCATCGATATTCAGGCTAAGTGGCAACTAACCTGTTGATTTATTTATGCACGCCCAGCGGACTTGCAATGTAGTGCCATAAAATATTAGGGGTGGGGTTAACGGGGGGGCGACCGGTTGTAAAGTACCGGCATGTACATCCGCCGTACCCAGACCCGTAACAGCGCCACCGGCGAGGCCTACTATACCCAGCGCCTGGTGCAGTCCGTGCGCGTGGGTAGCCAGGTCCGCCAGACCACCCTGTTGAACCTGGGCCGCCATTTCGCGCTGGCCCAAGAGGAGTGGCCGGCGCTGTGTGCCCGGCTGGAGGAACTGCGCAGCGGCCAAGGCGCCTTGCTGGGCGGGGTGGGGTCCATGCGGGTCGAACGGGAGGCCCAACGTCTGTTTGCCCGCTTGTTGGCGCGGCAGCCAGTGGCCGCCACCACGGCCAGCGCCGCCACGCACGCCCGATGTGCAGGCGATCGACGTCGACTCGGTGGAGTTGAGCCGCCCACGCACCGTGGGCGTGGAAGCGGTGGGGCTGTGGGCGATGGCCGAGGTCGATTTTGTCGGGCTGCTCCAGGCGCTGGGGCTGACGGGCCCGCAACGGGCGCTGATCGTCGGGGCGATCATCGGGCGGATGGCGGCCCCGGGCTCGGAGCGGGCGACCCACCGCTGGCTGGGCGAACGCAGTGGGCTGGGGGAGTTGCTGGACATCGACTTCGAGGCCCTGCCCCTGGTGCCGTTTTACCGGGCGGCGGACGGGTTGATGCGCCACCGTGCGGTGATCGAGCAGCGGCTCTTTGCGCGGGTCAGCGAACTGTTTGCCCTGGAGTGGACGGTCACCCTCTACGATCTCACCAACACCTTCTTCGAGGGGGAGGCCGCCGGCAACCCCAAGGCCCAGCGGGGACACTCCAAGGAGAAGCGCCGCGACTGCCCGCTGGTCACCCTGGGACTGGTGCTCGATGGCAGCGGCTTCGTGCGCCGCTCCCAGACCTTCGACGGCAATGTGGTCGAGGGCACGACCCTGGAGGACATGCTCCACGGGTTGGGTGCCCCACGGGGCGCCCTGGTGGTGATGGACGCCGGGATTGCCACCGAGGAGAACATCGTCTGGCTGCGGACCCAAGGCTACCGCTACCTGGTGGTCAGCCGCGAGCGCCAGCGGCAGTTCGATGCCCGGGAGGCCATCACGCTGGAGACCGCCAACGGCGAACACGTCGCCATCCAGCGGGTGGCGGACGCGGACGGCCAAGAGGCGCGACTCTACTGCTACTCGGAGCGTCGGGCCCGCAAGGAGGAGGGGATCGCCCAGCGGTTCACCCAGCGGTTCGAGGCCGCCTTGCAGAAGCTGCATGAGGGGTTGGCGCGGCCCCGCACGACCAAGACGCTCGACCAGGTCTGGGAGCGCATCGGGCGCCTGAAAGCCAAGAGCCATGGGGTTGGCCAGCACTATGCCATTGCGATCGTCCCGGATGCCACGGGCCAGTTGGCCCAGGCGATCCGCTGGGAGCGCCAGCCGGTCGCCGGGACTCTGCTCACCCACCCGGGGGTTTACTGCCTGCGCACCAATGAACGGTCCTGGGACGCGGAGCAACTGTGGCGGACCTATGTCACGCTCACCGACCTGGAGGCCGTGTTCCGTTCCCTCAAATCCGAACTGGGCTTGCGCCCCGTCTATCACCGCACGGAGGGGCGGGTCGACGGGCACCTGTTCATCACGGTGCTGGCCTACCAGTTGGTGCAGTTGATCCGTCGCCGCCTGCGCCAGCAGGGCATTAGCGACCGCTGGTCGACCCTGCGCGACATCCTCGCCGGTCAGTGCCGGGTCACCGCCACCTTCCGCCGTGCGGACGGCCGCACCCTGCATGTGCGCAAGGCGACCCGCGCCGAGCCGGCGCAGTTGGCGATCATCCAGGCCTTGGGCAGCGATCCCAGCCCGGGAGGGATACAAAAAATGGTGGTCTGAGCCGCTCAATTTCAAAGAATCACACGTTTGTAGTGCCACTCACCCATTTCGTCCGCTGTAAGTGGATGATCTTAAGAGAAGAATAATCTGGGGTGTTAAACTTGGGTTAGCACGGCTTGCGCGGCCAGAATAATCCCGCCATGGTGGGGAATCCGGCAGGCCAGAGGTGTCCGCATCCAGGTGGATGAACTGTTTGAGCGAAACCCCCTGATGGGCAGCCAACTGTTCGGCGTCACTCTTCAATTTACTGGGCAAATTCAAGGCATAGCGCATTATTTTTCCTCCGTATTCATGCGGGAATCGCAACACTTCACACCTTATCCGATCTCACCCACCCGCGCCCCGGCCGAAGCGCGCCTAATGCTTCAGTTTTTTCCAGCAACTGTCGTAGCCGTTTCAAATCCCCTTCGGAAACGCCGCGCAGGCGCTCCTCGGGGGGCAGTTCCAAGACGAGTCTCCGAGCTAAATCCCGCTGAAAGTCTTCAAAGATGTATGACATGGCAATCCCCTCTTGCTGGTAACGGTGATACAGTTCCTGCAGGATCGACACATGATCGTGCTGTCGCCAGACATAGTCCCAGGCGCCTTGCGTCACGCGGTCCGCCTCAAAGCTGAACAACGCCCAGAGCGCATTGCGGGTCGCGGTCGCGACGTCCTTGAGAACAATCACGGTGATCGGCCGGCTCAGCGCCCGCACGGTATGGACCCCCTCCTGGACCCGTTGCAGGTCGACTTCCCGCATCAGCGCCTCCGGCCGGCGGGTCGCGACAGCATACAGCCCGAAGTCCCGTGCCGGCGTCTTGGGGGCGAAGCTCTTGCGGTAGTTCACATCATGGCCGAGCAACTCCGCCAGCGCCCAGGCATCCAGCGCCTCCCGCCCGGATTTGTAGGTCAACAGATTATGCGGGCGCAAGTCCTCCAAACCATCGCACGGTTCCGGCAACGGCGGCCCGCCGGCGGCGGCGCGGATGATGACGATGTCCAGCAGTTGCCGCTTGCGCGCCAGGTCCATTTCCATCTCCACCTGATAGGCGGTGTCGGTGAAATAGTCGGCCAGCGCCAGGCCAAACAGTCGATGCCATTTGATCATGGCGTCGTTCCGTCATCTCGTTCGTCATGCGGCGGAGAATGCCACAACGCCATTCACCGTCAGGGGGCCTCGCCGAACACCTCCGCCAGACTTCCCGCCGTCAGCACCCGCTCGCCCCAGACCAGGAGCATCTCGCTGTCTGCCGCCGCCAGGCGCGCTTGCGTCGCCGTATCCAGCGGCCCGAATTTTAAGGTCAAGAGCCGTTGCAGCATCAACGACTCACCCTTCTGACCGTCCTTCTGGCGGCTATCTGATAGATCGTCGGCGCTTCGCGCCGACCATCGGGTCGGAGTTGAGTCGAACGCGTGCTGTCCGGCGCAAGCGCCGTCCATCACACTGCGTTCGAGCGACACGGCTTCGCCGCTACGCCCGCTTGGGGTATCGCGCACTTCGTGCGCTCCACCCACGCGCGGGTGTCGCTCAACTCCGACTCTTTATCGAGTCAATATCATATCGAATCAATACCATCGCTTCGGCAAGTCGCTGTTGGTGGACACTCTGTTGTGTCCTGCTCGTCGATGTCCTGTTGGAAGGCCACCTGCCCCGGGCCGATTTTCAATAGGCCTTACTGGACGGCAACTTGACCGCCATCGAGCCGGCCTCCGCCACATGTTCGCCGCCATTCCCTACAGCAATTACACCCACGCCTGGTATCGCGGTCTGGGCCAGCCAAAATCAGGAAAGCAGCGACTGGGTCGCCGGCTGACACGCCGGCTCCACCACGCCGCTCAAGCTACATAGAACAGGATCGTCACATAATGGCTGACGCTGCCGGCCAGCACGAACAAATGCCAGACGCCGTGGAAATGCAGAATCTTCTCATCGAACAGGTAGAACGCCACGCCGCCGGTATAAAAGAGTCCGCCAAGAAGCAGCCAAACGAACCCCGCCCAGGGCAAAACCTGTAGTAAAGGCTCAAGCACCAACAACACCAGCCAGCCCATCAGAATATAAACCCCCAAGGACAGAAGGCGATTTCCCTTTTGGGGCAAGGATTCCAGCGCGATCCCCACCGCCGCCAATCCCCAGATCACGCCAAAGATGGTCCAACCCCAGCCGCCGCGCAGCGTGACCAGGGTAAACGGGGTATAGGTGCCGGCAATGAGGAAATAAATGGAATAGTGGTCCAGTTTTCGAAAAATCCGTTTCGCCCGGCCCCGCAGGCTGTGATAGAGCGTGGATACGGCGTACAGAAAGAACAGGCTGGTTCCGTAGATGCTGAAACTCACGATTTTCCACGGGTCCCCCTGTTGCGCGGCTGCCGCCACCACAACCACCAGGCCCGCCAGCGCCGCCACGGCGCCGATCAGATGACTGATGCTGTTGAAGCGTTCGCCGGGATACATTTACTTCACCCCTCACCCCCAGCCCCTCTCCCTCAAGGGGAGAGGGGGGCTTTGATTCTTGGCTTTCAGGAACGACGCGAGCGCCGGGTATTGTCCGCCCGCTTGCGCCCCTTCGCACGGGGGGTTGTCGCCTCGGTCAAGCGCACCGCCCCCACCGCGCCGACTCCGCTGGCCCGGCCGGCGTCGGTGAGATACACTCTCCAGAAAGAAATCACCTTGCCGTCGCGGTCGAAGGCATCCTCTCGGGCCTCAACCAGCCCGGCCCCGGCCATGCTTTCCAACAACCGCTCGAACGTCCGCCGTTCGCCCGATCCTTCCAGTCGCTCGTGCAACTGGCGCACGGTCTGACCCTCGCGCCAGCGTAGCGTTTCCAGGACTTGCAGCGCCAACCGCGACTCGGCGGCGGTCAAGCGGCGCGAGCGGCGCGCTGTCGCGGCCTGAGGGGCGCACACGTCGCAGACCCCGCAGGGCTGGCTGTCCTCGTGGTCACCGAAGTGCCGCACCAGCCGCACCATCCTACAGGCGGTCGCCTTGTCGGCGAAATCCAGAATCTGCCGCAATTCCGCCAGCTTGTGGGCGCGCTGCCGCTCGTAGGACGGCAGCCAGTCGGCCTCGCCCCGCCCCAGATGGCCCTCGGCGTCTCGCCAGGCGCCGCCATGAACCAGCAACTTCTCCGCCGCCGCATCGAACAGTTCCGGCTCCATCGCCAGCCACTCGCGCACCACCCCCCTCTGCTGGGGGTCGGTGCTGAGTGCCAGGAAAATCCGCTGCAACTGCTCCGGATCAGGGTAGCCACGCCGGTGAAAAAATTCGTGGGTGCGCAGATCGGCGTAGGAATACAGCAGGAGGGCGCGGGCCGGCTGCCCGTCGCGCCCGGCCCGGCCAATTTCCTGGTAATAGCCTTCGATGCTGCCCGGCAGAGCAGTGTGGATCACGGTGCGGATGTCAGCCTTGTCAATGCCCATGCCGAACGCAATCGTGGCGACGATCACCGCCAGCTCCCCAGCGCCGAACCGTCCTTGCACCCGTTCGCGTTCCAGTGGCGTCATCCCGGCGTGATAGGCGGCCGTCGGATAATCCGCGCCCAGTTCCAGCGCAAGCGCCTCGGTTTCCTTACGGGTTGGGGCGTAGACGATAGCGGGACGCCGCGCCGGATCGGCCAGAATCCGCCGTACGGTGGCCGGACGGTCGGGGACGCGGACCTCCGCCGTCTCGACCGCCAGGTTGGCGCGGCGGAAGCCGTGGATGGAACGGATGGCATCCGTGAGGCCAAGCTGCCGGACGATGTCGTCCTGCACCAGCACGGTCGCGGTCGCGGTCAGGGCAATCACCGGCGCTGGCCGCAGCAAGGGCAGATGGCGGCCCAGCATCCGGTAATCGGGCCGGAAATCATGGCCCCACTGGGAAATGCAGTGCGCCTCGTCCACCGCGATCAATACCGGCTTGCGCTTGGCCAGCATCTCGGGGAATCCCGGCACGCTGAGCCGTTCCGGGGCGATGAACAGATAATCCAGATTCCCTTGCAGATACTCGACGCAGACCTGACGCGAAGTCAGTCGGTCGCGGCCCGAGTGAATGCGTTCGGCGCGCAGGCCGAGTTCGCACAGCTTGGCGACCTGATCCTCCATCAGCGCGATCAGGGGCGATACCACCAGGGTCGTTCCCGCCCGGGCGATGCCGGGCAATTGAAAGCACAACGATTTGCCGGCTCCGGTCGGCATTACCAGCAGCACGTCGCGGCCCTCGGTTACGGTGCGGCACACTGGCTCCTGATAGGGCCGGAACGCCAACAGGCGAAACCCGGTTTGCAACAAACCCAGCAGGTTGTCTACCGGCGTCGTTTCGCGCCGCGGCGTGGCGATCGGGGTGTCGGGTGCAACGAGGGGTCCGGGGGGTGGGGGCGTGGGCAGGGCGGTTTCCGCTGCCACGAAAGCTTCGGCCACGGCAGCCCGTACGTAACCGGCGATGTCAGCCATGAACCCGTCCAGTTCCGCTTCGCCGCGCTGGACCCCTTTCAGCCGCGCCTCCCATTCGCCGGTCATGGCCGGACTCTTGATCGGCGGCCGTACGGTCTGAATCAAGCGGATGCCGCGCTCGGTGGGGATCAGACTCTTGCCGTTGCGGGTCAGGTACTGGCGCTTGAGCAGGGTTTCGATGATGTCGGCGCGGGTGGCCGGCGTGCCCAGGCCACGATCCTTCATCGCCGCCGACAGTTCCTTGTCCTCCAGATGTCGACCGGCGGTTTCCATCGCGGTCAGCAGGGTCGCCTCGGTAAGGCGCGGCGGTGGCCGGGTCTGCTTGGCGACAGCGCGGGCGTCGAGAAGGCGTTGCGGCTGGCCTACCGTCAGGCCCGGCGGCAGGCTCTGGTCGCTCTCCTCGTCGGTCGTCGCCTCGCCAGCCTTGGCCTTGAGCGTGCTCCCCCCTTTGCCAAGGAGGGGCTGGGGGGGATTTTGGCCCCCGGCCTCCAGCGCTTTCCAGCCGATCTGTTCCACCGCCGTACCGCTGCTGTGGTAGCGGTCGACGATGGTCGCGCCGTCTGGTTCCGGCGAGGTGATCGCCGTGATGACCGTGGTGACCGCCCAGATGTGGTCGTCGTGCCAGGCCATCAGCAGGCGACGGCAAATCAGGTTGTAGATCTTCTGCTCGTCGGTGGTCAGGGTCCGGGTTGGAACCGGGGTCGGGATGATGGCGTGATGATCGCTGACCTTGGCGTCGTCCGCGAAGCGCCCGCCCAGTGGTCGCTGCCCCGTGCCGGGTGCCAGCTGGTCCTGGTAGGGCGCCAGGATGGCCGCCACCACCGCGCCCAGGGTCGCCGCCACCGAAGCCGACAGATGCCGGCTGTCGGTGCGAGGATAGCTGATCAGCTTGTGCTGTTCGTACAGGGCCTGGGCGATATCGAGCGTGGTCTGGGCGCTGAAGCCGTACAGCCGGTTGGCATGGCGTTGCAACTCGGTCAGATCGTATAACAGGGGCGGGGGGGAGCGGCGGGTTTCGGCGGAGCGGGATTCGATGGTGGCGGTTCCCCGCCGGGCGCGGGCGACGATGCGCTCGGCTTCGGCGCCGTCGGCGGGAAGGCGCCGAGCCTTGGAGTCGGTTGGGTGATCGCCGCGAAACCAGACTCCTTGGTAGCTGCCGTCGGGGGCGTTTCGATCCGGCTGGTTCTCTCCCGCACCCCTCACCCCCAACCCCTCTCCCTCAAGGGGCGAGGGGAGAAAGCGCCCTTCTTCCCAAGAGGGAGTTTGGGGGGAGGTGGGGTCTGGTGCGAACGTGGCCGCCACCTCCCGATAATCCTCCGGCACGAAGGCGCGGATCGCCAGCTCCCGCTCCGCCACCAGCGCCAGGGTCGGCGTTTGCACCCGACCGACCGACAGCACGTCCTCGCTTGACGCGCCGCAGGCCAGGGTGTAGGCGCGCGACAGGTTCATTCCCACCAGCCAGTCGGCCTGGCTGCGGCCCCGGGCAGCGGCGGCCAGCGGGTCGAACTCGCGACCGTCGCGCAGTTGGGCGAAGCCCTGGCGGATGGCATCCGGGGTCAGCGAGGAAATCCACAGCCGGCTGAATGGCTTGCGGCAACCGATGGCTTCATACAGGTAGCGGAAGATCAACTCGCCTTCGCGGCCGGCGTCGGTGGCGCAGACAATCCGCTCGATGGCGTCGTCGGTGAGGATGCGGCGGACCACCTCGAACTGCTCGCGAGTCTGGTCGCTGACGATCAGGGGCCAGCGCTCGGGCAGCATCGGCAGCAGTTCGCGCCGCCAACGTTTCCAGGCGGGGTTGATTTCGTGTGGTTCGGCCAGTCGAGTCAGATGGCCGATGGCCCAGGTGACGACGTAGCCATTGCCGTGCAAAAAACCCTCGCCTCGCTGGCTGGCGCCCAGTACTTTGGCGATGTCGCGGGCGACCGAGGGCTTTTCGGCGACGACCGCGATGCTCATGCCGGTGCGTCGGCGTCCGTCGACGGTTCCGCCGCGCCGCCGCTCCTGGCCAGCCGCCAACATTCGTCCAGATGCCGCCCGATCTGTTCCACCACTTCCTTGTCCAGGTGGTTGTTGCGGACAAAGGTGCGCAGCATCTCCAGGATTTGAACGGGGGACAGCGATTGCCGGTAAGGGCGGCCCTGGGCCAGCGCCTGAAATACGTCGGATACCGCGATGATTCGCGTCTCGATCGTCAATTCCGCGCCGCGCAGTTGGAACGGATAGCCACGGCCACTGGGCTTCTCATGATGGTAGGCGGCCCACAGGGTGATGTCCTCCAGCCCGCCGATGCCGCGCAGGATCTGGTAGGTCTCGAAGCTGTGGCGCTGGATCGCCGCTCGCTCGTCGCGGGTCAGCGGGCCGGGCTTTTCCAGAACCTCTTCCGGCACCCGTAGCTTGCCCAGATCGTGCAGCAGGGCCGCGATCTCGATCTTGTCGCAGGTTTCAGGGGTCAGCCTCTCGCATTCGGCCAGAAATCGCGCCAGCCGCGCCGTGCCCAGCGAATGCGCCAGGGTGTAGGGACTCTTGGCGTCAACCACGCAGGCGAATATCAGCGCCAACTGCTTCAATTCCACGAAGCTGATCGGAACCACGCGGTTTTCCCGCTCGCGCTCATAAATAAATCGGATGAGATGGCGGGCTTCCAGGTTCAGCCAGAACGCCTCGCTCTCGGATACCTCCATGAACAACGTCACCAGTTCCGGGGCGAAGAACGTGCCGCTCAGGCGCCGGATGGTGTCTCGAACGCCGTGCCGGATCAGCAGCAAATCCCGTTCGTCATCCGGCGCCGCCAGCGCGTCAACCCGGTCCACCAGATAGATCAGGTTGGCCAGCCGGGCGGTGGCCGCGGGCACACCCAGGGTGCTCAACTCGTCCCAGTGAGTGTGGTGATAGCGAATGATCGGGGCCAGGTGGGCCAGCGGCGGAAATCCAGCCAGCAACTCGCCACCCTGGATACAGTGTTGTTGGGAGCCCTCCCAGTCCAGTTCATTGACCATCTGTGGGTGCGCGGCGGCGGAGGACAGCGCACAGTTATGCAACAGGCCAGCATGGAACACATCATCCAGTTCTCGCCCTTCCAATGCCAGAGCCTCGGCGCAGCGCATGGCCATGAAACCCACCCGCTTGCCGTGCAGCACTTGATCCAGGCCCACCAGATCGAGCGCGTCCGACAGGGCATGAATGGCCTGGCCGAGGTCGATGGTGATATTCATGAAGTCAGAACCTTTCGCCGGTCGCGCCGATTGCGATTACCGCCGCCGGCAACGTCCGGTTTGAAGTGGGTGGACTACCGGAATGGCGATGACGGCGATGATGCCGATGATGAAGACCGCCGGCAACACCTGCTTCAGGAGGGTAACGCCGGAGGTCATGGGAGGCAGTGGATCCCCGAATCGGTTGGTCCCTGGGTTCCCGGCATGATCAGCAGTACCAGATAGAGCGCCAGGTTGGCGAACGGCACAACCACCCGCACCGACCTCCAGCCGTTGGCGTCGAAATCGTGCAGGCGCTGGATGGACAGCATAACCGACACCACCAGCGCCAACACGATAATCGCGCCTCCGCCCAGCAGTACCTGCAAATCGCCGCCTTCTTCCAGAATCGCTCCCCCCGCCAGACCCATCGCCAGTTTCCCCAGCACCATTAGCCCCACCGAATCGCCGATCTCTCACCCGCCCCAGGCGGCTTCGGAAGGAAAAAGGAAAAATTTCACCGTATCGTGCCGGCTCCGCTGGAGTGATGGCGCCGCGCGGCGGCTGGCAGGGGCTGGAATTGGTCATGGTGCCCTCCGGATTCGTTCCCCAAGGCGATTCTAGGAGTCGCAGCGCCAGGCCGCAACGCCAGGCCCACCGCGGTGCATGAGCGCTGTCGAAATGCAAGTTATTGAATTGCCATGAATCGCTCGGGCGATTCGCGAATTTGTGTTTAGAAACATAAGGCATTGATCCATACCTGCATCTTGACCTAAAGCGCTGCGGGCGATTGTGACGTATTTTGCGGACAAGGCCGGGTCGTTCATGCTAAAACACATGCTGTCGAAAGACCGCAAACGGCATGCAGTGAACCTTTCGCGTTTTTCCATGGTCAATAATAGCAGTCACATACTCTAGAGAGGTTTCGCCAACCATGATGCGTAAAGACGATCTGCTGCTCAAGGCGCCGGTCACGTTGACGCTGGACCAGCCGACGGTCGGCAACAAAGTATTGCGCAATACCTACCTGTTGCTGTCGATGACCCTGCTGTTCAGCGGTCTCACCGCCGGCATCGCCATGGCCACCAACGCGCCCCCGCTGCACTGGCTGATCACCCTGGGCGGCTATTTCGGCCTGCTGTTCGTCGTCACCCGGCTGCGCGACAGCGTCTGGGGACTGGCGGCGGTGTTCGCCCTGACTGGGTTTCTCGGCTACACCCTCGGGCCAATCCTGAACGTCTACCTCAGCCTGCCCAACGGCTCGCAGGTCGTGATGACCGCCCTGGGCGGGACCGGTGCAATCTTTCTGGCGCTGTCGGGCTACGCGGTGGTCAGCCGCAAGGACTTCAGCTTCATGGGCGGGTTCCTGATGGTGGGGATTCTGGTCGCCTTCCTGGCTGGTCTTGGGGCGATGCTGTTTAACATTCCGACGCTGTCGCTGGCGGTTTCGGGGATGTTCATCCTGCTGATGTCCGGGCTGATTCTTTACCAGACCAGCGAGATCATTCACGGCGGCGAGACTAACTACATCATGGCCACCGTATCCCTGTACATCTCGATCTTCAACCTGCTGCTGAGCCTGCTGCAAATTCTGGGCATCATGTCCGGCGACGATTGAGCGTCCCCCGCTCCGTCCGCATCGTACCCAACCCCGCTCCGGCGGGGTTTTTTGGATGAGCGGGGCTTTATTCAGTCTAGCCCCAACTTCTTCAACCGGTAGCGCAGCGCCCGGAAGCTGATCCCCAGCTTTTCGGCGGCGGCGGTTTTGTTGTAGCGGGTTTCCTCCAGCGCCCGCGTGATTGCCGCCCGTTCGATTTGTTCCAGATAGCCCTCGAGATTGCGAACCGACGGTTGCAGGATCGGCAAGGTTTTGGGCTCGAACTCGCCGCCACCAACAGGCGCGGCTGCCGGGGCGGTGGGAACCTCGTCTTCGATTGTAATGGTCGTCTGCGGCCGAGGTTGCAGGTATATCGGATCGGCCGCCGGCAGCAATAAATCCTCCGCCTGGATAATCCCGTCCTCGCACAGGGTGAACGCCCTCTCCAGAATGTTTTCCAGTTCCCGGATGTTCCCCGGGAAGGCATAGCCCCGCAGCGCCGCCAGCGCAGAGGGGGTAAGCTTGGCCCGGGGCAGCCCGGATTGCCGGCCCAGCCGCTCCAGAATCGCTTCGGCCAGTTCCGGAATGTCCCCAGGATGCTCTCGCAGGCTGGGTAGCCGCATCTCGATCACGTTCAGCCGGTAATATAGATCTTGGCGGAAGGTGCCACTCTGGACCAGCGCCGCCAGATCCTTGTGGCTGGCGCTGAGGATGCGCACGTCGGTCGGGATTTCCGTTGTTGCGCCCACGGGCCGCACCGCCCGCTCCTGGATCGCCCGCAGCAGTTTCACCTGCATCGGCATCGGCAAATCTCCCACTTCGTCCAGAAACAGCGTGCCGCCCCGCGCCGCCTGGAACAGTCCGCCTTTGTCCTGGGTGGCGCCGGTGAAGCTCCCCTTCTTGTAACCGAAGAACTCACTTTCCATCAGGTGCTCGGGAATCGCCCCGCAGTTGACCGGCACGAAAGGCTGGTCGGCTCGCGGCCCGGACAGATGGATCAGCCGCGCCGCCAACTCCTTGCCGGTGCCAGATTTCCCGCTGATCATGATGGGCGCCTGGCTGCGCGCCAGTTTGGCGATCAGGGCCCGCACCTCGGCCATCGCCGCCGACTGGCCGAGCAGAACGGGGCGATTGGCTCCGGAACCGCTACCGCTCTGGCTGAGTCGGAGCGCGGTCGACACCATGTCGCGCAGCACCGCCAGTTCGAACGGCTTGGAAACGAAATCGAACGCCCCCAGCTTTAGCGCCTCCACCGCGATTTCCACGTTGCCATGGGCGGTGATCACCGCAACTGGCAGGTTGGGATGCTGCTTCTGGATGTGCGCCACCAAATCAAGTCCGCTGCCATCGGGAAGCCGCAGGTCCGTGATGCACAGCTTGAAAGTATGGCGCTTGAGAAGGGCGCGCGCCTCGCTCAGGGTCTCGGCGGGCACGCAACTCACGCCTAGGGGAAGCAGAGTTATATCGATCAGTTCGCGGATATCGGCTTCGTCATCCACGATCAAGGCATTGCAAGCGTCCATCACTCCGTCTCCAGTGCTGGGCTGATCGGCGCGAAAGTGATGCGGAAACAACTACCACCCTCGGTGATCGGCAGGTATTGCAATTGGGCCCGGTTGGCTTCGCACAACTCCCGGGCCAGATACAGACCCAGGCCAGTACCTTGGGCCCGGGTAGTGAAGAATGGTTCGAACAGCTTGGCGACATTGTCCTCCGGGATACCAGGACCGGCGTCGCGCACCTCCAGAAACGGTCGACCACGCCCGCTTTCCAGTTGGGCGCGCAGTTCGACGCGTGGAGATTCTCCGGGCCGGACTCCATACTGGCAGGCGTTGGTGAAAAGATTCCACAGCACCTGCCGCAACTGGTGAGGGTCGAAGCTTACCGTCAGGGAGTTCGGCTCCACCATCTGGCGCCATTCGGGGGGCGGCCGGTCCGTATGGTGAGCGAATTCCTGGGTGAAGAGCTCCAACCACGGCGCCAGCATCAGCCGCTCCGGCTTGATCCGGTCGCGCCGGGCCAGGTCGAGCACGTCGGTGATGATCCGATTGGCGCGCTTGACGTTGTCGTGAACGATTTGCGACAGGCGCTGGTCGCTGGCGCTGGCGCTGGCGGATTCCTGCAACAATTGCGCGGCATGACCGATCGCCGCCAGTGGATTGCGGATCTCGTGGGCGATGCCGGCGGTCAACCGGCCCAGCGCCGCCAGCTTGATTTGTTGCAGCCGCTCGGTGGCCTGTTCGGAATCCTCAAGCAGAATCAAGATGCTGGAGGCTTGAAAGCCGCTCAGCCGGGTGAAGCGGGGGATGATTTCCGGGCGGTGCTCGGCCGGGCGGAATGCTCGCGCCTCCTCGCTGGCGCCGTTCAGCCACGCCCGCAGACCCACCGCCAGCGGCGGCGACAGCGCCTCCAGCATCATGCCGGACCCGGCATCTGTCCAGCCGAACACGTCCCGGGCAGTGTCGTTCAGCAACAGCACCCTGCCTGCGCCATCCACCACCACCACCCCGTTTTGCAGGTGGCGGATGATGCCCTGGTTCAGTTCGGCGACTTCCAGCAATTCGAAGGTGCGCCGACGAGCCAGCGCCTCGCCGCTCCGTGCCCGCTCCGCCAAGGCATAGGTTAGCACGGCGACGATGAACAACGCGGCGCCCAATACCCCCAGGCGGACCCAGTCGTCGGAGACGTGACTCAGACGCTCCCACAGACCGGACCAGCCGTGTGGCCCCCGTTCCAGCCGCGCCAGCGCCTCGGCAGCTTGCCACTGGCTCGCCAGCCAGGATCCGATCAGCAGAAAGAAACCCAGCGCGGCGGCCAGCAGCGCCGAACTCAACGGCAGCAGGATGCCGCTGGCGGCGACGGCGGTGATCAGCAGGCTGTTCAGACTGCTGTTCAGACCGCCCGAGGCGTGGATCAGCATGGTCAACGCCACCAGGTCCACCAGCATTTGCAGGTGGGCCTGCACCGGCAGCCGCGGCCGCCGCCAAAAACTGGCGGCGATGGCGAGCAGCGTCAGCGCGACGTAGGTCAGCGCCACGCCCAGGAACAATGCCGGTGCCTGTTTGCCGAACAGCCGGTTCTGTTCGTCCAACCCGAACGCCGTTAGCAGCAGCGCCGCCAGCGCCAGCCGGTAGAGATGAGAAGCGCGAAATACTCGCCACAAGTGGCGGCGATCTGGAAAACGGTCGGCCCAAAAGCTTTCGGGTAGGTTGGTGAGGGTCATGATGGGGCGTCTTTTATCCTGAGAGCCGGTATTCATTCTAACTAATTGACTATCAGTATTTATTTAATAATTCAAGTTCAGGTCCCCCGAGGCGACCCAGTCGGGCGGGTCGCGCCCACTTCTCTCCCCGCATACGCTTCACTCATTTTAACCGCGTTGGCGCTCCATGCGCGGCGGTACGTGAAGATTAGGGTTTTTCAGGATAGAATAAGCGCTCCAACAGAAAAGGGGGATGTAAATCGCATGAACCTGCACGAATACCAAGCAAAAGAACTGTTCCGGCAATTCGGCGTGCCGACGCCGAAGGGCATCAAGGTCAACTCCCAGCAGCAGGCGGTTGAGGCGGCCAAGGAGATCCGGCCGGGCGGACCCTGGGTGGTCGCGGCCCAGGTCCACGCCGGTGGGCGCGGCAAGGCGGGTGGCGTCAAGTTCGTTCGCACGATTCAGGATGTGGAAGAAGTCTCCGGCCGCTTGCTCGGCTCCACGCTGGTCACCAAGCAGACCGGCGCCGAAGGCGTCCCGGTTCACGCCCTGTTGATCCGGGACGGGGTGGACATCGCCAAGGAGTACTACCTGAGCTGCCTCGTGGATCGCAGCAAGAAGCGCATCATCCTGATCGGCTCTTCCGAGGGCGGCGTGGACATCGAGGAAGTCGCCGCCAAGACCCCAGAAAAGATCCTGACCCTGACCGTCGATCCGATCGCCGGCATCCAGCCCTATCAGGCCCGCGATCTCGGTTTCAGGATGGGCATGAACAAGAGCGAAGTCGACCAGTTGGTCAAGGTGGTGACCGGGGTTTACAACCTGTTCGTGCAAAAGGATTGCAGCATGGTCGAAATCAACCCGCTGATCGTGACCCCCGACGGCCAGGTCTTGGCGCTGGACGCCAAGGTGAGTCTGGACGACAACGCCCTGTATCGGCACAATGACACCGCCGAGATGCGCGACCCCACCCAGGAGGACGAGCGCGAGCACATCGCCCACGAAATCGGCCTCAACTATGTGGCCTTGGATGGCAACATCGGTTGCATGGTCAACGGCGCCGGCCTGGCAATGGCGACCATGGATGTGTGCCAACTGCACGGCGGCGAGCCGGCCAATTTCCTGGATGTGGGCGGCGGCGCGACCGCCGACCGCGTGGCCCGCGCCTTCAAGCTGATCCTGTCCTCGTCCAAGGTCAAGGCGATTCTGGTCAATATCTTCGGCGGTATCGTGCGTTGCGATACCATCGCGGAAGGCATCATCGCCGCCGTCAAGGAGGTGGGGCTGACCCTGCCCGTGGTGGTGCGGTTGCAGGGCACCAACGTGGAAGCCGGTCGCGAGATGCTGGCCAAGTCCGGCATGAACATCATGGCCGCCGACGACCTGACCGACGCCGCCAAGCTGGCGGTGGCCGCGGCCGCCAAGTAAGCCGGACCCCGGGCCCATCACCTATCAAGGGAAATCGCGCACCATGAGTATTCTGATCGACAAAAACACCAAGGTTATCTGCCAGGGTTTCACCGGGTCGCAGGGCACCTTCCACGCCGAACAGGCGATTGCCTATGGCACCAACCTGGTTGGCGGCATCAGCCCCGGCAAGGGCGGCAGCACCCATCTGGGCAAGCCGGTGTTCAACACCGTCTATGACGCGGTCGCCGCCACCGGCGCCGACGCCACCATGATCTACGTCCCGGCCCCGGCCGCCGGCGACGCCATCCTGGAAGCGGCCGACGCCGGCATCAAGGTCATCGCCTGCATCACCGAGGGCATTCCGGTCATGGACATGCTCAGGGTCAAGGCGGTGCTGACCAACAACTACCCGGACGTCTACCTGATCGGCCCGAACTGCCCGGGCGTGATCACCCCCGGCGCCTGCAAGATGGGCATCATGCCCGGCCACATCCACCTGCCCGGCAAGATCGGCATCGTCTCCCGCTCCGGCACTCTGACCTATGAGGCGGTCTGGCAGACCACCCAGACCGGCCTGGGCCAGTCCACCTGCGTCGGCATCGGCGGCGACCCGATCCACGGCATGGGCTTCGTGGATGTGTTGACCCTGTTCAAGGACGACCCGCAGACCGAGGGCATCGTGATGGTCGGCGAGATCGGCGGCAGCGCCGAGGAAGAAGGCGCGGCCTACATCAAGGCCAACATCAAGAAGCCGGTGGTGGCCTACATCGCCGGCGTCACCGCGCCCCCCGGCAAGCGCATGGGCCACGCCGGCGCCATCATCATGGGCGGCAAGGGCACCGCGAAAGACAAGTTCGCGGCGCTGGAAGCGGCGGGCTGCACCATCGTCCGTTCGCCGGCCGACATCGGCGCGGCAATGAAGAAGTTCTTCCCCGGTTAACGGTCGGATTGCATCCGCTGCGAATCAAGCAAGGGGCGCGCGAGCGCCCCTTGTGTCGTCTTCGATTCCCACCATCGATTCCCTGCCCGTCGCACCGCCCGAGGAGACAGCCATCCCCCCATGAACTCACCCGCCCCCTCCTTCCGGGTCGTCATGGCCCAACTCGATTTCCTGGTCGGCGATATCAACGGTAACGTCGATACAATCATCGCCGCCGCCGCCGAGGCCCGCGACCGGTTGCGTGCCGATTTGATCGTGTTTCCGGAACTGTCCGTGACCGGCTATCCGCCGGAGGATTTGCTGCTGCGTCCCGGCTTTGTCCGGCAGGTGGAACCCGCATTGCAACGGCTATGCGATGAGATCCGGGGGATCGCTGCCGTGGTGGGCTGTCCGCTGCCGACGCCGGAAGGCTTGCGCAACGCCGCCGTGGGGCTGGATCACGGCGCGATGCAGGCGACGTATTTCAAGCAGTGGCTGCCCAATTACAGCGTGTTCGACGAGAAGCGTTATTTCGTGGCGGGGGCGGAACCGGGGGTGATGACGATCAAGGGCATCCGGGTCGGCATCACCATTTGCGAGGATGTCTGGCTGCCGGGGCCGGTGGCGCGAGCGGCCGAGAGTGGCGCGCAACTGCTGGTCAATCTCAACGCCTCGCCGTTCCACGCTGGCAAGGGCCAGATGCGCCTGGATGTCCTGCGCCAGCGGGTTGCGGAATGCGGCCTGCCCATCGTGTACGTCAATCTGGTCGGCGGTCAGGACGAACTGGTGTTCGATGGCGGTTCGATGGTGGTGAACCGACGCGGCGAGTTGACCCAGCGCGCCCCATTCTGCGCCGAGGGCCTGTATCCAGTCGATTTCGCCCTTGGCGCTAGGGTGGAGCCAACGCCTGGCACGATTGCGGCGGAGCCGGGCGAAGCCGAGGCGATCTATCGGGCCATCGTGCTGGGCGTGCGGGACTACGTGACCAAGAACGGCTTTCCCGGCGCGGTGCTGGGGCTGTCCGGCGGCATCGACTCGGCGCTAACCCTGGCCATCGCGGTGGACGCTCTGGGCGCGGAGCGGGTGGAAGCGGTGCTGATGCCCTCGCGCTATACCGCCGATATGAGCAACGCCGATGCCGAACAGGAAGCCGAGGCGTTGGGAGTTCAATACCACCTGATGCCGATCGAACCGGCGTTCCAAGCGTTTCTTGGCATCCTGCAACCCGTGTTGGCCGGACTGCCGCCAGACAGCACCGAGGAAAACATTCAGGCCCGCTGCCGGGGTGTCCTGCTGATGGCGATTTCCAACAAGACCGGCAAGATGGTGTTGACTACCGGCAACAAGAGCGAGACGGCCGTTGGTTATTCGACCTTGTACGGCGACATGGCTGGCGGCTTCGCTCCGATCAAGGATGTGCTCAAAACGATGGTTTACCGGCTGGCGGCCTGGCGCAACCAGCAAGCCCCAGTGATTCCGCAACGGGTGTTCGACCGGCCGCCGTCGGCCGAACTGCGGCCCGGACCAGACCGACCAGGACAGTCTTCCGCCCTACGAAGTGCTGGATGCCATCCTGCAAGGGTATGTCGAGGAGGACCACTCGGTTGAGGAGCTGATCGTCGCCGGCTACGACCGGGCGACGGTGGAGCGGGTGGCGCGGCTGGTGATCGTCAACGAGTACAAGCGCCGGCAGGCCGCGCCCGGCGTGCGCATCACCCCGCGCGCCTTCGGGCGGGATCGGCGCTATCCGATCACCTCGGGGTTCCGGCGCTAGCGCGCCAGCTCCGAGGTCAGATGCGGCTGCATGTCCTGCAACAGCGCCTTGAAGATCTTGGGGTTGCCGGCGACGATGTTGCCCGATTGCAGGAAGTCGTTGCCGCCGGCGAAGTCGCCGACCAGCCCGCCCGCTTCCAGCACCAGCAGCGCCCCGCCAGCCATGTCCCAGGGCTTGAGGCCGATTTCCCAGAACCCGTCCAGTCGCCCGGCCGCCACGTAGGCCAGGTCCAGCGAGGCCGCCCCGGCCCGGCGAATTTCCAGGCACCGACCCAACAGCGTGTTGAAGAAACTTAGATACGCGGGTTGGTGTTGGGGGTGGCGGAATGGAAAACCGGTGCCGAGTAGGGCGTTTTCCATGGGTATGACGTTGCTGACCCGGATGCGCCGGTCGTTTACCTGCGCACTTTCCCCGCGCGAGGCGATAAACATCTCTTGCCGGATCGGGTCGTAGACCAGCGAGGCTTCCAGCCGGTTTTTTTGGCGGAAGCCGATGGAAATGGCGAAGTGCGGGATGCCGTGCAGGAAGTTGGTGGTGCCGTCCAGCGGGTCGATAATCCACTGGTAGTCGTCCTGGCCCGACTGTTCTCCGCTTTCCTCGGCCAGAATGCGGTGGTTGGGATACGTCCTGCGCAGGGTCTGGATGATTTCGCGCTCGGCCTGGACATCCGCTTCGCTGACGAAGTCGCTGCGCTGCTTGGTGGTGACGGTCAGCCGTTCGAGATGGTCGAAATGGCGGAGCAGGATGCGTCCGGCGCTCAGGGCGGCGCGCTTGGCGATGGTCAGGACTGGGTTCATGGCGAATCGGATCGGTGGGAGAACACGGGCGGCAGGGTAGTCGGCGCGGGCGCGCTATTCGGTCGGGAAGGCAGCGCGGACACGACCCGCGCTGCCGGTGTTGCCTCATGGAGGGGGGCTTTTATCCCGGCCGGCGCCTTGGCGCAAGACGTCGTAGCGCTGGCGCTGGTTCTGGTTGCCGAAGTACGGCGCCATGATGCCCTCGACCGAGCATGGGGTGATGCCGAGCGCCTCCAAACCGTTGCAGTCGCAGACGCTGTCCACCTGCAAGGACAGATAGTTGTCGGTGGTGAAGAGCTTCACCGGCAGCATCCCGAGGATCTTGGCCTGCAACCGCGCTAGTGAATCCGGCAGGCCGATCACCCGTCGCTTCAGGCCCAGCATCCGGGCGGTGTTTTCGACCAGTTCCTTGAAGGTATAGATGCGAGGCCCGCACAGTTCGTAGCTCTGGCCGATGGTCGCGTCGTCCTCCAGTGCTTTCTCGAAGGCTTCCGCCACGTCGCCGACGTAGACCGGCGCGAAGCGGGAATTCGGACAGGCCAGCGGCAGCACCGGGGCGCGCTTGAGCAGGTTGGCGAACTGGTTCAGGAAATTGTCGTTCGGCGCGAAAATGATGGACGGCTTGAAGCAGGTGACGGCCAGCCCTGGCGCCTGCATCACCCGCTGTTCGCCAGCGCCCTTGGTGAACAGGTACTGGCTCGGACCCTTGGCAGCGTCGGCGCGCAAGGCGCTCATATGCAGCAGGCGCCTGACCCCGGCCGCGTGGCAGGCGTCCGCCACCTTGCCCGGCAATTCGGCATGGACGGCGGCGAAGGTCTGGCCCGAGTATTCGTGCAGGATGCCGACCAGGTTGATGACGGCGTCGCAGCCGGCGAATTGCGCCTGCAACTCCGTGGGATCGTGAATGTCGGCTCCTATCAGTTGCGCGCCGGGCAAGACTTCGATGTCCCGATGCCGTTGCGGATGCCGGGTCAGGACCTTGAGCTGATAGCCCCGGTTGGCCAGTCGCGTTGCCAGATGCCGCCCGACGAAACCGGTGCCGCCCAACACGCAGATGGATTTGATGTTCATGCCTGTGCCTGCTCCTCGCTGTTCTGATGTCGTCCGCGGCGAACCGACGCCACGGAATTCTGGTAATCGGGACGGGGACATGCCCGGCGCTCCGCCCTTACAATAACCGCCGTGCGCGACCGGCGCGCGGTGGCTGTTTCGTCGTCAAATTTACCATAGATTCGCCGCCCGCTTCTCCCCAGCAAGTTGTGACCACAAGTAAGGATAATCCCGCCTTGGAATCCCTGTTACCAACCCTGTTGTTGTATCTGGCGCTGGGCGCGTTCGCCGGCGTTATGGCCGGCCTGCTCGGCGTGGGCGGCGGCCTGATCATCGTGCCGGTGCTTGCCTGGATCTTTCACGGCCAGGAGGTGGCCGACGCCATCGTCATGCATCTGGCCATCGGCACCTCGCTGGCGACCATCGTGGTGACTTCGATGTCCTCGGTGCGCGCCCACCACCAGTGGGGCGCGGTGCTGTGGCCGGTGGTCTGGCAACTGACGCCGGGCATTGTGATCGGCGCCTGGCTGGGGGCGGCGGTGGCGGGCAGGTTGCCCAGCGCGGTACTGAGCAAGATCTTCGCGGTGTTCGTGCTGGCGGTGGCGGCGCAGATGGCCTTTGGGGCCAAGCCGGCCCCGCATCGTGGTCTGCCGGGCGCGACCGGCATGATGGCCGCCGGCGGGGTGATCGGTGGGTTGTCGGCCATCGTCGGCATCGGCGGCGGTTCGCTGACCGTACCCTTCCTCACCTGGTGCAACACGGCGATGCGGCAGGCGGTGGCGACTTCCGCCGCCTGCGGTCTGCCCATCGCTCTGGCCGGCTCGGTCGGCTACATCTTCGCTGGTTTACACTCAGCCGATCTGCCTGCCTGGAGCCTGGGTTATGTCTACGGCCCAGCGCTGGTTGGCGTTGCCGCCGCCAGTATGTTGTCAGCCCCGCTGGGGGCCAAGCTGGCGCATACCCTGCCGACTGAAACCCTGAAAAAGGTGTTCGCGGTTTTTCTGACGCTGGTTGGAACAAAAATGTTGCTGTGGTAAGCATTATGGACGAAAATGTGATGACTGTTAGGGGGAATGGGCAGTGATTGGCACCTTGGTGAATACCGGCGCGGTCGTGATCGGCAGCGCCATCGGCCTGGTGGTTGGATCTCGGTTGCCGGAAAGAATCAAGATCATCCTGATGCAGGCATTGGGGCTGGCCGTGGTCGCCATCGGGCTGCGCATGGCGCTGGAAGCGCAACATGTGCTGCTGGCCATCGGGTGTCTGCTGCTGGGGGGGGTCACCGGCGAATTGCTGCGGATCGAGCAACGGCTGGAAGGATTGGCAGAAACCCTGCGGCGCAAGCTGCGCTCCGATTCCAGCCGGTTCGTCGAGGGCTTCGTGAACGCTACCCTGCTGTACTTGACTGGGGCCATGACGATCGTTGGTTCGATCCGGGATGGCACGGTCGGCGATCCCAGCGTATTGCTGCTCAAATCGCTGTTGGATAGCGTGGCCTCGGTCGCGCTGGCTTCCTCGTTGGGGGTCGGGGTGATGTGCTCGGCGCTGCCGGTGCTGGTGGTGCAGGGCGGCATCACCCTGCTGGCGACGCATCTTGCTTTCCTCTCGGAACCGGCGGTGCTGGACGCCATCAACGCCACCGGCGGGCTGCTGATTCTGGGCATCGGGATCAATCTGCTGGAAATCGGCCGGATTCACGTGGGCAATCTGTTGCCGGCGTTGCTCTATGCCATCGTCGGCGCGTTGTTGTTTTAACCCGATCCACCGCAGGTGCGGGAACGGGCTCAACCTGGAGAGGAGCAATCATGCTGAGTACGATTAATGGGTTGCGAAAAGCGCGCTCCCCCTGGCGGTGGGGCAGGCACAGAGCCATCCACTGGTGGATTCGTGGCCTGATCGGCATCGCGGCGGTGGGCTGGGCATTCAGCCCCGCCCTCGCCGAAATCAAGCTGATTGAGGAAA
This sequence comes from uncultured Gammaproteobacteria bacterium, assembly GCA_963696515.1. Lineage (GTDB taxonomy): Bacteria > Pseudomonadota > Gammaproteobacteria > Competibacterales > Competibacteraceae > Contendibacter. Next base: position 29,198 of record CAVOKM010000025.1, read on the forward strand.
ACGGCGCCAGCGTGAGCTTCGATCTGGAAGCCGCCGCCGGTTATTTCCACACCGTCAATACCAACTTCGGCATCGGTCGGGTCGATCTGCGGAGTGGGGAAAATACCGGTGATGCGAGCTGGAGCGAGGGTTACGTCAAGCCTTCGATCAACGCCGCCTATAGCGATGATCAAGCCGGCAAGCTGTACGGCGGCGTCACCGGGGTGGGGACCTTCACCGCCGGGGATGGCGATGCCGGCGGCTACACCGACTCGGGCGACGAGGACGGCGACTTGGAACGCTTGTTCGTCGGTTGGAATTCCGCCCGACTGCTGAGCGATTCGTGGGGGGATGAGGCCCTCGATCTCTCCTACGGCCAGCAGGATTTTCATATCGGCGATGGATTCCTGATTTACGACGGCAACGTCGATCAGTTGAAAAAAGGGGCTTATTGGCTCGCTCCCCGCGACGCCTTTAAGCGGGCGGGGCTGATCAGGATCAACACCCAACCGGTGCGCGGCGATCTGTTCTACCTCAAGGCCGATCCCGACCAGGACGAGACCGAACTGGGCGGCGCGAACATCGAGTATGTGGCGAAGGATCTCGGTACCTTTGGCGTAACCTATTTACACGTCATCGATTCCACGCAACCAGTCAACGTGGGAATTCGCGATGGCATGAACGTCCTGAGCCTGCGCGTCAGCGAACTGGCGCTACCGGCGGCGCCCAACCTGTCCTTTTGGGGCGAATACGTTGCCGAGACCGGCAGCGGCAGGGACGGCAAGATCGACGCCGACGCCTGGTACCTGGAGGCACGTTACACGTTCGCGGATTGGCCCTGGTCGCCGACCTTGAGCTATCGCTACGCCGTGTTCTCGGGCGCGGAGGTGGACGATGCCACGCGCCGGGACTTCGATCCCCTCTTTTATGGGGCTTCCGAACGGGGCTGGGGTACTTGGGTGCAGGGGGAAATCACCGGAAATTACCTGTTGTTTAACAGCAATCAGCGCGATCACATGGTGCATCTGAGTGCAAGCCCCAACGAGAACCTGAACCTGGGCCTGCTCTACTATCGGTTCTTTCTCGACAAGGACCATTATTACGGTACCCCGGTGACCGACGACCACTTCGATGACGAGATCAACCTCTATGCCGACTGGACCATCAACGATTACGTTTCGGTGAGCGCCGTGTATGGCGTGGCTTTTCCCGGCTCGGCGGCCGAGCAGGCGTTTGGGAACGACGAGCCTTATCATTTGGTTGAGGTCGCCCTGTACCTGAAGTTTTAACGAAGTGCCAGCAATGAGTATGGGGACTGCGGATGATGGCTATTGATGCCTTTGGTGAAAGATGAGGTTATACAATGGGTAAGCTGATGATGGTGTTATTTTGGGCCCTGAGTCTCGCCCTCGCCGGTTTGACCGCCTGCGACAACTCCACTCCACCCGCCGCGCCCTCGCCACCACCGCTGGCGCAGGAATTGACATTTTACGACTGGGCCGGGGACATGCCCCAGGCGGTGTTGGACGCCTTTACCAAGGAATATGGCGTGAAGGTGAATTACGTGAGCTACGAGTCACAGGAAGACGCCATCGCCAACCTGCGCTCCGGCCAGGTTTACGATGTGGTGGTGATGGAAACCCGCTCGGTGTCGGCGCTGGCGCAAGAGGGGCTGCTGGCCGAGCTCAATCACGGCAACGTCACCAACTTGAAGAACATCACGGCTAATTTCCGCGATCTGACTTACGATCCCGGCAACCGCTATTGTATTCCGTTCAACTGGGGCACCACCGGACTGGTGGTGCGCGAGGACCTGGTGGCGGAACCGGTCACCCGCTGGACCGATCTGTGGGACCCGCGCTACGCCGGCCGGGTAGGGCTGTGGCTGGGCCAGCGCCGCGAAGTGATTGCCCTGACGCTCAAATCGCTGGGCTATTCGGCCAACTCGGAAAATCCGGCCGAACTGGAGGCGGCCCTCAAGCGTTTGAACGCACTCAAACCGCAGGTGTTGAAGCTGGAGGATTTCGATCCAGTGACGTCCGCCGAAGTGATGAGCAGCGGCAAAGCGGTGCTCGCCATGGGCTACGCCAACGATGTATTGACAGGCAGGGAGAAAAATAACGCCATCGGCTACGTTTTACCGACCGAAGGCGCGCTGTTGTGGGGCGATACCTTCATCATTCCGGCCAACAGCGCCCGCAAATATACGGCCGAGGTGTTTTTAAATTTCCTGTTGCGCGGCGAGATCAACGCCCAGATCGCCAACGCCAACCGCTATGCCACCCCGAACGAGGCAGCCCGTCCTTTCATTAATCCGGCGATTCTGAACGATCCGGTCATCTTTCCACCCAATCAGGATTTAAAGAAAGCCGAGATCGTGTTGCCGCTTAGTCCAGAGGGGGAAAAGCTCTATGGCGATCTCTGGGCCCGGTTTATGGCGGCTGATCCCAAGGGAGGGCCATGATGCGAGCCTGGGTTTTTCGACCACTGCTTTGCGGCGCTCTGATCCTGGGCCTGCTCGCTGCCTGCGGCGACGCCGAACCCCCGGCGCAACCCGCCCCGCCACCGCTGGCCAAGGAGCTGATATTTTACGACTGGGCGGGCGATCTGCCCCAGTCCGTGCTCGACGCGTTCACCGCGGAATACGGCGTCAAGATCATCTACCCGACCTTCGAATCCACCGAAGAGGCGGTGCAAAACATCCGGGCCGGCAAGGTCTACGATGTGGCAGTCATCGAAAATCCATTCGTCCCCGAAATGGCGGCGGAGGGGCTGATCGCCGAGATCGATCACCGCAACGTGCCCAATTTCAAGCACATCTCCGCCAACTTCCGCGAACTCATCTTCGATCCCGGCAACCGCTACAGCGTGACGTTCAACTGGGGCCTTACCGGCTTGATCGTTCGCGCCGACCAGGAACCGCCACCTTTGACCCGCTGGGCGGATTTGTGGGACCCACGCTTCGCGGGTCGCGTACTGGTGTGGAATCTCCAGCGGGGTCTGAACGGCATCGCCCTGAAGTCGCTCGGGTTCTCGATCAACTCGGAAGATCCCGTCGAGTTGGAAGCGGCGCTGGAACGCCTGTTGATGCTCAAGGCCCATGCGCGCACGTCCGGCTACACCCCGGAAGTTGCCGAGCAAGCTCTGGCGAGCGGCGAGGTGGTGTTGATGTACGGTTGGGCGGGCGACGTGCTGCGGGCGCGCGCCCGCAATCTGGACATTCGCTATATCCTGCCCGCCGAGGGCAGCATCCAGTGGGGGGACAACTTCGTCATTCCGGCGGCCAGCCCGCGCAAATATACCGCCGAGGTGTTCATTAATTTCCTGCTGCGGCCGGAAATCAGCGCGCGGATCGTCAACGAACAGCACTACGCCACGGCCAATGAGTCGGCGTATCGGTTTATCAAGCGCGAGATTTTGAACGATCCGGTGATTTTTCCGCCCCTTGAGGAGATGCGACGGGCAGAGGTCTACATGCCCCTCCGTCCGGCGGGTCGGGAACTCTACCAGCGCCTCTGGGAACGCTTTCTCGCGGTCGGCAAATAAATAGGGGGATAGCAGTGAAACATCGCTGGTTTCAGGTGGCGGTCGGAGGCCGGACTCCAGGGCGAAGGTCGGGTAGCCTGCGGCGGCAATTGCTGGCGGTGTTTGGCGCCGCGCTGCTGGTTCTGCTGGTGGCGAGCGTGCTGGGGGTGGCCTTCCTGGTGAACCGCACCGAACAGACCGGCTGGCGGGGTCGCCAGCAGGAGGCGGCGCAGCGGGCCGCCCAAACCGTCGGCGCGTTCCTGGAGCGGGAGCAGCGGGTCTTGCTGCTGCTGGATTTATTCGGTCACGATGAGCTGGCCGCCGAGCGTTCGACCGAACTGGCGAATCTGCTGCGCCGCAATCCCGCCCTCTTGGAAATCGTGTACCTGAATGCCGCCGGTCAGGTGTTGGCCCATGCGCCGAAGGACGGCGCGCTGCTGGCCAACCTGTTCACCATTCCGCAGTCGAATTGGTTCGTGAAAGCCCGGCAGGGCCAGAGCTATGTCGGCGATGTCCACCTTTCCGAGGGTGATGAAGCCTACCTGATCCTGGCCCTGCCCGCCGCCGAGGGCGGGGTCATCGCCGCCCGCTTGCGGATGCAGGTCTTGCAGGAGGTGGTGGCCAGCCTCCATTTTGGCGAATCCGGCATTTCCTATCTGGTCAATCAGAGCGGGCGCATCATCGCCCACTCCGATCCTCGGGTCGTTCTGGCCCAAACCCGTTTGGATGGCCATCCCGAGTTGCTCGCCCTGGTGCGCGCGGCCAAGGAGATCAGGGCCGGGGAATACCTGGATTTGCAGGGCCGGCCGGTGGTGGGAACGACGGCTCCCGTGCCGGGGACATCCTGGGTCGTGGTCACCGAAATCCCGCAAGCCGAAGCCTACGCGGCCAGCCGGACCACGTGGTGGGTGCTGCTGGGCGGAACGTTGGTCATCGGCCTGCTGCTCGGCCAAGTGGTCTCCACCCTGCTCAAACACCGGTTTCTGCGACCGATGCAGCGCCTGCAAGCCGGTGTCCAGCAAATCGGCCAGGGGGATTTAAGCCATCGCATCGGCTTGGAAACGCCCAACGAAATCGGCCAGGTCGCGGCTGCCTTCGACGACATGGCCGCCCGCCTGCAAGAGCGCGAACAACAGATGGCGGCGCAAAACACCGCGTTGCAGGAAGCCAAGGAAACGGCCGAGGCGGCCAGTCGCGCCAAGTCGGAGTTTCTGGCGGTGATGAGCCACGAGATCCGCACACCCATGAACGGCGTGCTCGGCATGGGGGAGTTGCTGCTGGGCACCCCTTTGAACGCCCAGCAACAGCGGTTCGCCAGCATGATCCTGAGTTCGGGCCGCTCCCTGCTGGCGATCCTCAACGACATTCTGGACTTTTCCAAAATCGAGGCCGGACGGCTGGAACTGGAGCTGACCCTGTTTGATCCGCGGGAGCTGGTCGAGGAGACGGCGGCGGTGCTGGCCGGGCGGGCGCACGAGAAGGGACTGGAGTTGATCAGCGATCTGCCGCCGCGCCTGCCCGAGGGGGTGTGGGGCGACCCGATGCGACTGCGCCAGATTTTGGTGAACCTGGTGGGCAACGCCATCAAATTCACCGAGCGCGGCGAGATCGTGATCGCGCTGCGGGTGCTGGCGCAGGACCCAGCCGCGACGCACTTGCGCTTCGAAGTCCGCGACACCGGCATCGGCATCGCGCCCGAACTCCAGACCAAAATCTTCGAGTCCTTCACCCAGGCGGACGGTTCCACCACCCGCCGTTACGGGGGGACCGGGTTGGGGCTGGCCATCAGCCGGCGGCTGGTCCAGTTGATGGGCGGCGAGATCGACGTGGAGAGCACGCCGGGGGCAGGTTCGCGGTTTTGGTTTTCCGTCCGCCTGCAAACGCTGGCGGCGGAGAAGCCCGAACCCCCCAGCGCGCGGCGGGAGCTGCGCGGTTTGCGGGTCCTGCTGGTGGACGATAACGCCACCAACCGCGAGATTCTGCACTATCAGGTGACCGCCTGGGGTATGTCGAACGATATGGCGGAGAACGGTCACCAAGCGCTGGCCCGGCTGCGCGCCGCGGTTCAGCAAGGCCATCGCTATGACCTGGCGATCCTCGATATGCAAATGCCCGAAATGGACGGCCTCGAACTGGCCCGGCGGATCCGCGCCGATCCCACGCTGGCCGCGCTCAAGCTGGTGCTGCTCACCTCCGGCGGGTCGGACACCCAGGCCGAGAAAGCCGCCCGGTCCCTGGTGCAAGCCAGTCTGCACAAACCGATCCGCCAAGCCGAACTCTATAAGGCCCTGTGTCGCTTGCCGAACTTAACCGTCGATGCGGTCAGCCAGCGCCCGGCCTTGCCCGCCACCCACCCGCCCCGGTTCGCGGGCCGAATCCTGGTCGCCGAGGACAACCCGGTCAACCAGGCCATGGCCTTGGCGGTGCTGGACGTGATGGGCTGCCAGGCCGAGGTGGCGGCCGACGGCCAGGAGGCGGTCGAAGCCGTGGCCCGGACCGGGTATGACCTGATCCTGATGGACTGTCAGATGCCGGTGCTGGACGGCTTTGCCGCCACCGCCGCGATCCGCCGCTGGGAACAGGCCCAGGGCCGACCGCGTCTGCCCATCGTGGCTCTTACCGCCAACGTCATCAAGGGCTTCCGGGAACTGTGCCTGGCGGCGGGCATGGACGACTATCTGAGCAAACCGTTCGAGCAGGAACAGTTGGCTGCCCTGTTGGAACGCTGGTTGCCACCGGCCAGCGCTCTCATCCAAACCTCCACCGCTCCTAAGGCGGTGGCACGAGCATCCGGTAGCGAGGCTGCCGCGCCGGTGGAGCCGACCCCGGCGGCTGCACCGGAGGTAACCGTTCACTCCCCTCTCCCACAGGCGGGAGAGGGATTGGGGGTGAGGGCCGCGGTTTCAAAGGCTGACCCCCTCACCCTAACCCTCTCCCCCATGCATGGGGGAGAGGGGACTAAACGATTACTCCCGGAGCAGACCGCTTCCCTGCTGGATGAGCGCGCCCTGGCCCAAATCCGGGCCTTGCAACGGTCCGGGGCGCCCGACCTGCTGGGCAAGATCATCGGCCTGTATCTGGACAGTTCGCCGAAATTGCTCCAGCAGGTGCGAGACGCGGTCGCCGGGCAGAATGGCGAGGCGCTGCGGCAAGCGGCGCACAGCCTGAAATCCAGCAGCGCCAATCTGGGCGCGACCCAGTTGGCGGCCGCGTGCAAGGAACTGGAACAGCGGGGCCGGGAGAACAACATGCAGGGGGTGGCGAAATTATTAAATGAAATGGAGGCGCTGTACCCGCGGGTATGCCAAGCATTGAGGATCGAACGCGAGCGGGAAACCGCCCGTCTTTCGGGATAGCATTTTGAGGGAAAAAAACAAAAACTGTGGAACATCTGGGTAGGAAAGTGGTGTAGGTTGGGTTAGGCCGTAGGCCGTAACCCAACATCTTGATCTTGTTGGGTTACGCGCTGCGCGCTAACCCAACCTACGACTTGAATCACAGGAAAATTGACGGAAGGAGAAAAATCAGCATGGCCTTTTTGCTTATCGATGTATTGCATTAACGGGGAGGAATCCAAATGAATAGAGGTCCGCATGCGACTTGGAAACAGGGACTCACGGCGATAGTCGGTAGCCGGCCACTGTTGTCGATCCTGCTGCTGGTGGTCATGCTGCTGCCGGCCTGCGACAGCTCCACTCCACCCGCCACACCCGCCCCGCCACCGCTGGCGTCCGAACTGGTGCTCTATGGTTTTGCCGAAGACATACCCCAGTCGATACTGGAGGCTTTTACCAGGGAGTTTGGCGTCAAGATCCATTATCTGTCCTATCAATCCCCGGAAGAGTCCGACGAAAATATCCGGGCGGGTAAGGTCTACGACGTGGCCACAATCGAAAATCAGTTGATCTCGCCACTGATCAAGGACGGTTTGCTGGCCGAGATCGACTTCGCCAACGTACCCAACTTTAAAAATATCTCGGCCAATTTTCGCGACTTGGCCATCGATCCCGGCAACCAGCACTCGATTCCTTGTTCCTATGGCACCACCGGTCTGTTAGTGCGCACCGATCTCGTCGGCAATACCCTGGGTCGCTGGGCCGATTTGTGGGACCCGCAATACGCCGGCAAGATCGGCCTGCGGGCTCAGCCCCGGGAGATCATCGGCATGACGCTATCATCCCTGGGCTACGCGTTTACCTCCGAAAATCCGCAAGAACTCGGCGCGGTGCTCGATCGCTTGCTGGAACTGAAGCCCTCGATGACCATGATGGATATCGAAGCCGACGTGGCGGTGCCCAAGCTGTTGAGTGGCGAGATCGCGATCCTTCACGGCTATGCCGAGGATTATCAAATAGCCCACGAGGCCAACCCGGCGGTCGCCTATGTCTTGCCCCTGGAGGGAACCGCCCTGTGGGGGGATAGCTATGTCATACCGGCCAATAGCCCGCGCAAGCATACCGCCGAAGTCTTCCTCAATTTCCTGTTGCGCCCCGACATCACTGCCCAGGAAGTCAATGAGAAAAAATACGCTCATGCCAACGAGGCGGCGCTACCCTTGATCCAACCGGAGATTCGCAATGATCCGGTGATTTATCCGCCCAATCAGGATCTGCAAAATGGCCACATCATTCTGCCGCTGAGTCCGGAAGGGGAAAAACTCTATGCGGACCTTTGGGCCCGGTTTACGACTGGTAACCCATGAGGATAGCGACCATGCAGTCACGAGTTTGGCAACTACTGCTTTGTGGCTGCTTGGCCATGACCCTGCTGACCGCCTGCGGCGACGCCGAACCCCCGGCGAAACCCGCCCCGCCAACCTTGGCGAAGGAACTGGTGTTTTACAACTGGGTGGAGGATATGCCCCAATCGGTGCTGGACGCCTTCACGCAGGAATATGGCGTCCAGGTCCATTATGTGACCTTTGGGTCTCAGGAAGAAGCGGTCGAAAATATTCGGAGTGGTCAGAGCTACGACGTGGCGGTGCTCGAAAACGACCATATTCCAGCGTTAGCGGCGGCAAATCGGCTGGCTGAGATCGACTTCCGCAATATTCCCAACTTCAAGAATGTCTCGGTCAACTTTCGCGATCTGGCGACCGATCCGGGTAATCGGCACACCGTACCTTATCACTATGGCACCACGGGCCTGTTGGTGCGTACCGATCTTATCGGCCATGCCGTGACCCGCTGGGCCGATCTGTGGGATCCCCAATACGCCGGCAAAGTCGCGGTACGGTCCCAGCCGAGGGAACTCGTCGCCCTGACGCTCTTGTCCCTGGGATACTCGCTCAACTCCGAAAATCCGCAAGAACTCGACGCGGCCCTGAACCGCCTGCTGGACCTCAAAAAAGCGGCTTTTTTCGTGGAGGTCGAAGCCGCTAGCGCGGTGCCCAAGCTCTTAAGCGGCGAGGCCGTCATTCTCCAAGGCTGGGCCGAGGATTATCAAGTGGCCCATGCGGCGAACCCGGCCGTCACCTATGTCTTGCCCCAGGAGGGAACCGCGCTGTGGGGCGATAATTTTGTGATCCCGGCCAGCAGTCCCCACCAGGATACCGCCGAGGTCTTCATCAATTTCCTGCTGCGCCCCGAGATCAGCGCCCAGATCGTCAATGAAAAAAAGTACGCCACGGCCAACGAGGCCGCCCATCCCTTCATCAAACCGGAAATCCGCGACGACCCGGTGATCTTCCCCTCAGTTGAAATGCTTCGACGGGCCTACTTTTATACGCCGTTCAGTCCAGAGGGAGAATCGCTTTACCGGCGTGTCTGGGAACGCTTCCTCGCTAGCGACCCACGCATTGAGAGGTGATCGTGAACCCGCGTCGGTCAAAGAGCACTTCCAGTAACCGGCGGCCAGGGTTGTTGTCCGGCAGCCTGCGCCGGCAGTTGCTGGCTGTATTCGGTGTGGCGGTGCTAACGCTGTTGCTGGCGAGCGTCGCCGGAATCCTCCTGCTGGTGAGTCGCACCGAGCAGGAAGGCTGGCGGGGCCGTCAACAGGAAGCGACCCAGCGGGTCGCCCAAACCGTGGGCGATTTCCTGGCCCGGCAACAGAACCTGTTGCAACTGCTGAATATCTTCGGTCGCGATGAACTGAGCGCGGTTTCGGATGAGTTGGAGCAATTGTTGCGCGGCCAGCCGGCTCTGCTGGAACTGGTGTACGTCAGCGCCGCCGGTCGGATCATCGCCCATGCCCCAACCGGCCAGGGCGTGTTGGCCAATCTGTATACTATTACCCAGTCGAACTGGTTCATCACGGCCCGAAAAGGGGAGCACTACGTCGGTGATGTGCAACTGTCCGCCGCCGATCAACCGTATCTGATCTTCTCCGCCCCCGCGGCTCAGGGTGGCGTGGTCGCCATCCGCCTGCGGATGGACGTGTTGAACGAAGTGATCGCCAGCCTCCAGTTTGGCGAAGGCGGCATCGCCTACCTGGTGAACCAAAGCGGCCGCGTCGTCGCCCACTCCGACCCTCAAGTGGTGCTGGCCAGTACCCGTCTGGACCATCGCCCCGAACTGCTGGCGTTGGTCCGCGCCGCCAAGGGCATTTGGGCTGGCGAATATCGCAATTTCCAGGGCGAACCGGTGGTGGGGGCGATGGTCCCCGTGCCCGGTGCCCCTTGGGTGGCGGTGACCGAACTGCCCCGGGCCGAAGCCTACGCGGCCAGCCGGCGCGCGCTGTGGATCATGGCGGCGGCCACGCTGCTGTTCAGCGTGCTGCTGGTCTCAACCATCTCCTCCCTGCTGGAGCGCCAGTTCCTGCGGCCGATGCGGCGCTTGCATGAAGGTGTCCACCAGATCGGCCAGGGGGACTTGAGTTATCGCATCGCCTTGACCGGCCCCGGCGAAATCAGCCGGGTGGCGGAAGCTTTCGACGGTATGGCCGCCCGCTTGCAGGACCGCGAACAGCAGGTGGCGGCGCAGACTGACGCCCTGTTGGAAAGCGAATCCCGCTATCGCGCCATCGTCGAGGATCAAACCGAACTCATCTGCCGCTATTTGCCGGATGGCACCATCACCTTCGTCAACGAAGCCTACTGTCGCTATTTCGGCAAGCGGCACGAGGAATTGCTCGGCCAGAGCTTCATGCCGCTGATTCCGGAAGAAGATCAGCGGTTGATGGAGGCGCATATTGCCGCCTTGAGCGAGCAAACCCCCGTGGCCACCCTCGAGCACCGCATCATCCTGCCGGACGGCGAAATCCGCTGGCAGCACTGGACCGACCGGGCGATCTTCGACGAACAGCATCGGATCCGCGAATATGCCGGGGTGGGGCGGGACATCACCGACCGCAAACGGGCGGAAGAAGCGCTGCAACAGGCCAAGGAAGTCGCCGAGGCGGCCAGTCGCGCCAAATCGGAATTCCTCGCGGTGATGAGCCACGAGATTCGCACGCCGATGAACGGCGTGCTGGGCATGGCGGAGTTGCTGCTGGGCACCCCATTGAACAAACAGCAGCAACGGTTTGCGGACATGATCCTGAATTCGGGCCGCGCTCTATTGGCGATCATCAACGACATTCTGGATTTTTCCAAGATCGAGTCGGGCCGGCTGGAACTGGAGGTTGTACGGTTTGATCCGCGGGAACTGGTCGAGGATACCGCGGCGCTGCTGGCCGGGCGGGCGCACGAGAGGAAGCTGGATTTGATCATTGATCTGCCCCTGACTCTGCCGGGCTCGGTGCAAGGCGATCCGGTACGGTTGCGCCAGATTTTAGTGAATTTGGTGGGCAACGCCATCAAGTTTACCGAGCGGGGCGAGGTGGTCGTTCGGCTGCGGGTGTTGGACCAGGACGCGCCGGTGCCGCAATTGCGCTTCGAGGTCGCTGACACGGGCATTGGTATTGCCCCGGGGGTGCAAGCCCGGATTTTCGATTCCTTCACCCAGGCGGATGGCTCCACCACCCGCCGTTATGGTGGCACCGGGTTGGGGTTGGCCATCGCCAGGCGGCTGGTGGAGTTAATGGGTGGGGAGATCGGCGTGGCCAGCACGCCGGGAGTGGGTTCCAGGTTCTGGTTTGCCCTCCCGCTGTCACCGCCGTTGGCAAGCGCCAGGCCGATTTGGCCGGCGCGGGAGGACCTGCGGGGCTTGCGGGTCTTGCTCGTGGACGACAACGCCACCAACCGCGAGATTCTGCGGCGGCAGACGACAGCCTGGGGCCTGGCGAACGACGAGGCCGAGAGCGGACCTCAGGCGTTGGCCCGGCTGCGGGACGCCGCTCGGGCCGGCGAGCGCTATGACTTGGCGATACTGGACCTGCGGATGCCCGAGATAGATGGCCTCGAACTGGCGCGGCAAATCCGCGCCGAACCCGGGCTGGCCGGGCTCAAGCTGGTGCTGCTGTCCTCCAACGGGCTGGACGCCCTGATCGAGCAAGCGGCTCGAGCCGGTATGCAAGGCGTTCTGCACAAACCGGTGCGCCAGGCCGAACTGTATAAAACCCTGTGCCGGCTGTTGGGCCGCGCGGACGATCCGGTCACCCAGCGCCGGGTCGCGCCCGCCACCCACCCACCCCGGTTCACGGGCAGGATCCTGGTCGCCGAGGACAACCCGGTCAACCAGGAAATGGCCCTGGCGATGGTGGGAGTGCTGGGCTGCCAAGCCGAGTTGGCGGCCAACGGCCAGGAGGCGGTCGAAGCCGTGGCCCGAACGGCCTATGATCTGATCCTGATGGACTGCCAGATGCCGGTGCTGGACGGCTTTGCCGCCACCGCCGCCATCCGCAACTGGGAACAAGCCCAGGGCCGGCCGCGCCTGCCCATCGTGGCCCTCACCGCCAATATCATCAAAGGCTTCCGCGAGGAATGCCTGGCGGCGGGCATGGACGACTATCTGAGCAAACCCTTCGAGCAGGAACAGTTGGCCGTCCTGCTGGAACGCTGGCTGCCCGCCGGCGGAAGCGTCGGGCCCATGCCCGCTTCGCCACCTTCCTCTGTTTCTCCTCCGTCGCAGACGGCCCGTTCGGTGGTGACGGTTACCCCCGCCGAGGCTTCCATGCCGGCATCCCACAGCACCCCGCCTGCGCCAAATCCAACCTCTTCGGCACTCGACGAGCGTGCCCTGGCCCAAATCCGCGCCTTGCAGCGGTCCGGGGCGCCCGACCTGCTGGGCAAGATCATCGGCCTGTATCTGGACAGTTCGCCGAAACTGCTCCAGCAGGTGCGGGACGCGGTCGACAAGGCCGATCCCGAAGCGCTGCGGCAGGCGGCGCATAGTCTGAAATCCAGCAGCGCCAATCTGGGCGCGACGCAGGTGGCGGCCACGTGCAAGGAATTGGAGCAACGGGGGCGGGAACGGCGGCTGGAGGGCGTGGTCGAGTTGTTACGGACCTTGGAAACCCATTATCTCTGGACACGGCAAGCGCTAGCGGCGGAACTGGAATCGTCGGGTTAATTCCACCCTTTCCATCGCCGCGAACGAACCATTTCAATCGAGACTGGCCACCTTCATGTATCTATCCAGACGGGCGGCGCTAAGCGCTGCATTGATTTGTTTCTCGGAGTTGGCGCTGGCTCAGCAGAAATCCCCGGAAATGCCGCCGATGCCGGTCAAGGCCGTGCCAGTGACCCGCGCGACCCTGAACATCGAGGTCACGGCGGTCGGTACCCTGCGAGCGGACGAGACGGTCATGATCCGCCCGGAAATTGCGGGCCGGGTTGCGATCATTCATTTCCGCGAAGGTCAGACGGTGAACGCCGGCGATCCGCTGGTCACCCTGGATCAGGACGAGTACAAGGCGCAACTGGCTGGCAGAGTCGCGGAAGCCGGCATGGATGACATCAGCTTCAAACGCTTGCAGGATTTGCAACGCAAGAATCTGACCAGCCAGCAGAACCTCGACGAAGCCAAGGCCAAGCTGGACGCCGCGCGCGCCCGGCAATCACTCGATCAGGTCCGACTGGACAAGACCGTGATCCGGGCACCGTTCGCTGGGACAGTGGGATTGCGGCTGGTCAGCCCCGGCGCCTATGTCAAGCCGGGCGACGACATCGCCAATCTGGAAAGCCTCGGCTCGATGAAACTGGATTTCCGGGTGCCCGAGACCTATCTGGCGCGGCTGGCGGTTGGGCAAACCCTGACGGCGCGGGTGGATGCCTATCCCGACCAGAACTTCGAAGGCGCCATCTACGCCATCGACCCGGCGCTGGACCCCGAAACCCGGACCGTGTTGCTGCGGGCTCGGTTGCCCAACAAGGGCAACAAGATGCGGCCGGGTCTGTTCGCGCGGGTCAACCTGATTCTGGAACGACGGGAGAATGCCCTGGTCGCGCCGGAACAGGCCATCGTGCCGCTGGGCCAGACCCCATTTGTTTACCGGGTGGTGGATGGCAAGGCAATGATGGCGCCGGTCAAGCTGGGGTTGCGCCGGCCCGGCCAGGTGGAAATTCTCGAAGGACTCAACGATGGCGACCTGGTGGTCACCGACGGGCAGTTGAAAATCCGCGATGGCGCTCCGGTGACGGTGTTGCCGCCGCCGGGGACTCAGCCACCGACTGCCCAGAAAGGCTAATCGCCCATGTTCCTGCCCGAACTCTGCATCAAGCGCCCGGTACTGGCGACGGTGATGAGTCTTACCATCATCCTGATCGGTGTGATTGCGTTCCTCCGGTTGCCGGTGCGCGAATACCCCAACATCGACGCCCCGATAGTGTCGGTGCGCACGGTCTATCCCGGCGCCAGCGCCGAGATCATGGAAAGCCAGGTGACCCAGCCGCTGGAGGATTCGCTGGCCGGCATCGAGGGGGTCAGGACCATCAAGTCGGTCAGCCGCGAAGAGGTCAGCCAGATCACGGTCGAACTGGTGCTGGAACGAAACGTGGACGCCGCCGCCAACGACGTGCGCGACCGGGTGGCGCGGGTACGCGGTCAGTTACCGGATGAGGTCAAGGACCCAGTGGTCGCCAAGGTCGAGGCCGACGCCCAGGCCATCATGTGGCTGGCGTTTTCCAGCGACCGGCACAGCGCGCTGGAAATCACCGACTACGCCGACCGCACCATCGTGGATCGCTTGCAGGCGTTGCCGGGGGTGGCCAGTGTGATCATCGCCGGCGAGCGGCGCTACGCCATGCGCCTGTGGCTGGACCGCGACCGGATGGCCGCCTATGGCCTGACCCCACAGGATGTGGAAGACGCTCTGAAAAAGCAGAACATCGAATTGCCGTCCGGCCGCATTGAATCGCGCCAGCGCGAATTCTCGGTGCTGACCGAGTCGGATTTGCGCGTGCCGGAGCAGTTCAACGATCTGATTCTCAAGGAAACCAAGGGCTATCCGATCCGGTTGCGCGACATCGGTTACGCCGAAATCGGCGCGGCGGACGAGCGCAACGCGGTTCGGGTCAACGGCAATCCCTCGGTGGGGCTGGGCATCGTCAAGCAGTCCACCGCCAACACCCTGAGCGTGGCGCAGGCGGTGCGGGCGCTGCTGCCGGGGATCGTGGCGAGCCTGCCGGAAGGAATGAAGATTCTCATCGGCTACGACGGCTCGATCTTCATCGAGAAATCGATCGAGGCGGTTTACAGGACCATGGCGGAAGCGCTGGTGCTGGTGGTGGCGGTGATCTTCCTGTTCCTGCGCAACTGGCGGGCGACGCTGATCCCGTTCGTGACCATCCCGGTGTCGCTGGTCGGCGCGTTCATTTTTCTCTACGCGCTGGGGTTCACCATCAACACCCTGACCCTGCTGGGGCTGGTGTTGGCCATCGGCCTGGTGGTGGACGATGCCATCGTGGTGCTGGAAAACATCCACCGTTATATCGAGGAGGGGATGCCTCCATTCAAGGCGGCGCTGCAAGGTTCCCAGGAAATCGCCTTCGCGGTGGTTGCCATGACCTTGACTTTGGCGGCGGTGTTCACCCCGCTGGCGTTTATGAAAGGCAACATTGGCCGGTTGTTCACCGAATTCGCCTTCACCGTGGCGGCGGCGGTGCTGGTGTCCGGCTTCGTGGCGCTGACCCTGACGCCGATGATGTGCTCGAAGCTGCTGCGTCACGAACAGAGGCACAACTGGCTGTTCAACCTGAGCGAGCGGTTCTTTCAGGCCATGAACCGCGGCTATCGCGGCGCGTTGACCTACGCGCTCGACCGGCGTTGGCTGGTGGTGGGGCTGTTCTTAGCCACCGGGGCCGGCGCGGCCTGGCTGTTCCTGCATCTCAAGTCGGAACTGTCGCCGCTGGAGGATCGCGGCACCATCATCGGTGTCATCGTCGCGCCAGAGGGGGCGACGCTGGCCTACACCGACGGTTACGCCCGGCAACTGGAACAGTTCTACAAGGCCATTCCAGAAGTGACTTCCTACTTCTCCTTCGTCGCGCCTGGGCTGGAAAAACCCAACCCGGTGACCAGCGCGCTGTCGTTTGTGCGGCTCAAGCCGTGGGAAGAACGCCAACGCAAACAGCAGGATATCGCCAGAGAACTGGCGCCCAAGATGTTTGGCGGCTTGCCCGGCGTGCTTGCGTTTCCGATCAATCCACCCTCCCTGGGCCAGAGCTTCCGTAATCCAGCGGTACAGTTTGTCATCCAGGCTAGCAGTTACGCCGAATTGCAGAACATGGTGGATCAGCTCATGGCCAAGGCCAGGCAATATCCGGGCATGATGAACATGGACACCGATCTCCGTCTGAACAAGCCGCAACTGTCGGTGAACCTCAAGCGCGACAAGATCGCCGGCGTGGGGGCCGACGTGGAGGACATCGGTCGCACCCTGGAAACGTTGCTGGGCGGGCGGCAGGTGACCCGCTTCAAACAGGAAGGCCAGCAATACGATGTGATGGTGCAGCTCAAGGAGCATGATCGCGAGCAACCGACCGACCTGACCGCGATCTTCGTCCGCGGTCGCGACGGGAAACTGGCCCAGCTCTCGAACCTGGTTGAGGTGCGGGAAACCGTCGCGCCCAAGGAACTGAACCATTTCAACCGGCTGCGCGCGGCGGTGATTTCCGCCAACATCGCGCCCGGCTACACTTTGGGTGAAGCGCTGGATTTTATGGCTAAAACCGCCGACGAAGTGTTGGACGAGAACGTCCAGACGGCGCTGGACGGCCAGTCAAGGGAATTCCGCGAATCCGGCGCTAGCCTGTATGTAACCTTCGTACTGGCGCTGATTTTTATCTATCTGGTGCTGTCGGCGCAGTTCGAGAGCTTCATATCGCCGTTTGTGATCATGTTGACGGTGCCCCTGGCGGTGACCGGGGCGTTGCTGGCGCTGTTTCTGACCGGCGGCACGCTGAACGTCTATAGCCAGATCGGTTTGGTGATGCTGGTCGGCCTGATCACCAAGAACGGTATTCTGATCGTGGAATTCGCCAATCAGTTGCGCTTGACCGGGCTGGGCCGGCGCGCGGCGGTGCTGGAAGCGGCGACCCTGCGCTTGCGGCCGATCCTGATGACCACCCTGGCGACGATTCTCGGCGCGATTCCGCTGGCGCTGGCGGTCGGCGCGGGCGCGGAAAGCCGCCAGCAAATCGGCTGGGTGATCGTCGGTGGGTTGCTGCTGGGGACGCTGTTGACCCTGTCCGTGGTGCCGGTGGCCTATACGCTATTGGCGCGCAAGGTCCACCATACCGCCGAGGAAGCGGCGGAACTGGCAGAGCGGGAGAGAGCGGCGGGTGAAATGAAGCCGGTGGCGATGTCCTGAAATTGGAGCGACCTGATTTGAAGGAGGGAGTGATGTTAAGTCTACAAATTGTTCGCCCCGTCGTGGGGCGTCAGGTTGTGGTGGAGTTGCCCGAGGATTGGGGTGATGTACAAACAGTGGATGTGACCCTGATTCCCCATCAGGCGATGCCATCCGAGAAGGAACCATCCGAGGAAGACTATGTGTCTCCACTCTATAAGGCTATGGAGGAACTCGGTTTTATTGGTTGCATTGACACCGATGAGCAGCTTTCCACGACCTACAAGCAGAAGCTCGATTTTTCTCGCAAATAATCGTCATGCACCCCCTCGAGACCTACCTCGCCACGCTCCGCCAGATTCACGACACCGGCGGTGGCGTCGCCGAAACCTCCTATTACGGCGCGCTGGAAAATCTGCTGAATCAGGCGGGCGATAGCCTTAATCCCCAGATTAGGGCCGTGCCGCAGTTGCGGGATACCGGGGCCGGCAAACCTGATTTCGGGCTGTTCGCCGCTGGCCAATTCGAGGTCGGTTTGGAAGGCGAGCCGTTGCCGGGGCAGAAACCGGAGCGCGGCGTGGTGGAAGTCAAAGGCTGGGGCGACGAGCTTCTGACCGTCGCCGCCAGCGAGCAGGTAACCCGCTACGGCCAGCATTATGGCGTGGTGTTGGTGAGCAATTACCGCGAATTTGTCCTGGTCGGTCGGGATGCCACCGGTCAACTGGCGCGGTTGGAGAGTTTTCAACTGGCGGCCAGCGAAGCGGAATTTCTCGACCTGCTGGGCCAGCCGCGCCAAGCCGCCACGCGCTTCGGCGACCGTTTGCTGGATTTTCTGGCGCGTGCCCTGAGCTACAACGCGCCGCTGACCGATCCCCAGGATTTAGCCTGGTTTTTAGCCTCCCACGCCCGCGAGGCCCGCGCCCGGGTGGATAACGCCAGCGATTTGCCGGGACTCCTATTGCTGCGCGAGGGATTGGAACGAGCGCTGGGGTTGAAATTCGAGGGCGAGAGCGGCGAACACTTTTTCCGCGCGACGTTGGTGCAAACCCTGTTCTACGGCGTATTTTCCGCCTGGGTGCTGTGGGCGCGACAGGGAGGAACGGGCGGCGCGTTCGACTGGCGCGCCGCCGCCTGGAACCTGCACGTGCCGATGATCGCCAGCCTGTTCGAGCAGATCGCCACGCCGAAACGACTGCAACCGCTGCATCTGGACGAGGTGCTGGACTGGGCCGGTTGCGCGCTCAATCGCGTGGTGCGGGAAGAGTTCTTCCAACGCTTCGAGGAAGAATATGCCGTCCAGTATTTTTACGAGCCGTTCTTGAAGGCTTACGATCCGGTACTGCGCAAGCAATTGGGGGTCTGGTACACGCCGCCGGAAATCGTCCGCTATCAGGTGGCGCGGGTGGACGCCGTGCTGCGCGAGGAACTGCATCTGACCGACGGCTTGGCCGATCCCTCGGTGCTGGTGCTCGATCCCTGTTGCGGGACCGGTGCCTATCTGGTCGAGGTGTTGCGACGGATTCAGCACACCTTGCACGAGAAGGGCGGTGCTGCTCTGACCGCCGCGCAACTCAAGCAGGCGGCGCTGACGCGGATCTTCGGCTTCGAAATTCTGCCGGCACCCTTCGTGGTCGCCCATCTGCAACTGGGCTTGCTGCTGCGGCAGTTCGGCGTGCCGCTGCGGGAAGATCGGGAACGCGCCGGCATCTATCTCACCAATGCCTTGACAAACTGGGAACCGCTGGAACAGGCCGGCCAGCAGATGGCTATTCCGTTCCCGGAATTCCAGGAAGAGCGCGACAAGGCCGACGAAATTAAGCAGCGCAAGGCTATTCTGGTGATCTTGGGCAATCCGCCGTACAACGCCTTCGCCGGGGTTAGCCCGGACGAGGAGGGTGATTTGGTGGAGGCGTACAAGGAGAACCTGAACAAGCTGGTCACGGACGGAGGCTGGGGGATCAGGAAGTTCAATCTGGACGATCTCTACGTGCGCTTTTTCCGGGTCGCCGAGCGGCGGATCGTCAAGACCGGGCGCGGCGTGGTGTGCTACATCTCGAATCATTCCTGGGTGGGTGATCCGTCTTTCGTGGTGATGCGCCAGCAGCTATTGGCAGAGTTCGACAAGATTTGGTTCGAGAATCTGCACGGTAATCGCAAGATCAGTGAATACGCCCCGGATGGCCGTACCAGCGAGACGGTAATCGCTATCCCCGCGTTTTTTCCGAAGGCATCCAGCAGGGCGTCGTCACATCGCACTGGGTTAAAACCGGCCACTCTAGATCCGCCGAGCGTTCGGCCACAGTGCGATATCGCGACGACAATCGACTGCCGCGATTTCGGGCGGTATGAAGAAGCGGGAGCAATTGCTGAGCAGTCTGGACGTGCCGGATTTCGACGGCCAGTACCAACTGGCGCAACCAAATCGGGAAAACCGTTTTTCCTTCCGCCCAATGACGATTTCGGTCGCTTATCAAGGTTGGCCGAACGTCCTTGACCTGTGCGCCGAACCGCCGACCAATGGCTTGATGGAAAAGCGCGGCGGCGGCTTGATCGACATCGACCGGGATGAATTGGAAAAGCGAATGCGCGCCTATTTTGACCCAGCGGTGACCTGGGCCGAACTGGAGGCGGTGAATGGCGGGTTGACCAGGGACGCAGCGCGCTTCGACGCTCGAAAAACTCGCAGTAAGCTTTTGGCGAGCCAACGTTTTGATCCGGAAAGACTGCGGCGCTACGCGGTGCGCGCTTTCGATTACCGCTGGTGCTATTACCTGCCAGTGCGACCTCTGTGGAACGAACCGCGCCCACGCTATTGGGAACAGTGCTGGGACGGCAATGCCTTCTTCATGACTCGGTTCCGCTCCTCGGCCTCGCCGGAAGGAGTGCCATGCTACTGGGTAACCGATCTGTCCGACGACCATTTCATCGTACCGGACAACGCCTGTTTTCCGGTATGGCTACGCAGTCTCCCGCAAACCGATCAAACGAAACGGTTTGAATGGAGTGCTGGCTGGCATGGATGACGAACCAGTGATCACCGCCAACCTATCACCTGAGTCGCCCGCGCCTATCTTCAATGCCTGAAACTGCCCGATCCCGACCAGGACGCCGAAACCGCTGTACTGCTTTGGTTGCACGCCCTCGCTATCGGTTTCAGTCCTGCCTATTCGCGCGAGAACGCCGACGGAATTCGCCAGGATTGGCCCCGGATTCCGCTGCCAGCCGATCGAGATACGCTCCTGGCTTCCGCCGAACTGGGCCGCCAGATTGCCGCACTGCTGGATACCGACCGACCCGTAACGGGGGTGACGGCCGGCAAAGCTCGCCCCGAGTTGCGGACCTTGGGCGTGATGTACCGGGTCGGAGGCGGCAGCCTCGATCCAGACGCAGGAGAATTGGCTGTAACAGCGGGCTGGGGTTATCCGGGCAAGGGCGGCGTTACCATGCCGGGCAAGGGACGCGTCGAACCGCGCTCGGCCTCGGAATCCTCAGCAGAACCGGCTTACGACCTCTACCTGAACGAGGTCGCCTATTGGGCCAACGTGCCTCGGTCGGTGTGGGAGTACAGCATCGGCGGTTATCAAGTCGTCAAGAAGTGGCTGAGCTATCGGGAAAAGGCGGTGTTGAGGCGGGATTTGCGGCTGGACGAGGCGGTTTACCTGACCGATCTGATTCGCCGGCTGACGGCGTTGGTCGCTTTGCAACCACAGTTGGATGCCGGTTACGCGGCAGCGCGGGACCGGGCTTGGCAAACAACCGGTGCGAAACCACCATGACATCCATATTTGTCGTTTCGGGCGGAACCGGATTTAGCGGCGAGCAATTATTACGAACCGCGCTGGCGCAGTTTCCGACTTCCGAGCCAGTGATCACCGTGATCGCTGGAATTCGGCATCCCGAACAGTTGGAAAATGTGGTTGCGCAGGCCGTCGCCGCCAACGGTTTTATCGTGCATACGCTGGTCGATACCGTACTGCGCCTGACGCTAGAACGACTCGCCCGGAATCGCGGGGTGCTGGCGGTCGACCTGATTGGAGCGCTGCTGGCCCAGTTGCAGGTCGTTCTGGGGCAGGAGCCGGTCGGGCGACCCGGCATGTACCGGGAAAAGTGCCGCGAGACCTTCGAACGGACCGAGGCCATTGATTACACCCTGGCCCACGACGATGGCCGTCGTCCAGAAGACTGGCGGCAGGCCGACATCGTGCTGGTCGGAGTATCGCGCGTGGGCAAGACCCCCATCAGCCTCTATCTGGCGTCTTTGGGTCGGAAGGTCGCCAACGTGCCGCTGGTCGGCGGGGAACCACCTCCGGAACTGTTCCAACTTCATCGGCGGCGGGTGGTGGGTTTGACCATCGAACCGGATCAGTTGTTGGCGCATCGGCGCTGGCGCGAGCGCCGCCTCAAGGTATCGCTGAGCGGGAGCTACAGCAATCCGCTCAAATTGCGCGAAGAGTTGGAAGCAGCGCGGCGAGTGTTTGTTCAGGGCGGGTTCGCGGTGGTGGATATCACCAACAAGCCTGTTGAAGTGAGCGCCAGGGAGATTCTGGAAGCGGTCGGACGCTGACCGAACTGTTGATGTAGCATCGCGCTTCCTGAATCCCCTGCGTATCATTAAGCCGTACAATGCGATTCCGGCCTGGCGGTCAACGTCGGGATCCCGTAAGGATAGCCCATCTTGCATAAGGTCACGGCCATGCTGGCGAAACTCAAGAAATATGGTCCGGTTATCAATCTGATTCCGAACACCGCCATCCAATGGATGGATTTCGGCCTCAACCTCAACGAAGCGCGGGTGTCGCGGGCCTTCCTGGCGAAGACCGGCGCGGATGGTCGTGCGTTCCTGACCTGCCTTTATGCCGACGACGCCAGCGGTCAGTTCGTCACCCAGGACGGCCAGACGGTCAAGCAGGAACAGGTGTATTCGTTGAACGCCGCCAAGGCTGCTGCAATCTTCGATGGCACCTGGATTCCAATACCGTTTCTGCGAATCCGGGAGCCACGCCCGGACGGCCATCACCTGTTCGACAAAGGGCCGACCAACTGGGCGAGGGCGCGGCTGGTGGAACTGCCGACGCCCGATGCCGAGGGCAACACCCATCGCGTGACCCTGGCTTTCGACACTCAGTTACTGCCCACTCGCGAAGGCCGGCCTTATCTCGCGCCCAGCCCGCTGGACATGCAATCCGGCGAGGAATTCGCACTAAGCGAAGCGGAGACCGATACCGGCTGGTTCCTGGACCAGGATTGGGCGCGGGAATGGCTGTACCAGCGTTTCCACGCCTTCGAAATGCGCCGCCGCGCGCCGCGGCAGGTGGATGAGGCCGAACTCCGTACCAATCCCGACGCTCAGGCCGCCTGGCTCACCGTGCTGACCCTGCTGGCTCGGGCGATGCGGCCACCTCGGCTGCGCTTCACCTTCGTTGATGATGGTCCGACCGCCCGGTTCAACCAGCCGGTGAATGTGGATCTGGTGCTGGACATCGGTAATTCCCGCACCTGTGGGATGCTGATGGAGACCAGCGGCGACGATCCGGTGGACATGAACGACAGCTACCGGCTGGAATTGCGCGATCTGTCGCAGCCGGAGCGGGTTTACGACGAACCGTTCCCCAGCCGGGTCGAATTCGTGCGCGGCAGCTTCGGGAACGAGAAACTGTCGCGCCGCAGTGGGCGAACCAGCGCCTTTCTGTGGCCGACCGCAACCCGAGTCGGGTTCGAGGCGCAGGCGCTATCCTACTTCAGCCACGGCACCGAGGGCAGCACCGGTCTTTCCAGCCCCAAACGCTATCTCTGGGACACCGATCCCCGTCATCACGCCTGGCGCTTCAATCCCGGCCCGGACGGCGCCGGCGGCGATAGCGGCCCGGTGACCACCGGCCCATTTATCGGCCAACTGCGCGAGGATGGTGAGGAACTGGCCGCCGGCGAGCCGCCGGCCGTGACCGCCCTGTTCTCGCGCAGCGCCTTGATGAGTTTTTTCGTCGCCGAAGTGCTGTTGCAAGCCTTCGTGCTGGCCAATTCGCCGGCCCGGCGCTACGAACGGGTCCATTCCGAAGCGCCGCGCCGGCTGCGTCGGGCGATTTTGACCCTGCCGACCGCCATGCCGCTGGCCGAGCGCAAGCTGTTCGCCCGCCGGGTCGGCGTCGCCGTGCGGCTGACCTGGCGGGCGTTGGGGCTGGACGAAAGTCAGGCGCCGGAACCGTTCCTGCAGTGGGACGAGGCCACCGGCACCCAGATCGTGTTCCTCTACAATGAGGTCAAGCACAACTTCCAGGGCGACGCCGCGCTGTTTTTCCAGGTATTTGGGCGGGTGCGCGAAGGCTACGGCGAATTGCCTTGTCTTCGCTTGGCCAGCATCGACATCGGGGGCGGCACCACCGACCTGATTATCACCACTTATCAACTGGAAGGTGGCACGGCGGTCAAGCCGATCCAGGAATTCCGCGAAGGCTTCAACATCGCCGGCGACGACGTGCTGTGCGGGTTGATCGAGCGAAACGTGCTGCCGGCGTTGCTGGAGGCTATCCGGCAGAGTGGCGCGGCCAATGTCGAGGAATTGCTGGCGCGCTTGATGGGCGCAAATCGCGGCGATCAGGCCGAACGCGACCGGACCTTGCGCCGGCAGTTCGCCAACCAAGTGGCTTTGCCCTTGGCGCTGGCACTGTTGCACCGTTACGAAAACGCCGACCTCAGCACTGGCAACGAGGCGGTGACGCTGCGGCTGGCCGATGTCTATCCTCCCGGGAGCGGCCCGCACGAACAGGTGGTGGCCTTTCTGGAAGAGGCGGTGCGCGCCGCCGGCGGCCAGGGCTTCAAGCTGGCCGAGGTCGCTTTTTCCACCACCATGCTGGCCCTGGACACCACCGTGCGCCGCATTCTCGGTCAGGTACTCAGCGACCTGTGCGAGGTGGTTCACTTGTACGACTGCGACTATCTGCTGATTTCTGGCCGGCCCTGTCGGCTGCCAGCGGTGCGGGCGGCGATTCTGGCCAAGCTGCCAGCGCCGCCGGATCGCATCGTCAGCCTGCACACCTATCGGGTGGGCGACTGGTATCCGTTCCGTTCGGTCAGCGGCCGGCTGACCGATCCCAAGACCACGGCGGCGGTCGGAGCGATGGTCTGCGCGCTGTCGGAAGGACAGTTGTATAAATTCAATCTGCGCAGCCGCGAACTGGGCATGAAATCCACTTCCCGCTTCGTCGGCGTGCTGGAACAGACTGGACGGTTGAAAAAGGAGAACGTTCTGTTCGCCAATCTGGAGCTGGAAGACCGCAAGACCCGGCTGCCGGAAGCGACCTTCAATTTCTACGCGCCGGTATTCATGGGCTTCCGGCAACTCAGCGTGGAACGCTGGCCGGCCACGCCGCTGTATCGCGTCACCTTCGCCCATCCGCAGGACGCCCGAACCAAGGCGTTGCCGCTCAAGGTGACCCTGGAACGCTCCACCGACGAGAACGTCGATCTGGATTTCAAGGTCATCGCGGTGGCCGACGCCGACGGCAACCAGCAGCCGGGTGGGGTGGTGCTGTTGAAATTGCAGACGCTGAAGGACGAGTACGGCTATTGGCTGGATACCGGCATCTTCTCGATCTCGGCCCGGTCCGGTGACGCGCCACGCCGTTGATCATTCCAAGTCCGCCGAGTGTACCTATGCCATGACCGACGTTCCCCTCCATCCCAGCCTGCGCAAGCTGGGCGCCAGGCAACATCGGCTGATGTTGATGTTGAGCATGTTGTTGTTCCTGACCATTTCTGGCGGGATGATCGCCATGATGGCCATAACTTTTTCTGGTGGCGACTTGTTCAACCTGCTCCTATTGGGGGTCATCGGACTGGTCATGATGCCCGTGGTGGCGTTATTGAGTTGGTTGCTGAGGTATCTGGACCGATGGCTGTCGCGACACCTGGAGCGCGCGGGCCAGCTCTTGCTGGAAAACAAGCCGTTGACCGTGCGCTTTGTGCCCACGGGATCGAACAGCAAGACGGGAACATTGGTGGCACTGCATCCCATGGTGGGAAAACAAGAGCACGCGGGTCCCTTTTATGCGCTCATCAATCCCTCTTTTCGCTGGAGCCGACCGCCGCGCCAGGAAACGACCGTCGAGTTGTATTGCCAGGAACTGAAGCCGGACAACGAGCTGGTCGCTTTTCAGCCCGACGGCAACGCCTTGCTGGGTAAGGTGGTGACGCTGGAGGCGTACCAGCGCCAGATGCGGTTGACCAAAATGATCCAAATCATCCTCCTGGCGCTGCTGGCGGCGATATTTGGCGTGCTGGCGAGCCGGATTTGAATGACGAACGCCGTAGGACCAGACGGATCCGACCAGCTGGAAAAACTATCTCGCCTCAACCGATCCGTCCGGCTGCGCTACAATCGCAAAGAATTAGCCACCCATCGCCAGCGAACCCGCCATGACCGCCACTGACGCCACCCTCAGCAGCACGTGCCGCGCCCTGGATAAAATCGGCGCTGAATTCCTGACCTGGCTGGATGAAAACTCCGAGCGGGTTCGGCTGGAGAAGGCCGGATTGACCAAGGAATTCCGCCGCCTCGCCGCCCAGGCCCGCAGGCTGGACCAGGCAGCGCAGCGGCCGATGTGCGTCGGCGTGTTCGGCCCCAGTCAGTCCGGAAAGTCCTACCTGATCTCGGCGCTGGCGCGCAAGGGCGCTGCGCCGTTGCTGGCCGATTTCTCCGGCAAGGAAATCGATTTCATCCGCGACATCAACCCGGAAGGGGGCCGCGAATCCACCGGATTGGTGACCCGCTTTACCCTGCAACCGGCCGCTGGCGCAAATTCCACCGCGCCGGTGCAGATGCGCCTGCTGACCCAGACCGACCTGGTCAAGATTCTCGGTAATACCTATTACGCGGACTGCGACCACAGCGAAGACGAGTTGCTGACCCAGGCGCAGTTGACCGAACTGCTGGACGGGCTGGCTCCGGCGGCGCAGGCTCAGCCGGTGGACCCGCTGACCGCCGACGATGTCTTCGATTTGCAGGCCTATTTCGAGCGTTATTTCAAAGGCTTCGAGCGAGTTCGCCTGCTGCGGCACGGCTACTGGGAACAAGCCGCGCACTTGGCCCCCCGCTTGCGCATTCAGGACCGCGTCAAACTGTTCGGCGTGATTTGGGGCGGGGTGGAGGAGTTTGGCCAGCTTTACGCGCGCTTGTACGCCGGCTTGCAGGGGCTGAATTTCGCCAGCGACGCCTACGCCGGTCTAGAGGCGCTGCTGCCGCGCGAACAAAGCATCATCGACGTACAGACCCTAAAGGGGCTGGGGTCCGGCAGCGGTCAATCCCTGACCTTGACCGGCGAAGGCGGCGCGCGGGTTACTCTGCCGCGCAGCGAGGTCACGGCGTTGATCGCCGAACTGCGGATCGTCATCAGCGAGCAGCCCTGGGATTTCTTCCAACACACGGACCTGCTGGACTTCCCCGGCGCCCGCTCTCGCGAGCAGATCAAGGAGTTACCGGTGTTCCTCGAAACCAGCGATGCGCTGCAAAGCCTGTTTTTACGGGGCAAGGTAGCCTATCTGTTCGACCGGTACTGCGCCGAACAGGAGCTGACCAGCATGTTGCTGTGCATCGGCCCGAGCAATCAGGAGGTAAAAACCCTGCCGGAGATGGTGTTCGACTGGATCGTCTCCACCCACGGTGCGACTCCGGAACAGCGGGCGCAACAGCCTACCGCGTTGTTTCTGGTGCTGACCAAGTTCGATATGGAGTTCGAGGAGAAAGCCGGAGAGCGTTCCCCGGAAAGCCGCTGGATCACCCGGATGGAGAGTTCGTTGCTGAATTTCTTTGGCAAGCAGCACGATTGGCCGCGGCGGTGGGATACCCAGGGCGTATTTCGCAACAGCTACTGGCTGCGCAATCCCAACTTCAAGGCCAAAAATATCTTCGATTACGACGAGAGCGGACGCGAGATAGGCGTCCGGCCCGGCGAGCGCAAGCGGATCGAAATGTTCCAGGAGGCTTTTTTGAAGGACGCGGCAGCCAGCGCCCATTTTCAAAATCCCGAACAGGCGTGGGAAGCGGGCTTTGCCCTCAACGACGGCGGCATCAGCTACCTGGCCGAACATTTGCGTCCGCTGTGCAATCCCGAACTCAAGCGCCAACAACTGGCCGGACAGGTGACGCAACTGCGCGAGCAGATGGCCGAGCGCATGGGCCATTACTACTTCAGCGACAACCCGGAACAGGAAATCGAAAAACGACGACTGGCCGCGCGGCAGGTTGCCGGCTGTCTGATCGACTGTGCCGGCGAGCAACGCTTCGGCGGGTTGCTGCGGGCGTTGCAGGCCGACAGCGACGAATTGGAAGGCATCTATTACCGCATCGAAACCCGGCTGCCCGACGAAAAGCAGGCCATCGGCGCTCCGACCATCGGTGCGTCGGTGGACACCGGGAAGATGAAGGCATTGCTGGGCTTGGGAGTCCACGCCGCCGGGCCAGCCGAAGCGCCCCGCAAGGACGATGCGGCGCTGTTCGCTCGCGAGGCGGTGGCGGAATGGATGCGGGATTTGCAGGATCTGGGTGGCAACAAGTCGCTATGTGATTACTATCGGGTGCCGGAAACAGCCATGGGGGAATTCGTCAAGGAATTGATTAACGGCGCTCAGCGGCTAAAGCTGGAGGAGCGAATCGAGACGCTGGTAAGGCAAGTGACCGGCTTCCGCATGAAGTTCGAGCAAATTGTGGCTCTTCCGGCGCGACTGACCGCCAACCTGCTCAATGGCTATGTGGATTATCTGGGCTACGATGCTTTGGCGCTGGAGCAAAGGCCGATGCTGCCATTGGAGAACGGGCCCCGCCCGATTTTCCCGCCGCGGGCGGTGCCGCGCGGTGGCCCGCAACTGAGCGAGCAACAATCGACTTACGATCAGGACTACTATACCGACTGGATTCGCGCCTTTCTCGATCTGGTGGAGCGCAACGCCCGCAGCCGCGACGGTGCGGAGGTGGATCTCGCCGCCAACCGGCGATTGGGCGAACTGCTGGCGCGCTTGCGGTCGGCCGCCTGAGCCGATTGGCAATCATGCCTCCCATGCTTCGCTTACAATCACGCTGTGCTGGTCTTGTGTGGATAGACGAGCGCGGATTGAAATAACCAATCAATAACCTGGAGGATTCTGATGGCTGCGCTTTCGGTTCGCGTGACGGAGGACCCCGCTCGCCAGCTTGGACATGCCATCGTTACCCTTGGCGGACTTCCGCGCGGCCTGGAAACGTTTGAATTCGCCCTGAGCCGTCATGGCTTCCCAGCCAATCATCTTGGACCGGATGGCTGGCAGGGCGCGGAATGCTGGCTGCAACCCGAGGATGCCTGGTACAGCGGCGATTCCCTGAAATTCGTCGTCCACCCCGATTTGGTGTTCCAACTGGAGAACATGCCCTATCGGCTGGCGGTACGGGGCCAGGGCTTGGCGGGGACCTCCGCCGTGACTTTTGTATGGCCGCTCCAACTGGAACTCGAAGAGGGCAGCGCCAGCGGCGAACGCCAGGTCGTCGGCGGCGCGCGAGTCAGTCCAGTACCAAAGCCGCGTTCCGAGCCGGCCAGCGGCGCTCCAGCGGCCGAACCACAGCCGCTGCCGGAGGTGGGAAGCGCGGATTTGGCAATACCGGACGTGCCTATTCCCAAACTTGGCGCTGGCTTGGAAGCGGTGGTTGAAAGCAGCACGCCGACCCGGGCAATGGAGGGGCGGGCATGGCCCCCGGTATCGGGTGCTGAGCCTCCCCCCATTACGGAACCGCCTCACCAGACGCAGGGGCGTTTGGTTCCTCCCTCCATGGGCAATGGCCAGCAACCAGGCTTGGCGTCCGCGATGCCCGCGTCACTCACGCCGGTTTCGGTGGAGGAACCCGCGACCGTTCCGGAGCCGCCTCGCCGGCTGGCGCCGATTGCGGAACCACAGCCCGTTTCCTCGCAATCGGCCAGCGAGGAGCGGCGCGGGGAGGGAGCCAAGTTGCTCATTGGATTGTTGATCCTGGCGGCGGCGCTGGCGGCATTGGGAGGGTGGTGGTTCATCAAGCACACCGGCGCACCCTCCATCAAATCCACATCCGTGCCGCTGCCATCGAATTCTGCGGCCAGAACCAAGAAAGCACCGGAGCCGGTACCCGCGCCGGAGCCGATCCCCGCACCGGCCCCGATCCCCGCGCCGGAACCGGTACCCGCGCCAGAACCGGTACCGGCGCCGGAACCGATACCGGCGCCTGCCCCGGTACCCTTGCCCGAACGGACGCCGGAATCACCGCCTTCTACCCCGCTGATACCGGTTCCCGCGCCGGTCGCCCCGGTCCCACCGGCTCGAACGGTCACGCCCACGCCTTCATCCCAGCGGGCGTTGCCGGCCGTTGCTCCAGTTCCGAAGGTTTCGCCGAATGCGCCTCAGCCGGTTTCACCCACCCCGCCGAGCTCCAGGCGCAGCTTGGAAGACGAGCTGAAATCGCAGTTCGATCCCACCTTGCAGGAACTGGAGAAAGGGTTGCGTCGACAGAAGCCTTCGCCTTGATTGCCGCTGCCATCGGGCCCGACCTTATTTCACCTCATCGTGATGCATTGGAGGATCATGTTCATGAACCGCCTGCTAATAAGCGGCTTGTTGCTGTTCGTGTGGTGCGGTCTGATGTCCGCCCGCGCCGACGACACCAACGCCAAACAGATTGGCATGGTCACCGGTTCCCAGACCGGTACCTACATCAAGTTCGGCAACGATATCGCCGGAGTCGCCAAAACCGTCGGCCTGGATATTCTGGTCAAGGATTCCCAAGGTTCGATCGATAACATCAAGCGCATCAACAGCAAGGAGAACGCCACCTTCGGCATTGTGCAGTCGGATGTGCTGGGCTTTCTCAGCCGCTCTGAAAATCCGGAGATGCGCCAGGTGGCCAGCCGATTGCGGTTGATCTTCCCCTTCTACAACGAGGAGGTGCATCTGTTCGCCAACAAGTCGATTCAGTCGTTCAACGATTTGCAGGGCAAACGAGTGGTGGTGGGCGAGCAGGGCAGTGGCACCTGGCTGACCGCGATGAACCTGCTGCAACTCACCGGGGTGAAGCCCGCCGAACTGTTGAACATGCCCCCGCTGCAAGGGGTGACCGCCGTGCTCAAGGGCGAGGCCGACGCCATGTTCTATGTCGCCGGCAAGCCCGTCAGCCTGTTCACCAAGGTCGGTAACCTGATCACCAAGCCGGAGTTCGCCGCGATGTTGACCAACGTGCATTTCGTGCCGCTGGACGACCCGCGCATGTTGCGCGAGTACCAGCCCGCCCAGATCGGCCAGGCCGATTATGAATGGCTGGCCGGCAACGTATCGACCATCGCGGTCAAGGCGGTGCTGATGAGCTTTGATTTTTCCGGCAAGCAGAGTCCCTATTTCGTGCAGCGCTGCCAACAGTTGGGGAAGTTGGGCCAGGCCATCCGTTCCAACATCGGCCAGCTTCGGCAGACCGGTCATCCCAAGTGGAAGGAGGTCAACCTGGACGAGAAAGTGGGAGTGTGGCAATTGGATACGTGCTCGCGCAGCGGCAAGGGAGGCGGCTCGGAGGT
Organism: uncultured Gammaproteobacteria bacterium; assembly: GCA_963696515.1. Classification (GTDB taxonomy): domain Bacteria; phylum Pseudomonadota; class Gammaproteobacteria; order Competibacterales; family Competibacteraceae; genus Contendibacter. Next base: position 59,863 of record CAVOKM010000025.1, read on the forward strand.
GGATCTCACTCGCCAGTTGGAGAAGATGCTGCTGAACCTGCATGAGTGGCCCCGGTATGTGATTCCGGCAGCATGATTGTTACGGGAGAAAACCGATGCGATGCGCGCGGATGGTCTTGATGGCGGTTCTGGTCGCAGGAGCGGGCACGGCGCTGGCCCAGGATGCCCGGCCCGATGCCCGACTGGAATTTTCCAGTACCTCATTCGGCCTGCTGTTCGGCTTTAGTCAGGGCCAGGGTACGCTGGAATTTCAGGGGCGCCGGTATCCGTTCTCGGTGTCGGGAATCAAGGTGGCGACGGTGGGCGTTACCCGGGTGAGTGCGCTCGGCCAGGTCTACCGCTTGCGGGAATTGGCCGATTTTACCGGTCGTTATGTCGCGGTCGAGGGAGCCTTTACCTTGGGTCAGGGCGGTGGCAACGCCATTTTGCGCAATGAGAAGGGTGTCACGCTTTATTTGCAGAACGTGCAGCAGGGCATCGAACTGACGTTAGGCGGCGGTGGCGTCGATATCGCCCTGACCGAGCCCGCGGATGCGTCGTCCATGGCGGTGAAGAATGCGCCAACCCGTTGATCTTGGTGCTGGAAATTTCAAGAACGGTCGCGAGGTATTGGAGCAATGGCGGAACAGATTCTCCTCAGTAGCAGTTCCTTTACTGGGGTGCGCGAGACCGGTGGCTTTGGCCAGCCGCTACATGCGCTATACCCGCAAATTCGGGCGGTGCTGGCCAGCGAACTGGGGCCGGAGGCGGCGGGTTTGCTGGCCGAGCCGGTGGCGGATCGCGCCCATAACCGCATTGACTGGTACACCGAAGGCGATCCCGATCACCCACCGCTGGCGCTGAGCGATCTGCCGGAGGATCAGCGCCAGCCCCTTCTCGCCCGGATCGAGGATTTGCTCGAGCGGGGGCGGGAAGTGGCGGATCGCTATGCCGTTTCCGGCGATCCCCGCCGAGAGCAGTTGGGCGCGATGCTGCGAGCTGCGCTGGGCCTCCCGGCGGAAACCGGGGTGTTTCTGGTTGAGGGTCGGCCGATTATCATCGGCTGGGGGTTTGGGTCAGACCGACCCTGGGAGATTCAAGCGGGTCTGGTTCAGACTCCGGCGCCTCCCCCCGCGCCGCCGCGCGACGTGGCGATACCTGAAATCGCCATGCCTGAACTGAAGTCCGCCACTGCGCCGGACTCGGAGTCCGTGTTCGAGTCGACCCCGCTGATCGAGTCGCCACCCTCACTCCCGACTTCGGAAGTTGCCTCAGCGGAGCCACTAACGCAATCTCCCCCCACCCAGGAATTCGTATCGGAACAGCCGTTGGAATCCAAATCAAGCCCAGATTCTGGCCTGCGCTATGTGGTGATCGGTTCCCGCTACTTTTGGAGCGTGGTTGCCCTCGCCATTCTGCTGGCGGTGGCCGTGGTTTTCTGGATCGGGATGGGAAAACCGTCGCCCTATACCCGTGCTGTTGCGACGAAGCTAGCGACGGACGCCGAACTGGATCACGCCCTAACCCAGGCGCAACGCACCGAGACGGAATTGCGGACCCGACTCGAAAACCTGCTGGCGCAACTTGCCGGACGGCGCGGGCGGTGTCCGGTGCCCGCTGTTGGATCGGATGCCACGACCATCGCGCCGGTTGCTCGGGAGCCGGGCGGGATCCGCGGGGTTCCGGCTCAATCCGCTATGGCCGTTGCGGCTGGAGAGAGTCCGCGCGAGCCGGCTATGAAAGGCCCGGCCGCCGACCGAGCGGTGGTGCCTCCTGACAAATCCACGATTGTTGTCCCTGCGGTGGTCCCAGCCACGGAGCCAGTAACCTCCGCTGTGCCGGAATCGAAATCGCCAGCCCCTGCGATGTCGCCAAAACCGGGGGTTGCTGTCAGTCCGCCGCCGAAACCCCCTGACCGTGCTTCATCGGGCACGCAACCACCCGCCAGAACGCTGGAAGATGCGCTGGGTGGATCTGAGCCCCCGCGGCAGCGGTCGGCGGTCGAACCCCCGGTCAAGGCTGGACCGCCCGTCAAGACTGAGCCGCCGGTCAAGACTGAGCCGACTCCAGAGGAACGACGGGAATTCGCCAGCCGCTTGACCGCAGCCGGTGCGGCGACTGGCGAGATTACTGCCACATTGTTGTGGAACAATTCTGGTGATCTCGATCTGGTGGTGCGCTGCCCGTCCGGCCAGCAACTGGATTTCCGTAACCCGGCTGCGTGCGGCGGCGCCCTGGACGTGGACGCCAACGCCACCCACTCGAGCCTGAGCAACCGGCCGGTGGAGAATGCGTTCTGGCCAGCGGGCCAGGCCCCGCCGGGAAACTATGAAATCGCCGTCCGCTACGCGCCGCGCAAGGACGAGCAGAACCCCCGGGAAACGCCCTTTCAGGTGCGCCTGATCCGGGGTGGCCAAGAGTCGGTGTTCAAGGGCGCGGTCAGGCCCAACGCGGTGACGCCAGTCACTGTCTTCACCGTCGAACGTTGAGGAACCAGCGATGAATCGACAGGACCAGAGTCAATTCACCCTATACGCCGCTGAGGCGGCGATTCCCCGCCACCAGCGCGCCGGGGTCTGGGGCTTGGCTGCGCTGGCGATTTTGCTGTGCGGTTTATTCGCCGGCTGGCTGTTTGGTGGGGGAGGAACAGGTCCCCTGGATGGGGCGCATTCCGGTCTCCGAGTGGTGGACGGCGAGGCGCTCCTGGCCCGGCAGGAACAGATCAATCAACGGTTGCGCGAGCGCATCGCTGGATTGGAACGAGCGCTGGGGGGCGATGCCTGCGCTCCGGCGGCCTTGGAGGCGCTGAAACCGGCCAACCCATGACGCCTCGAATGTTTTCAAGGTTTTTTCCCTCCATGCGCATGAGGAATTCATCATGGCCAGTTATTCCATCGGCTTGAGCTGGCGGCGCGCGACGCCGGATTTCGAAGTGAAAACCTTCAATCGCGACCACGTCTGGCATCTAGCCGGCAATCAGACCGTGCAAGGCTCGGCGGCGCCGGATTATTCTGGCAATCCGGAGATGAGCAACCCCGAGGAAGCTCTGCTGGCGGCCCTGTCCAGTTGCCACATGCTGACCTTCCTGGCCATCGCCGCGCTTAGAAAACTGGTGGTGGATCGCTACGAGGACGAGCCGGTGGCCGAACTCGGCAAGAACGAGAAAGGTAAGGTGATGGTCGCCTGGATGACCTTGCGACCCCAGGTGACGTTTGGCGGCGACACAATACCTGATGAAGACGCGGTGCGGGAATTGCACCGCAAAGCCAAGGAAAACTGCTTTGTGGGCAACTCTCTGTTGAGCCAGGTTACCCTGGAGCCGCGGTTCTGACGGTGGGCGTGCCCGGGCCTGGGATCTATGGACCCGGGAGCTTGCGTCGCCGCGCCGGCTGCTCTATAACTTCACTCCCGGTGATAATCAGCAAGAGACAGGTGAGGACCGGTATGTGGAATCTCGGTAAACGGGTTGTTTTTCTCGGTATGTTGGCATGGCTGACCAGCGCCTGCGCCCCGAACGACCATGATTCGGCGCGGCCGCAGTGGGCGGACCTAACCGCCCCACGCGAACCCTGGTTGCTGGTGGATACCAAGGCCGACACCCTGAGCATCATGCAGGGCGGTCAGCCGGTCAAGGTGTTCCGGCCGATCGCCGTGGGCAGCAGCGGGGCTGGCGTCAAGTCCGGGCGTGGCGACAACAGGACGCCAACCGGGGTGTTTCGCGTGGGTTGGATCAACGACCAGAGCCGGTTCAAGACCTTTATTGGCCTGGATTATCCGAATCTCGACTATGCCGAACGGGCGTTGCGGGAGCGCCGGATCGATAAGACGGCCTACGAACGCATTCGCTCCGCCTGGAGCAGTGGCTATACGCCGCCGCAGGACACGCCGCTGGGCGGACAGATCGGCATTCATGGGGTAGGTGCGGGCGATCCCAGGGTCCACAGTGCCGGCATCAACTGGACCAGCGGTTGCGTGGCGTTGGACAACCGGCAGATTGAGACGCTCAGACCATGGGTAAAAAAGGGCATGCGGGTCGAAATTCGCTGATTCCGGTGCTCTGGACATTGTCCATTAGATTAAATTTCGTTATATAATAGCTTTGTTGTGTTGTTGCAACTTGGTTGTGCTTTGACGACATTGTCGTGATCGGGCACCTTTACTGATTGAATGAGACTTTAAGGAGTTGAATGATGTCCCTTAAGACTGTCACCAAGCTTTCCGCTCTGGCTCTGATCGCCGGTTTGACCGTAGGCTGCGCCAGTTCCAGTGACCTGGCCGCCGTGAAGAAGGATGCCGACGATGCCAAGGCTATGGCGCGCCAAGCCCTGGATACGGCCAACGAAGCCAAGTCCATGAGCATGGCGACTGAACAGAAGATCAATAGCATGTTCAAGAAGTCGATGTACAAGTAAGCCAGAACCTCTGGCAGCGCTGTAAAAAACCCCGCATTGCGGGGTTTTTTTCGTCACAACCGGTTCGGCGGGGGAAGAGCGGGCGGCTCGCGAGTTATGTCGCGGGCTGATGGCCAAGCCGCGGGAGGGGTGGAGCGGTAATAGGGCTGAGGATTGACCGGAGCAGGTCGGTAAGAGGGCGGAGTCGAAGCCGGAGGATACGGATAAGGAGACGGATAACTGGCTGCAGGATTACCGTAGGGGGAACCATAGCCGGGCGGTGTGGCCGGAGCGGGTCGGTAAACTGGCGCGGGAGGAACATTGTACCCAGTGTAGGGTGGATAAGGGATCGGTGTTCGGGTGACGGGTCCGTCGTCGGACGCGGATTCCGCCAGCGCTGGACTGGCCGGATGCGCGACCGGGTATGGGACCGGAGCGGAAATGGCCACGGGGATGCCGCTGACCTGCTCCACCGTCACTTCCAGCGTGGCCTGGTCCACCCCGGGCATGTCCGGTCCGGTCTTGGCGATCACCGCCGCGCGGGCCTGTTCCAGGGTGACCATGATCGGCAGGTTATCTTCCTCCAATGGCGCGTGCGACTCGATCAGCAACTGACCGTTCAGTCGCCCGACTTTCACCGGCTGGTCGACCAGCCGCACCGGTGTGCCGACGGGTACCATATTATACATCCGTTCGATATCCTCTGGGTACATTCGCACGCAACCGTGCGTCACCCGCATGCCGATGCCATAGGGTTTGTTCGTGCCGTGAATGAGATAACCAGGTACGCCCAGCCGCATGGCGAAACGGCCCAGTGGATTATCCGGGCCGCCCGGCACCACGTCCGGCAGGATGTCGCCCTCGGCGGCGTGTTCGGCCTTGATCGTGGCGGGCGGCCGCCAAGCTGGATCCACCTCCTTGGCGGCCACCTTGGTCAATCCCAGCGGCGTTTTCCAGTCCATGCGGCCGATACTCACCGGGTAAGTGATGACCACCCGCTCCTCGCCAGCGTTGGCCTTGGGGTAGTAGTACAGCCGCATTTCCGCGATGTTGAGGACGATCCCTTCGCGCGGGGCGTCGGGCAGGATGTGGCGGGTCGGCAGCACGATCGGATTGCCCTCGCCGGGCGCCCAGCGATCCACCCCCGGGTTGGCATGGACGATCTCGTCATAGCCCAGGCCGTGACGGCGGGCGATATCCACCAGCGTATCGTCCTTGGTGGCGTACATGACCTTGATTTGTCCGATCACGTCCGTGTCCGGAGGCGGCAAGGGGTAAATCGTCGCCTGCGCGGCGCCGGCGGTCAGCCATCCAAAAAGGAGCCAGCGGATGGATTTAAAGAGTTGGCTCGGCATGGGAGCGTCTCATCTCCGGTTGGGGGGTCGAAAAAATAAAATTGTGCACGTAATTCCCCGGTAACGCCAGAATGCCAGAATAAAACCGGGTTGAAGCAGCCAGCGGGCGATTAGCGGGAGAACACGGCGGTTTTCGTTCATGGTTGGATTCGGCATGGCCGGCTGCGTTCCACGTTGGGGCTCGATAAGACGTTAATCCACAAGAAAATAACGCTTTTTTTCCCGGATTGGAGTATCCTAGACCAACCGACCAGACGGCCTGCCCGGTGGGGAAACCTTAAGTACTGGGTGCTGGCGAAGGTGGATGAACGACGGAGGTGGTTCCATGGCGGAATCTGAGGCGCTCGCCCGGACGGTCCACGAGATCGTCCAACGCCACGGCGGCATGCCGACCCGGCTGCTGCAAATCCTGCGCGAGGCGCAAGACAGCCTGACCTGGCTATCGCCCGGGGCTCTCGATACCGTGGCGGGGGAACTCGGTATTTCACCGGACAAGGTGCGCAGCGTCGCCGAGTTTTATTCCTTCCTCTACACCGCGCCGCGCGGTTCCTACGACATCCTGTTTAGTGACAACATCACCGACCGGATGCTCGGCAACCGCGAGCTGCTGCACTACCTCTGCGAGCGGCTGGGCGTGGAAATCAATGCCACCCGCACCGATGGAGTGGTCACGGTCGGCACCACCTCCTGCACCGGCATGTGCGACCAGGGACCCGCCGCGTTGGTGAACGGCTATGCGCTCACCCGCCTCGACCCATCGCGCCTGGATCGGATCGTGGACTTGGTGAACAGCCAAACGCCGCTGGTGGAATGGCCGCGCGAGTTCTTCGAGGTGGTCAGCAACATCCGCCGCGCGGACATTTTGCTGGGGCGGCATTTCGCCGACGGTTCGGCCTTGCGGGCGGTGCTCAAGCGTGGCCCGCAGGCGATCCTGGAGGAGATGGTCAAATCCGGCCTGCGCGGTCAGGGCGGGGCCGGCTTCAGGTCCGCCGCCAAGTGGACGTCCTGCCGCAACGCGCCGGGCAACGAGAAATACGTGGTCTGCAACGCCGACGAGGGCGAACCGGGCACCTTCAAGGATCGGGTGCTGATGCAGGATTTCGCCGATCTGGTGTTCGAGGGCATGACCCTGTGCGGTCGGGTGATCGGCGCCCGCCAGGGCTTTGTCTACCTGCGCGGTGAATACCGCTACCTGCTCGATTCGTTGGAGGCGACCCTGCAACGCCGCCGCGAGGCTGGCCTGCTGGGTGAAGCCATCCTGGGCGATTCCCATTTCCACTTCGACATCGACATCCACCTGGGCGCCGGAGCCTACGTCTGCGGCGAGGAGTCGGCGCTGATCGAGTCGCTGGAGGGTAAACACGGCGTGCCGCGCATCCGCCCGCCGTTTCCCACCACCCACGGTTACTTGAACAAACCGACCGTGGTCAACAACGTCGAGACCTTCGCCGCCGCCGCCAAGATCGCCGTGGAGGGCGGCGACTGGTTCGCCAGCCGCGGTACGGCCGAATCCAAGGGCACCAAGCTGCTCAGCCTCAGCGGCGACTGCGAGCGGCCGGGCATCTACGAATACCCGTTCGGGGTCACCGTGCGGCGGGTCTTGGAAGACTGCGGCGCGCGGGACGCGCAGGGCATCCAGATGGCCGGTCCCGCCGGGCACATGATTTCAGCCAAGGTTTTTGACCGGCGTATCTGTTTCGAGGATCTGGCCACCGGCGGTTCGTTCATGGTATTTGACCAGAGCCGCGACATTCTCGACGGCATCCGGAATTTCACCCATTTTTTCGTCCATGAAAGCTGCGGCTTCTGCACCCCCTGCCGGGTCGGCACCTCGCTGATGCGCGATCTGGTGACCAAGATTCACACCGGTCACGGCACCCGTTACGATCTGGAGGAGATGCGCAAGCTGGGGCGGATCATGCAGGTAGCCTGTCATTGCGGGCTGGGCCAGACTGCGCCCAACCCGGTGTTGGACAGCCTCGATCAGTTCCCGGAATCCTGGGAAAGGCGGTTGCGCTCCACCGCTTTCGAGCCCGCATTCGATCTGAACGCGGCGCTGGAGCAGGCCCGGCAACTCACCGGCCGCCACGACCAGGGCGCGTATCTGAACGAGGAAGATTGGTTGGTGGGAGCGATGCCATGAGCGGCGAGCAGAGTTTCACGCTGGACGGGCGGCGGATTCCATTCCAGAACGGTCAGACGATCATGGGCGCGGCGCTGGCCGCCGGCGTCTATATTCCGCATCTGTGCTTCAACCCGGAATTCGCCCCGCACGGCAGTTGCCGCGTGTGTCTGATCAAGGTCAACAACCGCGTGCAGGCGGCCTGCACTTCCCCGGCGGCGGCGGACCAGACCGTAGAGAGCGAAACCGGGGAACTGCGCGACATCCGGCGCGGGATCCTGCAAATGTTGTTCGTGGAGGGCAACCACGTCTGTCCCGCCTGCGAGAAGAGCGGGGCTTGTCAGTTGCAGGCGGTGGCCTACTACGTCGGGATGCTGGCTCCGCACTACACCCACTTCTTCCCGCGCCGGCCAGTGGATGCTTCCCATCCCGAAGCGGTGATCGATTTCAACCGCTGCATCCTCTGCGAGCTTTGCGTGCGGGCCAGCCGCGACGTGGACGGCAAGAACGTGTTCGCGGTGCAGGGACGGGGCATTCAGGCGCATCTCGTGGTGAATACCTCATCCGGCAAGCTGGGCGCGACCGATTTCAGCATCGCCGACAAGGCCGCCCAAGTCTGTCCGACCGGGGCCATTCTGATCAAGCACCGGGGTTACGAAATTCCTATCGGCCAACGGCTCTACGACCGCAAGCCGATCAACGTGGTCGGCGATGTGGCGCAACTGTCTGAAAGCAAAGGAGGGCGACGCCATGATTGAGCCGCGTTTGAAGATCGCCACCTGTTCGTTGGCCGGTTGCTTCGGTTGCCACATGTCCTTGCTCGATCTCGACGACCGGTTGTTCGATTTAGCCGAACTGGTGGAATTGGACCGCAGTCCGCTGACCGATATCAAGGAACTGAGCGAGTGCGACATCGGCATCATCGAAGGCGGAGTCGCCAACGTCGAGAACGTTCATGTGCTCCTGGAATTCCGGGCGCGCTGCAAGCTGCTGATCGCGATGGGCGCCTGCGCGCTGAACGGCGGCATCCCGGCGATGCGCAATCAGTTCGATCTCAAGGATTGCCTGGAGGAGTCCTACCTGCGCGGGGTCGGACTGGTCGATCCGCAAATTCCTAACGATCCGGAAATTCCGCTGCTGCTCAATCAGGTGCATCCAGTTCACGAGTTGGTGAAGATCGACTACTTCCTGCCCGGCTGCCCACCCTCGGCGGATGCGATCTGGACCTTCGTTAGTCAGTTATTGTCCGGTCAGCCGATCGCGCTGCCCTATACCCAGATTCATTACGATTGAGCGAGAGCGCGCCATGAGTACTCTGGAAACGGCTGCCCGACCGGGATATCTGTGCCGAATCGCCATCGACCCGCTGAGCCGGGTCGAGGGGCATGGCAAGGTGACGCTGCTGGTGGACAAGGATCACCACATTCGCCAGGCGCGCCTGCACATCGTCGAGTTTCGTGGCTTCGAGAAATTTATCCAGGGCCGGCCCTACTGGGAAGTTCCCGTTTTGGTGCAGCGACTGTGCGGCATCTGCCCGGTCAGCCATCATCTGGCGGCGGCTAAGGCGGTGGATCAACTGGTCGGCGCGCGGGACATACCTCCCACCGCCGAAAAGATTCGCCGGCTGATGCACTACGGCCAGACCCTGCAATCGCACGCCGTGCATTTCTTCCATCTGGCCTCACCGGATTTCCTGTTCGATTTCGATCATGAGGTGGCCCACCGCAACATCGGCGGGGTGATGGCGGATTACCCCGACGTCGCCCGTCAGGGGGTGCGGTTGCGCAAGTACGGGCAGGAGGTGATCCGGGTCACGGCCGGCAAGCGGATTCACGGCTCCGGGACGGTTCCCGGTGGGGTCAACAAGTCGCTGACCCTGCAGGAGCGCAATTATTTGTTGGTCGATCTCGACCTGATGACCCAGTGGGGCCGCAACATCCTCAAACTGATGAAGCAAGCCTATGAGACGAACCCCGGCTATTTCACCTATTTTGCGACGATCCGCTCCAATTACCTCAGCCTGACGCGCGCTGATGGGGCGCTGGATTTATATCACGGCGGACTGCGGGCCAAGAACCAGAAAGGCCAAATTTTGTTCGACCATCTGGATTATCGGCGCTATGCCCAAGTGCTCCGCGAGCAGGTGAAGCCATGGAGCTATATGAAGTTCCCATTTATCAACTCGCTGGGGCCGGATAAGGGATGGTACCGGGTGGGACCGCTGGCCCGGATCGACAACTGTGATTTTATCGCGACCCCATTGGCCGAGGAGGAGCGACAGGAGTTTATGGCGCTGGGCGGTGGCGAGCCGATTCACGCGACGCTGGCCTATCACTGGGCACGGATGATCGAAATGTTGCACGTGACCGAGGCGATCAAGGATTTGCTGCTCGATCCGGACATCTTCGGCGACGAACTGGCGGCACGCGGCGAGATGGTCCGCGAGGGTATCGGGGTTGTTGAAGCCCCGCGCGGCACCCTGTTCCATCATTACCGCATCAACGAGGACGGACTGATCGAGAAAGCTAACTTGATCGTGTCCACCACCAACAACAACCAGGCGATGAATGAGTCCATTCGCCAGGTGGCGGAGCGCTACCTGGACGGGAAGGAACTGACCGAGCCGTTGCTGAACCAGATCGAAGTAGCGGTGCGGGCCTACGATCCCTGCCTGTCCTGCGCCACCCACGCCTTGGGACAGATGCCGCTGATCGTGGAGTTGGTCGAGGAAGAGAGCGGGACGGTGGTGGATTGCCTGACGCGGGATGCGGATGGAACTGTTCGGAACGAGGTATTCCCTCTCCCTCTGGGAGAGGGTTAGGGTGAGGGTTCCAGGTCTGCTCATTCTCGCCGTCGGCAACCCCAGCCGGGGTGATGACGCCCTGGGGCCGCTGTTTCTGGAACGGCTGGCAAAATTGCTGGACCAGTGCGGCAACTGGGACGACGTCGAACTACTCGCTGACTTTCAATTGCAGATAGAACATGCTGTGGACCTGGAAGGCCGGGCGCTGGTGCTGTTCGTGGATGCCAGCGTCTCCGGTCCGCCACCGTTCCAATTCACCCGCCTGCAACCAGGGCGCGATGCCAGCTACACCAGCCACGCCTTGTCGCCCGCCGCCGTGTTGCACGTCTACAGGCAAATTAACCATGTCCTGCCGCCACCGGCGTTTCAGTTGGCCATCCGGGGCGAGCGCTTTGAACTGGGTGAACCGCTGAGTGCGGTGGCGGAAGCCCATCTTGCGGCGGCGTTGGAATTCGCCGACCGACTACTGACGATGCGGAATGGCGAAATCTGGGAGCGGTTCATGGAAGTGTGCGAGAATTCACCTTGAAATCATTGGCGACACCGGAGGTGGCTGTCATGTATGTCAGCGAACCACAGATGGCCGAGCTGATGCCGGATGCCCGGCAACTGCTGAGCGATGAACCGGAAATGGAAAGCACGCAACATTATCAACAACTGGCGTTGCTGGTCAGCAGTCTGGAATGGTGCTGGCGGGACCGCAACGACTTTTTCATCGGCGCCAATCTCACTGTCTACTACAGCCATCAACAACTTCGTCACCGGGAATTTCGCGGCCCGGATTTTTTTCTGGTGCGCGATGTAGATCGGGAGCCGCGCAATTCCTGGGTGGTGTGGGAAGAGGGCGGGCGTTACCCGGACCTCATTATCGAACTGCTGTCGGATTCCACCGCCGGGGTGGATCGGAGCAATAAAAAGACCTTGTATCAGAACGTGTTCCGCACGCCGGAATATTTCTGGTTCTCGCCGGCGACGCTGGAATTCGCGGGTTTCCGACTGACTGGAAAGAGCTATCAAGCTATTCTCGCGGATGCGCGTGGCTGGCGCTGGAGTGAAGTCTTAGGATTGTATCTGGGCGTAGCGGACGGCTGGTTGCGGTATTTCGACGAGACTGGTGAGATGGCGCCCACGCCGGCGGAAGCGGCGGAACGGGAAATCCAGCAGGCTGAACAGGAACGGCAGCGGGCCGAACAGGAACGGCAGCGGGCTGAACAGGAACGGCAGCGGGCCGAGCGATTAGCGCAGCGGTTGCGGGATTTGGGGTTTGATCCAGACGATTCGAAGCAGGATGAGAACCCAAATCGATAAGCAGCCCCGATGGCGGAATAACGAAGCGCATTTCGATAGCGTCCCGACGGTGGATTACGGCGCTATGGCTACACCAGCCACGCCTTGTCACCCACAGCCGTACTGACGTTTACGGGCAAATCAACCTTGTTTCGCCGCCACCGGCGTTTCAGTTCCGACATTCCGCACCCCTTAACGGCGAAAGGTAGAATTATGTTAGAACAATGATAAATATGAACATAATCAAGGAGAAAACAATGACTGTCCATGTTGATACGGGCACGATGCGCGGACCGATCACCTATCAGAGCGACAATCTGGACCACCTGGGTCTGGTCGCGGCGATGGTGGATGAACTGGGCATCGTCAAGCTGATCGATACGGTCATCGTTCAAGATCACGAACAGCGGATGGTTTCCGTCGGACAAGCGGTCAAGGCCATGATTTTGAACGGTCTTGGCTTCAGTCATCGTGCTTTATATTTAACACCGC
>CAVOKM010000026.1:0-78553 GCA_963696515.1 uncultured Gammaproteobacteria bacterium
GCGCGAGGACGCGAGCGGGACGCTGGGCGTCGCCAGCCTGCCGTGCCCGGAGGGGCGGTTTCCCTCCGTGGGCCGCCGGCACCCGCCGGCGCAACGGCTGGAGCGCGCCATCGCCGACCTGGTCGGGTTACAACCGGTCGATGCGCCCGACGCGCGCCCCTGGCTGGATCACGGCCGCTGGCCGGTCTCGCACCCACTCGGCGCGGCAACACCACGCACCGAACCATCGCCGTCGTACCCCTTTCTGTCGGCGGAAGGCGAGAGCCTGCACCAGATTCCGGTGGGGCCGGTTCACGCCGGCATCATCGAGCCCGGCCATTTTCGCTTTACCGCCAACGGTGAGGCCGTGGTCCGGCTGGAAGAGCGGCTGGGTTACGTCCACAAAGGCATCGAAAGCCTGTTGAACGGCGCGACGCTGGAACGGGCGGCGCGACTGGTGGGGCGGGTATCGGGCGACAGCACCGTGGCTTACGCCCTCACTTTTGCCCGCGCCGTCGAAGCGGCGACTGAAACGGATGTGCCGGCCCGCGCTCATTGGCTGCGGGCGTTGATGGCCGAACTGGAGCGGCTGGCCCATCACTGCGGCGATATCGGCGCCATCTGCAACGACGCTGCCTTTGCCCTGATGCACGCCTATTGCGCGGTGTTGCGCGAGCGGGTCTTGCGCGCCAGCGCAGACTGTTTCGGCCATCGGCTGCTAATGGACTGCGTCGTTCCCGGTGGAGTCGTCGCGGATTTACCGGCGGATGGCGCGAAGATCTTGCGCGCGCTGCTCGCCGAGTTTCGCCGCCAGTTTCCGCCGCTGGTCGAGCTGTACGACAACACCGCCTCGCTACAAGATCGGACCGTGGGCACCGGCTTTGTCAAACCGGCGCTGATCCAACAGTTCGGCTGCGGTGGCGTCGTCGGTCGGGCCGGGGGCCGCGCCTTCGACGCCCGCCGCCAGCCGGGTTATCCACCCTACGAGCAACTGGAGTTCGAGACGCCGACGCGGACCGACAGCGACGTCAACGGTCGGGTATGGCTGCGCATCAGCGAAGTGCACCGGAGTTTGGCGCTGGTGGAGCAAATCCTGGAGCGATTGCCGCCAGGTCCCGTGCATGGTGAATTGAACCGTCCCGGACAGCCTTGCGAGGGCGTGGCGCTGGTCGAGGGTTTTCGCGGCGACGTGCTGGTCTGGCTGCGGCTGGCCGCCGACGGCACGGTGGCGCGCTGTCATCCGCGCGATCCGTCCTGGTTCCAGTGGTCGCTGCTGGAAGCCGCCATCGAAAACAACATCGTCGCGGATTTTCCGCTCTGTAATAAATCGTTCAATTGCTCGTATTCGGGTCACGATTTGTAGGCCGCTCGTCATGCGCAAGCTGCTGTTTCAAAATCTGCTGCGATGGCCGCTGACGGTCGCCGCCCCGGCCCCCTCCGAACAGGCTCTGGCCGAACTCGGAGCGCGGGTCGATCGGGCGGCCAAGCGACGGCTCGGTCGCAGCCTGTCGATCCGCGAGCTGGACGCCGGTTCCTGCAACGGCTGCGAACTGGAAATCCACGCCCTGAACAACGCCTTTTACGACCTGGAGCGGTTCGGTTTCCACATCGTCGCCTCGCCGCGCCATGCCGATGTGCTGTTGGTGACTGGCCCCGTCACCGCCAACATGCGGGAGGCGCTGGAACGGACTTATGCCGCCACGCCCGATCCGAAATGGGTGGTGGCGGTGGGCGATTGTGGGCGGGACGGCGGGGTGTTCGCCGGCGGCTACGCCTGCGTCGGCGGCGTGGCCGAGGTCATCCCGGTCGATCTGCACGTTCCCGGTTGCCCGCCCAGTCCTATGCAACTGCTGGAAGGCTTGCTGGCATTGTTGCAGGTCCAATAATCCCCATGAAACCCGACCGACAACATCCGCTGTATCTGCCCTTCGCCACCGCCCTGCGCGACAAACTGCGCGGGGGCTATAACCTCAGCAAGCTGCAAGCCGACCTGCTGGCGGGCATCACGGTCGGCATCGTCGCGGTGCCGCTGGCGATGGCGCTGGCCATCGGCAGCGGGGTGCCGCCGCAATACGGTCTATACACGGCCATCGTCGCCGGCCTGCTGATCGCGCTGACCGGCGGCTCCCGCTTCAGCGTGTCCGGCCCGACCGCCGCCTTCATCGTCATCCTGCACCCCATCGCCGAAAAATACGGCCTCGGCGGGCTGGTGACCGCCAGTTTCATGGCCGGCATCATGCTGATCGGCATGGGCGTGGGGCGGATGGGCAAGCTGATTCAATTCATTCCCTATCCGGTGACCACCGGTTTCACCACCGGTATCGCGGTCGTCATCGCCAGCCTGCAATTCAAGGATTTCTTCGGTCTGCAACTGGCCGCGCAACCGGAGCACTTTCTCGAACGGTTGTGGCTGGTGGGACAGGCGCTGCCCGGTGCGCACCTCCCCGATTTGCTGATCGGTGCGCTGACTCTGGCCCTGCTGCTGGCGTGGCCGCGCCTGAAAACCGGTTTCCCGGCGCCGCTGGTCGGCATCGTCGTCGCCACCGCGCTGGCCTGGCTGCTCGGCCGGTTCGTGGATGGCTTCCAGGTCGCCACCATCGCCTCCCGCTTCAGTTATGTCCAAGGTGGAGAAACGCTGCCGGGTATCCCGCCATTCCTGCCGCAATTCGGGTTGCCGTGGCAATTGCCCGGCCCGGACGGTCAGCCGCTGGGGCTGTCGCTGGGACTGATCAAGGATCTGCTGGGTCCGGCGATGGCGATTGCCTTGCTGGGCGCCATCGAGTCGCTGTTGTGCGCAGTGGTGGCCGATGGCATGACCGGGACCAAGCACGATCCCGATGCCGAACTGATCGGACAGGGCATCGGCAACACCGTGGCGCCGTTCTTCGGCGGCATCGCCGCGACTGGCGCGCTGGCCCGCACCGCCGCCAACATCCGCGCCGGTGCCCGGGGTCCGCTGGCCGCCGTGTTCCACGCCCTGTTCATCCTGCTGGTGTTGCTGGCGCTGGCGCCGCTGCTGGGGTATCTGCCCATGGCCGCCCTGGCGGCGCTGTTGCTGCTGGTGGCCTGGAACATGAGCGAATTGAAACACTTTCGCCATATTTTCCAGGTGGCGCCCGGCAGCGATATCCTGGTGCTGCTGGTGTGTTTCGGCCTGACGGTGATCTTCGACATGGTGATCGCCATCAGCGTCGGCGTGGTGCTGGCCGCGCTGCTGTTCATGAACCGCATGGCGGAACTGACCGGCGGCAAGCATGTCGAGGTCGATCATACCCATTTGGAGAGTCCGTTGCCGGAGGGGGTGCGGCTCTACGAGGTCTCTGGTTCGCTGTTTTTTGGCGCCGCCGAGAAGGCCATGAGCGCCCTGCACGATATCGGCGCCCGACCGCGGGCGGTCATCATCGATATCGAAGCGGTGACGGTCATGGATGTGTCGGGGTTGGTGGCGCTGGACTCGGCCATCGAACGCTTGCGCGGCGATGATATTCTGGTGGCGGTGGCGGGGGTGCACGGCCAGCCGGCGCTATTGATGCGGCGGGCCGGTTTGCGCAATATTCCCGGCAAGTTGCTGCTGTCGGCCAGCCTGCCCCAGGCGCTGGCGCGGGTTCGGCATTACCTGGGCGAGTCGGCCACGGGCCAGCCCGTGCTCACTGAGAAGATCTCCTGAACGGGAACCGTTTCCCATGCTGATGCTGCCTGATGATTTCCAGCCGGAACTGCTGCCGGCGGGCGATACCGATGCGCCGAACTGGTGGTTTGTGTTCGCCGGCGGCGATTTGCTGGTGCGACCCACGGCCAACGGAGTCGAACTGCCGGTGGCCTCGATCTGGCCCTTCGCCAAGCTGCCGACGATGCGCCGACTGTATCTGGGATCCCTGCGTGGCCAACCCTGTCATGCCGCCGAGGTGGCAACCACCGCGCCGCCGCCGCCGGGGATGCAATTCGAGAGTTTGCGTGGTCTATGGTCGCGACTGGACGACGCATTGCTCGGCGTGGCGGGCCACGCTCTACAATTAATCGAATGGGACCGCACCCATCAATTTTGCGGCCGTTGCGGCACGCCGACCCAGCGTCGGGCCGATGAGCGCGCGCGGCATTGCGCCGCCTGCGGCTTGACCGCGTATCCGCGCTTGTCGCCCGTGGTTATGGTGCGGGTGGTGCGGGATGGCGAGATTCTGCTGGCGCGGGCGCCGCGCTTCGCCCCGGGCGTTTACAGCCTGCTGGCCGGTTTCGTGGAGGCCGGCGAGACGCTGGAGCAGGCGATTCACCGGGAAGTCGCGGAGGAGGTCAACATCCGGGTTCGGAATCTGCGCTATTTCGCCAGCCAGTCCTGGCCCTTTCCCCACTCGCTGATGATTGCATTTACCGCCGAGTATGCGGATGGCGAGCTACAGGTGGACGGGCGGGAATTGCTCGACGCCCGCTGGTTCGCGCCCGCTGCCTTGCCGGGCTTGCCCAATCCCATGAGCATGGCGTGGCGGCTGATTCAGGATTTCGTGGCCCGGGAGGCTGGGTGACGCCGCCGCCCGGAAACGCCCCGGTCGATGAGGGCGCTAGACTATTGGAGGCTTGCGATGTTTCAGCGACCCAGCAGCAAATCCGGTGGTTCAGCCGCGACCGGCGGCTCGACCGCGCGCTCGAACGGCCGGGGTTCGGAAAGGGGGCGATTCATGGCTCTGTGGGGGCGATGCCTGGTCGGCGAGCCGTCGGGGGCGGACGAGGCCTTTGCCCGGCTGGCCGAGCTCTATGGGGAGCCGCATCGCCACTACCACACCTTGGATCATATCTGGCGTTGTTTAGCCGAATTCGACCGGGCGGCGGAGCTGATGGACGAGCCCGATGCCGTCGAAATGGCCCTTTGGTTCCACGATGCGATTTATTGGCCGGGGGCGACGGACAATGAATGGCGAAGCGCCGCATTATTTCTGCAATGGTCGGACGGGCATGCGGACCTGGCTTTTCGGCATCGGGTGCGGGATTTGGTCATGGCGACGACTCACTGCCAGCCACCAGACCGGGGCGACGCCGAGTTCGTCGTGGATATCGATCTGTCCAGCTTCGGCCTGCCGTGGGAAGCCTGCGAGCGGGACGGGCGCCTGATCCGCGCCGAGTTCGCGGGGATTGCCGATGATCAGTACTATCCAGGCCATCTACGGTTTCTGCGGGCCTTACAAGACAAGCCCACCATTTTCCATACCGAATTTTTCCAACAATGCTACGAGCCGGTCGCGCACGAAAATTTGGCGCGAATCATCGGTGGGTTGCGCGCGCGCGGCTATCGTTGAAGCGGGCGGCGACGAGAGGACCGAACATGAAACTAAAGCTGGGGAGGCTGATCTCCGAGCGGGCGGAAGGGGGAACGGAGTCCCATCAGATGGTGGTGACTGTGTTGTTCGCTGATATCTGCGGCAGTACCCGGCTTTTTGAAAAATATGGCGATATACGCGCGCGGCAGATCGAGACGCGGGTGCTGAATTTGCTCGCTGTTAAAACCGGCGCGCATGGTGGTGCGGTGATCAAGACCATCGGCGATGAAATCATGAGCCGTTTTGCGGATGCGGAGCAGGCGGTGCGGGCCGCCTGTGCGATGCACCAGGCGCTCAAGGACGATCAGGAACTGGCGCAATTGAACATTGCCGTCAAGATTGGCCTGCATCACGGGCCGGTGCTGGTGGAGAACAACGACATGTTCGGCGACGCGGTGAATATCGCCGCCCGGATGGTGTCCCTGTCCAAGGCGGATCAGATCATTACCACCCGCGACACGATCGGGCATCTGCCGGCTGGGATCAGTCGAATGACGCGTAGCCTCGGGCAATCGCGGGTTCGGGGCAAGCAGGAGGAGATGGAAATCTGCGAGGTGATCTGGCACGACTCCACCTGTCTGACTCTGATGGCCAGCGGACATCAGGAAGAACTGCGCAGACTACTGTTCGCTCGGTTGGTGCTGGAATATCATGACAATAAGCTTGAGTTGGCGCCGGCCACCCAAGCTTTTTCGATTGGCCGTGACGAGAAGAGTAGCTTGGTAGTGGATCGAGAACTGGTGTCCCGAAGTCACGCCGATATCGAGTTCCGTCAGGGCAAATTCATCCTGGTGGACCACAGCACCAATGGTACGTATCTGCTACTGGAAAACGGCGAGCGGTTTTTTGTTCGGCGTGAGGAATTTAACCTGCACGACCGGGGGATCATCTGCCTTGGGCAGGCGGTCGCGGATAACAATCCTGATCTGATTCGCTATCAGTGTTTTTATGCGTGATGCCTGGCCTGAGACTACGTCTTACCAGATAAGGAACCTGGGAGCTTGTAGCCCGTAAGTTGAGCCGTATTACGGCCGCGTTCAATTGACCTAATCCCCGAATCCTCCGCCATTTTGCCGATTCTCACTCCGAACAACCAAGAACAACGCAAAATACGGTCCCGGCGTGGCGGGAATGTCCTCGAAGCGTTTGACGACGCGCTCCGCCGGACGACTTGCCTGTTCGATGTACAGCGTGTCCTCGGCGCGGCCCGTTTCCCGAAGCAATTCCAGCAAACGCGGCCGGTGGCGGCCCGGCTTGAGAATGGCGACGCTATCGCTGCCGAGCAAAGCCTGCCGCAACGCCTCATCGCCAGCCGTGGCGGGAATCACGGTCAGCCGCTGTTCGCCGGTGATCAGTGGTGTCGCGGCGGCGGCGGCGGCGGCGCTGACCGAGTTGATGCCGGGAATCACCGCGCAGGGAAAGCGGTCACCGAGCCGTTGCAATAGATAACTGAAGCTGCCGTAAAACAATGGATCGCCTTCGCAGAGAATTGCTACGTCCCGCCCGGCGGTCAGTTCCGCGGCGATGACCACGGCGGCTTCGTCGTAGCCTTCGTTCGCCGGACCGCGATCCAACATGCAGGGCATGGTAATGGGAATTTCCCGCTTGCCGGTCAGCCATTCCGCCGCGATGTCGCGGGCTTGGGCGCTGCCTTGCGGCGTGGCCGGATAAGCGACCACCGGCACGCTTTGCAAAATGCGGACGGCCTTGAGGGTCAACAACTCCGGATCGCCGGGACCGACCCCGACGCCGTACAGAGTACCGGATGATCGTTCGCTCCCCTCTCCCCTGGAGGGAGAGGGGTTGGGGGTGAGGGGGGATGCGTGATTAGTGCTCACGCAGGTTTCTCCAATTTCATCAGCAACACCGGCAAATAGGGCCGCATCACCCGCTGCCCGGCCAGCCGTTCGGCACGGGCGACGCTCAACTCCGTCCATTCCGCCGCGCGGTCGCCGACAAAGGTATGCAATTCCACCCGACTATCCTCGGTTACCGCGCTCGCCACCAGCCGACCGCCGGGTTGCAACCGCGCCCAGACCACGTTCAGCATTTCGCCCAAACTGCCGTTGCTACCGCCGATGAACACCGCCTGCGGGTCGGGCAAATCGATCAGCACTTCGGGGGCGCGGCCGGGAACGATATGGAGATTGGCGACGACTCCGAACCGTTCGCGGTTGATACCCAAATGCTCCAATCGTTCCGGGTGACACTCGATGGCATGAACCTCGCCTTGGGGATTCCAGCGCGCCCATTCCACCGACACGCCGCCGCAACCCGCGCCCACGTCCCAGCCGATCTCGCCAGCGCGCGGCGCAAGCAGGGAGAGAATGGTCAACCGCACTTCGCGCTTGCTCAGCAGGCCCTTGCCGGGTTCCGCACCAGTGCTGAACCAGTCGTCCGGGATGCCGGGGAATTCCGGCAATGCGCCGCCTGGCCCACGGGTTTCCAGAATAATAACGTTCAGCGGGTGAGAATTCCGTATCGATGTTCGCCAGTTCAGCGGCGCGGAAGCCAGCGGAATCGCTCATCTGCGTACCCAATTCCTCGGCTACCCAAAGGACCGATTCGCCGAAAGCCGGTTTCGACCAGCACTCGCGCAATAGCGGTGGGCGAACTGTCGCGGTCGGTCAGCAGTGCGTACAACCGATTGCCCTGCAACACGCCGCGCAGACCAGCCAGCGGTCGCCCGTGCAGGCTGACCGGTTGCGCCTGCTGCCACGGTCGCCCCAGCCGGGCAAACGCCGCCTGAATGCTCGTTACGTTGGGATGAAACACCAGATGCTCCGGCGGGAGGTGGCGGAGCAGGGTGCCGCTGATGCCGTAGAACAGCGGATCGCCGGAAGCCAGTAGCACGATCCGTCGCCCGGCATTGGCTTGCAACAAATCCCACAAGCCGCTCATCGGGCTGGGGTAGGAATGCTTCTCGGCGGTCAGGTCCGGGAACGCCGCCAGGTGCGCCGCCGCGCCGATGATGAGCTCCGCCTGCGCCAGCGCCGTCCGCGCCGCCTGACCTAACGCACCGGCATCCATGCCCATGCCGATAACCTGCACCGGCGGACCAGGCCAGTCGGGCAGGACGGTCATCAGAACCGAATGCCGTTCGCCATGCGCGCCAGGGCGTTGAGCGTGGCGGCGGCCAGGCTGCTGCCGCCACGCCGGCCCAGCAGGGTGATGCACGGCGTCTCAAACTCGGTCGGGGCGGTGTCCCACAGGGCTTGTTTGGACTCGGCGGCGTTGATGAAGCCGACCGGCATCCCGATGATCAACGCCGGGCGGGGCGCGCCCTCGTCCAATAAATCCAGCAGGCGGAACAGGGCGGTGGGCGCGTTGCCGATGGCGACGATGCTGCCCGCCAGATGCGCTGGCCATTCCGCCATCGCCGCCATGGAGCGAGTTTCGCCGCTCTGGCGGGCCCGTTCGGCGACTTCTGGCGAGTTCAGAAAGCAATGTACCCGGCCTGTTAAATACCGCTTGCTGATGCCGTGGCTGACCATCTCGATGTCGCACAGCACGTCCGCTCCTTGCGCCAATGCCGCCAGTCCGGCCTCGACCGCGCCGGGGCTGAAGTGGAGGTCGCGGACGATGCCGGGATCGCCGGAGGTGTGAACCAGCCGCATCGCCACCTGCTGCTGATCGGCGTCGAAGCGGGACAGGTCGGTCAACTGACGAATCTGCGCGAACGACTGGCGTTCGATTTCATCGGGATCGCGGAGATAGTCGAAGCGGGGCATGGCGGCTCCAAATTTCTCCCCTCCCTCGCAAGCGGAAGCGGGGTTGGGAGTTGAGGGGGATTCAGTGCGGGTGATCGTGATCGTGGTCATCGTGGTCGTGCCCGGTTTGCGGTGCGCCCTGCCAGTCTTCGCGACCAACGATGGGGGTCCGGTACGGGCAGAACTGGCAATTCATGTGCGCTTTGCCGTTTTCAGCCTCGGCCAGCCGTTCCAGGAAAGTGGCGGCCACCAGCGGATGGGCATTCAGGTAGGGCGCGACTAACGCTTGCACTTCGGGGTGGCGTTCCCGATAGGCGGCGACGGTGGCGCGCACCTGTTCGACCAGCCGGCCGGTGAACAGCAGATAAGGGAAGACCACCACTCGCGGGAAGCCCAGTCGATGAGTTCGTTCCAACGCATCGGCCATCAGCGGCGCGGCGACGGCGGTGTAGGCGGTTTCCGCCCAGCCGAAGCCCATGCCTTCCCATAGCATCCGGGTGATCTTGCTGATGTTGGAATTGGCGTCGGGATCGGAACTGCCGCGCCCGATCACCACGAGTAGCGTATCCCGCCGGTCATAATCCGGCCCGAACGCGGTCTCGATGCTCTCGATCCGTTCGCGGGCGACGTGCAGCAGGTTGGGATGAACCCCCAAATCCGCGCCGAACGTGATGCTCATCTCGGGATGTTCGGCCTGGAAGGCGTTGAGGATGAACGGGATATCGTTCTTGACGTGGCCAGCGGCCAGCAGCAGCGCCGGCAGAGCGGTAACGCGGCGGTGGCCCTGTTGCCACAACCTTGCCAGCGCTTCGGGCACACTGGGCTCAACCAGTTCCAAAAAGCCAGCCAGACAGCCACGGTCGGGCAGGGCCTGCCGCAACTGCTCGGCCAGACTGTGGAATTCGGCGACGCCGGCGGCGAGCCGGGTGCCGTGCCCGATCAGCAGGACAGCAGGCGGGGATTGCGGATTTAGGGTCATCGAGAGGGTGGTAGTGGCGATTTATTCACCATTGTACAGGCTGGATTCCAATTCACCACCGATTGCGATTAGTCTATTCATCTTAGCGCCAGTCACCCGTTCCCTTAATCTCACGACCTCGGAGGGCGCGATCCATGTCCGCTTATGCCTTTCCCTTCACCGAGATCGAGTATCCCGACAGCGACGGACTTCCCATGGCGGAAAGCGATTTTCAGCGCGAAGTTCTGATTTATGCCGTGGAAGCCTTGCGCGGCCACTTTCGGGATCGCGATGACGTATACGTCTCCGGCAACTTGTTCATTTACTACGAAGAGGGCAACCCCAAAGCTGTCGTGGCCCCGGACGTGTTCGTGGTGATCGGCGCGCCCAACCACGACCGACCCTCCTACAAGCTCTGGAACGAGCCCAAGGGCCCGGATTTTGTGCTCGAAATCACCTCCAAAAGCACCCGTGGCGAGGATCAGGGGGCCAAACGCGGCATCTACGCCTACCTGGGAGTTCGGGAATACTGGCAATACGATCCGACCGGCGATTATCTGGATCCGCCGTTGCAGGGGTTGCAACTGGTCGAGCGGAATTACTGGCCTCTGCGCGCCGCCGCGCCCGTGCCTGGCGGTTTCAGTTTGCACAGCGCGGTATTGGACTTGGACTTGCGTCTCGAAGAGGGCACATTGCGTTTCCATGATCCCCGCACCGGGCGGAAGTTACTGAGTTATCAGGAAGCTGAGCAGGCCCGGTTGGCCGCCGAGGCTCGTCTGGCCGAACTCGAGGCGCGGCTGCGCGGGATGGATTCGGGCATGTCGGGGGGTTGACGGTGAGGTGGCGCGCATTGCCATGAATTTCACATCATCAAATGGAACTACGCGAAAGCAATATCCAGCAACTGGACCAAAACCTCTATGACGTGCTGATCATTGGCGGTGGCATCAACGGCGCTGTGGCCGCCGCCGCCTTGTCTGGCAAGGGCGCGCGAGTGGCGCTGATCGACCAGCGCGATTTCGCCGGTTTCACCAGCCAGCAATCGTCGAACCTGGCCTGGGGTGGCATCAAGTATCTGGAGAGCCGGGATTTCGCGCTGGTCAGAAAGCTTTGTTTGAGTCGCAACCATCTGATCCGCAACTATCCATCGCAGGTCGAGGAAATCCGCTTTTTCGCCACCATCGACGAGGGATTTCGCTTTCATCCCCTGTTGCTCTGGGCGGGCGCCTGGGCGTACTGGCTGTTCGGGAACGGTTATACCAAAATCCCACGACTGTTATTCAAGCGGATGATCGAGCGGGAAGAGCCGGTCGTTAACACCCGGAATGCCGCCGGCGGCTTCGAATACTCCGATGCCTATCTGCCCGACAACGATGCGCGTTTCGTCTTCCAGTTCGTGCGTTCGGCCATGGATCGGGGTTGCATCGCCGCCAACTACGTCGAATCACTCGGCGCCCGCTGGGACGGCGCCATTTGGCTGACCCGGGCGCGGGATGTCATCGCCGGCAAGCAGCTCGAGATCCGCTCCAGGGTGCTGATCAACGCTGCCGGTCCCTTCGCCGATGAACACAACCGACTCACCGGCATGCAGACCGAACATCATCATCTGTTTTCCAAGGGCATCCACCTGATCGTTCCCCGGATCACGCCCAACCAACGGATACTGGCCTTCTTCGCCGATGACGGCCGATTGTTTTTCGTCATGCCCATGGGAAATCGGACCTGTATCGGCACCACCGACACCCGGGTCGAAAGTCCCTTCACCGAGGTGACCGACGAAGATCGCCAGTTCGTGCTCGACAACATCAACAAGCGCCTGAATCTCGTCAAACCTCTCACCCGCCATGACATCATCGCCGAGCGTTGCGGGGTTCGCCCGCTGGTGGTGAAGGCGAAGGCTGATGTTAATGTCGGAGATTGGATGCAGTTGTCCCGCAAGCATGAGATCGATGTCGATCGCGCGAAAGCTCACCTCAGCATCTTCGGCGGCAAGCTGACCGACTGCCTGAACGTGGGCAATGAAGTGGTCGAGATCGTTCGGGAATTGGGGATCGAACTGCCACACCGGAACTGTAG
This sequence comes from uncultured Gammaproteobacteria bacterium, assembly GCA_963696515.1. Lineage (GTDB taxonomy): Bacteria > Pseudomonadota > Gammaproteobacteria > Competibacterales > Competibacteraceae > Contendibacter. The sequence continues at coordinate 12,030 of CAVOKM010000026.1, forward strand.
ATGGTATGGCGAGCCGGATCGCACCGTGCGGGAAGCGTACCTGCGTCAAGCCAAACTGATGAAGCTCGACAGCTACACCCTGCCGGAATCAAGGGAAAGCCTGACCAGCCGATTGTGGCGATGCTACGACGAAAAAGCGTTCGGCCTGCTGGAGGAAATCCGTGCGGATTCCCAGCAGGCCGAGGTTCTGATCGAGGGTACCGAATACCTGCGCTGCGAGATCAGGTTGGCGAAGCGCCGGGAAATGATCGTCAAACTGGAGGATTTCCTGCGTCGGCGCTCCAAAATCGCGCTGGTAATGCCTCGGGAGGACATCAGGAACGCTCCTGGCCTCATGGGGGCCTGCGAGATGCTGTTCGGCGACCAGGCCCAGGAGAAGTTCGACGAGTACTTCCAGAGCCAGCCGACGGTCGGCTGTCCAGGACTGGCGGCGTTTGACCCCGTCGCCGGCACGAAAACGAAAAAGGGCGCGTCGGAACGCGCCCTTTGACGGCGGTTACGACATTTAAGGATTGTCGTTCGCCATCCAGCGGTGGAAGAAACCGGCCAGCGCCGCGCCGACGATGGGCGCCACCCAGAACAGCCACAACTGCTGCAAGGCCCAGCCGCCGACGAAGATCGCCTGGCTGGTGCTGCGCGCCGGGTTGACCGAGGTGTTGGTGACCGGGATGCTGATCAGGTGGATCAGGGTCAGGCACAGGCCGATGGCGATGGGCGCGAACCCGGTCGGCGTATTCTTGTGGGTGGAGCCCAGGATGACGATCAGGAAAAAGAAGGTCATCACCACTTCGCAAATCAGCGCGGCGTTCATCCCATAGCCTCCCGGCGAATGCGCGTCGAAGCCGTTGGCGGCAAAACCGCTGGCGACCAGATCGAACCCTGGCTTGCCCGTGGCGATCAGGTAGATGATGGCCGCACCGGCGATACCGCCGAGCACCTGGGCGATGATGTAGGGGACCAAGTCGGAGATAGGGAAGCGTCCACCGGCCCACAGTCCCACCGAGACGGCGGGATTCAGATGGCAGCCAGAGATGTGGCCGATGGCGTAGGCCATGGTTAGCACAGTCAGGCCGAAGGCCAGCGCTACGCCAGATGGCGCGATGCCGATGTTGAAGGTGTTGGGGGCTCCGGAAGCCAGTGAAAACAGCAGCAAGCACGGCGCTGCCGCAGCCGCCCAGTACCAGCCAGAGGGTGCCGATGAATTCGGCGGCGAGACGATTCGCAAGTGGCATGTTAAAACTCCTCCTAATTTGCTCGGAATGAATTGAATTGTTGCAACCGTTCACTCCCTTCGCCCGCTTGCGGGAGAGGGGTTGGGGGTGAGGGCCGCGGTTTCAAAGACTTACCCCCTCACCCTAACCCTCTCCCCCTTAGCAGGGGGAGAGGGGACTGAATGATTACAAATTGTTTACTACAGGACCTGCGTAGTGATGTAGCATTTTCGTTGTTCGCCCAATTTACGACCAAGGGCGGTACCCTAACGGTGTCCTGAGTTCGACGAACATACCCCGTACGACGCGGGAGAATAGCAGTCTCAGGCGCGGAAATCCCGTAATAGTTTTGTACACATTGGGGTATTTCTGGTGGCGGATAATACAAAGAGAAGGATCCCTCCCGGTCTACACAAATGGCGCTTCTTCCGCTCGGGCGGGTTCGATCAGGTTCGGTTGGAAACCGGGGCCGATCTCAAGGCGCTGGAGCAACTCGATCCCAAGCTGTGGGTCGCGCTCAGTTGCCCGACCAGCGGTCTGGAATTCGATGGCAAGACGCTCGAACTGATCGATAGCGATGCGGACGGCCATGTTCGGGTGCCCGAGATCGTCGCGGCGGTCAAGTGGACGACGTCCGTGCTCAGGAACCCGGATGATTTGACCAAAGGCTCCGCTGCGCTGCCGCTGGCTTCCATCGACGACAGCACCCCGGAAGGCGCCGAGCTACTCGCCTCGGCCCGGCAGATTCTGACGAATCTCGGCCAAGAGCAGGCGACGACCATCACCGCCGAGGACACGGCCGATACCACTAAGATCTTTGCCAGCACCAAGTTCAACGGTGATGGCATCGTGCCCGCAGCCGCCGCTGATGATGCGGCCATCCAGGCTGTGATCGAGGATATCATCGCCTGCGTCGGGGCGGAGGAGGACCGTAACGGCGAGCCGGGCGTTTCGCAAGAAAAGATTGAGCAGTTCTTCACCGAGGCCCAGGCGTATTCCGACTGGTGGCGGGAGGCGGAACGCGACGCCGCCAACATCCTCCCATTTGGCGAAGGAACTGAAGCCGCCATGGCCGCATTTAAGGCGGTCAAGGTCAAGGTGGACGATTATTTCACCCGCTGCCGGCTGGCCGAGTTCGATCTCCGCGCCGCCGTGCCGCTGAATCCCGCCCTGGCAGAATACAAAGCGCTCGCCAGGAAGGATCTTTCGCCCGCCACCGCAGAGATCGCAACCCTGCCGCTGGCGAAAATTGAAACCGGCAAACCCCTGCCTCTCGAACAGGGGATCAATCCCGCCTGGACCGCCGCGATGGCGGAGTTTCGTTCGAAAGTCGCGCAGCCGCTGCTGGGCGGCAAGTCCTGCCTGGATGCCGGGGAGTGGGCGGCGGTGTGCGCGAAATTCGCAGCTCACGAAACCTGGCTGGGCAACAAGAAGGGCGCCGCCGTCGAGACGCTGGGGATAAAACGGGTCCGCGCCATCCTGGCCGGCGGCAACCAGGAGACCCTCACGGCGCTGGTCGGGAAGGATCAAGCCCTCGCGGGCGCGGCGAACGCCATCGCTTCGGTGGACAAGCTGGTCCGCTATCACCGCGACCTGTTCCGGCTGCTGAACAATTTTGTCTCGTTCCGCGAGTTTTACACGCCCGGGCCCAAGGCCATATTCCAGGCCGGCACTCTGTATCTCGACGGTCGGAGTTGCGAACTGTGCCTGCGGATCGATGACATCGGCAAACACAGCGGGCTGGCCAATCTGAGCGGAACCTATCTGGCCTACTGCGAGTGCCAGCGCCAACGTGGAGCCGAAAAAATGACCATCGTGGCCGCCTTTACCAACGGCGACGCGGACAATCTGATGGTCGGTCGCAACGGGGTGTTTTTTGACCGGCAGGGTCGTGACTGGGACGCCACTATCGTCAAGATCGTCGATCATCCGATCAGCGTCCGCCAGGCTTTTTGGTATCCCTACAAGCGCATCGGCAAGATGATCGGGGAGCAGATCGAGAAGATGGCCGCCGCTCGCGAAAAGGCGGTTCAAGATCAGGCGGCGGCGGGCGTCGCGGATACCGCGCAGAAAGGGGATGCGGGCAAGGCTCCAGCGGTGGCACCGTTCGATGTCGGCAAGTTCGCCGGTATTTTCGCGGCTATCGGCCTGGCCATCGGCGCCATCGGAACCGCACTCGCCGCAGTGGTGACCGGCTTCCTCGGTCTGAAGGCATGGCAGATACCGCTCGCCATCGTCGGCTTGGTGCTGCTGATCTCCGGCCCCTCCGTGGTTATCGCCTACCTCAAGCTCCGCAAGCGCAATCTGGCCCCATTGCTCGACGCCAACGGTTGGGCGATCAATACCCGCGCCATCATCAATATCCCGTTTGGAACTTCGCTGACTCACATCGCCGCGCTGCCCCCAGGGGCGCAACGCTCGTTCGCAGATCCCTTTGCGGAGAAGAAACGGCCCTGGAAGTTCTACCTGTTCCTTCTGCTGCTGATCGGCAGCCTCGCCTTCCTCTGGCACAAGGGCTATCTCCAGGAATGGCGGGAGCGGTTCGCCGCCAAGGACGTCCCTGCGGTAGTCGAAGAGGCGGCCAAACCAGCCGCACCTCCAGCCAACGCGCCTGCTCCAGCCGCACCTGCTCCAGCCGCGACGAATAAGTAAGCGTCAGGAAAGGGCATCGTTTGCAGGGTTACGGCGGGCGTTTGTCCCGCCTAACCTCAAGCGCCGGCGCGGCGGGGACACTGAGAAATCTCTCCTTCAGGAATTCCCGCGCTGGCCCAGTAGCAGGCGCAGTTTTTTTCCCAGATCGTTTATCCGATAAGGCTTGGTCAAGACTTCCACGCCTTCTGCCGGCTGGCCGTTGCCAATCAGGGCGTGTTCGGTGTAGCCCGAAGTCAGCAGCACGCGTAATCCAGGGTAACGGCGTTGCGCCTCTACGGCCAGTTTGACTCCGTCCATCGCGCCCGGCATGACGATGTCGGTAAACAACAAAGCGATTTGAGGCGATGTCTCCAGTATCTTAAGCGCCGTTGCGGCATCAGCCGCCTGTAAAGGTTCATATCCCATGCCCTGTAAGGCGTTAACGGCGAATTGACGGACCTCCGCGTCATCTTCAACCACCAGAATCGTTTCGCCCAGACCCCGGATCGGTGTGTCGGCGGCGTGCGACTCGGTCGCCGCTGGCGCCGAAGTCATGATCCGGGGCAGATAAAGCCGCACCGTGGCGCCTTGGCCCGGCTCGCTTTGGATCGTGATATGGCCGTTGGATTGCTTGACCAGCCCGTAGACCATACTGAGTCCCAAACCACTGCCTTTGCCGGTTTCCTTGGTGGTGAAAAACGGCTCGAAGGCGCGTTCCAGTAACTCGGGCTCCATGCCCACTCCGGTATCGCTGACCGCAAGCATGACGTAAGGACCGGGTCGCACCTCGGCCTGCGTCGCGGCGTCATTGTCTTCGATCAGGATATTGGCGGTTTCCAGCGTCAGTTTGCCGCCCTGCGGCATGGCATCGCGGGCATTGATCACCAGATTGAGCAAGGCGTTTTCGAACTGGGCTGGATCGACCAGGGTTTGCTCCAGATCGCTGGCCAGGGCCGTGTCGATCCGGATGTTGGGGCCCAGCGTGCGGCGCATCAGATCGAGCATCCCCAGCACCAGCTTGTTCAGGTCCGTTCGTTGCGCCAGCAAGGGTTGGCGGCGCGAGAACGCCAACAGCCGCTGGGTCAGATTCGCGCCCCGGCCCACAGCGCTCAAGGCCTGTTGCGCGAGTTCGTGCAACTGGGGTTGAGCCGTCAGTTGCTCGTGCAGCAGTTCCAGATTGCCCATGATGACGGCCAGGAGATTGTTGAAGTCGTGGGCGATGCCGCCGGTGAGCTGGCCGATGGCTTGCATTTTCTGCGCTTGCCGGAGTTGCGCCTCGGCATGTTTGCGCTGGGTAATGTCCCGAACGATCACGATGGCGGCGGATTTGGCGGTAAACCGCCGCAGCTCCGGTGGACCGAACAGGTTCCCCTGGGGATGGACAGTCGTAACAGGGGATTGATCGGCGAACCGAACGTCCAGAGGTGTGGTGCGCGATTCGAACCAGCGTCGTCCCGAGGTGGTTGTAAGTTCGTATTCGGCGACCTGAATTTGTTGGGTTTTCAGGGCCTGGTGAATAATGTCGAGAAAAAATTTCGCCATGTCCGGGGAGTGAATCTCGCTCAGAAGTTTTCCTCGGATGGGGGTATTACCGATCGCGACCCGATCCCGGCCCGCCGCCAGGATTTCGCGGTAGCAGCCCTCCTCATCGACCACAAACACCAGATCGGGAATAGCCTGGGCCATGGCGCGCAGCCGTGCTTCACTTTCCCGCAGGGCGTGATCAGCCTGGCTGCGTTCCGCTATTTCCCGGGTGAGAGAACGGTTGATCGCCGCCAACTGGGTGGTGCGTTGGCCGACCCGTTGCTCGAGCAGGGTGTTGACTTCGCGCAATTCCGCTTGCGCCTGTTGCAGCGAGGCCCGCATGGTATTGAAAGAGCGGGTGAGTTCGGCGAGTTCGTCGTTGCCGCTGACGGGAATATCCTCGTTCAGACGCCCGGCTGCCAGTCGGCGGGTTGCCTCCGCCAGAGCGGTGATCGGTCGGGCCAGGGTCCGGGCGCGCGCGCTGGACATGCCATAGGCGACCACCAGCATCGCCAGGATCAACAGCACCAGAATCCAGACCGTGGCGATGCTCGCGTTCCGCGCAGCGTCGGCCTCCTGTTTCAGGAGCGTCCGCGCATCGGTGGCGATCGCGGTCGTCAGGGCAATCACTCGAGTGGCCAGCGGGTCCGTTTCCGTGGCCATCCGGTGCAGGGCCATGTTCCAGTCAGCCGCCTGGCGGCGCACGATGAGTTCGTGGGCTGACTCCAGGAAAAGCCGCCAGTCTCGATGAAAGTCCGTTAATAACTGGCGTTGTTCGGGATCGAGCAGCGGATTCGTGACGATTTGCGCGACCCGGGAGCGTATGATCTCCAATTGCTCGCGCAGTTTTTCAACATACATCAAGCCTTCGGTCCCCAGGATTTCCCGCAGCAGCAGGCGCGCGGAGTGAAATGCGTCCTGGATTTGCATCAGTTGCACCGAAAGCTCCTTATGATCGGGTTCGCCCGTTGGACCGTTCTCCCCGAGCCGCAACCCGCCTATCCTGACCGCCAGTTGGGCCAGCTTTGGTTCGATCTGGCGCCGATAGAGAATTCGCGCCGGTTCGTTGGCCGGTGTATGCGCCACATCCCGCACCTGCCGCTGGGATTTCCGTAAATCGGCCAGCAGGTTTTGCAGTTCCCGCAATCGCTCCGGGGGACAGCTTTGCTCGAGCATGGGTTGGCAGAGTTCAATCTGAGCGAGCGCAGGCTGGATTTCCTCGAGCCAGGCGATCCTCCATTCTTCAAGGAATCGGGGGTCGCCCAGAGTGACCCAGCCCCTCAGGCTGGCCAGCGAATGGTGCATGCCGGCCAGCACCTGCATGGATGCCTGCGCCAGGGGGACGCCTTTGTTGGCCAGCAGGGCGATCCGGCCGCGCAGTTCGTGGGTGGATGCCAGAGCAATAAACAACATGACCAGCCCGACCACCGCCACAGACAGGTGGGAGAGCAGCAACTGGCGATTGAGGGGCCGCATTCGCGCAGCCCGCCAGGGTTTCCAAAATGACATGGCCATGGCATTACCTCCCCAAACGCCGTTCGTTCGGTGGCCGCCCGTCGCCTGGGCCAAGTGGCTTGCGCCTGCCGATGCGCCGGGAATCGGGCGCCGGGGACTTGTGAAGAGGATGCAATTAGGGTTAGCGATCGAGCGCCGCGCGCAACTGGGATAGCGAAACCGGTTTGACCAGGGTGATCACCCCACGCAAGCCCTTGAATTCCGCGAGCGTTTTCGCGTCCTGGGCGTAGTCCGGGCTGAAGCCGGTGGTGATGATCAGATCAGCCGAGTAGCCCTGCTGGAGAAGCCAGAGCAGCAGTTCGTTACCGTCGATGTCCGGTATGACCATGTCGAGGACGATCAGTGTCGGCTGGACCTTAACATAGAGCCGTTGGAATTCCTGGCCACTGGTGGCGACCGTGACCTCGTAGCCCAAAGTCAAAGCCACTTGGCGAACAAACTCGCCAAATTTGGGTTCATCGTCAACGATCAGCAAGCGTTTCCGGTTCATGGGCGTGGTGATCCGCGACGGAGTTCGAGAGGTTGCGAGCGATATGGAAGGTCATTGACCTTGCTACGCCCATCAGTCATTGTGCACTGCACAATCGAAGAATTCAATGGGCCCGGATCGCCTGGAATGGCCATTGATTAGAGACGCTCCACGGCTGAAACTCGCGCGTGCGAGTCGCGGCGATGTTGACGCTCTCGCAGGCCGGGCGTTAACATCGCCGCATTAACGATGAGGTTTTCCCGATGGCGTTCGCTGGAGGGAATGAAAAGGGAATCTGGTGCGGCGGCTTTGAGGTCGCCAATTCCAGGGCTGCCCCCGCAACTGTAAACAGCGAGTCGCGCCCCCCGCACGCCACTGGCCAAAATGGCTGGGAAGGCTGGGTAAGCGACTAAGACCTGTGAGCCAGGAGACCTGCCGATGTCGGATGTCTGTTTAATTCCGGGCGGGGTGTTCCGGGGTTGCCGACCGTATTCAGCCAACGCGCAGGTTTCCCGCTACCGCGGTTAGCGTTGACCACGCTTTCGGACGACCTCCCTCGACACTTGCCGCCCATCACTGGGGAGGCTGGCCATGCATATAACCGAAGGTTTCCTGCCGCCGCTGCACGCGGTAGCGTGGACGGCGGTTGCCCTGCCATTCGTCATCGTCAGCGCCTGGCGCGTGAACCGTCTGATGCGGGATCAACCACAGATCAAGTTGCTGCTGGCGGCGTCGGGGGCGTTCGCCTTCGTGATTTCGGCGCTCAAGCTGCCGTCGGTGACCGGCAGTTGTTCCCATGCCACCGGCACCGGGTTGGGGGCGATCCTGTTTGGTCCCTCGGTGATGGCGTTGTTGGGAACCATCGTTCTGGCGTTTCAGGCCCTATTGTTGGCGCACGGGGGCATCACCACTTTGGGCGCCAACGTGTTTTCCATGGCGATTGTCGGTCCCTGGGTCGCCTACGGCTTGTTGTGCGGCGCGCGGTGGCTGAACGCGCCATTGGGGGCGAGCGTGTTTCTGGCGGCGATGCTGGGCGATCTGGCGACCTATACCGTGACCGCCGGCCAACTGGCGCTGGCTTTCCCCGATCCGGCCAGCGGGTTGGTGGGGTCGTTCATCAAGTTCGTGGGTGTGTTCGCGCCGACCCAGTTGCCACTGGCCGTGGTCGAGGGCTTGCTGACGGTGGTGATCGTCGATTTCCTGCGGGAATATAGCGCCGACGAACTGCGCAGTCTCAAATTCTCGCCGGAAACCCTTGCCGCGGAGGCCCGCTCATGAAAGCGCGAAACGGTGGGTTGCTGGTTCTGGCGGTGGTTCTGGTGGTCGGCTCGGTGCTGATCGGCAGCCGCCGTGAAGGGGCTGAGTTTGCTGGCTCGGATGGTCAGGCGATGGAAGCAGTGGCAACTATCCAGCCTGATTATCAACCCTGGTTCGGATTTATCTGGCAGCCGCCGCCTGAAATCGCTAGTGGATTGTTCGCCCTGCAGGCGGCCCTGGGCGCGGGAATATTGGGCTATTACCTGGGCTTCAGGCGGGGCCAAGCGCAAGGACGGCGGAACCGGGCCAATGCGGGCGATTGATCATCACGCCTGGACCAACTGCTGGCGCGACCGGCATCCCGCCGAAAAACTGCTGCCGGCGGGCGGTTTGCTCGTCCTGACTCTGATCTTACCGCCCCTGACCACTGCTCCGCTGGTATTAGGTAGCACGGCGCTGGCGACGGTGTTCGGCGCGGGAGTGCCCTGGAAAACGCTGCTGAGGGTCTTGGCCGCGCCGGCCGCGTTTCTGCTGGCCGGCATCCCGTTCCTGGCGGTCTCGGTAGATTTCGCCCACGGTTTCGCCCTGCATCTTTCGTCCGATGGCTTGCGGCTGGCGCTGACGACGACGCTCCGCGCGCTGGCGGCAATGAGCTGTCTGGCCTTTCTAATTCTAACCACTCCGGCGACTGATTGGATTGCTCCGCTGCGGAGGCTGGGCATTCCGGTCGGAGTGGTCGAACTGATCCTGCTGATCTACCGGCTGATCTTCGTGTTCGCCGAACGCGCCCTGACCGGCCATCAAGCCCAGGCGGCACGGCTGGGTTATTCGCGCATGGACCGGATGGTGCGCTCGCTGGGTCTGCTGGCGGCCAATCTGTTTCAGCGGGCGGTGGCGCAGGCGCGGCGGCTGGAAATCGGGCTGGCGGCGCGTGGTTTTGATGGCGAACTGCGGGTGTTGGCGCCGAAGCGCGTTCTGTCGCGGACGCGGCTGGCGGCGGGTTTGGGACTGGTCGGGCTGATTGGACTGACGAGCGGTCTGCTGGCGCGCGGACTCTCATGACCGCGCCCTTGCTGGCGGCGCGCGAGTTGGAATTCGTCTACCCCGGTGGGGTTGTTGCTTTGCGCGGTCTGGACCTGAGTATCGAGCGGGGCCAGAAATTGGCCATTCTCGGCCCCAACGGTTCCGGCAAGACCACCCTGCTGCTGCATCTCAACGGGACCTGCAAACCCACGCGCGGCGAAATCCGGCTCGACGGTCGACCGGCCAGTTACGATCATCGCGCCCTCAACCACTGGCGACGACGGGTCGGGCTGGTGTTGCAGGAGCCGGACGATCAACTGTTCGCCGCCACAGTTGGGCAGGACGTGTCGTTCGGGCCGCTGAACCAGGGTTTATCCGAAGCGGAAACCCTCGAACGGGTGGGCGAAGCGCTGGAGTCGTTGCGGATCGCGCATTTGGCCGACCGCGCCACCCACATGCTCAGCTTCGGCCAGAAAAAACGGGTGGCCATCGCTGGCGTACTGGCCATGCACCCGGAAATCCTGGTGTTGGACGAGCCGACCGCCGGCCTCGATCCCCATGGCGTGATGCACCTGCTGGGCGCCTTGCAGCAGTTGCACGAAGCGGGCACCACGCTGGTGTTTTCAACCCATGACGTGGAACTGGCCTATGCCTGGGCCGACCGGGTCGCGGTGTTTCACTGCGGCATGGTGCTGTGCCAGGGAGAGACTGCGGCGGTGCTGGGTGATCGGGCGGTGTTGCACCAGGCGCGGTTGCGGCCTCCACTGCTATTGGAAGTGGCGGAGGCGCTCGGCGCGGGTCGGGATCAGGGTCAGCCCGCGCCTCGTACCCGCGAGGCGGTGCTGGGGCTGTTGCGGGAGCGGTTACGGAATGGGAATGTGGCCGCCAAGGTTTTCCTGAAACATCGCCCGTAGCGCGGTTGGCGCGAGTATCCGCTGCTCAGCGCACCCGAACCCGCCCGCCCGGATCGAAACGCCAGGGCGCTTCGATGCGCAACAGTTCAACTTGCTGGCGTAGCTCGGGTGGAAAAGGGGGGTAGGGGGCGGCCAATTCGACGATTCGCCGCGCCGCCCGGTCCAGTTCGGCATTGCCGGACGAGCGGAGGATCCGCACCTCCCTCAGGCTGCCGTCGGCCCGGATTGCGACGTCCAGCAACGGACCAGCGCTGAGATTAAGCCTCCTGGCCGCGTCGGGAAAGTTCATTTCGCCGACCCGCGTGACCTTGCGCGCCCAGTCGGCGGCATAGAACCCGGCCAGCGAGCGGGTATCGGCGAGGCTGACCCTTTTTTCGCGGACGCCGCCACTCGCCCGCTTTTGGGTTTCCGCGTCCAGGCTACCGATCTGGCCCAGCAAGGCCACGCTGTCCAACCGGCCTGGCGCGCCCGCTCCCGCAACGCCGCTGCGTGCGGAACGCTCCGGCGGTTGAGCTGGCGGTATCGTAACCGGTTGGCGGGTCTCCGAGGGTGTGAATAACGGCGGAGGTTTGACCACGGGCGGCTTTACGGACCGTTCTACCGCCTCCTGGGGAGGACCGACCGACCTGGCCGGCAAGGCCGGCGGTTGGGCTGGTTTTGGCGGTGGTGCCGGTTTTACTATCGCTCGCGGTGCGGGCGGGATTTTGGTGGAAGCCGGTGGTTGGACTGGCAGCTTGGCTGGCGAAGTGGTTTTTGGCTCTGTCCGAGTGACGGCCACGAGTTTTGGTGGCGGGATCGAAGGTGGAGGAGCCAAGGCAGGAGCGGGTGAGGGCGATGCAACCGCTGGGGGTGTGGGTGTGGGTGTGGGTGTCAGTGGCGGGATCGGGGATTCCGGAATGGCGACGGCTGGCGATGGTACGGGCGGGGTTATGGATTCCGCTGGCCCCGGCGCAGCGGTGCGGGGCTCCAGAACGGCCGGCCGCTCCAGCGGGGGCAAGAGCGCTATATCGAAGCGGAAAGGCCGGGGATAGCGGAGTGACCACCCCTCGGCCGGGATGCCGAGCAGCAGCGCTGCATGCATGCCAAGCGCCAGCAGCAACGCCAGCGCCAGTCGGCTGGTCTCTTCAGGGTCGTTGACGATGCTCTTCATCCGGCGTCTGCGACCGTCAGCGCCGCGTTTGCCGCTCGATGGCGGTCATCAGCTCGCCGCCAATGTCCAGGCCGAACTGGGCATCCAGTTCCCGTGCACAGGTCGGGCTGGTGATGTTGATTTCGGTCAGATAATCGCCGATCACGTCCAGGCCAACGAATAGCAAACCCATTTCCCGCAGCCTCGGCGCGACTTCCGCGCAGATCCAGCGGTCGCGTTCATTGAGCGGCACACCTTCGCCGCGACCGCCCGCCGCCAGGTTGGCTCGGGTTTCGCCGGCCTGCGGAATCCGCGCCAGCGCGTAGGGAACCGGCTCGCCGTCGATCAGCAGGATGCGCTTGTCGCCGGCCGTCACCTCCGGGATATAACGCTGCGCCATGGTCAGCCGCCGACCGTGGGCAGTCAGCGTTTCCAGAATCACGTTGATATTGGGATCGTTTCGCCGCAGCCGAAACACCGACGCCCCACCCATGCCGTCCAACGGCTTGACCACGATGTCGGCGTGTTCTCCCAAAAAAGCCTTAAGCCGCGCCGGCTCCCGGCTGACCAGGGTCGGGGGACAACACTGCGGGAAGTGCAGGGCGAAGAACTTTTCGTTGGCGTCGCGCAGGCTACTGGGTTTGTTCACCACCAAAGTCCCAGCCCTTTCGGCTAGTTCCAGCAGGTAGGTGGTGTAGATGTATTCCATGTCGAACGGCGGATCCTTACGCATCAATATCACGTCGAGCGCCGCCAAGGGTAATTCCCGCTCGCCCAGGAAGGCGAACCAGTTGTGCTTTGCGTCCTTGACGCTGAGCAGGCGAGTGCGGCCAAATGCTTCATTGCCCCGTGCATAGAGGTCGGCCTGCTCGAGGTAGTACAGCTCCCAGCCACGGGACTGGGCGGCCAGCAGCATGGCAAAGGTGGTATCTTTTTTGATGGTGATGGTGGCGATGGGGTCCATCACCACGCCGACTTTGATGGTCATGATCGGCCGGTCCTTAGGTTGCGCCGCCCCGCTCCGAACCGTCGGCGGGCGGAGCGGAGGGCGGTTGCGGGAACTAAAATAAAGAAAAGATACCGTTTACTTCATGGCATCCTGGCCGCTAGTATGCTAAATATTACATAAAAAAATACTAACGCGCTGTTACGGCCCAGCGCGCCGGTCGTTACGTTCCAAATCCCGTTCAGAGGACAGACCATTGGCAGATGTGGCGCCTACCACTCCCGCAGCGGCTCTCCCGTTGCATCCCTTCGATATTTTGCTGCAACTCGACCGGCGCATCCGCGAACGGATCCCGGTCGTGGCGGCCGGCGCTCAATTATCGGAGATTCGTGGGCGGTTGGCGTTGCGTCTGGGTTCCTGGAACCTGTTGTTCTCGATGGATGATGTAGCCGAGATTATCCCGATTCCCCGCATCACCCGGGTGCCGGGCGTGAAACGTTGGCTGCTGGGCATCGCCAACCTGCGCGGCAAGGTGATCTCGGTCTCCGATTTGCGGGATTTTCTAACCGGCCGGTCCACGCCGCAACTGCCGAGCAGCCAGGTCGTTGTTGTACGCGCGGGCGATTGGGATTATGGCCTGTTGGTGGATGAAGTGATCGGGATGCGGCATTTCGGGCCGCAGCACCGGCTGTCGGAGTTGGATGCCGTGGAAGCGAGCCTGCGTCCCTATGTTGTCGAGGCGTTTCTGAACGATGGTCAGTACTGGCTGGCCTTCGACGCCGGCAAACTGCTTGCGGATCCCCCCTTCCTGCATGCGTCCCAGTAAGGTTTTAAGAATTCCCCCTCGGACCCACCGACGGGGCCGGCCAGGATGTTCAGTTCTAATGAGAAATAAAGATGCCTGACTCGCGAGATGATTCGGTATTGAAAGGGTTCTCCGTCACCTATCTGGCGATGCTGGGCGCGTTGGTGCTGTTCATCGTGCTGATGGGCGTCATCTTCGTGACCCTGGGACGGCAGAGCACGCAGAACGAGATCTACTTCAAGCTTGCCGGCGAGCAGCGCCTGCTGTCCCGTGCTCTCGTGACTGAGGCGCTCGAAGCCGCGCGCGGTAAGGAGGCGGCGTTCGCCAAGCTCAAGGACAGCCTCGGCCGCTTCGAGCAGAATCTTAACGATCAGAAAAACGGCAGCGCCACGCTGGGGTTGTCACCGGCTCCCGCGGCGGTCCGGCCGGCCCTGGAGGAACTGGAAAACCGCTGGAAACCCATCAAGGCCGAGGTCGACACCATCCTGGCCGGGCGCGATCCCGTGGTCTCGGTCGGCAATTTCGTGCCCTTGTTGGAAAGTTCCCTGACCCGGATGAACACCTTGTCCGACGAGATCGCCAAAAGCCTGGCCAACAACCGGGTTGACGCCCGGCAAGTCTATCAGGCCACCAAGCAGTTGCAATTGGGCGAACAAATCGCCAGCGATCTCAAGCGGATGTTGAGCGAGAGCGGAGCGAGCGCCACAGCCGCCGCCGACCGGTTCGCCCGCAATGTCCGGCTGTATGGACAGATGCTCAAGGGGATGCGGGAAGGGGATGCCCGGTCGGGCGTCGATCGCGTCAGCCTCCCTGATAGCGCCAGCAAGCTGGCCGATCTGGCCGAACTGTTCCGCTCGCTGGATGATGAAACCACGCGGATCGTCGAGAGGTCGCCGGAATTGGTCAAGGTTCAGAACGCCGCCCAGAGCATTGTGGACAAGGGAGACGCCCTGCTGGACGCAACCAGCCGACTGCTCGACCAGTATGCTGAAAGCGGTCGCCAGTTCCACCTGCTCGGCATCCCACTCAGCTATCAGGTGGCCTATCTTCTGGGCGCGCTCGCGCTGGCCTTGCTGCTGGCGTTCTTCTATCTGCAGAACCGGGAAGGCCGGCAGCGCTTGCAGGATAGCGAAAAGCGCAAGCACGAAACCGAGGAGCAGAACCGACGCAACCAGGATGCCATCCTGCGCTTGCTCGACGAACTCGGCAATCTGGCCGAGGGCGACCTGACCGTGCATGCCAGCGTGACCGAGGACATCACCGGCGCCATCGCCGACTCGGTCAACTACTCCATCGAAGCGCTACGCGAGTTGGTGTCCACCATCAACAATAGCTCCGGACTGGTCGCCGCCGCCGGGCGGGAAACCAGCGCCATCGCCGATCGCCTGGCCAAGTCCAGCGAAATTCAAGCCCAGCAAATCGAGAACGCCAGCACCACTGTGATGCAAATGTCTCAGTCTATGGACGAGGTCTCGGCCAAGACCGCCTCCTCCGCCGAGGTGGCCGAGAAATCGGTTGGCATCGCTCATGAGGGCGGCGACCGGGTGCGGCGCACCATCCACGGCATGGACACCATCCGCGAACACATCCAGGACACCTCCAAGCGCATCAAGCGGTTGGGTGAGTCCTCGCAGGAAATTGGCGACATCGTGGCCCTGATCAACGACATCGCTGACCAGACCAACATTCTGGCCCTGAACGCCGCGATTCAGGCCTCGGCGGCGGGCGACGCCGGCCGCGGCTTCGCGGTGGTCGCCGACGAGGTGCAACGATTGGCGGAACGGTCCGGTAACGCCACCAAACGCATCGAAATGCTGGTCAAAACCATTCAGGCCGATACCAACGAGGCGGTTATCTCCATGGAAAAGAGCACCTCCGAGGTGGTCAGCGGCGCGGGGCTGGCCGAAAAGGCAGGCGAGGCGCTGGAGGAAATCGAAAAGGTATCCGCCAGCCTGGCCGAACTGATCGACGAAATCTCCAAGTCGTCCGGCCAGGTGTCGGAGATGGCCTCGCGGGTGTCGACCGCCATGATTTCCATCAACGAAATCACCGGTCAGACTGCTGAAAGCAGCGTGGCGACCGCCTCCGCCATCGGCAAACTGAACCGATTGGCGCAGGAATTGCGCCAATCGGTAGCAGGCTTCCGCCTGCCCGAATAAACTCGTCAGGGTCGAATAGGGGAGGCGCGCCGTGGTCCCGATTAACCCGTTTCCGAACGGTGTCCGCCTGCAGGGCGGGTTCTCGGCGCGGAGGAAGCGTTGATGATTTCGCATCGTATCGCCAATCACCAGTTGGGGCCTCTCAAGGAAGATATGCTGCTGGCTTTGCAGCGGATGCAGTTCGATCTTGAGACCTTGCTCGAGGAACCGCGCGATCCGGCGGCCCTGAAAGCGATTGATGAAGCCATCAACCAGATTCGCGTCCCGTTGGCGGCGCTTGACCACCAGGAGGCCGTAGCGTTTCTGGAAGAAATGCGCTCGATCGTCCAGGATGGGGTGAAAGACCAGGTCCAAGCCTTCGACCCGGCTCTATTGTTGCTGGCAACCGAACAATTGGCGGACTATCTGAGGGTTTGCTTGTCCCCTGACGACCGGCAGTCGGATGCCGAACTGTCAAGGATGAGGGAGACCTTGCGGCGGGCGCGCCGACAGGGCGCAGTTTCCCACCCAGACACCGCCGCTCCAGCCGCCGCGCCCGTTCCGGCAGCTCCTCCGACGTTTCCCCAACCTGCCCCGGGGGCAGGAGCCTCTCGCGCTGCGCCCACTCCGCCGGATGCGGTTTCCAGGCTCACCCTGGAGCTTGCGGAATGGTCCGAACTCCCGACACCAGCGAAGCCGGTGTCGGCCTTGGCGGACGAGAGCATCGCCGCCGAGCCGCTGGAGCGAAATTTCGCACCGTCGCCCGCGGTGGTTGTCCCAGCGGTGTCACTCCCGACCGCCCCGCGGATTGAGTCGAACGGAGGTGCGTACGTGGAGGACCGCGCCGCGCCCGCCGCTGCGGACCTGGATCAACTCTCGGCATTGATCGGACTGGATGACGGTGATCCGGAATTCATCGAGGTGTTTCTGGAGGAAGCATGCGGCGAGCTGGCCGCCATTCGGGAACAACTGGCCATTTGGCGGGTGCATCCGGACGACCATCAGGCGCTGGCGGCCCTGCGCCGGTCCTTCCACACGCTCAAGGGAAGTGGTCGCATGGTCGGCGCGACCGTGATCGGCGACTTCGCCTGGGAATTCGAAGACCTGTTGAATCAGGTGCTAAGTGGCGCTCGGCATCCTGATGCGGCTGTCGCCACCGTCGTCGCGGAGGCGGTCGAGGCCCTGGCGCCGCTGGTCGGTGAAATTCCACTCGGCGGGGGCGAACTGGCGGCCCTCCCGGCGCTGGTCGAGCAGGTGCGGGCGTTGCGGCGGGCCGAGCCGAAACCTGTGGCGCCCCCGCTACCCAGTTTGGCGATTGCCCTGGGGACCGATCCGGAATTCATCGAGGTGTTTTTAGAGGAAGCGCACCGCGAGCTGGCCGCAATTCGGAAACAACTGGCCGTCTGGCGCCGGCATCTGGACGATCGTCAGGCGCTGACGACCTTGCGTCGGGCCTTCCACACCCTCAAGGGCAGCGGTCGAGTAGTGGGGGCGAACGTGATTGGCGATTTCGCCTGGAGTTTTGAAAATCTGCTGACCCATATCCTGAACGGCGCGCCGGCGGCCTCCCCCGCCATCGTCGACTTGATCGACGAGGCAGCGGTCGCGTTGGCGCCGCTGGTTGGCGATGCGGCGGTGGAGAACGGGGACGCCATTGCGGCCATGAACCGGCTGGCCGCGCGCGCCGAGGCGTTGCTGCGGGAACCGGCAAGGGGAGTTGTCCCAATCCCTGTCGAGCCGGTGGTGAGCGCAGCGGTGCCGCCCCTCGCGGCGGTTCCCCCAGTGAAACGGGCGCCCATCCCGGAGCCACTTGCGCCGCCCGCAGTGGAACCGGAGTTGGCGCAGATTTTCCAATACGAAGCCGCCGAAATTCTCGATGCCATCGATGCCATCCTGCAGCAGTTGAGCATCGAACCCGATCGGCCCGGATTGCTGAACGACCTGCGCCGGGGCATGCATACGCTCAAGGGCAGTTCGCGCATGGCGGGCATCATGACGGTCGGCGATCTGGCCCACGCCGCTGAATCGGTGCTGGATGCCTTGGCTAAAAGGGGGGGGGCCGCCTCGCCGGTTGTGTTGGAGACCCTGCAGCGTGCCCTGGATCGTCTCAACCAGATGCTGGCGGAAGCGGCTGGCGGGACCAGTCCCCCGCCTGCGAAGGATCTGATCGCCGATTTGCAGCGGCTGGCTGCCGGGGTGGCCACCGGCAGGCCGGCCGAGGAATTGCTCGCCGCGATCACCCTCCCCGAAGAGGCGGCGGTGGTCCCCGAACCGCGTTCCCTGCGGCCATTGACCGAACTGGACCAGGAACTGGCCCAGGTGTTCCAGACCGAGGCCGCCGATGTCCTCGATTCCAGCGACCTCATTCTGCGGCGGCTGCGCGACGAGCCGGACAATGTTGAACTGCTGAACAATCTACGCCGCGAGATGCATACCCTCAAGGGCGGGTCGCGCATGGCGGGCGTCATGAAAGTCGGCGATCTGGCCCATGCCGCCGAATCGGTATTGGATGCGCTGGGTAAAGGCGTGGCGTCGGTATCGACGCCGGTGTTGGATACCCTTCAGCGGGCCCTCGACGGTCTCCACCAGATGCTGGGGGATGTGGTCCGGGGCGCTCGACCGACACCGCCGCCTGGATTGATCGAGGAATTGCACGGCGCGTTGGGGGGCGTGCCGGTGGAGCAACCCGAACCGGTGCCGACCGTTGCGCCAATCGCCGCTCCGCAGGTCACTCCAACCCCCGCTCCGGCCCGGCCGGCGGAAATGCCCGCCGCCGCCGCGCCCGCCGACAGCATCCGGGTCAGCGCTGGGTTGCTCAACACCCTGGTCAACCAGATGGGCGAAAGCAGCATCTTCCGCGCCCGCATCAGTCAGGGCGTCGGGGCCATGAGTTTCAGCCTCAACGAACTGGAGCAGACCATTTCCCGCCTGCGCCGGCAGGTCACCAATCTCTCCACCCAGGCCGAGGCTCGTATCCAGTCGCGGCAGGATCAAGGCGCCAAGGCGCATCAACTGGAATTCGATCCCCTGGAGCTGGATCGTTTCACCGAACTGCAACAGGTCGCCCGGTCGCTGATGGAAATCGCCGACGATCTGGGCAATGTCGGTAACACCCTGAGCGAACATTCCAGGGAAGTCTCCACGCTGCTCGACCTGCAGGGCAAGGTCAACAAGGAAATCCAGCAGGGTTTGATGCACACCGGCATGGTGCGGTTCGGCAGCATCATTCCGCGATTGCGGCGGGTCGTGAGGCAGGCGGCCCAGGAACTGGGCAAGCGGGCCGATCTGCTGGTGGGCGGCGAAGAGTCGGAAGTCGACCGCACCGTGCTGGAAAACATGGTAGCGCCGCTGGAACACATGCTGCGCAATTCGCTGGCGCACGGCATCGAAACGCCGGAGCAGCGCCGGGCGGTCGGCAAATCCGAGATCGGCACCATTATGCTCAGCCTGCGCCGGGAAGGTGCGGAATTGGTGCTTGAACTGGGCGACGATGGCAGTGGCCTTAATTTCGACGCGATTCGGGTCAAGGGTGAGGAAAAGGGACTGCTCCTGCCTGACCAGCCGGCCACCCAGGACGAGTTGATCGCCCTGCTGCTGCGCCCCGGTTTTTCCACCGCTTCCTCGGTGACCCAGATTTCCGGACGCGGAGTCGGCATGGATGTGGTGAATGAGGCAATCCGCGCCATGCGCGGTGCGCTGCTGATCCAGACCGAGCCCGGCCAGGGTACCCGCTTTATCGTTCGATTGCCGTTCTCGCTGTCGGTGACCCAGGCCCTGCTGGCGCGGGTTGGCGATCATATCTTCGCGATTCCGTTGCTTAGCATCGAACTGGTCACCCGGCTCATGGAAAAGGCGTTCAAAGCCTATCTGACCGGCGAGCAGGTCCAGCATCAGTACAGTGGTCGCAGCTATCCGATTCACAACCTGGGCATTCTGACTGGCAGCGAACAGATCCTGCCCTTCGAGGAAGTCGCTGATCGCCGCCCGCCCGCACTGCTGTTCCGCAGCGCGGAGGCCAGCGCCGCCCTGCAGGTCGAGGCGGTGCTGGGCAACCAGGAAATCATCGTCAAGCCGGTCGGACCCCAGTTCAATGGGGTGCCCGGCATCTCTGGCGCCACCGTGCTGGGCGATGGCCGGGTGGTGGTGGTGCTGGAACTCGCGGCGCTGGTGCGCAACGTCGGTTCCCAGGCGCAGAAGCAGGCGGAAAGCCGCGCATTGCGCGCGGCGCGCCAGGAGACTCGCCCGGAGAAGCTCACCGTCATGGTGATCGACGATTCGATCACCATGCGCAAGGTGACGGCCCGGATTTTGGAACGCCACAACATCCGGGTTGTCACCGCCAAGGATGGGTTGGACGCCGTGGCGATGTTGCAGACCCAGGTGCCTGACCTGGCGATTCTCGACATCGAGATGCCGCGCATGGATGGTTTCGAGGTGTTGGCCCACGTTCGCAACCAGGCTGCCCTGTCGCATCTGCCGATCATCATGGTGACGTCGCGCGGCGGCGATAAACATCGCGGCCGGGCCATGAAACTGGGCGTCAACGAGTACTTGACCAAACCTTATCAAGAAGAGCAGTTGATGCAGTCGATTCGCAAGATACTCGGCGAACGCGCTCTGGAGTTGATCACCTGAGACGGTCGGGCCGGGTCCGGAACACCGGAGCCGGTTCCGCGCCGTCCGTTTCCCGGACCAGGTTATGGAAGCATCTCCCAATCTCCGTTGTTTGTTGATCGCGGTGCAGGGCGGGCAGATCATCCTGCCCAACAGCCTCGTCGTCGAGGTGTTGCCCTTCGCCAGCCCCCTGCGCATCGAATCGGCGCCGCAATGGGTGGTTGGCGCCATGCTGTGGCGTAATCTGACCACGCCGTTGGTCAGCCTGGGACGGCTGATTTTTCGGGTGGCGCCCGATGCCGATCTCAATTCCCGGATCATCATCGTCAATACTCTGGGCGCGGACTCCCAGTTGCCGCATTTTGGCCTTCTTGGCACCTCGGCGCCGCGACCCCTCAACCTGCAGCGCCAGGAAATAAATCTCGATCCTGACGTCCCTGTTTCCGAGTTGAGCCGGCCGGGCATTTTGAGCTGGGCGCGCTACCAGGATCAGCAGGTCATTATTCCGGATCTGGATGCCATTGAGACGGTTTTGCAACCCCTGGTCCGCCGGGTCTGAACGGCGCGGAGCGCGCGTCCTCCCCCATGCGGTTGAGCACGATCAAGTTGGCTGGATTCAAGTCGTTCGTGGATCCCACGGTGTTGCATTTGCCCAGCGACCTGGTCGGCATTGTCGGTCCCAACGGCTGTGGCAAGTCCAACATCATCGACGCCGTGCGCTGGGTAATGGGTGAAAGCTCGGCCCGCAGCCTGCGCGGCGAGACCATGAGCGACGTGATTTTCAACGGCTCCGCCAGCCGCAAGCCGGTCGGGCAGGCGTCGATCGAACTGGTGTTTGATAACAGCCAGGGACGTTTGGGCGGACCTTGGGCCACTTACGGGGAAATCGCCATCCGCCGGCTGGTGGGCCGCGACGGCCAGTCCCACTACTTTCTCAATGGCGCGCGTTGCCGCCGCCGCGACATCTCCGACATTTTTCTCGGCACTGGCCTGGGGCCGCGCAGTTACGCCATCATCGAACAAGGCATGATCTCTCGGGTGATCGAGGCCCGGCCGGAGGAACTGCGGGTGTTTCTGGAGGAGGCGGCCGGCATTTCCAAGTACAAGGACCGCCGCCGCGAGACCGAAACCCGGATCCAGCATACCCGCGACAACCTCGACCGGCTCAACGACGTGCGCGAGGAACTGAGCCGACAGCTCCAGCACTTGCAGCGCCAGGCTCGGGCCGCCGAGCAATATCGCGAACTGCGCGCCGGCGAACGCCGGCTCCGGGCGGAATTGCTGACTCTGCGCTGGCGGAGCCTCCGCGCCGAGATCCAGGACCGCGACGGTGAATTGCGCCAGCGGGAAACCGCCCTGGAGGCGGTGCTGGCCGAACAGCGTCGGCTGGAAGCCGAAATGGAGGCCGGACGAGCACGGCGATTGGAGTCGAACACGGTTTTCAACGATGCCCAGGGCCGCTATTACCGGGCCGGGGCGGACATCAGCCGGCTCGAACAGTTTCTGCAGCATCAGCGCGAACTGTGCCGGCGGCGCGAGGATGAAAGCCGGCAGATCGAGGCGGCGCTGGCGCAAGTCGAGGGGCAGTTGGACGCGGACCGGCGGCAGCGGGATGAACTGGTGGCGGAATTAACCGCCGCCGAGCCGGAACAGGCGCGCGCGTTGACCGTTGAGATGGACGCCAGCGCGGCGCTGGCCATCGCCGACGCCGCGTTGCGGGAGGAGCAAGCGGCCTGGGAAACGTTCGGCCAGCGCCGCGCCGAGGCGCAGCGCCAAGCCGAGGTGGAGCGCACCAGGATCGAGCATGGCGAGCGGCAGTGGCTGCAAGGCGAGCGGCGCCTGGAGCGTCTGCGATTCGAGGCGGCTCAACTCACTGATGGTGAATTCGATAAAGAAATCAACGGCTTGAATGTGGGCGAACGGGAAACTGCCGAAACCCTGCGCCGCGCGCAGGAAATTCTGGCGAGCGCGGAGGCCGGGATGGCCGCGACTGGGGACGCGCAGCGGCAGGCCAACCAGCTTGCCCGGGAGGCGCGCGACCGGTTGCAGACCGGCCGGGGCCGGCTGGCTTCATTGCACACCTTGCAGGAAGCGGCGCTGGGGCGACACGATGACGATCTGAAACAATGGCTGCACGCCCAGGGTTTAGCCGATGCGCCGCGGCTGGCGGAGCGGTTGGAGGTGGAGCCGGGCTGGGAAAACGCGGTGGAAGCGGCGCTGGCGGGCTGGCTGGATGCGGTCTGCGTACCGGAACTCGACGGGCCGGCGGCTGCGGTCGCCGAATTCGGACAAGGCCGGCTAACAATATTTCAACCGCCGCCAGACTTGCCGTCTACGTCGATCGAGGCTTCCGCGCTGGCGGCACGGGTGCGCGCGCCTTGGCCGCTCCCGGGTCTGCTGGACGGCGCGTGCGTCGTCGCCGATCTCGCGGAGGCGTTGTTGCGGCGCGTCGACCTGCGAGAGGGTGAAACCTTGGTGACGCCCGAGGGCGTGCGCTGCGGGCGCCACTGGTTGCGACTGGCTCGCGGCGATGACGGCGTTCTGGCGCGGGAGCGGGAAATCCGCCGTTTGGAGGCGGCGCTGGCCCGGGACGCGGAGGCGCTTGAGCAGGGGGAAGCCGAATTGGAGCGCCTGCGCGGGCAGCAGCGCGAACTGGAACAACAGCGACGCGAGGCGCAACAGGCGGTCAACCAGGGACACCGCGATCATGCCACAGCGCAAGGACGGCTGAACGCGGCGATGGCCCGGGTGGAACAGGCCCGCGCCCGCCGCATGGCGCTGGTCGAGGACATCGCGGAATGGGAGGAACAGATGGAGCAGGAGCGCGAGCAGATCGAACTGGCCAGGGCGCGACTGGAGGAGGCGCTGCTGGTCCTGGAGAGTCTGGGCGCGGAACAGGAGGAACTGGTCGCGCGCCGGGAGCGCCAGCGCGAGGAACTGCGTGAGTGCCGGGACCGGGCGGATGCCGCCCGCCAGGATGCCTCCAGGTGGATGGTGGCGCTGGAGACCGCGCGAGCGCGCTCGGCCGCCGCCGAACAGTCGGTGGAGCGGCTAGCGGCGCAACGCGATCAGCTTGTGGCGCGGCGGGAGCGGTTGACGGCGGAACGCGCCGCCAATCCCGATGCGGCCCTGGCCGCCGCAGAGGACGAACTGGCTCAGGGCTTGGAACGGCGGCTGGCGCTCGAAGCGGAACTGCGGGAGGCGCGCCAGGCTCTTGAAACCCAGGATGCCGAATTGCAGGCCCGCGAACAGGCGCGCGGTCGTTGCGAACGTCAGGCCGAGACGCAGCGCCGGCAACTGGAAGAACAGCGGCTGGCCGCAGGCGAGGCGCGGATTCGCCAGCAAAATCTCCTCGATCAGTTGCGCGAACTGGCCAGCGAGCCGGAAGCGATATTATCCGCTCTGCCGGCGGTGGCGGTCGAAAGCGACTGGCTGGCGCAACTGGAGCAGGTGGAGCGACGCATCCAGCGGCTGGGCGCGATCAATCTGGCGGCCATCGAGGAGTTTGCCCAGGTGTCGGAACGCAAGCAGTATCTCGACGCGCAGAACGCCGATCTGCTGGAGGCGCTGGCCACTCTGGAGAATGCCATGCGCAAGATGGATCGCGAGACCCGCGCTCGTTTCCGGGAGACGTTCGAGCAGGTCAACGTCGGGTTGGGGGAGCTGTTTCCGCGCTTGTTCGGCGGCGGCCAGGCACATCTGGAACTGGCCG
Organism: uncultured Gammaproteobacteria bacterium; assembly: GCA_963696515.1. Lineage (GTDB taxonomy): Bacteria > Pseudomonadota > Gammaproteobacteria > Competibacterales > Competibacteraceae > Contendibacter. The sequence continues at coordinate 35,918 of CAVOKM010000026.1, forward strand.
GCGAGGATGCGCTGGATGCTGGGGTGACGATCATGGCCAAGCCGCCCGGCAAACGGATCGGCTCGATCAGCCTGCTGTCCGGTGGGGAAAAGGCGCTGACCGCCGTCGCCCTGGTGTTCGCTATTTTCCAGCTCAATCCCGCGCCGTTTTGCTTGCTTGACGAGGTGGATGCCCCGCTGGACGAAGCCAACATTGGTCGGTTCGGCGCGCTGGTTCGCGAGATGGCGGACCGGGTGCAGTTCATTTTTGTCACCCATAACAAGGCCACCATGGAAATCGCCCAACATCTGGCGGGGGTGACCATGCAGGAGCCCGGGGTGTCGCGTTTGGTGGCAGTGGATGTTGAGGAGGCGGCGCGGCTGGCTGCGGTCGGTTAAGCGATTATCCGGCTCATTATTTGCTGCAAATTTGGTAACATTCAGATTTATTTACAGATACACCTTTTCTAAGCTTGTACGGGAATCTTCCCGGGTATTGAGTAATGGCAAGGGGGGTGAGTTTTAAAGGCATTTACTGAGCCGGATATCCTTCAAGCCGCGCGAGCGTATTGAGACTGGATCAGCGGTATTTGTAAGGACGCGGGGATTTGAGTATAAACGGTGGCACTTGGCCCCTATCCCACCCACTTCGGCGATGGGGGGTTGGCATTCCTTGTTGCAAGGGGTTGCGGTACGCGCAATCCGGGGCTCTCGCGGGACGAAAATGGATAAGACGCAGTTGCAGTGGCTGCTGACGGGCATCGGAGCCGTCGTTGTCATTCTAATTTATCTCTGGGGCATCCGGTCCCGCATTAAGGAGGAGATCGGCAAACGTCGGCGGCGGCCGGAAATGGAGCCGCTGGTATTTGGCGAGCCACCGAACCAGGCGGATTCCTTGCTGAATGGGCATCAATTTGGCGATCTGGGCCGGATTACCCCCGATCATCATTTGGCCGACAAGGTCTTGGTGGATGTGGAGATTCGACCGGTTGAGCCGAGAAAAGCCGATTCCTCCGTCGCGGCGGACATCGAGTCCGCGCCCCTCCAGGCGGAGCCGCCCCCGGCAGCGCGGCGGGAGGCCAATGAAACAGCGGCGCTGTCCATGACGGTGGTCTTGACCGTTATGGCGCCACGTGGGCGGCCGTTTGAGGGACCGCGCATCCAGATAGCGGCCGAGGAACTGGATCTCCGGCTCAATGCCGATGGCTTGTTCGAACGGTTCCCAGACCAGGATTCCGCCGGCGATACCCCGGTTTTCAGCGTGGCGCACCTGCGCAAGCCGGGTGCTTTCGATCCACAGACCCTGCAGGATTTATCCACCCCGGGGTTGTTGCTGTTCATGAGCTTGCCCGGCCCGCTGGAGGGAACGGAGGCGCTGGATCTACTGGTGATCAGCGCCGATCATCTGGCGCGCAATCTCGGCGGAACCATTTGCGACGAGCACAATATCCGGTTGACCAACCAAATGTTGCTGCGACTGCGCGGCCAGGTCGCCGATCTGGAACGGCGCTGGTTGGCGCTGCCGGATTGAACCCGGGGGCGTCGTGGCGATTGCCGCCGATGTTCGGAATCGCGCCCGGTGGCTACGCGAGCAACTGAACTGGCATGGTTATCGCTATTACGTTCTGGACGACCCGGAGATTCCAGACGCCGAGTACGACCGGCTGTTTCTGGAGCTTCTGCAACTCGAAACCGCCCATCCCGAATTGATCGCGCCCGATTCCCCGACCCAGCGGGTGGGCGGCCAACCTTTGGATGCTTTTGTTCCGGTGCGGCATCGGATTCCGATGCTGTCCATCCGCACCGAAACCGACACCGGTCCGGACGGTGCGTTGGCTTTTGACACCCAGGTGCGGCGCGAACTGGGCTTAAGCGAGGATGTGGCTCCAATCGCGTACGCTTGCGAACTGAAGTTCGATGGTTTGGCCGTTAGCCTGCGTTATGAGAGTGGCGTGCTCGTGCAGGCCGCCACGCGCGGCGATGGCCAGACCGGCGAGGACGTCACACGGAACGTGCGCACCATCAAGGCGGTGCCGCTCCGGCTGCAAGGCGCCGAGCCCGATGTGCTGGAGGTGCGCGGCGAGGCATTCATGAGTCGAGCTGATTTCGAGCGCTACAATGCCCGCCAGAGCGCCACAGGGTTGCCTACCCTGGTTAATCCCCGTAATGGCGCAGCGGGTAGCATCCGGCAACTCGACCCGAACCTGGCCGCGCAGCGGCCATTGTCCTTTTTTGCTTACGGGCTGGGCGAGGTGCGGGGTTGGGAATTACCCGCCACCCATGGCGCGGTTCTCGATGCGCTGGCCGGTTTGGGCTTGCCGGTGAACAGCGAGCGTACGGTAGCGTGGGGCCCGGCGGGCCTGATCGAGTTTCACCGCGCCATCGCCGGGAAGCGCGATGCATTGCCCTTCGATATCGACGGGGTGGTATACAAGGTCAACCGCCTCGATTGGCAGCGGCAATTGGGTTTTCGCACCCGCGAGCCGCGCTGGGCGGTGGCGCACAAATTCCCGCCCCAGGAAGAACTGACCGTGGTCGAGGCCATCGAGGTTCAGGTCGGGCGCACGGGGGTGATCACCCCCGTGGCGCGGCTCAAACCGGTATTCGTCGGCCATGTCACCGTCACCAATGCAACCTTGCACAACGCCGACGAGGTGGCCCGCAAGGACGTGCAGGTGGGTGACGCCGTGATCGTGCGCCGGGCTGGCGACGTGATTCCCGAAATAGTCAGGGTGGTGCTGGAGCGCCGTCCGCCCGATGCCAAACCGTTCGCGATGCCGGAAACCTGTCCGGTGTGCGGGTCGCGGGTCGTGCGCCTGGAAGGGGGGGCGGCGGCCCGCTGCATTGGCGGGTTGTACTGCCGCGCCCAGCGCCAGGAAGCGATCCGCTTTTTCGCCTCGCGCCGGGCGCTGGACATCGAGGGGTTGGGCGACAAGTTGGTCGAGCAACTGGTCGAGCGGGATTTGGTGCGCAATCCCGCTGATCTGTACGGTCTGGACATGGCGACGCTGGCCGGGTTGGAACGGATGGGCGCCAAGTCCGCCGCCAAGCTGGTCGAGGCATTGGAACGCGGCAAGAACACGACGCTGGCGCGATTTCTGTATGCGCTGGGGATTCGCGAAGTGGGCGAAGCCACGGCGCTGGCGCTGGCTGACCATTTCGGTACGTTGGAGGCCCTGATGGCCGCTGAGGAGGAGAGTTTGCGACAAGTGCCGGACGTGGGTCCGGTTGTTGCCGCCGCGATTCGCGCGTTTTTCCAGGAACCGCATAATCTGGCGGTGATCGCCCGGTTGCGCGCCGCTGGCGTGCACTGGCCGGAAACGGCGGCTAAGACGGTTGCTGATCAGCCACTGGCCGGTAAATCCTTCGTGCTGACGGGAACGTTGGAGTCTTTGACTCGCGATCTGGCGTCGGACCAGTTGCGGGCGCTGGGCGCCAAGGTGAGCGGCAGCGTGTCGAAGAAGACCGATTACGTGGTGGCGGGCCGCGATGCCGGGTCCAAGCTGGACAAGGCGCGGGAACTCGGCGTGGCGGTGCTGGACGAGGCCGGATTGCTAGCGCTGCTGGAGCGATAACCTCTCTCCTTTGCGGGGAGAGAGGTTGCGGGCGAGGAGACGCCTGGTACTACTTCTTCTCTTCCTTCTTCTCGGGCTTGCTGTCCTTGGTTGGCGGCTTCCGGGGTGGCGGCGGGCTTGGCCTCGCTGACCTGGATCTCCTTGACCTCGATCTTGGCGCCGGATTTCAGCTTTTCCAGGTAATCGTTCACCATCTTGCTTTGCAGCATCTGGGAGATTTGCGGTTTCAATTCATCCATGGACGGCGGAGTAGCGTCTCGGACATCCTCCAGCAGGATGACGTGCCAGCCGAACGCGGTTTGCACCGGCTGCTCGCTGGATTTGCCCTTTTCCATTTTGGCGACCGCCTCCGAGAACGGCGGCACCATCATGCTGGGGGTGAACCAGCCCAGATCGCCGCCGTTGGCAGCGGAACTGTCGCTTGACTTGGCTTTGGCCAACTCGGCGAAATTGCCGCCCTTTTTCAGTTCGGCAATGACTTCCTTGGCCTTGTCCTCTGAGTCCACCAGGATGTGGCTGGCCTTGTACTCCTTGCCTTTCATCGCCGCGACGGCGGTGTCGTATTCCTTCTTAATCGCGTCCTCGCTGGGTGCGTTCTCGCTCAGCATCCGGCGCACCACGGTGCTGGCCAGCAGGTTGCGCTTAATCATTTCAATCTGCTGTTTGATCTGCGGATCATCGGCCAGCTTTTGCTTGCCGGCTTCCTGCACCAGCAGCTCCTCCATGACCAACTGATCCACCAGCGACTTGCTGGATTCCGCCGAATCCACCTTGGCCTTGCCGCGCAATTGCTGGGCGTATTGGTCGAACGCCGCCTTGGTGATCAGAGTGCCATTGACCACAGCGACCGGGTCGGGAATGGTAAACGGCGCTGGCGGGGCCTTGGCGGGAGGCGCGGCGACGGGAGTTACCGGTGCCGGCTCGGCTTTCTTTTCTTCGGCCGCCAGAGCCATGCCGGACAGCAGCAGGGTCGAGGATAACGCCAGGAACGGGAGGGTCAATTTGTGGGTTTTGATCATGATCAGAAATTCCTGAGGGGGTTGGTTATGGTTACGGGTTTGGGATTCGTGCTTCTTCCGGGGTCCGCGCCCGAATGCTTAGGGCGTGGATTTCCCGGCGCATCAGGTCCGCCACCGCCGCGTTGACGAGGCGATGGCGCTGAATCGGGGTTTTGCCGGCGAAGGCGGCGGAGACGATTTGGACGGTGAAATGGCCGCCCTCGCGCGCGCCGGCGTGGCCGGCATGGCTGGCGCTGAGGTCTGCAATGTCCAGGCTTTCCGGCTCCAGTGCGGCCCGCAGCCGTTGCTCGATCAGGACGACCCGGTCGCTCATGCCGGCAGTATCTTGCGGAAAGGGTAGACTTCAACCGCTGCGAACACGCCGGCTGCCACATAGGGATCGGCCTCGGCCCAGACTTTGGCTTCTTCCAGCGATGGGAATTCGACCACCATCAGACTGCCCTGGAAGCCGGCGGGGCCGGGATCGGGGCTGTCGATGGCCGGCAGTGGTCCGGCCAGGATCACCCGACCCTCGTTCAGCATGGCGTTCAACCTTTCCAGATGAGCGGGGCGGACCGCCAAGCGCCGCTCAAGACTGTTTGGCGCGTCGTGGCCCAGAATGGCGTAGAGCATGATCAGGAGTCCTTTGACAGATCGGTTTCGTCGGTCTTGAGATGGCGGCTCATGTAGAAAGCCTGCGCCAGTACGAAGACCAGGGTCAGGCCCAGGAGGCCGAACAGTTTGAAGTTAACCCAGGTATTTTCGCTGAATGTGAACGCGACATAGAGATTGGCCGCGCCCATGACGAGAAAAAATCCCGCCCAGGCCAGTGTCAGCTTGACCCAGACGGGCGCGGGAAGTTCCAGTTGCCCGCCCACCATCCGTTCCAGCAGGGTCTTACGGCCGATAAACCGGCTGCCCAGGAACACTGCTGCGAACAGCCAGTTCACCACCGTCGGTTTCCATTTGACGAAGACCGGATCGTGTAGGATCAGCGTTGCCCCGCCCAGCGCCAGCACCAGGGCGGCGGTGAACAGCGGCATCTTTTCGACCTGGTGCTGGCGCAGCCAAATCCAGCCGACCTGAGCCAGGGTAGCCACGATCAGCACTCCCGTGGCGACGTAGATGTCCGCCAGTTTGTAGGCGATAAAAAACAGCAGGATGGGCAGGAAGTCGAACAGCAGTTTCATGCCGGTAATCAGGATTCCTTTGAGAAAGGGGAGGCGGGGCGGGTGGATGAAAACCGGGCGGCGCCACGGCTGCTGTCTTGACCGGACCACGTTGGACTGGCAAGTTGCCAGTCTGAAATTGTCCGCAAACTTGAGAATAGTACAGGCCATGAGCCGCTTTTTACAAATCCATCCCGCTAACCCACAGCCACGCCTGATCGTGCAAGCGGTGGAACGGCTGCGCGCGGGCGATATCGTCGTTTATCCCACCGATTCCAGCTATGCTCTGGGGTGCCAGCTCGGCGACAAGGCGGCGGCGGAACGCATCCGTCATATCCGCCAGACCGACCGCCACCACAATTTCACTCTGGTTTGTCGTGATCTGTCGGAAATCGCCACCTACGCAAAAGTGGACAACCGTTGTTACCGTTTGCTCAAGGCCGCCACTCCGGGACCGTTCACTTTTATCCTGCAAGCGACCCATGAGGTGCCTCGCCGCTTGCAGCATCCCCGCCGCAAGACCATTGGCATCCGGGTGCCGGACAATGTGATCGCCCGCGCCCTCCTGGCCGAGCTTGGCGAGCCGATTATGAGTTGCACGCTGATATTGCCCGGCGATGATTGGCCCCTGCACGATCCAGAGGAAATTGAGGAACGCTTGCGCCACGACGTAGATCTGATCGTTGACGGTGGCCCCGGCCAACGCGAGCCGACGACGGTGATCGATCTGACCGACGAAGCGCCGCAATTGGTCCGCCAGGGACTGGGCGACGCCAGTGCATTTCTCTAGTCCGCGCGCAGAAGGGCTGCGTATAATCCCGCCATGCAAGACTTGAATGTCATTCAGCTTTTGATCGTGCTGGCGCCGCCGTTGCTGCTGGCCATCACCCTGCACGAGGTGGCGCACGGAAGGATGGCGCTGCGCTGCGGCGATACCACGGCCAAGGCCCAGGGCCGGCTCAGCCTCAATCCACTGCGGCATATCGACCCGGTCGGCACCGTGCTGGTCCCGGCGGTAATGGCGGTCGTAGGCGGTTTCATTTTCGGTTGGGCCAAGCCGGTGCCGGTCAACTACCACCGGTTGCGCCAGCCCAAGCGCGACATGGCGTTGGTGGCACTGGCTGGACCGATATCCAATGGACTGATGGCGCTGGGCTGGGGGCTAATCATGCTGATCGGCCATGGTGCGCAGATCTCGCTGCCGTGGCTGGGCGAGCCGCTGATGGCGATGGGATTGGCCGGAGTAGACGTCAACGTCATGCTGGGCGTGCTCAATCTGGTGCCGATTCCGCCGCTAGACGGTTCTCGGGTGTTGGCTGGGGTGCTCCCCAATCGTTTCGGCGAGGCGATGGTGCGGATGGAACCTTACGGGCTGGTCATTCTGGTGCTGCTGCTGGTCAGCGGCCTGCTGAATCTGATGCCTGTCGTTATGACCCTCCGCCAGGCGATCTTGAGCCTGTTTTTCTTCTGAACCAGAATTCAAAACGACCGTTTTCATCATGGAAATCACCCTAACCGGCATCACCACCACCGGCACGCCGCATCTGGGCAATTACGTCGGCGCCATCCTGCCCGCCATCGAGGCCAGTCGCCGGCGCGAGGTGCAATCGTTTTACTTCCTGGCCGACTATCACGCCCTGGTCAAATGCCAGGACCCCGCGCTGGTCCACCGCTCGCGGCTGGAAGTCGCCGCCACCTGGCTGGCGCTGGGGCTGGATGTCGAGAATGTCATCTTCTACGCCCAGACCGACATTCCCGAAATCCTGGAACTGACCTGGATACTGACCTGCGTGACCGCAAAGGGGTTGATGAACCGCGCTCACGCCTACAAGGCGGCGGTGGCTGAAAATGTGGCCGATCCCGACAAGGACCCCGACAAGGGCGTGACCATGGGGTTGTTCTGCTACCCGATCCTGATGGCGGCGGACATTCTGATGTTTAAGGCCAACAAGGTGCCGGTCGGTCGGGACCAGGTCCAGCATCTGGAAATGGCGCGGGACATCGGCGCCCGCTTTAATTACCTGTACGGCGAGCATTTCGTGCTGCCCGAGGCGGTGGTGGACGAGAAAACGGCGGTGCTGGTCGGGCTCGACGGGCGCAAAATGAGCAAGAGCTACGGCAACACCATTCCGCTATTCGAGCCGGACAAGGCGCTGCGCAAGCTGATCATGCGGATCAAGACCAACTCGCTGCCGCCGGAAGCGCCAAAAGACCCCGATGCCTGCACTCTGTTCCAGATTTACCAGGCTTTCGCCACCATCGAGGAGACGGCTGCGATGCGCGAGCGCTATGCCCAGGGCATCGGCTGGGGCGAGATGAAGCAGATTCTGTTCGAGTATTTGAACGCCAGGTTGAGCGAACCGCGCCAGCGTTACCAGGAACTCCTGGAGCAGCCAGCTTACATCGAGCAAGTGTTGAAGCAGGGCGCGGCCCGAGCGCGTGAATGTAGTGTACCGTTCCTGCACGAGCTGCGGCGCGCGGTCGGCATTCGGCCGCTGGGGCAGTAGCGCGCCTGGCCAGGATTTCTTTGCTGCCCCGCGTCTCTGCGCGATATTCGCCTTCCTGAACGGGACTCGCGCAGGGACGCAGGCGCGCAGAGATTGAATATAATTGAAACAGGGGAACTATAAGCCGATGGACACCGCTCCGCCGCTGCTCGCCATGGTTGGCGGTGAACCCTACACCCAGTACCCCCAGGATCTCTATATCCCGCCAGATGCGCTGGAAGTATTCCTGGAGGCCTTCGAGGGACCGCTGGATTTACTGCTGTACCTGGTCAAGCGTCAGAACCTGAACATTCTCGACATTCCCATCGCCGACATCACCCGACAGTACATGGATTATCTGGGGCTGATGCAGGAAATGCAGCTTGAACTGGCGGCGGAGTATCTGGTGATGGCGGCCTGGCTGGCGGAGATCAAATCACGGTTGCTGCTTCCCCGCCCGGAATTCGCCGAGGGGGAGGAAGAAGACCCGCGTGCCGAACTGATTCGTCGGCTCCAGGATTACGAGCGTTTCCAACAGGCGGCGCGGGCTCTGGATGCCTTGCCCCGACTGGAACGCGATTTTTTTCCCGCCAGAGCCGAACCGGCTCAGCGGGAAACGCGCCGAACGCCGCCGCCGATCAGTCTGGCCGACCTGTTGACCGCTTTGCGCGAGGTGCTGGCCCGCGCCGAATTATTTGGACGCCACCATATCCAGCGCGAGGTACTGTCGGTGCGCGAGCGGATGAGCCAGGTGTTGGACCGGTTGGACGCGCTGCGCTTTACCCCTTTCAGCGCATTGTTCCGACCCGAGGAGGGGCGAATGGGGGTAGTGGTGACGTTTCTGGCGGTGCTGGAATTGTTGCGCGAGGCTCTGCTGGAAATGGTGCAGGCCGAACCGTTCGCGCCGATCCACGTCCGGCGGCGAGTCTGAGTCTCCGCAATGCCGGAATTGAAGACCATCCTGGAAGCGTTGTTGCTGGCCGCCGACGAACCGCTGACTCAGGACCGCATGCTCGCGCTGTTCCCTGACGCGGAACGGCCCGAGCGGGATGCGCTGCGCGCCGCGTTGTTCGAACTGGCCGCCGACTACGCCGGACGCGGTTTGGAACTGGTCGAGGTCGCCAGCGGCTTCCGCCTGCAAGTGCCCCAGGCATTCGCGCCCTGGGTGTCGCGGTTGTGGGAAGAGCGGGCCGCCAGCTACTCCCGCGCGCTGCTGGAAACCCTGGCGCTGATCGCCTACCGCCAGCCGGTCACTCGCGGCGAGATCGAGGAGGTCCGTGGGGTTAGCGTCAGCACCAGCATGATGAAAACCTTGCAGGAGCGCGGCTGGATCAAGGTGATCGGTCACCGCGAGGCGCCCGGCCGCCCGGCTTTGTACGCCACCACCCGCTCTTTCCTGGATTACTTCAACCTCAAGAGCCTGAGCGAGTTGCCGCCCTTGGCGGCGCCGCGCGATCTGGGCGTCATCGGCGCCGAACTGGAACGCCAGGTCATCGTCCCGCCCGAGGATTCCCCCACCCGAACGGAACCGCCTGATGGCTGAACGCTTGCAAAAATTTCTGGCCCGCATGGGGCTCGGGTCACGGCGCCAGATCGAGAACTGGATCCGCCAGGGCCGGATCACCGTGAACGGCGCAGCGGCGCAACTGGGCGTCCAGGTCAACGGCGCGGAGAAGATCCAGATCGACGGCAAGCTAATCCAAGTGCGCGCGTTCGGGCAGGGGCGGCGAGTGCTGGCCTATTACAAGCCGGTCGGCGAGATAACCAGCCGCCACGATCCTGAAGGCCGGCCCACGATCTTCGAGAACTTGCCCCCGCTGCGCGATGGCCGCTGGATCGCGGTCGGTCGGCTCGATCTCAACACCCAGGGCTTGCTCCTGATGACCAACGACGGCGAACTGGCCAACCGCCTGATGCACCCTTCGTCCCAGATCGAACGGGAATACGCGGCGCGGGTGCTGGGCGAGGTTCCGCCGGAGATGTTGCAACGGTTGCGGGAGGGGGTGTTGTTGGAGGATGGATTGGCGCGTTTCGACGAGATCCGGGAGGCAGGCGGCGAAGGAACCAACCACTGGTATCACGTGATTCTGCGGGAAGGCCGCCACCGCGAGGTGCGCCGGCTTTGGGAATCGCAGGGCGTCACCGTCAGCCGGCTGATCCGGGTGCGGTTCGGGTCGGTGACCTTGCGGCGGGGCCTGCATCCGGGGCGCTGGGATGAACTGGACGAAGAGCAAGTTCTGACTCTGCTGGAAGCGGTGGGCTGCGCGCCCCGCAGCCCCGCGCCGGAGGAACCTGTCACGCGATCCCGCCGCCTCCATGGCGCGGCATCTAAACCGCGGAAACCGTCAATCCTTGGGAGGCGCGGGCCGGCCGGCGCAGGCCGGTGGCGGGTCCGCGCCGCCCTCTCAATCCTGGGCGTGGAAGGTCTGACCGGTGATGCCCTTGCTGTCCGGTCCCAGCAGATAAAGATAGGTTGCCAGAATATCCTCGGGGTTGGCCCATTCCGCCGATTCGCGCCCCGGATAGGCCCGCAACGGCAGTTCGGTGCGGACCCGGCCGGGATCGATACTGTTGACCCGGATCGGGGTGTTGGTTTCCAGTTCGCTGGCCAACAGCTTCATCAGGCTCTGAGCACCGCCCTTGGCAACCGCATAGGCGCCCCAATAGGCCCGACCTTCGTCGCCGACCCGGTCGGTGGTGAACACGATCGAGGCGTCGGTGGAGCGGTTCAACGGGCCCAGAACGGCCCGGGTCAACATGAACGGAGCGTTGAGGTTGACCTGCAGGATCCGGTACCAGAGTTCGATGTCATAATTAGCGATCGGCGTGAGCCCCTCGAACAGAGCGGCGTTGTGCAGCAGTCCGTCCAGCCGGCCGAATTCCGTGTCCAGCACTTGCGCCAAGTCGGAGTAATCCTTGGGCGTCGCGCCTTCCAGGTTCATCGGGTAGATGGCCGGCTTGGGGCCGCCCGCCCGTTCGATGTCATCGTAAACCCGTTCCAATTTACGAATGGTGCGGCCCAGCAGAACCACGGTCGCGCCGTGGCCGGCCAACTGGCGTGCCACGGCGCGACCAATGCCGTCGCCGGCGCCCGTCACCAGAATGATTCGGTTTTTCAGCAGATCAGCGGCAGGCTGGTAATCCTTCATGGCGGTATGTTATCCAGCAAAGTTGTCGATCCGCGCCCACCAGATACGGCGGGCGAAATCACAGTCTACTATGCCGGCGCCGAGGCCGGTAGCGGCGCCGCAACCGCCAGGCGAGCCACAGCTTGCGCAGCGGTGGCAGGTTGGTGCGTTGCTCCAGCAACCGGTAGCCGTCCTCGGCGATTTCCGCCAGCAGGACCAACGCCAGTTCCATACGAATCAACAGGCCACACTGCGCGTAACGATCGGCATCCGGCAAATGCTCCAGAGCTCGACGGTGATAGCCGCGAATTCGCTCGGCCTGAAAGAAGAACAGTTGCCGGACTGGCTCCGTGGTCTGCGCCGCCAGCAGGTCTCCCGGATGAACGCCAAAGCGTTGCATTTCGTCCTCAGGCAGATAATATCGCCCCTGTTGAGCCTGTTGGCGCACATCGCAAAGCCGGTCGAACAGCAACAACAGCGCGCCGGCTTCGTGGGCGAACCTGGGGGTGGCCCGCCGGTCCTGGAAACCCATGATCTCCGCCGCCAGCAGAGCGGGGGTACTGCCCCTCCGGTGAACGTACAAGGTCAGTTCGGTGAAACTGGGATAGGCGTCGTAGTCCAAGTCCATCGCCACCCCATCCAGGATTTCCTGAAAGTATTCCTCGGGCAGGTTGAACCGGATCAGCCGTGGGTGCAGGGCGCGAGTGATCGGGTGCTGCGGTTCGTCCGAGAACAGCCGAGCGATCTCGGACCGCCACCAGTCCAGCTTGGTCCGGGCCACGCCCGGATCGTGGCATTCGCTGACGATTTGGGCGGTTTCATGCTGAAACGCCTGGATCGCGACCAGGGTTTGCCGTTGGACGAGCGGTAGTCCCAGCAGACTGTAATGGAAATCCGAACCCTGGCGACCAGCCAATTCGTGACAGTAATCATCGGGACTCATGGTGATGGCGATCCGTTGGAATCATTGATACCGCTTGAGTAGTTAACCCTGATGCAAAAGGGGAGGCGAACAAAAGGCACGATCTTTGCCTCGCTAACAACGCATAAGCGATTTTGGCAGTCAGGTGAGGGCATTGCTATGATGACCATTCGTGAGATAGAAAAGTTGCCAGAATACGAGCGGGCGGTGACCCGCGCGTCCCACCAGTACTACCGCGCCCTGTTGCAGGGAGCGCCAGATGCCACGCGCCAACGCTTGCGGCGACTCTGGCTGGGAGAAATCCGGCGACGCTGGCCGGATGTGTCGCGTTGAAGTGGGGCGTTGGGCTAGGCGTTCCCGCGCACCTTACTCGCCCTGCTCGCGCAAGAGTTGCTGTTCGCCTTCGCGAATCTGGGTGGAGCGAATAGTGGACAGCGAGCCGTCTTCTTCCTTGAGTTCCTTGGCGGGGACGTCGGGCGGCGGTCGGGCGCCATAATGGATCTTGCCCTTGGCGTCGGTCCAAGTGTAGATGTGCAGGGTCGGATGCACGGTAACCGGTTTGGCGTTGAGCTGGACCGGTTCGGCAGCCTGGCCCTCGGGCGGGCGGTTACCGTAATGCACCCGGCCGGCGGCGTCTTTCCAGGTATAAACCTCGCCATCCCCGGCGAATGCGAACCCGCCCGGCAGAGCCAGCAGCAACCTCCCCGCCAAAGCCAGCCATCGTCGACCGGCCCGTGGACGATGATGGCGCCGTGCATCAGATGAGCGCTTCGGGCCATTCATTGCTTGGGCTATCGCTAACGGGAATGATCAATACCGGCCGCTTGGACAGCAACGTGAGCCTGCGGGTGGTCGAACCGAGAAAATCGACTCGCCGGGAGGTTCCGGTATGGGTGCCCATGATAATCATGTCGGCTTCGCAGCGGTCGGCCTCGTGCAGGATGACTTCGTAGGGAACGCCGCTGATGACGCGGATTTCCGAGATGACCTCGGTCTGTTCGAGCGAGGCGCCGAGTTCTTCCGCGCAGAAGGCTTCCAGCCTCTTGTGGAATTTCTCCAGAATACCCCGGGTTGCTTCGTGATGTAACTCCTGCGCTTTTTCTGCCGACAGATAGGATTCCATCAGGAACCGAACCGAGCTGTTCAGCGGCTCGACCACATGCAGCAGCACGATCCGGGCGCCGTGCTGTCGAGCCAGACCGACAGCGAAACGAAACACCGGCCGCGTGTGGCTGCCCAAGGCCGTGGTATACAAAATGGTTTTGATTTGGGGAAGCATGAGCGCTCTCCGCGTTCAGGGGTTGAAATTGCCGTATTACTGATTTTCGGGGTCACCCGGGAGTTATAGACCCCCATTTCATAGTTTAGTCGCTCACGAACTGTTGCGACGTGGCGATCCTGAAGGGTAGGCCAGGTTCAATAGTGGTCCGGTTCTTGATCTCGTTAGTGGAAACCCCGATTCAGCGCACCTGCACTCAAACTTTCCGGGGGATTATCCAGCAGGCAGTTGATTTTACCCGGTGTGTTTCGAGGCGCTGAGCTTGTATTTAAGTTATTATTTTTTATTTCGAGTAGTGGCCATTGGAATTTCCAACGAGCCCATAAACGGAAATAGGTTGATTGCAGCGAGTCACTTATCCAGCAGCCGGCAGGCTCAGTCGGGCGCTAACGCCGATGACGGTACCCGCCCCGTCCCGCATGTTTCCCACTTCTATCGCCCCGCCGTGCAGGTGTGCCACTTCCCAGACGAAGGCCAGCCCCAGCCCGGTGCTTTTCTGGCCGGTGTCCGGACGGGGCAGGGAGTAAAATCGTTCGAACAGCCGCTCGCGGGCGAAGTCGGGGATACCGCCGCCGGTGTTGCTTACCGTCAACCGCCAGGCGTTGCCAATGGATTCGGCATCAAACGAGACCACTCCTTGAACCGGTGTGAAATCCAGCGCGTTGTCGATCAGGTTGCCGATGGCCTGGACGACCAGGAACGGCTCTCCCAAGAAGGCTGCGTCCGCTCGCGCGTGGTTTTCGATGCGCAGCGACTTCCGGGCGATAGCGGGCGCGTGAGAGGCAAGCGCTTCCTCCACGGTCTGGCGGATCGGAATCGGCCGCCGTTCCTGCAACTCGCGCCGCTGTTCTACCGTGGCCAGCGCCAGCAATCGCTCGACCAGTTGCTGCAGCCGTTCGGCTTGGCCGGCAACCAGGGTTGAAAAGCGTTGCCGTTGCGGCGCGGCCAGGTTGCCCTGCAACAATTCGGCTGCGCCAGCGATGGCCGCCAGGGGACTCTTCATCTCGTGGGTCAGGGTGTGAACGTAGCGTTCCACGTAATCCCGGCCTTCCAGCCGGTTCCGCATCGTCTCCACCGCCTCGGCCAACGCCCGCAGTTCGGGGCCGCCGCCTTTTGGCGCGATTCCCCGCCGCCCTTCGGCGGCGCCGAGCACGTAAGCAGCCAGCCGGTTGATGGAACGGGCCAGCGACCAGGAGAAGGTCAAGCCGACCGCCAGCGACACCGCCACCAGCACGGCGGCGGCCCGGCGGAGCTTAGCCTCGGCTCGATCCACGTAGGGCTGGACGCTGGAACCCGGCTTGGCCACGGTCAACACCCCGAGGAGGCGTTCGCCGTCCAAGATCGGCGCCGCCACGTACATCACCGAACTGCGCTCGTCTAGGGGATCGTCGCGGGTGGTGCGAGCGCCGTACTGGCCGCGCAAGGTAAGGTACACATCGTTCCAGTGAGAGTAATCCCGGCCAACCTCCCGTCCGCTGGAACCATACAGGACGATGCCTTGGGCATCGGTGATGTACATCCGGTGGTCCAGATGATTCTTGACGATGTCCCACACCTTGGCGTTGGGCGCGCGCTGGGCGTACTCATTCAACCGGGCCTGAAAACGGCCGTCGGCAATGCCGCCGTTCAGCAGGTCATCGCGCACCAGCACCGCTAGGATGTTGGCGGTGTCGATCAGGGTTTCTTCGGTGGCCTGACGGAACGCCGGTTTCAACTCCTTGCCCAGGATGTTCAGGGAGAAGTAGACGCCGAGGCCGACGATCAGGAAGTAGCCGAGAAACAGCTTCAGGCCGAGACGCATGACGGCCGGAGTTCAGGACGGGCCGCTCGCCCGGATCGAATAGCCCAGGCCGCGATGGGTACGGATCGGATCCAAGTTCGGTTCAAGCTCTCGCAGCTTGGCCCGCAAGGTCTTGATGTGGGTATCCACGGCCCGGTCAAAACTGGCGGCGGGATCGGGCCAGATCAGGTCCATTAATTGCGCCCGCGAGAACACTCGTTCCGGTTGCGCCAGCAGGGTCTTGAGGATCAGATACTCATAGCGGGTCAGATGCAGTGGCCGGCCATGAAAGCACACCGTGGCGCGGATGTCGTCCACCGCGAACCAGGCGTCGCGCTTGCTGGTGACGAGCGTTGATTCCACCAGGGGGTAAGTCTGAAGGGTGCGCTTGAGAATGGCCTTGACCCGGGCGGCGAGTTCGCGCGGGCTGAACGGCTTGGCGACGTAATCGTCCGCGCCCAGTTCCAGCCCGAGCACCCGGTCCAACTCGGCGGTGCGAGCGGAAAGAATCAGTACCGGGATATCCGACGCGCGCCGCAGTCGCTTGAGCAATTCCAGCCCAGAGCCGTCCGGCAGGCCGATATCCAGGACGAGCAAATCGAAGGAGGTGGCGGCCAATTCGGTCTCGGCAGCGCGGGCTAGCGTGCGCCAGCTTACCTGGAA
This sequence comes from uncultured Gammaproteobacteria bacterium, assembly GCA_963696515.1. Classification (GTDB taxonomy): domain Bacteria; phylum Pseudomonadota; class Gammaproteobacteria; order Competibacterales; family Competibacteraceae; genus Contendibacter. The sequence goes on from CAVOKM010000026.1 coordinate 51,896, forward strand.
GCCTTCGCTCGTTAGGGCAAATTCGACGATCTCGGCGATCGCCGGTTCGTCCTCGACTAGCAGGATACGGGCGGACATCGGGAATCCGGACAGAGAAGAAATTACGCAGATAACAGCGTACCACCGCAAGGATGCGAGGGGCAGACCCCTACGAACCAATTCCCGTTTTGTCCCACTCATAAAGGGACTAAACTATGTTATCAACAATCAAGAACCGGTGGAAAATCCCTGAATCTTCCGCCGAAACCCCCGACGAAAGCGACAATGAACGATCAGAACTATGATGTTATCGTGATCGGTACCGGCCCGGGAGGAGAAGGGGCCGCCATGAAAGCCGCCAAAGACGGGAAGTCGGTGGCGGTGATCGAGAAATATCACCTGGTCGGCGGCGGTTGCACCCACTGGGGCACCATTCCTTCCAAGGCGCTGCGGCACGCCATCAACCGGATGCTGGAGTTCAACACCAGCCCGGCGTTCCGTAACGCTCTCGGTCACGCCCTCAAGCTGTCCTATCCCGACCTGTTGCGTTCCGCCGAGTCGGTCATCGCCCGTCAGACCGCCATGCGCCGGGATTTTTACGAGCGCAACAGGATCCGGCTTTACCACGGCCACGCCAAATTTCTTGACCCCCACGCTCTGGAGGTGCGCTCCGGCCAGCAGTCCGAGCCGACCCGCCTGACCGCCGACGCCTTCGTCATCGCTTCCGGCTCCCATCCATTCCGGCCCCGCGACATCGATTTCAACCACCCCCGCATCTTCGACAGCGACACCCTCCTTAGCATGTCCGCCACGCCCCGTTCCATTCTCATCTACGGCGCTGGGGTGATCGGCTGCGAATACGCCAGCATTTTTCGCAACATGGGCTGCAAGGTGGACCTGGTGGACACTCGCGCGCAACTGCTGTCCTTCCTCGACGACGAAATCGCCCACGCGCTCAGCTATCACCTGCGCGATCAGGGTGTGATGATCCGCCACAACGAGGAATACGAAGCGGTGGAAGGGCTACCGGACGGCGCGGTGATGGGTTTCAAGTCCGGCAAGCGGATCAAGGCCGACGTGCTGCTGTGGGCCAACGGCCGCACCGGCAACACCGCCAACATGGGGCTGGAAGATCTCGGCATAGTACCCACCAGCCGCGGGCAGGTGAAGGTGGATGAGAACTATCGCACCGCCCTGCCACACATCTACGCGGTGGGGGATGTGATCGGCTATCCCAGCCTGGCCAGCGCCGCCTACGATCAGGGCCGGTTCGCCGCCACCCATCTGGTCAACGGTAGTTGCGATCATCATCTGGTGGATTACATCCCGACCGGCATCTACACCTCACCGGAGATCAGCTCGGTGGGCCGCACCGAGCGCGAGCTGACCGAGGCCCGGGTGCCCTACGAGGTCGGCCATGCCTACTTCAAGAGCCTGGCGCGCGCCCAGATCACCGGCCGCACCGTTGGTATGCTCAAACTGCTGTTTCACCGCGACACCCTGGAAATTCTTGGCATCCACTGTTTTGGCGATCAGGCCGCCGAGATCGTCCACATCGGACAGGCGATCATGGCCCAGCGGGGCGAGGCCAACAGCATCCACTATTTCGTTAATACCACGTTCAATTATCCGACCATGGCCGAGGCTTATCGAGTAGCCGCGCTCAATGGTCTGAATCGACTGGCCTGAGGGAGGACCCCATGGACATCACCCCGTATCTCAAACTGATGGTCGACAAAAGCGCCTCTGACCTGTTCTTTTATGTCGGGGCTCCCGTGAACATCAAAATCGGCGGCGTGGTACGCCCCATCGGCAACAAGGTGCTGGGACCGGGGCAGGTGCGCGAAATTGCCTACTCGGTCATGAAGGACGATCAGATCAAGGAATTCGAGCACGAATGGGAACTCAACTTCGCGATTCCGCTGCACGGGGTCGGCAGGTTCCGCTCCAACGTGTTCAAGCAGCGCGGCGAAGTGTCCATGGTGATCCGTTACATTAAGGGCGAAATCCCGCAAGTGGAGGAGTTGGGTCTGCCACCGCTGTTGCGGCAGATCGTGATGGAAAAGCGGGGCCTGGTCTTGCTGGTGGGCGCCACGGGTTCCGGCAAATCCACCACCTTGGCGGCGATGATCGACCACCGTAATGCCAGCTCGCCGGGTCATATTCTCACTATCGAGGATCCGATCGAGTTCACCCATCAGCACAAGAAATCGGTGGTGGGCCAGCGCGAGATTGGCATCGATACCCACGACTACGAGAACGCTCTGCGCAGCGCCATGCGCGAGGCGCCGGACGTGATCCTGGTGGGCGAGGTCCGCGCCCGCGAGGTGATGCGGTATGTGTTGACCTTCGCCGAGACCGGCCATCTCGTGCTGTCTACCTTGCATGCCAACAACGCCAACGGGGCGTTGGAGCGCATCGTCAATTTCTTCCCCGAAGATGCGCGGCCACAGTTGCTGATGGATCTGTCGCTGAACCTGCGCGCCATCATTTCTCAGCGGTTGATCCGCTCGCTGAGCGGTGGGCTGGTGCCGGCGGTGGAAGTGCTGCTGAACACGCCCTACATCGCCGATCTAATCCAGAAGGGCAAGATTGATTACGTCAAGGATGCGATGGAGCAATCCACAGAGTCTGGCACCCAAACCTTTGATCAATCGCTGTTCAGGTTGTACAAGGAAGGCAAGATTTCCAAGGATGAAGCCATCAAGAACGCCGATTCCAAGAACAACGTCGGCTTGCAAATCCGGCTGGCCGAGGGCGCGGAGACCAGCAATACCCAGCGAGCCGCCAACATGGCTGATCTCGCCATTCACGAGGACGACGACGACCGGGGGCGGGGGTTTGGCCGCTGAGTTGGCCGCGTCCAATCGCCGAATGGCGGACATCGCGCCGTTCCACGTCATGGAACTACTGGCCAGCGCCAAGGCGCTGGAAGCCGCAGGCCGGTCCATCATCCGCCTGGAAATCGGCGAGCCGGACTTTCCGACCGCCGCGCCGATCATCGCCGCCGGCCAGCGGGCGCTGGCGGAAGGCCGCACCCGTTACACGGCCGCCGCTGGCCTGCCGGAACTGCGCCAAGCCATTAGCGATCACTACCAGGAGCGGTACGGGGTTGGGGTTCCCGCCCGGTGCATCCTGATCACCCCCGGCGCTTCCGGCGCGCTGCAACTGGCGACGGCGGTGCTGATCAACCCTGGCGACCGGGTGTTGCTGGCCGATCCCGGCTATCCCTGCAACCGGCATTTCGTGCGGCTGGTGGAAGGCGAGGCGGTGGGGATTCCGGTCGGGCCGGACACCGGCTACCAACTCACCGCCGAGTTGGTGGAGCGTTACTGGGACGAACGGACGGTGGCGGTGTTGCTGGCCTCGCCGGCCAATCCCACCGGCACGGTGATCGTGCCCGATGAGGTGGCGGCGATCATCGCCACAGTCGAGGCGCGGGGCGGGCGGGTGATCATGGACGAGATCTATCATGGATTGGTCTATGGCGCGCCGGTCCAAACCGCGCTGGCTTACTCGGAGCGGGTGTTCGTCGTCAATAGCTTCAGCAAGTATTACGGGATGACCGGCTGGCGGCTGGGCTGGCTGGTCGCGCCGGACGATTGTGTCGGCGACGCCGAGAAGCTGGCGCAGAATCTGTACCTGGCGGCGTCCACCCCAGCGCAATATGCGGCGCTGGCGGCCTTTACCCCGGAGGCGCAGGAGATTTTCGAGGAGCGGCGGCGGGAATTTCAGGCGCGGCGAGATTTTCTACTGCCGGCGCTGCGCGAAATGGGTTTTCAAATCCCCGTCACCCCGGACGGCGCGTTCTATCTCTACGCCGACTGCGGCCGCTTCACCGACGACAGCTACGGATTCGCCCTGCGCCTGCTGGAAGAAACCGGCGTCGCCATCACGCCGGGCATCGATTTTGGCCACCACCTGCCGCAACAGCATATGCGTTTCGCCTACACCAATGCCATTCCACGACTGGCTGAGGGCGTGGAGCGGTTGCGGAGGGCGTTGCGGGGCTGAGAACCTGAAGAGCTATTCAATCAGGTTCAGATTCGGCGAGTAAAAGGCTGCCAATCTCCACCCAATAAGCCGAAACACGCGCCGAAAGATGACTTGGATACTTGGGACAATCAAGAATTTATATGATCGATTTGATAGTGGCTGTTTTGGGAATAATAAGCGCTGTCATCGGGTTGTTGACAGCCTAATACAATTACAGCATGTTAGTCATCCAAGAGGACCGCAAGAGTCTCAAGATAATCGCAGTTATATTAATATCAGGAAATGGCTCAAGCGGGCTTTTATGCTATTCGGTATTCCGTTTATTGTTCTTCTTGTCTACCGTGAGTGGGATTCGGTCAAGGAGATAGGATCAGATGTGGCAGGGTTCTTGAGTAAGGAAGTAAACTTCAAGGCAACGTTTGCCGACTTCCAAGAAAAAAATATAGAAATTCATGGGGTTAGACCTGGATATTACAAGGTTAGTCTACGCCCAGATAGGGAAGAATATTCTTACGTTTGCCCTGGTGCAGGCGGAGTAACGCCAGCATATTCAATAGGGGGGGACGGGTTTGGCAACATCCTTGTACAGGGAAGCATAAACGGAACATCTGTAAAGGATGGTGGAGCTATTCTCATTGATGACGGGGTATTACGTTTCAGCTTTAGCTTCCCTCCAATTCAGTGGAGAGCTATACAAAGTTGCAAGGCTATAATAATCGGTGGACTCATAGTAAAAGGGTATCTCAAATCACAATAAAAACCACAAGTAAAACAATGCAAGTTCGATAACAATCAAAACAACTGCAATATTCAAATTTTAATCGCGGATTGATAATTATTGAGACTGCACCACTTCCGCCACAAGCGACTCACACGCAAAGCGCACGAAGATTGGAACGCCAGTGCGCCAGCGGTTGCAGGAATGTTGGATGCTCTCACCGCTGTTGCTGCAGAGCTGTCCGGGTCAGGTCTTGTTTTTGCGTCTCCAACGTCGTCAGCCTGACCCAAGAGGTTGCGACTATGGGGACAGGGACGCAAAAGACATGACCTGACCTCTATCGTTCTCTCAAAGGTGAGCCGAAAGCCGATCACCTTCAATCAAAGCTTGCTTGATCTGTTCAAGTATGCTCTCTATATTTTAGCTACTGCAACATATGAGAATAAGTAAGGTGATACTGTGGAAAACTTCGTTCCTGTCTTTGAATCGAAAGTCAAAAAGCTTCGTGACAAGATAGTCAAAGAGCTTTCTATTCCCAAGAAGAACAGAAATAAGAAGCGCCTTAAAAAGATGCTTTATGAAATCAAAGGTATTAAGAAAACTATTAAATCTGCGAAGAAGATCAAAACTTGTCCCCATTGTGGTCATCCACTCTGGGGTGAGGAGTCATTGTAAATAATGACTGTGCATCTAACCTGTAATATCGGGTGGTAATGGCATCCTGTGGCGGCGGAAGTTAGAAGCGGTTGAAGCGCACATGTACTTTATGCATCTCACAGTATCGTCAGCTATGACCGCAAAAAGTTGCTGCTTAAAACATGGTCAATTTAGGGAGCGTACAAAGTATCGAAAGGACCCTGACCTCTATCGTTGTCTCAAAGACGAGCAAAAGCCGATCGCGACTGGTTAGGGTATCCCGCATGAGAAATGAAGGAGAGTAAGCTATGTTGCAAACGGTTGAAGCGATTATCGAGCCTTCGGGCGTGGTACGACTCTTGGAAAACGTGCGGATTACCGCGCCGCACGAGCCATTGTGACTGTGCTGTATACATTAGATCAACCGGATCACGCCCTTGAACCGGGCCATCCCGATGTCCTCCTGAAATTCTTGGCGGAACATCCTTTACCCTTGGAATGCCAGCGGACGGCGGAAGCCATCGACGCTCAAATCCAAGCGGAGCGTGATGCCCGAACGCCTTGATCCTGTTTAGGATGAGCGTTCAGGTTTCATCCTGCCAATCCTCCAGTCGCAATCCCGGCACACGGGAAAACTCACGGGTGCTGTGGGTGACCAGAATCAAGCCATGCACCAAGGTGATGGCGGCGATTTGCATGTCGTGACCACCGATTAACCGGCCTTGGCGTTGCAGATCAGCGCGGAGTTCCGCGTAGCGTTCGGCACAAGCCCGGTCGAAAGGCCATTGCGGCAATAGCGAGAAGACCTCGATCTGGGCACGGGCGCGAGCATAACCCTTGGGGGATAAATGCGCTCCCAGTTCCAATTCAGCCCAAACGATAGAGCAGATCGCCACTTCGCTGTAGAACAATGCCGCTATGCGTGTTTGAATGCCTGAATGACGCCCACCGATCAATTTCGATGCACACATTGGTATCCAGCAAATAACGGGAAGTCATAACGACGCGATGTTATCGAGTGGTGGTTGATCGGGAAGGTCGGGGAAATCGGGCGCACTACCCCAGGCGCGGGCCAGCCATTCGCGCATTAAGAGTCGACCCGTGGCTTCATCGGTCGAATCGAGCGGAAGAATAATAATTTCCGCATCGCCGGATTTTGGAAAATCTATTGGTAAATTAATGACTAAATGGCGGCCTTCCAGCCGTTGTACAGTAAGATAAGCGTTTTGCATGGTTCTTTTAACCGCTCACTGGATGACAGCAATCTGGATCAGCCGGAAGCGATTCCAACCGGATCGGATAAGGCTGGCTGGCTCAACACGGCTTCCACCGCCGCCACGTTCGCCCGCAGATGCGCCGGATTCAGGGTGCCGACCACCACGCTGCTCACCCCCGGCTCGGCGTAGATCAACTCCAGCGAGGCCCGCACTGGATCAACCTCCGATCTCTGATCCAGATGGCCGCTAAGCAGGCCCTTCTTGATCAATACGCCCTTACTGGCGGCGTAGGCGGCGCGGATCACCGGCAACTCCTCCCGCTGGGACAGGTTATAGGTGACCATCACCAGATCGCAGTACTCCACCGCCAGCAAACCGCCAGCCACGGTTTTGCTGGACATCCCAACTGCCCGTACTAGCCCCGCCTGTTTGAGATTGAGCAAGGTTGGTAACACGGCTTCCCGCTCCAGAATCGCCAGATCGTCGCCGCTGGAATGGATCAACACCGCATCCAGCGCCTCGACCCCCAGCCGTTGCAAGCTGCATACTACGCTGGCGCGGGTCGCAGCGGCAGAGAAATCGAAGCGGGATTCGCCGGCGTGGAACTCCTCGCCGACCTTGGTCACGATCACCCAGTCCCGCCGACATTGCCGCAGCAGTCGGCCCAGCCGCTCCTCGCTCTCACCGTAGGCCGGCGCGGTATCCAGCAAGTTGATGCCCAGCTCCCAGGCCAGTTCGAGCAGCGCCAGCGCCTCCCGGTCCGACGGCAACTCGAACGCCCGTGGATATTTGATGCCCTGATTGCGGCCGAATTTCACCGTGCCCAACCCTAGGGGGCTGACCCGCAAACCGGTTGCGCCTAGCGGTCTTAGCTCCATTCCATATCTTCTCGGTCCCAGGGCGGAATCGCGATTTCTGGACGCGGCCAGTCAGCCAGGGACAGTAAATGAATCGGCCGAGGAATTACACAGAGCTTGCGCAATTCGTCCTCAATCCGCTCGGCCAACAGCGGCGCCAGCGCCAGCTTAGTCGGCCAGGCGGCGAGCATTCGCCCATTGCGGAAAATGCCAGGTTCTGCTGGCCGGATTCCCTGCAACTGGCGAGCTTCTGCCCGATGGACTGTGAAAACAGCGAACTCCGCCCGCGACCAGTTCGCCCATGGCAACAGGTTTTCCAGTTCCCGCCGTGCGGTGTGAATCTGCTCGCGGCGGTCGTGATGGACCCCCTCTTCGGCCAGCCCTCCCCCGAGATACCAGACCAACCGCCCATCGGCGTCGTAGTGGCTAGTCACGGTCAATCGTGGCACATCGCTGGCGCCCAGGCAGTGTGCGTAGAGCAGGCCGGGCAGGGCAACGCCGCGCGCCATGACCATGTGCAGAGGCCGCAATTGTAGCGTCGCCCACGGCAGTGCGGCATTGCCGGCGCCGGCGGTGAACACGGTACAGGCCGGCCGGATCGTCCACGTTGGCTGGCCGGCATGGCGCAGGGTGAGAGAGCCATCCGCCTTCGGCGTCACCGGCCCCTCATTGAGCACGATAGCGTCACGGTAAACCTCGGCGAACGCCGCCAGCACCGAGGCCACATCCACGATGGGTTCGTCCAGCCGGTACACCGTGCCCCGGAAGTCGGGATGGCGCAGGGGCGGAGGATAATCACGGGCACCTGCCGCAGCGACCTTTTCCATCCGGCCACGCATCAGCTTACTGGCGAAGAACGCCGCCAGACGCGAGGTTGGGGCGCGGGTCGACCACAGGTATTGATGCTCGGCCAGCAGCCGCCCGGCGCGGAGGTCGATGTCTCCGGTACCGTTAAGGCAGCGCCGCCACACCTCTGGCATCCCGGCGATGGCGGTGGCGGAATTGGTGAGCTGGCCGGTCAGGCTGTACTTGGCCCCGCCGTGGATGATGCCCTGGGCGCAAATGGTTTGACCGGCACCGAGCCGCCCGTTTTCGATCAGCAGCGCGCCAAAGCCGTGCTGGCGCAGCCGGGCCAAGAGCCATAGGCCGGCGATTCCGCCGCCGACGATGGCGACGTCCACATTTAAAGTCGGATTCAGCGATTTCATGGCCGGCGCAGGATTCGGGAGATCGTGCTAGTGGTCGAGCAGCCTTCGATGTAGTCCATGACCACCACCTGGCCGCCGGCATCCCAGACGCAGCGGTTGCCGGGAATGTGGGCAGGATCGTTGTCGCCGCCCTTGACCAGATAATCCGGCTGAACCGCGCAGATCAACCGCTCTGGGGTGTCTTCTTCGAATGGCGTCACCCAGTCCACCGCGGCCAGTCCGGCCAACACTCGCATCCGCTGCGCCAGCGGATTGACCGGTCGGTTGGCGCCCTTGAGCCTACGCACGGTGGCGTCGGCGTTGACCGCCACGATCAGCCGATTGCCTAATCGCTTGGCTTGTTCCAGATAGCTCACGTGTCCGGCGTGCAGGATGTCGAAACAGCCGTTGGTCATGACGATGGTTTCGCCATGGGCCTTGGCATCGGCAACCGTTTGCAGCAGTTGAGCCTCGTCCAATACGCCTCGCGGCGGTTCCTCGTGTTCGTACAGCGCCCGGCGCAGTTCGGACACGGTAACACTGGCCGTGCCCAGCTTGCCGACCACGATGCCAGCCGCCAGATTGGCCAGCATCGTCGCCGCGGCTAAATCCAGCCCGGCGGCCAGCCCGGTGGCCAGGGTGGCGATGACGGTATCGCCGGCGCCGGTTACGTCGTAGACCTCGCGAGCGCGGGCCGCCAGATGCAACGGCTTGGCCCCAGCGGGCAACAGGGTCATGCCCTGTTCGCCCCGGGTTATGAGCAGGGCTTCCAGTTCCAGTTCCCGGCGCAAGGTCTCGCCCCGGTCCACCAGGACTTCCAGGTTGCGACAGGGGCCGACCATGGTTTCAAACTCGGCCAGATTGGGCGTCAGCAGGGTCGCGTCCCGGTAGCGGCCAAAATTACAGCCCTTGGGGTCCACCAGCACCGGTTTTCCGGCGGAGCGGGCGGCACCGATCAAGTCCTCGATGCCGCGCAGCGCGCCCTTTTGATAATCGGATAGCACCACGACGTCGCTATCCGGCAGGTGGGCCACGAACCGTTCCCGCAGGGCGGCCGGTTCGAAGCCGGGAAAGCCGTCCTCGAAATCCAGCCGCAGCAATTGCTGGTTGCGGCTCAGCACCCGCAGCTTGGTGATCGTCGCCTGGCCGGGTTGGCGGAGCAGATCGCTGGCCACGCCCAGCCGACGCAGTTTGGTTTCCAGCACCGAAGCGGCCTCGTCGGCGCCGGCGACGCCGAGTACGCGGACCTGACCGCCCAGGGTGGCGATGTTGACCGCCACGTTGGCCGCGCCGCCGGGCCGTTCCTCGACCTCCTCGATCTTGACCACCGGCACCGGAGCTTCCGGCGAGATGCGCGAACTGGGACCTAGCCAGTAGCGGTCCAGCATCACATCGCCGGCGATTAGCACCCGGGCCGGCTCGAAAAGGGGAATGTGTGGTTTCATTGATGATCTGGGGGATGTTTCAGAGTGATGGCATGATAGCATGGGGCGGAAAAGTCAAAGGCAAAAGGCTAAAGATGTGAAGGGGATCAAGACTCCCCACGCTTACTCCTCGCTTCCCAACCTTCGCTCCCAATGATGAACAGCAAGGATCTTTACCTGCGACTGCTGGGCTATGTCCGGCCCTACCACCGGGTATTTGTGCTCTCTTTGCTCGGCACCACGGCCGCGGCTGCTACCGAGCCGATGATTCCGGCTCTCATTAAGCCGCTGCTTGACGGCAGTTTCGTCGCAAAAGATCCACATTCCATCCGGCTGATACCTCTGCTGCTGGTGACGGTGTTCATTATTCGCGGCATGGCCGGCTTCGTCGGCAGCGTGGCGATGGATTGGATCGCCCACCGGGTGGTGATGGACCTGCGCAATGCTCTGTTTGCGCGTTTGCTCACGCTTCCGACCCGCTATTTTGACGACCATTCAGCCGGCAGTTTGCTGTCCCGGCTCACTTACGATGTCAGCCAGGTGATGACCGCCACCACCCAGGCGATGGTGACGCTGGTCAAGGACGGGCTGGCGGTGATCGGCCTGCTGGGTGGATGCTGTATCTCAATTGGAAATTGTCGCTGCTGGTGTTTCTGATCGCACCCGGCATCGCCGTGATCATGCGGCTGATCAGCCGGCGTTTGCGGCGGCTGAGTCGGGAATTGCAAAATCTGATGGGCGATCTGACCCATGTGATCGATGAAGTGCTGCAAGGCCACAAGGTCATCAAGATCTTCGGGGGCCAGGATTACGAGCAGAATCGGTTCCACCGGGTCAACAACCGAGTCCGCCAATTCAACCTGAAGCTGGCCGCCATGTCCGAGGGCAGCGGGCCGATGGTGCAAATGCTGGCGATTGTCGCCCTGGGCGCGATGATCTACTTCGCCGCGCTGCAATCGGCCGCGGATCAGATCACTGTCGGCGGTTTTGTGTCGCTTTTCGGAGCGATGGCGATGCTGCTGGCGCCGATCAAGCGGCTGACCAAGGTCAACGAGCAACTGCAACGTGGGCTGGCGGCGGCCGAGACCATTTTCGCGTTGCTGGACGAACCGCCGGAACCGGATCGGGGCACCCAAACCCTCGGCCGCGCCCGGGGTCAGGTCAGTTACCAGCAGGTGGGTTACCGCTACCGGGACGACGGCCCCGAGGTGATCAGGCATTTCGACCTAGCCGTGCGGCCGGGCGAGACCATCGCCCTGGTCGGTCCCTCGGGCAGCGGCAAGACCACCCTGATGAGCCTGTTGCCGCGCTTCTACGAGCTGGAGTCCGGGGAGATCCGGCTGGACGGCGTGCCGATTCGCGATCTGCGGCTTGCCGAGCTCCGCGCCAACATCGCCTACGTTAGCCAGGACATCGTGCTGTTCAACGACACCGTGGCCGCCAACATCGCCTACGGAGCCGGGTTCCGGGCCAGCGAGGCCGAGTTGCTCCAGGCCGCAGAAAGCGCCCACGCCCTGGAGTTCATTCGTGAGTTACCCCATGGCATGGATACTCTGATCGGAGAGAACGGCGCGCTGCTGTCTGGCGGACAGCGCCAGCGGCTGGCCATCGCCCGCGCCCTGCTCAAGAACGCACCGATCCTGATCCTGGATGAGGCGACCTCGGCGCTGGATACCCAGTCCGAGCGCAAAGTCCAACAGGCATTGGATACCTTGCGCCAGGGCCGCACCGCTTTCATTATCGCCCATCGGCTGTCCACCATCGAGAACGCGAATCGCATCGTGGTGCTGGATCGGGGCTGCGTGGTTGAGATCGGTACGCACAGCGAATTGCTGGCCCGGAAAGGGTTGTACGCTAGCCTGTACCGGATGCAGGGTAATGGCAATCAAACCACGAAGTTGCTTTATTAATAAAAATAGTTTCAAATGCACAACATTCCTGATTTGTATGGTTTAGCAAGTAAATATTATTTACGAACGCGAATGATGTGCGGCAATATGAATGCTTCCAAGAAACTGGCTCCGTTGTTGCGCCAGGCTTTCCGGCAGGGCATTGAAGCGGCAACCCGGGGCGAGGACCGCAATCCCTATGTCCCGGAAAGCTACTTGTACCACGCTTGGGTGGCGGGCTGGGCGGCGCTCGCTCGGGGCTGGGACAACGCCGATGACCTGCGACGGTCCTGATCGGTTTCGAATGGCGCACCCAAGCCAACCGCGCTTTGCGTCGACAACCGCCGAACGTCGACAGGGGAGTGAATCGCAATGATCGAACCGACCCACGGCAACCCATTGGTTATGGCCTATCACCGGATGATGGAGCGGGTGAAACTCCGTCTGGAAGAGCTGGAGCAGGCCGAGCAGGAAGCGTTGCCCCAGTTGCGCGCCAGCATCGAACACGCGGCGGAAAAGGCGGTGGAACTTGGGGAACTGACCCGCGAGGAGGCGCGGCTGATCGGCGGCTATCTCAAGCGCGATCTGGAGGACGCGGGCCAGTATTTGAAAAACACCGGCCGCGATTTGCGCGCCTGGCTGCGCTTCGACGTTGAGCTGCTGGAAGACCGGTTGCTGGACTTCTTCCAGCGCGGCGTGGACCAATCGCGGCTGGAGTTTCTGGCGTTTGAGGAACCCGAAGTGGGCGCGGAACCGGTCGAGTATCGCAGCGGCGAAATAACTGGCCCCGGTACCTTGCAATGCGACGCATGCGGCGAACCGATGATCTTCCATGCTCCCGCCACCATTCAGCCTTGCCCGGCCTGCGGCGGGATGATTTTCTTGCGCCTCGGCGAGGAACCGTGAAGGGGGTCAATTAGGTAAAAACCATGATTCGGTTGTGATTCTTCCCGATTTACCTGTGGGCCGGATTGTCGTTAACTAAACGCCGCTTAAGCTGTTTTCCACAGCAAGGCGTGTTTTAAGCTCAATATCCTGTACTTGACCGCCAGCCGGATTTGCTGGCGGTTTTTTTATTCTCGCGTCCTGGCGCTGCGAGCAGACGCGGTTTAAGCGCGTCAACAACGCCGTCCGGTATGGCAAGAGGGGTAGACCGCCGTCAGCGCAGGGCGGATTTCATGCGTGGGGTTCTGCATCAAAGCGGATGCCGTAAGTGGCTCCCTGACCTCGCGTTTCGTCGATCCGCAGTTTCACCCTTCTGATCCGCTCCTGCCAGGGCAGGGCGCGGTTGCGAGTCAGTTCCGCCCAGAACCGCTCGAATAGCAGCCGGACCAGATTCTCGGTGGTGATGTTGTCAACCTCCAGCACCGCGACTTCGTCTGCCGGGAGCACGTACCGTTTGCCGCACAGGCGGAACGCGCATTCCCCATCCGTGCCGGGCAGCCATTCCAGCCAGGGATTATCACCGGCGATGAGCACCTTCTCGTCCCAGTCGTCGCAGACCGCGCGCAGTGCCCGTTTGAAGACCTCGTAGCCGAGCAGCCGCGCCAGCACCGGGGGTTGGGTCAGTTCCACATCCAGTTGAACCTGATAATTGTGGCCGTGCAGGCGCTCCTTACCGCCATCGGGAAACACCGTCATGTGCGCCGCCGAGAATTTGAGATAGTCCTTGCGGATATGAAGGGTCCAATTCCGATGTCCCTCGGGTCCGGTCATGCTTTTGCCCCCGTTGGTTCCACTGCACCCACCGTCAAGTCGCGCAACCAGTGCGCCAGAGCCGCGCCGTAATGCGACAAAGTGTAGCGTTTTTCCACCAGCGCTCGGCAGCCGGCCCGGTCGATCCGCCCGATCCGTTCCGTCGCCGCGCCCAAGCCGTCGAGGTCGTCCGGTTCGACCAGCCAGCCGGTTTCACCGTCGCGCACGTAGTCGCCGATTCCGCCGCGCCGGTAGGCGATGACTGGAGTGCCGCAGGCCAGCGCCTCGATGCCGGCGACGCCAAAGGCTTCATGCCATTTCGGTGTCATCAGCAACGCCCGATACTCGCGCACCGCCTCGGCCAACGCGGGCATCCGGAGGAACCCATCATAATGGATCAGCCCGTCCGGATGGCGTTGCGTCAGTTCTTCCCAGTAAGCCGGATTCTGCATCGCACCGAATACGGTTACCGGAAGGCCGGTGCGGGCGGAAAAAGCGAAAGCGTCCTCCAGCCCCTTTTCCGGGGCGATCCGTCCCAACCAGCAGAAGGACCGCGACGGATCGGCGTTATAGCGATACTGACCGAGATCCAGCCCCGGCGGGATCAGCCGAATGGGACCCGTCAGCCCGAAACTGGCGGCCTGGGGGGCGCTCAGGAAGGCGAGCCGTTGCGGATGGCGGGTGGCGAGGCGGCGGATTTCCCAATCCAGCGTGCAGTTCAGCGAGCCCATGCTGATGAGCGAGCCGAGCGGGCAGGGCAGTAAATCACTGGCGAACAGGGGCAGCCAGTCGTAGGAAAAGTTCAGGATGGCGTCTTCGGGCTTGGCCTGTTCCGCCAGCCAGCGCAGCGCCGCGGCCAGGAAGTCGTCGGCCTCGAGCGGTAGCGGCGCGTCGTAGGCGGAGGTCACTGCGGTCGGCGCCAGCCGACCAGGCAGGGTAAGCAACTCCGGAGCGTCGGCCACGGAACCGGCGGGCGCGATCACCCGGACGAGGTGACCGAGTTCGTGAAGCTGGCGAGCGGCGGTGATAACCATGTGTTCCACCCCACCCCCCAGCCCGGAACCCAGCGGCGCGACCGCCGTCGATAGCAGATAAACGCGCAAGGTTCCTCCAATGGTTGGCGATGCCGCGATTATAGTTTCCCCTAGCGCCCGGCTGCTGAAACCCGAATGAGGGGAACGCACGGGCGTCCGGGTAGTCTTTGATGAGGGAGAGCCAACCGTGGAGGCGGGGTGATGGGAAGGATATGGCGCGAAGTGGCGGGCGTGGGACTGGCGCTCCTGCTCGCGGGTTGCGCCCTGAACCCACCCCGGCCGTCCGACAATCCCGCCGTGGTCCGCTGTCTGGAATTGTATGGCAAGCTGGATGCGATGGTGGCCGTACACTGTGCGACGCCTTCCGCGCCTGCCCGCGTCCCCGGGTTTCCGTACTTGCGGGTGGACCGGTTTCTGGCCGGTTTTCGCGCGCAACCCCTGAATCCCGCTGAAACCGCTGCCTGGCTGACGCGGCTGAACGCGCTGGACCAGGAAGCCCGGCGGGTGGAGTGGGCGTCGCTGCCGGAGTCGGTTAGGACGGCTCCCAGCCGCAAACCTGCACTCGCCGATGGGGTTCTCCCCGCGCTGGCAGGCTGCGCGGCCACGCTGCGAAGCGCCGATATGCTCGATCCCGAACGCTTGGCATTGATCCGGGAGAGGGCCAGGGCGCCGGATGATTACGACACTGTGAACCAGGTGCTGGGACTTTATCCGCTGGCGATGCTGCCGGTGGATTTCGGCATCTACCGCTATCAGGAGGAAACCCGCGCCCTGTTTGCCCGACCTATGGCGGAACTGATGGTTCATGGCGAGTTGCGCCGCGACGGTTCGCCTTTTGTACCGCCGGTCACCATCGATTTCGCAACGGTTCCCCGCGATGCGCTCGACATTCCCACACTAAACCCAGCCCAAACTGAAGCCCTGTTCGCGGGCCATGCCCCGATCTGGGAAATTGGTGTCGCCACCCCTGATGACTTGCCCGGCGCGCCATACTGGGGGGCGGGGGGCGTTCCTATTGTTAATCCCGCCGAACCGGTGGTCTATCGCTATCTTTCCCATGCCCGCTGGCGGGGCGAGCCGCTGTTGCAACTGAATTATCTGATCTGGTTCGCCGCCCGGCCTCGAACCGGCATGTTCGACCTGCTGGGCGGGGCGCTGGACGGGGTGCTGTGGCGGGTGACGCTGGATCGGTCAGGACAACCGCTGCTGTACGACAGCATTCACGCCTGCGGCTGTTATCACCAGCTGTTTCCCGGTCCAAGCTTGCGGTTGCGGACGGGGACGGCGCAATGGGCCGAACCGCCCCTGGTTCCGCAGCCAGCGCCTGGGTGGGGGAGGGCGAGCGCACCGTGATCCGGCTGGCGTCTGGCAGCCACGAGTTGCAAAGGGTGTATGCGGATCGGCCGGGTGCGGTGACGAGGCTGGAAGAGCGGGAATATGCGGCGCTGTACGCCGTTCCCGTGGAACACGGTCCTCCGCGCGGGTTGTTCGGGCCGGATGGGCGGGTAGCGGGCAGCGAACGGGCCGAGCGCTGGCTGCTGTGGCCGACCGGCGTACCCTCGCCCGGCGCCATGCGCGAGCGTGGCCGCCACGCCATTGCTTTCGTGGGTCGGCGGCACTTCGATGACGCGGATTTACTGGACCGGCTGTTCGAGCCGGTGAAGGAGGAACGGTGAAAATTGGAACAAGGCTAATCGCGGCGCTGTTGGTGGTTTCGACGCTGGCGTTGGCGGCCGACGAGACGGTGATGATTGGGCGATTTTCCGCCGGCGACTTGAAGGACTGGCAGAGCAAATCATTCCAGGGCGAAACCCGCTATAGCTTGGTGGATCAGGGTGGCCGGCGGGTGCTGTTCGCCGACAGCCAGGGTGCGGCTCGGCCGGTATCGGGAAATCCGGGTGGATTTGAACCGGACGCCCTGGCTCAACTGGTCGTGGCGGGTGGATCGGGTGTTGAGCGGGGTAGACGAGCGGACCAAGGCCGGCGACGACTATCCGGCGCGGGTCTACGTAGTAGCGTCGGGAGGCGCGGCGTTCTGGAAAACCCGCTCGCTGGTCTATGTCTGGTCCAGCAACCAACCGGAGGGTGCGACCTGGCACAACGCTTTTACCAGCAATGCCAGGGTGATGGCGCTGCGCTCGGGAACGAAGGACGCCGGCGGCTGGGTCAGTGAGAAGCGGGATATCCGCGCCGATTTCCGCGGATTGTTCGGCGAGGACATCAGCCAGATCGACGCCGTGGCCCTGATGACCGATACCGACAACAGCGGTCAGAACGCTGTGGCCTGGTACGGCGACATTTTTTTCACAACGCGGTAGAGATGATCCCGGTATGCTCGCATTTCAGGCCGCCATGCTGAGTTCCAGAATCCGCCTGCTGGTGGTCAGGTCAATATTCTGGCGCTCGCCCAGCGCCGTCAGCTTATGCCGTTCCAGTTGCGCCAACAGGGCGGGCACGGCATCAGCGGAGATGCCGTAGTCGCTGAGGTAGGTCCTCACCCCCATCCCTTCGAAGAACGCGCGGGTACTGGCGATGGCGGCGTCGATGCGTTCGTTCTCATCGCCGTCAGTCAGGCCCCAAATCCGGGCGGCGTATTGCAACAGCTTCGCCCGCTTTTGGTCCCGCTTCACCGCCATCACGTTGGGCAGGACAATCGCCAGGGTTTGCGCGTGATCCAATCCATACACTGCGGTGATTTCGTGACCGATGGAATGCGTGGCCCAGTCTCCGGGCACGCCCGCACCGATCAGCCCG
The DNA here is from genome assembly GCA_963696515.1 of uncultured Gammaproteobacteria bacterium. GTDB lineage: Bacteria > Pseudomonadota > Gammaproteobacteria > Competibacterales > Competibacteraceae > Contendibacter. The sequence goes on from CAVOKM010000026.1 coordinate 69,282, forward strand.
TTCAATGCCTGGGTCGCGCACCACATGATGTTGGCGCGAATGTCGTAGTCCTCCGGGGTTGCCAGCGCCTTGGGACCTTCCTCGATCAGGGTTAGCAGCAGCCCCTCGGCGAAGCGATCCTGCACCGGGGAATTGACCGGATAGGTCAAGTATTGCTCCATGATGTGGGTGAAAGCGTCCACCACGCCGTTGCCGATCTGGCGCGGCGGCAGGGTGAAGGTGACGGTGGGGTCGAGCACTGAAAAGCGGGGATGGACCAGCGGATGGCCGAAGGCCATTTTGTCCTGACTGGCACGGCGGGTAACCACGGCAAAGCAGTTCATTTCCGAGCCCGTGGCGGGCAGGGTAAGCACCGCGCCCAGCGGCAATGCCCTGGCGATTCTGGCGCTTTTGGCCAAAATGTCCCAAGGCTCGCCCTCGAACAGGGCTGCGGCGGCGATAAACTTGGTCCCATCAACCACCGAACCGCCACCGACGGCCAGCAGGAAGTCGATATTTCGCTCGCGGACGACGCGCACCGCTTCAATCAGCGTCTCGTAGGTCGGATTAGGCTCGATGCCGGCGAACTCGCACACGGTCCGGCCGGCCAGCGCAGCCATAACCTGATCGTACGCGCCGTTCCGTTTGATACTGCCGCCGCCGTAAGTGATCAGCACCTGCCGATCCTTGGGAATTTCCCGGGCGATAGCGGCGATCTGGCCCTTGCCGAACAGGATCTTGGTGGGATTGTAGTAGGTGAAATTGAGCATTGGTACGCACTCCAGCGAGCGGGAAGGTTAGTCGGCGACGTGGAGGACGATCTTGCCGCGAGCGTGGCCGCCCTGGCTGATGACGTGGGCTTGCCGGGCTTCGCTCAGCGGTAACACGGTATGAATGATCGGTTTCATCCGCCCCTCGTCGATCAACTGGGCGATGGCAGCCAATTGTGCTCCACTGGGGTGGATGAACACAAAAGCGCTACGGACCCCATGCGCGGCGGCAATCGCCGGTGGCGGTGGGCTGACGACCGAGACCAGGATGCCGTCCGGTTTCAACACCCGCCAGGAACGCTCCTGGGTGTCGCCGCCGATGGTGTCGAACACCACGTCTACATCCTTAACCACCTGTTCGAACCGGGTCCGGGTGTAGTCGATGAACTGGTCTGCGCCCAGTTCCGCCACCAATCCGGTGTTGACCGCCGAGGCGGTGGCGATGACCCGCGCGCCCCGGGCCTTGGCCAGTTGCACCGCAAAGCTGCCAACCCCACCGGCGGCGGCGTGGATCAACACGGTATGGCCGGCCTGCAGTTGGGCGGCGTCCACCAGCGACTGCCAGGCGGTCAGAGCGGCGAGCGGCACGGCAGCGGCGTGAGGGTGATCCAGGGTAGCCGGTTTGAGAGCGGCATCGCTGGCCTTGACCGCGATGTATTCGGCATAGCTGCCGTCGCGTTCGATGTCGGGTCGGGAATAGACCTCGTCGCCGACCTTGAAACCGGCCGCCTGGGGACCGACCTCCACCACCGTGCCAGCCACGTCCCACCCGAGTATCAACGGCAGGTGGTGGTTGAGAAAGCCTCGCAGGGCGCCTTCACGGATTTTCCAGTCTACCGGGTTGACCGCCGCCGCCCGGACCCGGATCAGGAGATCGTCGGGTCTGGGCTGGGGCCGGGGAGCGTCTTGATAATGCAGCAATTCGGGACCGCCATAGGCGTGAATGCGCACGGCCTTCATCGTCGACATGAGAATCCTCCACGGTCGAAAGTTGGGTTAGGGTTGCGAGCGCCCTCGATCCGGCGCCGGGTTGCCCTGCCTTAGAGTCAATGGTTGTCGGTACGGTTCGGGACCGGGCGCGTTAGGATAGGCATTCGCTCGTTGTCCCGTGACCGTTGATTGAGCGAGGAGAACCCGCCATGCCCACGTCCACCGCTAAAATTATTTTGCCATCGTCCGCGCCCGGTACCGAACGGACGCTGCGGGTTCATCGTTACGGCGCGCCAGGCGCCAGGCCAAAAGCCTATTTCCAGGCCGCGCTCCACGCCGACGAAATACCGGGATTGCTGGCGGCGCAACATCTTTTGGGTGGGCTGGAACAAGCGCAGGCGGAAGGAAGGGTCATCGGCGAGGTGGTGGTGGTTCCGGTCGCCAATCCCATCGGCCTGAGCCAGCATCTCAACGGCCGGCTGCTGGGGCGGTTCGATTTTGAGAACCCCGGCAATTTCAATCGCGGTTTTGCGGATCTGGCCGCAGGCGCGCTGGAGCGGGTCAGAGGCCAGTTGAGCGCCGATCCGGTGGCGAACGCGACGCTCATTCGCGCGGCCCTTCGCGCCGCGCTGGCGGAACAGCGAGCGGCGCGGGAGACGGAGGCGCTCAAGCTGGCTCTGCTGGGTTTGGCGATCGATGCGGATTTCGTCTTCGACCTGCACTGCGATGGCGAGGCGCTGCTGCATTTGTACGCTTCCCGGTGGCAGAGCAACGATGCCGTGGCCTTGGGCGCGGAACTGGGCGCAGAGGCGATTCTGCTGGAGGAGGAGCCGGGCGGCAACCCATTTGACGAAGCCTGCGCGAGCCCCTGGTGGAAGCTGCGCGCGGCGCTGGGGGCCGAGGGTCCGACGCCGCTGGCCTGTTTCGCGACCACGGTGGAATTGCGCGGGCAAGCGGATGTGAACGATGAATACGCGGCGGCCGACGCTGCGGCGCTATTGCGTTTTATGCAACGGCGCGGCGTGATCGCAGGAGAACCGGGACGGCTAGCGGAACCGCGCTGCGAACCGACGCCGCTAGCTGGGGTGGATGTGCTGACCGCGCCCGCCGCTGGCGTGCTGGTCTACCGCAAGCGGTTGGGCGAACAGGTAGCGGCGGGGGAGGTGGTGGCGGAACTGGCTGACCCCCTTGACGATCCCGCCAACGCGGCTCGAGAACCCATCCGCGGCGCCACGAGCGGCGTTTTGTTCGCCCGGATGACCGAGCGGCTGGCCCGGCCGGGGCAGAAAATCTGCAAGATTGCCGGACGGGAGCTGCTGAACTACCGTCAGGCGGGCAAGTTGCTGGAGGATTGATTGGCCGATGCGGGTTTCCGCCTGGAGCGGGCATTCGGTATGATCGTGGGTATCGGTAACCAACGAATGGGGGAAAGACCATGGATTTAATTGGCTTTTTGTTGATTGGTTTGATCGCCGGCTGGGTAGCCACCCAGTTCATGCGCGGTGGCAGCATGGGTCTGGCCGGTAATTTGGTGATTGGGGTGATTGGCGCTTTTGTCGGCGGTTTTTTGTTCCGTTTGATTGGCTTGGCCGCGGTGGGACTGATCGGCCATCTCATCACCGCCACGGTGGGCGCCGTGGTGCTGCTGTACGTGGTGCAGGTGCTGAAGAAAGCCTAGAACGTCCAACCTCATGGATGCTCTCTGGCTTGCCCTCGCCTTTTCGCTGGGTCTGGTGGTTCGTCATCTGGGATTGCCGGCGCTGGTTGGCTACCTGGTGGCCGGATTCGTGCTGAACGCGCTTGGCCAGCGCGGCAGCGAACTGCTTGACCAGATCGCCCACGCCGGCATATTGCTGTTGCTGTTCAGCGTCGGACTGAAGCTTCGGCTCAGGAGTCTTACCCGGCCCGATGTCTGGGGGGGCGGGCTGCTGCATCTGACGGTCAGCGGCGTCCTGCTGGGCCTGGGTTTCCTCGCCATCGCGACCCTGCCAGCGTGGCAGGCGCTGGTGCTGGCCACCACGTTGGGTTTTTCCAGCACGGTGTTGGCGGCCAAGGTTTTGGAGGAAAAAGCTGAATTGCGCGCCTATCATGGGCGGCTGGCGATTGGCATTCTGATCATCCAGGATCTGGCGGCGCTGGCGTTGATGGCGTTCGCCGGCGCGACGGCGCCGTCGCCGTGGGCGCTGCTGGTGCTGGGCCTGCCACTGCTGCGGCCGGTGGTGATGCGCTTGCTGGACTGGAGCGGCCACGACGAACTTCTGGTGCTCTATGGCCTGGCGCTGGCGCTGGTGGTCGGCGGGCTGGGCTTCGAACATTTGGGCCTCAGTTCGGAACTGGGCGCGCTGATGCTGGGGGTACTGCTGGTCGGCCACCCCAAGGCCATGGAACTGTCCAGGGCGGTATGGGCGCTCAAGGAAGTGTTGCTGGTCGGCTTTTTCCTTCAAATCGGGCTGATGGGCTGGCCGAGTCCGACGCTGCTGGGCGGCGCGGCGCTGCTGGCGTTGCTGCTGCCGCTGAAGGCAGCGCTATTCTTCTTCATCCTCATCGCATTCCGACTGCGGGCGCGCACCGCTTTTCTAACCGCGCTGGCCCTGACCAGCTACAGCGAATTCACCTTGATCGTCGTGCAGTTCATGGTGAATAACGGCCAACTAAACGCTGATTGGCTGGTGCTGCTGGCGATTGCGGTGGCGCTGTCGTTCGTGATCGCCGCGCCGCTGAACCGGTTCGCTCATGGACTCTACGAGAGGCTGGAAGAGCGGTTGACGCCGTTCGAGCGGCCCGAGCACCATCCCGACGAACAGCCGGTGTCGCTGGGCAGCACCCAGATCCTGATCATCGGCATGGGCCACGCCGGCGCCGCCGCCTACGATTTTCTGAAGAAACGCCAGAACGTTCCCGAACATCCGCACAAGGTGTTGATGGTGTCGGCCATCGACTCGGACCTGGTTAAGGTCGAGCGGCATATCCATGAAGGGCGGCGCGTGGTGTACGCCGACGCCGAGGATCCCGGTTTCTGGCATCGCCTGCGCCTGGACGGGATCAAGGCGGTGATTCTGGCCATGCCGGACCCGGAGGCGAAGCGCATCGCCAGCCGGCAATTGCGGCGGCGCGGCTTCCAGGGCCTGATCGGCGCGGTCAGCAACTATCCCGAGGAGGAGAAGGTGCTAAAGGCGGCAGGGGCCGACATGACTTTCCTGGCCTTCAACGAGGTGGGGGTCGGCCTGGCCGAACACGTCTGGGAAGCCTTGCAGAACCGGGCCGGCCGGCGGGTCGACGGCGCGGTGATCTGACACCAATCCGCGCCGGCGCGGTCTATTGCGGCACATCTGGAAACCCGCGAGGACCCGTCATGAGCTACAAAATCAGCAAGACCGACGCCGAATGGCGCGCGCTACTGACCCCGGAGCAGTATCGAATCTGCCGCCAGAAGGGGACCGAACCGGCGTTCGCCGGCGCATACCACGACTGTCACGAACCGGGCGTCTACCGCTGTGCGTGTTGCGGTGCTCCGCTGTTCGATGGCGAGGCCAAGTTCGAATCCGGCAGCGGCTGGCCGAGTTTCTGGCAGCCGGTGGCGGCCGACCAGGTCGCCACCGCCCAGGACCGAAGCTGGTTCATGCGCCGCACCGAAGTTCTGTGCGCCGACTGCGGGGCGCATCTGGGCCACGTGTTCGACGACGGCCCGCAACCGACCGGATTAGCGTTATTGCATCAACTCCGCGGCGTTGAAACTGGATAAGGCGGAGCGGTGAATGACCACCCGCTGGCCATCCCCGCCGGCAGACGGTCTGTGGATGGCGGTTCGGATCGGGGCGCGAATGGCCGGGGTCAGGATTTGATGCCGTGCTTGTGGATCAGTCGGTAAAGGTTCCGTTCGCTGATCCCGAGTACCTGGGCGACGTGAGCCCGGTGCCCCGAGTGCTTTTCCAGCATTTTTTCGAGATAGAGCCGTTCGATCTCATCCAGATTGGGATCGTGGTCGAAGGTCAGCGAAGTCCCGGTGGCAGGATTTTGGCCGGCGGAGCCGAAGGTGAGGTGCTCGGGCCGGATTTCCGGCTTATTGCCCGACAGGATGATGGCCCTCTCGACCACGTTGCGCAGCTCGCGGACGTTGCCCGGCCAGTCGTAGGCGACCAGTTGCCGCATCGCCGCCGCGGACACGGTCTTGTTGACCTGGAGCCGGATGTCAAGGTGATGGAGGAAGTGCTCGACCAGGTCCGCGATGTCCTCGCGCCGCTCGCGCAGCGGCGGAACCTGGATCACGAAGCTGCTCAGCCGGAAATACAGGTCCTGGCGGAATTTGCTGTCGCGCGTCATCTGCTCCAGATTGCGGTTGGTGGCGGCGACGACCCGCACGTTAGCCCGCAGGTCCTTGGTGCCGCCCAGGCGGCGGAACTGCCCGGTTTCCAGCACTCGCAGCAGCTTTGCCTGTAACGAAACATCCAGTTCGCCGATTTCGTCCAGGAACAGCGTGCCACCTTCCGCGCCTTCCACCAGCCCGGGCTTGCGGCGGTCGGCGCCGGTGAACGCGCCGCGCTCGTGCCCGAACAGTTCCGACTCGAACAGGGTCGGGTGCAGGGTGCAGCAGTCGATTTCGAGCAGGTGGCGGTCGGCGCGCGGGCTGCGCTGGTGGATTTGCCGCGCCACCAGTTCCTTGCCGACGCCGCTCTCGCCCTGAATCAGCACGGTGATGTCGGCGACGGCGACAGCGTCGATGAGCGCGTTGGTCTCGGCGAGCGCTCGGCTGCGGCCCACCATCGGATTCTTGCCCAGCGCCCGGATCTGGCGCTGGTACCACTGGTGTTCCCGCCGCAGCGCATCGGTTTCCAGGGTCCGCTTGACCGTCAATTCCAGTTCGTCGAGGTTGACCGGCTTGGTCAGGTATTCGGCGGCGCCCGCCTTCATCGCCCGCACCGCGTTCTGCACCGAGGCGTAGGCGGTCAGCACGATGACTGGATACTGGGGGGCCAGTTCGGGAATGACATTATGCCCGTCCATGTCAGGCAGCCGGCAGTCGAGAATGATCAGCGCTGGTTCGCTGGCGGCGAGATACTCTTTCGCGCTCGCCCAGTCCAGTGCCGACTTGACTTGGTGGCCGAGTTCCCGCAGGTGGCGGGCCATCAGGTTGTTGAGCGTTTTATCATCTTCGACGATCAGGATGTCCTTCATTTTTCACGAACGTCCATTCGTTGTGGTCAAGCCAGGTCGCCGGCATCCGCGTTCGGGAGCCGCACGATGAATCGGGAGCCCTGGTCCAACTGGGTGGCGACCTGAATCGCGCCGCCCCAGCGTTCGACGATGGTCCGGCAGATGGACAGGCCGAGACCGGTGCCCCGGGCGCCGTCGGCGCGATGGCTGAAGAAGGGATCGAAGATGTAGGGCAGGTCTTCGGGGCGAATGCCGGTGCCGTTGTCCTCGAAATGCATCTCCACCCATTCCTCGCCGGCCTGACTGCTCACCCGCAGCACGCCGCCCTGGGGCATGGCATGGAAGGCGTTTTGCGCCATGTTGACGATCACGATGCGGATTTCGCTGTCGGAGGCCATGGTCCGCGCATCGGTCGGGTTCAGCGCCAGCGCGACGGTCACGCCGCGCTGGAGCGCTTCCAGCCGCATCAGCGAAATCGTGTCGTCGATGGCGCTGTTGAGCGACACCAAATCCGGCGATTGGCCCGCCGGCAGGCTCAGGCGCAGCAGCCGTTCGGTGATGTCGATGCATTGGTCGATTTGCCGGTCGACCAGATGGAGATACTCGTACAAGCGTTCGTCGTCGTGGACCGCGCTGTCCCGGAGCTTGAACAGGGTATCCAGGGCGATGCGGATCGAGGCGAGCGGGTTGCGAATCTCGTGGGCGACGCCGGAGGCGAGCAGGCTCAGGGTGGCGTGCTTCTGTTGGTGGGAATATTCGATCTGCCGGGCGAGATCGCGCACCGATTCGACCACGTAGGCGGTTTCCTGGCCAGACGCCCGAACCTGCATCGGCGCTCCGAAGATTTCGACGTGCAGGGAAGCGCCATCGTTGCGGGTGAAGCTCTGGAGGGTCTTGACCGGCTGGCCGGTCTTGCCGATTTCGACCAGCGGACAGGTGATCAGGTGGGTCGGGCAGGGGTGATCGCGCTGGTGGCTGGAGCGGTGGCAGAAGGCGCCGGCGATTTCGGCGATGGGCTGGCCCACTTGCTGGCTGTAGGCCCGATTGGCCAGCGCGATCCGGTAGTCCTGGCCGATGACGCGAATCCCGTCTGGAATGGCGTCGATCAGGTTTTGCAGAAACGCCTGCTGCTCCCGCACCGCTTCCATGCCGAGCGCCAGATTTTCGGCCATGTGGTTGAAGGTGTGGCCGAGCTGGCCGATTTCATCCTCCCCGGTCGCGGCGATGCGCGCGTCCAGCCGGCCGCTGGCGAGCTGGTCCGCGCCGGCCGCCAGGTCGGCCACGGGCTTTAGCACGAAGCGGTCAATGAACCACCAGCCGCCAGCGACGGAGAGCAGCACCACCACGGCGCCGGAACCCATCAGCAGGCCGGTGCTGTGCAGCACGCGGGCGCGGAGAGTCTCGGCTTCGTGGTCGACCACCAGGATGCCGTTGATGGGCTTGGCTTCGACCGGGCCGTGACACTGGATGCAGCGGGGCTGGTTGGGCACCGGGTTCACCGCGCGCAGGACGTCCCGCCCGCCAGCGTCGGTGAAGGTCAGCCGGGTCTCCTGGGTCAGGGCGCTGGCCGGGAGACAGGCCGGACAGGCGGGGTCCCCGGGCCTGACCAGCCGCGCGCCGATCAGTTGATGGTCCGAGGCAAACCGGACCTCCCCGTCCGGGTTAAGGATCATGACCTGCCGGATCGTTTTTTCCTGGCCCAGGCGGGCGACGATCTCGCGCAGCCCGGCCAGATCGCGCACGAGCATGGCGTTTTCGAGGGTGGCTTGCAGGAGGCGGTTGACCTCGCCGGCCTTGAGCGCGCGTTCTTCCTGAAGTTGGCCGCGGTACAGGGTCACGAACGCCAGCAGGAAAATCAGCGAGACCGCGAACAGTCCGGCGACGGCCGCCGCCATGAACTTGCGGTTGAGGCTGCGTGCGATCCAGCGTCTCAATGCCATCATCGCTCCCAGGACAGATTAGCGATCAGCATACCATGCTTGGGTAGGGGGGTAGGAAAGAGGAGACAGGAGCGGTGGGACGCCTCTACTTCAACACCTGATAGAGTTGACGGCCATGGCGGGTTCGCGCGCAGATCGGGCAGAGCCGGTCGGGGCGGAGCTGTCCGGTTGGCAGGTGGTAGCGGACGTGGCAGGCGGGGCAATGCCCCTGGACCAGCGGCAGCGTGGCCTGGGGCAGCGGCGACAGCGCGTTGAGGCGAACGGCGTCCTGGTCGCAGGCATCCCGGCAAATCCCGCAGCCGGTGCATTGCCGGGCGTCGATCCGATAGCACGGCTCGCCCCCGCTCGTTTCCAGGGTAATGACCTGATGGGGGCACAGCCGCGCGCAGGCATCGCAGCCGTTGCAGCGCAGTGGATCGATGGTGGGGCTGTGGAGAAAAAGATCATCTGGACCGGTGGCCGGCAGCCAGGCTGTTGGCGGCGTGAAGTCAGCCTGTTCTTC
>CAVOKM010000027.1:0-44400 GCA_963696515.1 uncultured Gammaproteobacteria bacterium
GACCTGCTTTCCTTCAAACGGGGGGCGATTTAGCCCGAACCGAACGGTTTTTTCCTCCTGTTGAAGGGGGTGACGCGAAGCGCTGGGGGAACCGGCGTGGAGCCACACCTTGCGCCGGGAGATAGAGAGCTTTCATGGCGACCCCGTCAACCGCTCCAGGGCCTCGCGGTACTTGGCTACGGTTCGGGCGACGATTTCGGGCGGCAACTCCGGTCCTGGCGGCTGTTTGTCCCAGTCCAGCGTTTCCAGATAATCACGCACGAACTGTTTGTCGAAGCTGGGCGGATTAACGCCGGGTTGGTATTGATCCGCTGGCCAGAAGCGCGAGGAATCCGGAGTCAACGCCTCGTCCATCAGCACCAGTTGGCCTCGCGGGTCCAAGCCGAACTCGAATTTGGTGTCGGCGATGATGATACCCCGCTCCAGGGCATAGTCCGCCGCTTCCCGGTACAGGCGCAGGCTGGTTTCACGCACCCGGTCCGCCATCCCCCCCCCGATTTGCCCGGCGATGGTGTCAAAGCTCACGTTTTCGTCGTGGCTCCCCAGCGCGGCCTTGGTGGACGGCGTGAAAATGGGTTCCGGCAAGCGCTCCGCCAGCCGCAGCCCAGCCGGCAGGGGGATACCGCAGACCAGGCCGGTGCGTTGATAATCCTTCCAGCCCGAACCGATCAGATAACCGCGCACGATGGCCTCCACCGGCAGGCCCTTCAGCCGCCGCGCCACCACCGCCCGACCCGCGACCAACGCGCGTTCGGCGGGATCGGGCAGCGCCTGTTCCAGGGTCTTTTCGGCCAATTGCAAGTGATTGGGCGCGATGTGGCGGGTGCGGGCGAACCAGAAGTTGGAAACCGCCGTCAACACCGCGCCCTTGCCGGGAATTGCGGTGGGTAAAATGACGTCAAAGGCTGAGAGCCGGTCGCTCGCCACCATCAATAGATGCTGGTCATCCACAGCGTACAAATCACGGACCTTACCGCGATAGACCATCGGCAGACTTGCGATTTCGGGCGGAGCGATGGTGGATTTGGACATGGGCGGTCTACTCCTGGAGGGGGAACCAATCAAGCCGCACATTCTACCTACACCGGTGGCGTTCGGAATTGGAGAAAGCGCCCATCCAACGCCCCGACCGCGCCGGCTATCCGCCGTGTTCCCCATCCCGCCGATACGGTATGCTTGAATCATGAATCTCACTGATGCTCTTCTCCCCGGCGATCTGCTGTTATTCGCCAACTTCGTCTGGCTGCTGGTGTTATTGCAGGCCCTGCGCGCCGCGCCATGGCGGCTGTTTCTGACCAGTTCCAAACTTCAGCATGTCTTTCTGGGAGCCTCGGTGGTGCTGTTCCTGATGTGGATCTTCGAGGTCGGCGTCCGGCCGGCGTTGGGGTTCCACTTCCTGTGCGTGACGGTGTACACCCTGATGTTCGGCTGGTCGCTGGGCGTAATCGGGGCCAGCCTGGCGGCGGTGGCGGTGACTTCCGCGAGTGGCGACTGGGCGGCGCTGGCCATGAACGCCCTGCTGCTCGGAGTGTTGCCAGTCTCGATCAGTTTCGGAGTCTACGCCCTGGTCCACCGCTACCTCCCCCACCACCTCTTTATCTATATTTTCCTGTGCGCCTTTTTCAACGCCATGCTGGCGGCGGGCGTGGCGGTGCTGGCCCTGGTGATCCTGCTCGTGGTCACCGACACTTATAGTTTCGCCCGCATCAGCAACGACTATTTGCCGTTCGTGCCGTTGTACCTGTTTCCGGAAGGCTTGCTCAACGGCATGATGACCACCGCCCTGATCGGCCTCAAACCCGACTGGCTGAAAACCTATGATGACGAGATTTACCTGAAGAGCTGATTGAAAAACGGCAGGTAGGGTCGGGTTCAATCCCTGTCCGAGAATCAAGGCCCGCGCAGATCATCCGCGACGGGCAAAGCCAGCGAGGTATGCAATAAATCGTGTGGGGAAAAATGTTGGGTGGAGCCTTCGGCTTCATGGTCGGCGGTCCACTCGGTGCGCTGCTCGGCGCGGCGGTTGGCCACAATCTCGATCAAGGAACCCAGAAGGCGACCTCTGGATCGGACGCCGTCGACGACGAACGGGCGCGCGCGGCCTTTCTCGCTACCGCCTTTCAATTGATGGGCTATGTTGCCAAGGCCGATGGCCGGGTCTCGGAACAGGAAATCGCCGCTGCCCGCGCCATAATGGACCACCTGCAACTCAACGCCGCCCAGCGCCGCGCCGCCATTGATTGCTTTACCGAGGGAAAACAGCCGGGCTTTGTAGCCGATGTCGCGATCGACGCCTTCCGCAGCGCCTGCCGCGGCCGCCCGGCGCTTGTGCAGCGGCTGCTGGATATGTTGTTGAACATCGCTTATGCCGGCGGCGGCCCATATCCCCAAACTCAAGCCCGGCTCATCGCCATCGCGGAGCGGCTGGGCATCGTTCGCTTGCAGTTTGAAGCCCTGCATACCCTGTTCCGCGCCCAGCGCTGGACCCAGCAACAGGGTCAGGGCCACCAGGCCGGCTCTGATCAGTCCCACGACCAGCGGAGGCAAGGCCGGCGGCCGACCACCGCCGTCAACTCCCTCGCTCACGCCTTTGAAGTGCTGGGGCTGAAACGCGATGCCAGCCCCGATGAAATCAAGCTGGCCTACCGCCGTCTGCTCAAGCGCCATCATCCCGACAAACTGGCGGCCAAGGGCGTTTCGGCGGCGGAACTGGCGCGGGCCACCGAGAAAACCCGCGAACTCACCGCCGCCTACGAACGCATCCGGGAAACGCGCGGGTTTTGAGACGGAGCGAAAGGCGAAAGATTTAGAAACACCGGGTTGATTCGGGCTTGGCTGTTTTCCGGCCCTCAGAGTATGCCCCGCTCCGCCAGAGACACGACCTCGCCATCGCCGACCACAATGTGATCGATCAGGCGGACATCCACCAGCGCCAGAGCTTCCTTCAGCCTCAGGGTAATCGTTTCGTCGGCGCGGCTGGGTTCGGCGATGCCGGAGGGATGATTGTGCGCCACGATGGCGGCGGCGGCGTTGTGATACAGCGCTCGCTTGACCACTTGGCGCGGATGCACCGAGGAACTGTCGATGGTGCCGTAGAACAGTTCCTCGTACTGGATCACCCGATGCTTGGTGTCCAGGAACAGGCAGGCGAATACCTCGTGCGGATGGTGGCGCATCCGCGCCATCAAATAGCTGCGGGTGTCGGCCACGCCCTGGATGCCGTCGCCGCGTTGCAAAGTCTCTTCCAGATAGCGGCGGGCCAGTTCCAACACTGCCTGCAATTGCACGTACTTAGCCGGACCCAACCCCGGCGTCGCGCAGAACGCAGCCTGATCGAGTCCCAGCAGAGTGCGTAGACTGCCGTGCTGTTTAAGCATATCGCGGGCGAGGTCTACCGCGCTGCGACCAGGTATCCCGACCCGCAGAAAAATCGCCAGCAATTCGGCGTCGGACAGGGCGGCGGCGCCGCGTTGGATTAGCTTTTCCCGAGGACGCTCGTCGTCGGGCCAGTCGCGAATGGACATCGGGCTTTCCTCAGTGGATAACGTATAGCAAAGCATCATAGCGAATTTGGCGAGCGTTCCACATGTATCGAGATCATCGCTCGCTGCGTTCCATTGTGAGGCAATCAGCCCAATCAAAGCACCAGATTGAGGCGAATGACCGCTCTCCAGCCCGAGCCTCTTGATAAACGAAAATAATTAATTCAATTAAACCATAAACATAAAATAAATTGGCAAAAAAATTGCTTTGGTACATCAAGGATTCGCGCTCACAGGTTCATGCGAGAGTCCGAATCCGGGCGGCTAACGGGGGCCGCCGTCGCGGACCATGGCGTCCGATCTCGCGGCATCTCGATGCGCGGTTCGGACGCCCTTTTTATGTCTGCCACTCCTGGAAACCAGCCGGCTATCGCACCGGTCTAGGCTGGGCTAAGCTTGCCGTGAATCCCCATCCCGCGTGGAGTTCCGCCATGCTGCAACCTCTCGTCAACAAACGCATTCTGCTGGGCGTCACCGGGGGCATCGCCGCCTACAAGAGCGCCGATCTGACCCGCCGGTTGCACGAGACGGGCGTCGAGGTGCAGGTGGTCATGACTCCGGCAGCTATCGCCTTCGTCGCGCCGTTGACCTTTCAGGCTGTGTCCGGCCGGCCGGTGCGCACCGAGCTGCTGGATGTCAACGCCGAGGCCGGCATGGGCCATATCGAACTGGCGCGCTGGGCCGATTTGGTCCTCATCGCACCGGCTACCGCCGATTTCATCGCCCGATTGGCGCACGGCATGGCCAACGATCTGCTCAGCACCCTGTGCCTGGCTACCGATCGACCGATTGCCATCGCTCCGGCGATGAATCGGCTGATGTGGCAAAACGCCGCGACCCAGGACAACTGCCGCTTGCTGGCACGGCGCGGCCTGAAAATCTGGGGACCGGGTGTGGGAGAGCAAGCGTGCGGCGAGGTCGGCGCTGGCCGAATGCTGGAACCGGTGGAACTGTGCAATCTCGTCGTCGATTTACTCGGCGCGCGGATGAGTCTGCCGGAACCACGGCTGGAGATGCCGACCCTCGAACCGCCGCTGCCCGCGCCTCACGATCTGCAAGGGCTGACCGTGCTGCTCACCGCCGGTCCCACCCGCGAGGCGCTCGACCCCGTGCGCTTCATCAGCAACCGCAGCACGGGCAGGATGGGTTTCGCCGTGGCCGAAGCCGCAGCGGCGGCAAGCGCGCGGGTGGTGCTGGTCAGCGGTCCGGTGAGCCTGAAAACTCCAGTCGGCGTCGAGCGGGTCGACGTGGAAAGCGCGGTCGAGATGTACGAAGCGGTGATGAAGCGCGTTCGAGAGGCGAATATTTTCATCGCCACCGCCGCCGTCGCCGATTATCGCGCCGCCAGTCCGGCGAACCAGAAGATCAAGAAGACTCAAGAGACGCTGCATCTGCAACTGGCACGCAACCCCGACATTCTAGCGGAAGTCGCCGCGCTGCGTTCGCACCGGCCATTCACGGTCGGCTTCGCCGCCGAAACCCACGACGTGTTGCACTACGCCGAGGACAAACGCCGCCGCAAGAATCTGGATTTGATCGCTGCTAATCAGGTCGGCGTGGCCGGCAGCGGCTTTGAGAGCGAACAAAACGAGTTGCATGTACTATGGGAAGGTGGGGAACGGGTATTGCCACTGGCCGATAAAACGCTGCTGGGGCAACAACTGGTCGCGCTGGTTGCGGAGCGGTATCGATTGTGGGAAGGGCGCGGTAATATGGATCCTCTGGGTGAATAAGGCCTTGCCTATACGATTTTCCATTCTCTCTGTTCATCCGCAACTACGAATGAAATACAGGTGACTTCCCAAACCATCGAACTGAAAATCCTCGATCCCCGACTGGGTCAGGATATTCCCCTGCCCGATTACGCCACCGCCGGCTCGGCGGGTCTGGACCTGCGCGCCTGTTTGCCGGAACCGTTGACGGTGCAACCGGGCGAAACGCATTTGATCCCTACCGGGCTGGCTATCCACATCGACGACCCCGGACTGGCGGCGGTGGTATTGCCGCGTTCCGGCCTTGGCCACAAGCACGGCATCGTGCTGGGCAATCTGGTCGGGCTGATCGACAGCGATTATCAGGGCGAGTTGCTGGTCTCGTGCTGGAACCGGGGTCATGCCCCGTTCACCATCGCCGTCGGCGAACGCATCGCCCAAATGGTGATCGTGCCAGTGGTGCGAGCGCACTTTAGCATCGTCCCCAAATTCACCCCCAGTGCGCGCGGCGCCGGCGGTTTCGGTCACTCCGGGCGGCATTGACACCAGCATGAAAAAATCCATCTTCCGGGAATACGATATTCGCGGCGTGGTGGACCGCGACCTGACGCCCGAGGTGGTGCGCGCCATCGGCCAGGCGGTGGGCAGCCTCGCCGCCGAGCGCGGCGAAACCGAGGTGATCGTCGGCCGCGACGGGCGGCTGTCCAGTCCCACGCTGGGCGAGGCCCTCAAGGCCGGTATTCGCGCCGCCGGGCTGGACGTGCTGGATTTGGGCGCGGTCTCGACGCCGCTGCTGTACTACGCCACTCACACGCTGGGCTCCAGCCACGCCGGCGTGATGGTCACCGGCAGCCACAACCCGTCGCGGTACAACGGCCTGAAGATCGTCATCGACAAAATCGCCCTGCACGGCGAAGTCATTCGCGACCTGCGCCGCCGCATCGAAACCGGCGATTTGCGCCATGGCCACGGCGGCGAACGGTCCGCCAATATCCGCATCGACTACATCCGCCGGCTCAACAATGCCCTACAACTGCCCAAACCGTGCAAGGTGGTGGTGGATTGCGGCAACGCCATCGCCGCCCACACCGCTCCGCCGCTGCTGCGGGCGCTGGGTTGCGAGGTGGTGGAACTGTACTGCGAGGTGGACGGCCGGTTTCCAAACCATCATCCCGATCCCAGCATCCCGGAAAATCTGGCCGACTTGCAGGCGGCGGTGCGCGAACACCGGGCCGACATCGGTTTGGCCTTCGACGGGGACGCCGACCGGCTGGGCGTGGTGACCGACGCCGGCGAAATTATCTGGCCGGATCGCGTGCTGATGCCGCTGGCCGAAGAGGTACTGGCCGGCCATCCCGGCGCGGGGATTGTCTACGACATCAAATGCACCCGGCATCTGACCCGGCTGATCGAACGGCTGGGAGGCCAACCGATCCTGTGGAAGAGCGGCCATTCGCTGATCAAGGCCAAGATGCGCGAAACCGGCGCCTTGCTGGGCGGCGAGATGACTGGCCATTTCGCCCATGCCGACGAGTGGTTCGGCTTCGACGACGCCTTCTACGCCGCCGCCCGGCTGTTGCGGCTGCTGACCCGGCAGGGAGTTTCCAGCGGCAAATTTTTCGCCGCCTACCCGACGGGCTTCAATACCCCGGAACTGCGGCTGGACATGGCCGAGGGCGAGCCGTTCGCTTTCATGACCCGGTTGGCGGCGCAGGCGGATTTTGGCTCGGACGCGCGGCTCATCACCCTCGATGGGCTGCGGGTGGAATTCCCGCACGGCTGGGGTCTGGTGCGCGCCTCCAACACCACGCCCAGTTTGACGCTGCGCTTCGAGGCGGACGATGCAGCCGCCATGTCCGCCATTCAGGACCTCTTCCGCCAACGCCTGCTGGCATTGCGCACGGATTTGGCCCTACCTTTTTAATCCTCTTTTCCCACTCCATTTTCTGATTTCGAGGATGACTCCCACCATGGCTCTCGACGCCCAGGCCGCCACCCAGGTGGCCCACGTTCTGACCGAATCGCTGCCCTATATCCGCCGCTTCTCCGGCAAGACCATTGTGGTCAAGTACGGCGGCAACGCCATGGAAAGCGAGCATCTGAAGAACAGCTTCGCCCGCGACATCGTGTTGATGAAGCTGGTCGGTTTTAATCCGGTGGTGGTGCACGGCGGCGGACCGCAAATCAGCCACCTGCTCAAACGCATCGGCAAGGAAAGCCGCTTCGTGGAAGGGATGCGGGTTACCGACAGCGAGACGATGGATGTGGTGGAAATGGTGCTGGGCGGGTTGGTCAACAAGGAGATCGTCAACAATATCAACCGCCATGGCGGCTGCGCGGTGGGTTTGACCGGCAAGGACGGCGATCTGATCCGGGCCCGAAAATTGACCATTACCCGCAGGACCCCAGAACTGGAAGCGCCGGAAATCATCGACATCGGGCATGTCGGCGAGGTAGCCAGTATCGATAAATCCATCGTCGAAACGCTGACCCGCGGCAACTTCATCCCGGTGATCGCACCCATCGGGGTTGGTCCGGAGGGGCAATCCTACAACATCAATGCCGATCTGGTGGCCGGTAAAATCGCCGAGGTGCTCCACGCCGAGAAATTGATGCTGCTGACCGACACCACGGGCGTGCTGGACAAGGAAGGCAGGCTGCTCACCGGCCTCGATGCCCGGCAGGTACAGGCACTGATCGACGACAGTACGATCCACGGCGGCATGTTGCCGAAGATCGCCTGCGCGCTGGAAGCGGTGCGCGGCGGGGTCAAGGCCGCGCATATCATCGACGGGCGGATCGAGCACGCCGTGTTGGTCGAACTGTTCACCGACGCCGGTATCGGCACCAAGATTCAAGGTTAGAGGGTATATTAAGAACTTATTTATTCATTGAAAGTGCCGGTTTGCCGGCGATGAATGGTTGCTTTCGCCGTCAAACCGGCTCCTACGGGTAGTATGTTGTTTGTCAAGGCGTAGCTTTTCGGTCTCTCTAAGTCCTATTTTATAACTCCTTTGATGCTGTTAGTATTTTCAACAACCCGTGTTATTACAACAACGCGGGGTGCGCGTCAGAAACCGCTGAGGTTGGTTCGCTGGCAAGGGCAATGGCCAGAGAGGGCAAGACGATGTTGAATGCTAAGAGCAGCAAGCCGGTGGCGGTGGTCACGGGCGCCAATCGCGGCCTGGGTCTGGAAACGGCCCGGCAACTGGCCAGGCGCGACATCCGCGTGATCCTCACCAGCCGCAACACGGGCAAGGGCGAAATGGCTTTGGAGAAACTGTTGGCCGAGGGCCTGGATGTCACGTTCCAGGCGCTGGATGTTGCCTCGGAAGGCAGCGTCGCCGATCTGGGCGCCTTCATCCACAGCCGCTGTGGCCGGGTGGATATCCTGGTCAACAACGCCGGCGTCTATCTCGACAGCCACGGCGCTGACGAAACCGGGGGCGTCAGCGTGTTCGCCACCAGCCTGGAAACATTGACCGCCACCTTGAAAACCAACCTGTTCGGTCCCTTGCTGCTGGCGCAGGAACTGACCCCGCTGATGAAACAACAGCAATACGGCCGCATCGTCAACGTCTCTAGCGGCATGGGGCAGTTGAGCGAAATGGAAGGCAAATCGCCCGCCTACCGGATTTCCAAGACCGCCCTGAACGCCCTGACCCGCATCCTGGCGGCGGAGACCCTTGGCTACAACATCCTGGTCAACTCGGTCTGCCCCGGCTGGGTGCGCACCGACATGGGCGGTCCCCAGGCCGAGAAAACGATCGAGCAGGGCGCTGCCGGCATCGTTTGGGCTGCCACCCTGCCCGACGACGGGCCAACCGGCGGTTTCTTCCGCGACGGCCAGCCGATTCCGTGGTAAGCCACGCTCAGACGGAGTCGGTTTCCCACGCCGCCAGCACCGCCTCCAGTTCCGCCAGACTAACGATTTCCGCATCCGCCCGCGTTCCGCCCGGCCACTCGCGACCCGTGCGGTTCACCCATACGGTGCGGAAGCCGGCATTTCGGCCACCCTTCACGTCATGTTCCGGATCGTCGCCGACATGCACGATCTGCTCCGGCCGCGCCGCCAGCCGCCGGCGAGCGAGTTCAAACATGGGCGGCTCCGGCTTGGCGGCGCCGACCTCGATGGCGTTGAGCGAGAAGGCGAACACATCATCCAGCCCGATCAACCGCAGATCGGCGTTGCCGTTGGACAACGAGGCCAGGGTGTAACGCCGGGCCAGACGTTCCAGTGTGGAGCGCACCTCGGCGAACGGCACCACCGCGTTGCGGGCGATGAAGAACACCGCAAACGCGCCTTCCACGTCGAACTCCCGATAACCGGCCCGCCGCGCCGCCAGCCACAACGCTTCCTTGCGCAGCAAAGTGCGGTCGTGGGCGATGTCCTGGCGGGCGGCGACCACCTCGCCCGATAGTTCTCGCAATTCAAGCGAGGTGAACCGTTCCGGGATGCGCGGATAGCGCGCCGCCAACCAGTCGTGCAGCAACCGCTCGGCGCGTTCGACCACCGGCCAGACATCCCAGAGTGTGTCGTCCAGATCGAAAGTGATCGCCTCGATCATCTAAAATTCCCCTCTCCCCTTGAGGGAGAGGGGTTGGGGGAGAGGGTCGAGCCCCCGCAGGCCGCGCTCCAGATCGGCCTGAAGGTCCGCCAAATCCTCCAGCCCAACAGAAATTCGCACTAGCGCCTCGCCAATCCCGGCGCGTCCGCGTTCCTGGGGCGTCAGCCGGCCGTGCGTGGTGGTGGCGGGATGGGTAATGGTGGATTTGGCGTCGCCCAGATTGGCGGTGATCGAAATCAGCCGGGTGGCGTCGATCAACTTCCAGGCGGCCTGCTGACCGCCGCGCACCTCGAACGACACGATGCCGCCGAAACCGCTCTGTTGCCTACGGGCCAGTTCGTGCTGGGGATGCGAGGGCAAACCCGGATAGTAGACTCGCTCCACCGCCGGCTGAGTTTCCAGCCATTGGGCGAGGTGCAGGGCCGCCGCGCTGTGGGCCCGCATGCGCAGTTGCAGCGTTTCCAGGCCTTTGAGAAACACCCAGGCGTTGAACGGACTCAGACTGGGGCCGGCGGTGCGCAGGAAGCCGAAGATGTCCTTGCCGACCCGCTGGGCGTCGCCCACCACCGCCCCGCCGACGCAGCGTCCCTGCCCGTCCAGATACTTGGTGCCGGAGTGAATCACCAGATCCGCGCCAAAATC
Organism: uncultured Gammaproteobacteria bacterium; assembly: GCA_963696515.1. Classification (GTDB taxonomy): domain Bacteria; phylum Pseudomonadota; class Gammaproteobacteria; order Competibacterales; family Competibacteraceae; genus Contendibacter. Next base: position 10,465 of record CAVOKM010000027.1, read on the forward strand.
GAACGGCCGTTGCAGGGCTGGGGTACAGAAACAGTTGTCCACCACCAGCAGAATATCGCGGGTATGGGCCAGATCGGCCAGCAGACGAATATCGGCCAGTTCCATCAGCGGGTTGGACGGCGTTTCCAGATAGAACAGCCGGGTCTCCGGACGGATGGCCGCTTCCCAGGAAGCGGGATCGGCCAGTGGCACATACGTTGTGGCGATGCCGAATTTGCTCAAGTACTGATTGAACAGCGAAATGGTGCTGCCGAACACGCCGCTGGCCGAGACGATGTGATCCCCGCTCTCGAGCAGCGCCATGCAGGTCGCCAGAATCGCCGCCATGCCGGAGCCGGTGGCGATGCAGGATTCGCCGCCTTCCAGCGCCGCCAGCCGTTCCTGAAACGCCCGCACGGTCGGATTGGTAAAGCGGGAATAGATGTTGCCCTCGCCGGCGCTGAAGCGGGCTGCGGCTTCGGCGGCGTTGGCGAACACGAAGCTGGAAGTGAGAAAGATCGGCTCGGCGTGTTCGCCCTCGTGGGTGCGAACCTGGCCGGCGCGCACCGCCAGGCTGGCAAAGCCGAGTTCGGCGGCGTCATCAATGGCATTCATGGCCGGGTGTCTCCGCGCTGATTGGAAGAATCATCGCCGCGGAACCCGGAGGCGCCGCCAACGCACGGGTATGAAAAAACCCGCTTGGCGAGGCGCCAAAGGCAGGTTGAACCCGCTTTAGCGATATTTATTAAGCGCCCGCAAGCTGAGACCTCAAATCGGCGCTGGGATTAAGCTTAGAGCGTTGCCGCCGCGCTGTCAAAACCAGGCGGGGCGCCCGGATATTATTGGTTGTAAAGATCGATGATGGCGTTGTCGGTACTTCTACGGCCTATCCTGGCGGCATCGGCCCGCTCGCGCGCCAGGCAGTCGAGATAATCCCGGTCGATGTCGCCGGTCACGTACTCCCCGGTGAAGCAGGAAGAATCAAACCGTTTGAGTTCGGGGTTGCCGCGCCGCACCGCCTCTTCCAAATCGGCCAGATCCTGGAAGATCAGATAATCGGCGCCGATGGCCCGGGCTACTTCCTCCTCGGTGCGATCATGGGCGATCAGTTCGCGGGCGGCAGGCATGTCGATGCCGTAGACGTTGGGATAACGCACCGGCGGCGCGGCCGAAGCAAAGTAAACCTTGCGGGCGCCGGCCTCGCGGGCCATGCGGATGATTTCCCCAGAAGTGGTGCCGCGCACGATGGAATCATCTACCAGCAGCACGTTCTTGCCGCGAAATTCGAGATCAATCGCGTTAAGTTTCTGCCGCACTGATTTCCGGCGGGTTTTCTGGCCCGGCATGATGAAGGTGCGCGCAATGTAGCGGTTCTTGATGAAGCCTTCCCGGTATTTGAGGCCCAGGATCGAGGCCATTTGCAGGGCGGCGGTGCGGCTGGTGTCGGGTATCGGGATCACCACGTCGATGTCCTGCTCCGGCCAAATCCGCAGGATTTTCTCGGCCAGGTATTCGCCCATGCGCAGCCGGGCCTTGTGCACCGAAACCTGATCCATAATCGAATCGGGCCGGGCCAGGTAAACGTACTCAAAAATGCAGGGTGAATAGGTGGGATTCTCGGCGCACTGGCGGGTGTGCATGCGCCCGTCCAGATCGAATAACACCGCCTCACCCGGCGCCACGTCGCGAATCCGCCGGAAATCCAGGGCGTCCATCGCCACGCTTTCGGACGCGACCATATACTCCATGCCGTTCTCGGTCTCGCGGCGGCCGAATACCAACGGTCGGATGCCATGCGGGTCGCGGAACGCCACCAGCCCGAAGCCGACGATCAGCACCACGGCGGCATAGGCCCCCCGCACCCGCCGGTGCATCGCCGCCACCGCCGCGAAGATGTCGTCGGCGTCCACCGACAGCCGGCTGCGCCGCTGCAATTCGTGGGCGAACACGTTGAGCAGGATTTCCGAATCGGAGTTGGTATTGATGTGGCGCAGGTCGGAACGGAACAACTCGTCCTTGAGCTGGGCGGCGTTGGTGAGGTTGCCGTTGTGAGCCAGGGTGATGCCGAACGGCGAGTTGACGTAGAACGGCTGGGCCTCGGCGGAATCGGCGCTGCCGGCGGTCGGATAGCGGACGTGTCCGATGCCGGTGTTGCCGTGCAGGTCGCGCATGTGGCGGGTGCGGATCACGTCCCGGACCAGGCCGTTGTCCTTGCGCAAGAACAGGCGGCCATCATCGCAGGTGACGATCCCCGCCGCATCCTGGCCCCGATGCTGCAAAACCGTCAGCCCGTCGAACAGACTCTGGTTGACCGGACCACGCCCCGCAATACCGATGATTCCACACATAGGCGACTACCCACCGCAATGGACGGCTGCAGCCGTCGTTGGGAAATCCGCTCAATAACGAAAGTACTGGGCCAGTTCCGGCGGCAACCGGCCGCGCAGCCAGAGGGCGGAATCCTGGAAGTGGGGCAATAGTTGCGACTGTTGCCACCATGGATCCTTGGGGAGGGGCGTTAGCCCCCCCGCCAGCACCAGGACAGCAATCACGACCGCGCCGCGCCCCAGCCCGAAAACCATGCCCAATACCCGGTCGGTGCCCGTCAGGCCCGTGTAATCCACCATTTGCGAGGCGAGGATGCCGACCAGGCCGCCAAGCAACAGGGTAGCGAGAAACAGGCCGCCGAAGGTGGCGGCAACCCGCAGAGAGGGAACGTCGAGGTAGGGGGTCAGATGGGCGGCGCCATCCTCGGCGAATAAAAAGGCGATGGCGAAAGCGGCGATCCAGGTTGCCAGCGAAATGACCTCGCGCAACAGGCCCCGCCAGAGTCCAATCAGCACGGAGAGGGCGATGACAATGATGATGAGGTAATCCACCCAATTCATGGATCGCCGTATCCTGTCCCGAAAGGTTAAGTCGCCTGGTTAACCCGGCAAACCGCTTGCCGGCCTTTTCAAGGAACCCATCTTAACAGAATTAACAGAACCCCATTTGAGCCGAAACGGCGCAACCCTGGCGGGATTCAGCGCCAGATGCGCACCCGATACATCTGCCGGCCGTTGATCATGGCCTGCTCGACCTCCGCGCGGATTTTTTGACCGCGATAATAGTCGCGCAGAGCGTTGGCGTTTTCCCGCAGGGCGTAGCTGCCCACCACGGTGCCGCCGGCGCTGGCGGGCGGGCGCTGGGCAGCAACCGGCGCTTCGGATTTGGCGACCAGTTCGATTTTGGGGAGGGCGGCGGGCGGTTTGGCCCGGACGCTGTCGGTTCGAGGCGCCACGGGCCGGGAATCGGCGTCGCCGATCCCGGTCGATTCTCCCTGGGCCTTGCGGCGGGCGGCATCGGCACGAGCTGCTTCGGTCCGGGCGGATTCGGACTGCGCCGCCCTCTGGGCCGCTTCCGCTTGCGCGGCCTTGCGGGCCGCTTCGGCGCGGGCGGCCTCTCGGCGCGCCGCCTCCGCCGCGCGCCTGGCTTCGGCTTGCGCGGCCAACTCTTCCGCGGGCGAGGACTGATGAGGAAAGGCCGCCTGGTCCTGAGCCGCTTCGAGACGGGCGGCTTCCGCCTTGGCGGCGGCGCTGCGTTCGGCTTCCGCCTTGGCGCGGGTCCTGGCGGCTTCCGCCTGGGCGGCCTGCTGTTTGGCTTCGGCGCGCGCCTTGGCGGCGGCGATGCGTTCGGCCTCGGCCCTGGCCCTGGCCTTGGCCTTGGCAGCGGCTTCCTGAGCCGCCTTGAAGCGCGCGGCTTCTTCCTGGGCGGCACTGGTCGCCTCGGCCTGGGGGGCCGGCATTGGAGATCGCGGTGCGACCGGGGTGGCGTCCGGCGCGGCAGGCGCTAGGGGAACCGGCTTGGGCGGGGTGGCTGGAGCCATGGGCGGTGGCGAAGCCGGCTGCGTCGGTTCGACAACGGGCGGCGGGGGCGCTGTCCCCGCTGGTTCGGCGATGGGCGGGGGGGGCGGGGCCCCCGTCCCCGACTCTCCCTCCGGCGGAGTTTGGGCATGGGGCGGCGGCGGCGCGGGTGGGATTTGCTGGGAGAAAGTCAGGGATGGGGCAGGGGGGGCAACCGGCTGCGGTTGTGCCACTGGTGGCGGGTGGGTCGCGGCGACGGGCGGTTTGTCCTGCTTCTGAAGCATTTCCGGGACGAAGATGACCACCAGCGCCGCAATGACAGCAGCGCCGACCAAACGTTGGGTCAAGCGATTATCCAAAATCAAGCCTCCCGTGGTTGCGGCAAGGGGAAATCGGAAATCCACGGCTGGGCGGCCAGCACGGGGGCGACCGCATGGAATGAGCCAAGCACGACAATGCGGTCGCCGGCATCGGCCCCATCGAGGGCGGTTCGACAGGCGCTCGCGATGTCATCGTGGAGGGCAACCGCCTGAATGCCGGCCGAACGCAACCGCGCGGCCAGGTCGGTGCTCGCCCGCCCGCGCGCGCCGGCGAGCGTGACCGGATGCCATTCGTCCACGAGGCCACTCAGCGCCTGGATCACCCCGTCGGCATCCTTATCGGCCAGCAGGCCGATGATGACCTGGGTGCGTCCGGCGCAGGCCCGGTTTCTTAACTGGTCGGCCAGCACGGCGGCGGCGGCCGGATTATGGGCTACGTCGAGAATCCACTCAACCCGGCCGGGAATCACCTGAAACCGGCCTGGCAAGCGGGCCCGCAAAAGGCCGGCGCGGATGGCGTCGGCGTCGACCGGCAACCGGTCGCGCAGGCTAGTCAAGGTCATCAGGGCGGCGGCGGCGTTGCCCAGTTGATGTTCGCCGGCCAGCGCCAGCGGCGGCAGCGCCTCGAAATGGGATTCGGCCGACCGCCAACGCCAGGTTGCGCCAACGCGGGTAAAGTCATAATCATAGCCGACCCGCAACAATTTCGAGCCGATAGCATGGGCGTGTTCGAGCAGCCGTGGCGGTGGATCGGGTTCGGCGCAAATCGCCGGTCGGCCAGGCCGATAGATGCCGGCCTTTTCGTAGCCGATGCTGTCGCGATCCAGGCCCAGCCAGTCCACATGATCGATGCCGATGCTGGCCACCAGCGCCGCGTCGGCATCCACCACGTTGACCGCATCCAGCCGCCCGCCTAGCCCGACTTCCAGCACCGCGACCTCCACGCCGGCCTCCCGGAACCGTTCCAGCGCAGCCAGCGTGCCGAATTCGAAATAGGTCAGGGAAATATCGCCGCGCTTTGCGTCGATGCGGGCAAACGCCTGGCAAAGCGCTTCGTCATCCGCCTCCACCCCGTCTACCCGGATGCGTTCGTGATAGCGCAGCAGGTGCGGCGAGGTGTAGGCACCGACCCGATAACCGGCGGCGCGCAGGATGGCGTCCAGAAACGCCACGCAAGAACCCTTGCCATTGGTGCCGCCGACCGTTATGACCGCGAAGGGCGGGGTAATCGGTTGCAAGCGTCGCAGCACGGTTCGCATCCGCTCCAAGCCCAGTTCTATGGCCCGGGGATGAAGGGTCTCCTGCCAGCGCAGCCAATCGTCCAGCGTGGTAAACCGCATCGCCGCACCAGTCTGCGAGCCAGCGCAGCTCAAGCCGCCAGCGCGTCGCGGCCGGTCAGCATCGCCAGCAACGCCGCCAATCGGTCGCGCAAATTGCGGCGGTCCACGATCATGTCAATGGCGCCGTGTTCCAACAAAAACTCACTGCGTTGAAAACCCTCCGGCAGTTTTTCCCGCACGGTCTGTTCGATCACACGCGGCCCCGCGAAGCCGATCAACGCCTTGGGTTCGGCGATATTGATGTCGCCCAGCATCGCTAGGCTGGCGGAAACGCCGCCGGTGGTTGGATGAGTCAGCACCGATATATAGGGAATGCCGTGCTCGGCTAACCGAGCCAAGGCAGCGCTGGTCTTGGCCATCTGCATCAGCGACACCAACGCCTCCTGCATCCGCGCGCCGCCGCTGGCTGAGAAGCAGATCAATGGCAGGTGCTCGTTCAGGGCGATCTGGACGGCGCGGACGAAGCGTTCGCCGACCACGGAACCCATCGAGCCGGCCATGAATTCGAACTCGAACGCCGCCGCCACCACCGGCATTCCCTTGAGCAGGCCACGCATGGCGACCAGGGCATCCATTTCATCACTGGCTTTCTGCGCCTGGACCAGCCGATCCTTGTATTTCTTGCCATCCTTGAATTTCAGGAAATCGGTCGGTTCGATGTCGTCGCCGATTTCGATGCAGTCGTGCTCGTCGAGAAAGCCGAGCAGGCGTTGGCGGGCGCCGAGATACATGTGATGGCCGCATTTTGGGCAGACCTGAAGATTGCGCTCCAGTTCGGCGCGGTACAGCACGGCGCTGCATTCCTCGCACTTGCTCCAGAGTCCCTCTGGCATCTGATGCTTGTTACGGCCGTCGGTGCGAATCCGCGAGGGAACGAGTTTTTCGTACCAACTCATGATCGAGCGCCCTGAAAGTTGGGTAAATCCCTTTCTCCCGGAAAGAAGATGGGGGTGAAGGAGGTGGCGTTCAGATTCGATCCATCGCTTGGCGCATGGCGGCAACCAAGACGGCGACTTCTCGCCGCATCCCCTCGGGATCGTCGGCCAGTTCGCCGATCTTGGCAACCAGTGCGCTGCCCACCACCACCGCATCTGCGACTCGAGCGACGGCGGCGGCGGTCGGTGGATCCTTGATGCCAAAACCGACCCCCAGCGGCAGATTGGTGCAGGTGCGAATCATCGCCAGTTTCTCCGCCACCTCGGCGACGTTGAGCGCGGCGGAGCCGGTGACGCCCTTCAGCGACACATAGTAAAGATAGCCCTGCGCCAGTTCGGCGGTATGCCGGATGCGCTCGGCGGAACTGGTGGGCGCCAGCAGGAAGATCGGGGCGATGCCGGCGGCCTTGAGCGGTTCAGCCAGCTCAGAGGCTTCCTCCGGCGGCAAATCCACGGTCAGCACCCCGTCCACCCCGGCATCCCGGGCGCCGGTGACGAAGGCGTCGTAACCCATGCTTTCGATGGGATTGAGATAGCCCATGAGCACCAGCGGCGTTTCGCTGTCGGTCTGGCGGAATTCGCGCGCCAGTTCCAGCACCCCGCGCAGCGACATGCCCTGGGCCAGGGCCCGCTCGCAGGCTTTCTGGATGACGGGGCCGTCGGCCATCGGGTCGGAAAATGGCACGCCCAGTTCGATGATGTCCGCCCCGGCTTCGACCAGGGTGTGCAGCATCGGCACGGTGAGTTCCGGGCGGGGATCGCCGGCGGTGATGAAGGGGATCAGAGCCTTGCGGCCGGTGCTGCGCAAGGCCTGGAAACGGCGGGTAATGCGGTTCATGCGGTGAAACTCATTAAAGTTGAATGCCTTCCAGAGCGGCGACGGTGTAAATATCCTTGTCGCCACGACCCGACAGGTTGACCACGATCCGCTGATCGGGGCGCAGCGTCGGGGCCAGTTGGGTCACGTAGGCCAGGGCGTGGCTGCTCTCCAGCGCCGGGATGATGCCCTCAATGCGGGTCAGGTCGTGAAAGCCTCGCAGCGCTTCGTCATCGGTCATGGCGACGTAGTGCACCCGGCCGATGTCCTTGAGCCAGGCGTGTTCGGGACCGACGCCGGGGTAATCCAGGCCGGCGGAGACCGAGTGGGTTTCCATAATCTGGCCGTTGGCGTCGTTGAGCAGGTAGGTGCGGTTGCCGTGCAGCACGCCGGGCCGGCCGGCGCAGAGGGTGGCGGCGTGCCGGCCGGTTTCGACTCCCGTGCCGGCGGCTTCGACGCCGTAGATGGCGACGTCGCTATCGTTCAGGAAGGGATGAAACAGGCCGATGGCGTTGGAGCCGCCGCCCACGCAGGCGACCAGCGCATCCGGCAGACAACCGTGGTCGCTCAGCATCTGCTCGCGCGCCTCGCGGCCGATCACCGCCTGGAACTCGCGCACCATCACTGGGTAGGGATGCGGACCGGCCACCGTACCGATCATGTAGAAGGTGTCGTCCACGTTGGTAACCCAGTCGCGCAACGCCTCGTTGAGAGCGTCCTTGAGGGTGCGGGAGCCGGAATTCACCGGCTGGACGGTCGCGCCCAGCAGCCGCATCCGGTAGACGTTCAGCGCCTGGCGCTTGATGTCCTCCGCGCCCATGTAGACCACGCATTCCATGCCAAGGCGGGCGGCGACGGTGGCGGAAGCGACACCGTGCTGGCCGGCGCCGGTTTCGGCGATGAGCCGGGTCTTGCCCATGCGCTTGGCCAGCAACGCCTGTCCGACGGTATTGTTGATCTTGTGCGCACCGGTATGGTTGAGGTCCTCGCGCTTGAGATAGATCTGCGCGCCGCCGAGTTGTCGGCTCCACCGTTCGGCATGGTAGAGCGGAGTGGGGCGGCCAACGTAACGGGCCAGGTCGGCATCCAGCTCCGCCAGGAATTCGGGATCGTTGCGATAGGCCCGCCAGGCTTCGTCCAGCTCGTGCAATGCCTCCATCAGCGTTTCGGCGACGAACCGACCACCATACCGGCCAAAGTGGCCGGCGCGGTCGGGGAACTGGCTGTAATCCACCTGATTACGCATGGCTTTCACAGTCGTACACACCTCGCAGAAATGCACGCATCAGTTCGGGATCCTTGATGCCCTTGGCTGTTTCCACGCCGCTGCTGACGTCCACCGCGTAGGGCCGGACCCGCCGGATCGCGGCGGCGACGTTGCCGGGGTGCAGGCCGCCGGCCAGGATCAACGGCTTGTGACGTTCGGTGGGAATCCGGGTCCAGTCGAAACCCTGGCCGGAGCCGCCCATTTGGTTGCCGCCGTGGCTGTCCAGCAATAGGGCCGCCGCGGTGGCGAACCGTCGTTCGTAATCCCGCACGTCGGCGCCGGCGCCCATCGGCGTCGCCTTGATGTAGGGTAGACCGAACGCGGCGCAGTCGGCGGGTTCCTCGTCGCCGTGAAATTGCAGCCAATGCAGCGGGACTGTCGCCAGGACGGCGCGCACCGTCGCGGGTTCGGCGTTCACGAACAGGCCGACAATGCCGACGAACGGCGGCAGCGCCGCGATGATCCGCAGGGCGGCGTCCGCATCCACGAACCGGTGGCTGGATGGATGAAACACCAGCCCGATGGCGTCTGCTCCCAGTCGGGCCGCCGTCACGCCGTCTTCGGGACGGGTGATGCCGCAAATCTTGACGCGGGTGCGGAAAGTCGGAGTCATGGAGCGTGCGCCAGAAAGGGCAGGGACAGCCAGAGGAAGAAGAAGACTACCAGAAATCCGGCGAGTTTGTAGAGAAGCGAGGGCGAAAATCCCGCACGGAAAATCGTGGCCGGCGCAGACTCCAGCGGCTGCCGCCTGCTCGTGGAAATACTTGCTGATCGCATCCTCCAGCGGCCCGCCCTCAAGGAGGGACACTCACCCCTTCATCCCCCCCCGCATGATCCCGGCGATGTAGTATTTCTGTAGGGCTACGAACAGCAGCATCACCGGCAGCACAGTCAACACCGAGCCGGCCATCATCAGTTCGGTATCCTGCACGTGCTCGCCCAACAGGTTGGCCAACGCCACCGGCAAGGTGTACATCGAACTATCGGTCAGCACGATCAGCGGCCACATGAAATCGTTCCACGCGCCGAGAAAGGTGAAGATCGCCAGCGTCACCAGAATCGGCCGGCACAGCGGCAGGATCAGCGACCAGTAGATGCGGAACTCGCCGGCCCCGTCCATCCGCGCCGCGTCCAGCAGGCTGTCGGGAATCGCCAGCAGATATTGCCGGATCAGGAAGATGCCAAAGATGCTGGCCATGCCAGGGATGATCACGCCCCAGTAGGTGTTGATCAGCCCGAATTGCTTGAGCAGCAGGAACAGCGGCAGCATCGCCACCTGGGCAGGAATCACCATCGCCGCCAGCAGACCCTGGAACAGGCGGTCGCGATAGCGAAAGCGGAACTTGGCGAAGGCGTAGCCGGCCATGGAGTTGATAAACAGGGCGATGACGGTCACCGCCCCGGCCAGTAGAGCGCTGTTAAGCATATAGCGGCCCAGATCGAGGCGGGTGAACAGCGCCGCGTAATGCTCGAACGTGACCGTGCTCGGCCACAGGCGCGGCGGAACGCTGTTGGCCTCGCCGGCTGGCATCAGCGATGCTGCCAACATCCACAGCAACGGCAGCAGGGTCAACGCCACGCCCGCCGCCAACGCGCCGTAAAGGAGCAGGGCGGGGAGCAAACGATGGAGCCGCCCATTCACGACGGCTCTCCCCGTCGCAGCTTCAATTGCAGCACGGTCCCGGCCAGGATCAACACGAACAGCACAAATGCCGCCGCCGAGGCATAGCCCATGTTCCACCAGCGGAAGCCTTCCTCATACATCAGCAGCACCACGCTGAGGGTGCGGTTGGCCGGTCCGCCCTGGGTCATCACATACGGTTCGGCGAAAACCTGAAAGTAGCCGATCATGGTCATCAACGCCACGAACAGGAAGGTCGGCCCCAGCAAGGGCAGGGTGATGTAACGGAACTGCCGCCAGGCGTTGGCGCCATCGAGTCGCGCCGCCTCGTAAAGCTGGGTCGGGATATTCTGTAAACCGGCGATGAAGATGATCATGTTGAAGCCAAAGTTCTTCCATACCGCCATCAGGATGATCGCCGGCATCGCCCAGACCGGGTCGCCCAGCCAGTCGATGGGTTCGATGCCAAGCAGACTCAGGCCGTAGTTCAACAGCCCGTAGTGAGGGTGGTAGAGATAACGCCACACCACCGCCACCGCCACCAGCGTCGTGACCACCGGCAGAAAGAACGCAACGCGGAAGAAGCTGGGGAAACGGGTCAGCGGCGTGTTTACCAACAGCGCCGCGCCGAGCGAGATCGCCACCGACAGCGGGCCGCCGACGATTACAAAATAGAAGGTGTTGCCGAGCGCGGTCCAGAACAGCGGGCTTTGCAGCAATTGCAGGTAGTTGGCGAACCCGACGAAGCGCAGCCGGTCGAGATCGCCCAGTGCGTAGATGTCGAAATCGGTGAAGCTCAGCAGCAGCGCCGCCAGAACCGGCAGGAAGAAGAAAACCGCGATCAGCAGCAGCGCCGGCGCGAGAAAGATCCCTGCGCTCAGGGCAGCATGGCGTTCGGAACCGGTCATGGCGTCACTCCCCGGCTCAGCAGCCAGCGGCGTTTTTCCAGAATTTGGTCCACGTCCCGGTCCAGCGCCGCCAGGGCTTCGTCGGCGCTGACCTGTCGGCGAATGGCCCGTTCGGCGTGATAGGCCAGCTTGTTGGCGATGCGTTCCCATTCGGGAATCGGCGGGGTGGCGCGAACCTGCAGAAGCTGTCGTCGGAAAGCCTGGGCGTAACGGTTGCCGGCCAGCGCCGGATCGGACCAGGCCGACTGCCGGGCGGGCAAATCGCCTGTCAGCTGATAGAACCGCGCCTGCTGTTCCGGTTCGGCCAGATATTCCAGCAGTTTCCAGGCCGCGTCCCGGCGCGGCGAGGTCCGGCTGAGCGCCAGGCTGGCGCCGCCGGCCAGGGAGACGCCGGGATCGGCGCCGAAACCCGGTAGCGGCGCGGTGTTCCAATGCGGCAGCACCGCCGCCGGCAACCGGCGCCCGAATTCGCCGATGTTCCAAGGTCCGCTGACGTAGACCGCGAACGCTCCCTTGGCGAATTCCTGATAAAGGTTGGCCATTTGGGTATTGCCCACCCGTGGCGCCAGTCCCCGCTCGAACAAGCGGAGATAGAACAGGAATGCCTCGCGGAAGCGCGGATCCTGGAAATTGCCGTACTGGTTGCGATCCCGCAGCAGGCTGGCGCCGCGTTGCAGGGCCAGAATCACTGGCAATTGCCATTCGTTGATCGGCAGCAGAATGGCGTGCCGAGTCGAACTCCCCCCCGCCTTGAGTGCGGTCAACGCCCGCAGCCAGTCCTCCCAGGAGCCAGGCGGTTCAGCGAAACCGGCGGCGGCCAGCAAATCGGTTCGATAGAAGAACAGCCGGGTATCCACGTACCAGGGCAGGGCGTAGGTCCGGCCGTCCAGCCGATTGGTGGCGAGAATGCCGGGGAAGTAGTCGCTCACCGCCGCGTCCGGCCAGGCCCGTAGCCGCTCGTCCAGCGGTTCGATGGCGCGCAGGGCGACGAATTCGGGAACCCAGGTATTTCCGAGTTGGAACACGTCCGGCATGGCGTCGCCGGCGTAGGCGGTTAGCAGCTTCTCGTGCGCAGCGCTCCAGGGAATCTGCTGCACCCTCACTCGAATGTCGGGATGGCGGCGTTCGAACTCCGGGAGCATTGCCTTGACCTGTTCGCCCTCCTGGCCCATCGCCCAAAATTCCACGGTCACCGCCCGGTCGGTGGTGGAATCGCAGCTTGTCAGCCCGAGTGCGAGCAGAATGATCAAAAACAGATGGAAAGGCGCAACCATGGGGGTTAGTTTAGCCGTAATCGTGATGGCGCTGGGTGAAAGGCTTGAAAATCCTCCCCATTGTCCCCATACAATCCCGCCAGATTATCCAATCGTCTTTGTCAGCTTGCGAGGCCCCCAATGCCGATTTACGAATACCGTTGTCAGTCCTGCGATCACGAACTGGAAGTGATGCAGAAGCTCAGCGATCCTGAATTGAGCGACTGCCCCGCCTGCGGCCAGCCCGAACTCAAGAAATTGATGTCGGCGGTCGGGTTCCGGCTCAAGGGCAGCGGCTGGTACGAAACCGATTTCAAGGGCGGCGACAAGAAGAAAAACGTTGCCAAGGAGGACAGCGCCCCCACCAACGAGAGCAAACCCGCGCCCGCCTGCGACGGCGCTGGCGGTTGTGGGGCCTGCGCTACGCCGGCAGCCGCGACCTGATCGTGGCAAGTCCACATCCCTGCCGATAGGGGAAGCCTGGCGCTGTTCAACGCTTCCCCCACAAGTCCTGCCCGTGTATCCAGCGCCCGGTCGCTCGACCCCCGCATCAAGTAGATTCCCCCAGTTGTACCAACCTCGCTCTAAGCGCCCACTCTTCAAATCGAGTGACGATACTGTTACTTTAATCTACAAATGTAGTAATTAATAAATTAATTGTTGACTAGATCGGTCCACTTTGGCCCACTTCGTGGTGTGAGCGGCATCGCCAAGCCGAGCTCGGGGAAACAGCAAGATCAAACTCCAATCAGTTTATGTTATTGATATATATTATTTTCTTCAAGCGGAATTGGGCAAAACGCCACTGTCCATGGGAAAGCAAGCGGAAGAACATGATTATGGCCCAATCATTGCTTTAGGTACATTTGTAATTATTAAGTGATGTATTGTCCACGCCAATTCGAGTCAGATTCGAGTTAGAGGGGTTTGCGGTTTCGCTGCCCTCAACCTCCTCCGACAGCGGCGACATGACTAAAGCGTGGATACTCACTGACAATTATTACTTTTCTAGGACAGCGGGGTAAGCTGGGGCATCGTATGAGTGATAAGAAAACTTTCGCAATCGCCATGTTCGGGATTCCCGAGCCTGAGCGGAATATCTTGAAAAATATCTTTAAGCTCTCTCTATACCGTGCCCACACCTATACGCTGGCTTCAACCGACCATGCCAGCCAAATCTTGCTGGTGGACGCGGACGATCCCAAGGCCAGGGCGGAATGGCGCGCCTTTTGCGGCGCCAGTACGAACGAATCCTTGTTGTCCAGAAAAAGCGGAACGCCCCCGACGATTCCCACCGTGATGGTCACGAAAGAAACACTGTCCACCGGCATAGCTTATTGTATTCATCGGCCTTTTGTTGCCACCCGCGTGCTCAGCGTGCTGGACCAGGTCGCGGTTCAAGCGACAACGGTCCCCACTCAGGAGCGTGTCATCGGCGAGGATCAACCGATAGTTGTGAAACCCGTGGAACCCTCGGTTCAAACAGCGCTGGTGGTGGATGATAGCAGCACCGTTCGAAAACAGATCGAATTGGAATTGAAACTGTTTGGCATCCAAGTTGATGCGGTCGAATCCGGTGAACAGGCATTTGAATCACTGGCTCAGAAGAACTACGACCTGATTTTCCTGGATGTCGTTTTGCCGGGCGTCGATGGCTACCAAATTTGCAAGACCATCAAGAAAGATAAAGCCTGGAAAAAAACGCCGGTCATCATGCTGACCAGCAAATCCTCGCCCTTCGACCGAATCAAGGGCGCCTTGGCGGGGTGTGATACCTATCTGACCAAACCGGTCAAGCAGACTGCTTTTCAAAAGGTCGTCAAGAAATATCTGAAATCTTCGTAGACCTGCTTCAAGTGGTTTTTCAAGTATCCAAGCAGCGCTCGGATACTTAATTGAGACTCAGCGTTACTTATTGGAAAGGAAATATTCATGGCTATTCGAAAAGTGCTTGTGGTCGATGATTCCCCCACCGATCTGGCGAACCTTAAGAGTATCGTGACCGAGGCCGGTTGTGTCGTGGTCACCGCGACCGATGGCAAGGACGCCGTCGAGAAAGCCAAGGTCGAAAAACCCGACCTGATCTTCATGGATATCATCATGCCGGACATGGATGGTTACGCCGCTTGTCGGTTGCTGCACAATGAAAGCGCCACCAAGGATATCCCGGTTGTATTCGTCACCAGCAAGAAGCAAAAGGCGGATCGCCTCTGGGCACAAATGCAAGGCGGTAAGGCGTTTGTCACCAAGCCCTATACGGCCGACGCCATTATCGACCAACTAAAGGCGTTTTTGTAAAACCGTCCGTTGCTTCAAATGACCATGAACGACAAGACCGCGAGAATTCCCAAGCGCTGGCTCAATCCCAGCGCGGCGCTCAACCGTTTCAGACCCCCGCCGGGAGTGACAGCCGGCATCGCAACGACCGAACGACAGCGCGTGCGATACGGTGTTCGGGTCGGCGGCATCGGCTTGCTGATCGGCCAGAATACGGTCAGCGAGGTGTTGGAGCAGACGCTGGTTTATCCGCTGCCCAATACGCCGTCTTGGATGCTGGGGCTGGTCAACCTGCGCGGCAATCTGGTGCCGGTATTCGATTTGAAGCTATGCCTGGGATTGGAAGGTACCACTCAGGAAAGGCAGTATTTGCTGGTGCTGGATGAAGGCAACGATGCGGTTGGCTTTTTTATCGAAAACCTGCCGCAGCCGGTCAGTGAGGGTCGTAAGCTCGTTCGTCCGCCACCCCTGCCTAAAGCGTTACAAGGGCACGGGGTCGAAGCATATAGTTTGCATAATGACATCTGGGTAGAATTCAACCATCGGGAATTCTTTCAGTCGCTGACAATGCAAACGACAGCCACTGCTTAGCTTGGTGGAACAACCAAGACATAATCTTTGTTCAGACTATATTCATCCGGCAAAAGAGGAATAACCATGACTATGTTCATTCAAGGGCCAGTAAGCTTCAATAACAACTGGGTAAAGACAGTGTTTCACTGGGTAAAGACAGTTTTTCGGCATTTATTGGTTATTTTAGTGGTGGCAGCCAGCGCTCAAGCCTTGGCAAATGAAGCTGGAGTGACTAGCTCCAGCATACGGATCGGTGGGGTAATGGATTTGGATGGTGAATCCAAAGGACTGGGTTTGGGCATGAAAGCAGGCCTGGAGGCCGCGTTCAAGGGTGAACAAATACAAGGCCGCGCGATTGAATTTGTCGTTATGAATGATTTCTATGTGCCGGAAAATACGGTCACGGCAACCAAACAGCTTATCGAGCAGGGAATATTTCTGATGTTGGGAAATGTGGGCACGCCAACTGCGAGAGTCTCCTTGCCGATTCTTGCAGAAAACAAGATTCCCGCTGTTGGATTCTTTACCGGCGCTGAATTGCTGCGACCTGGCGTTGGCGACATTATCAACTTTCGTGCCAGCTATGTGCAGGAAGTTGCCAGCATCGTCGAAGCAGCGCTTGCCGCTGGGGTGAAGCCCCAGGAAGTCTGCGCCTATGTCCAGAACGATTCCTATGGCATGGCGGGGGTGCTAGGGGTCAAAGCGGTGCTCGCGAAGCAAGCCAACATGGCGGAAGTGATCCAGAAGCTGGAGCAGATCATTGCTCTGCCGGGAGAGGCGCCGGCGCGTAACGGCATAGGACCGGTAGGCGTTTATCCACGTAATACCCTGATTGCAAGGGATGGTTATAACTCATTAAAAAGCTGGGAGAATATTTCTGGCAATCGGTGCCGACTGGTGGTGACGGTGGGAACCTATTCACCTATCGCCAGTTTTATTGGGTATGCTCGCTATAAGGGTGAAAACTGGATTTTCAGCGCGGTATCCTTCACCGGCGCAAGCAACTTTACCGAAGCTCTTGCTAAACACCAAGTCAATGACCGGGTTATCATGACTCAGGTTGTGCCTCCTTTGGATTCTTCCTTGCCGATCGTGGAAGAGGCCCGCAAAAGCTTGGGTGGTCAAATAAGTTATGTATCCTTAGAGGGTTTTATCGTCGGCAAGATGTTCTTAGTCATTGCGCGACAGATCAAAGGCGAGATTACCCGCAGCAATTTCCTAAAAGCGGCACGTGGACAAACCTTCGACCTCGGCGGATTGAAACTCGACTTTACCACCGATAATCAAGGGTCGGATTTGGTTCAGTTGACCTATCTCGACGGTGAGGCGCTCAAACCCATCACGCCCCAGCAACTGGCAAAGGTGCTCCAGGACAAAAACCCCGAGTGAAGCATGAGGTCGAATCGCCATTCACACCTATGCACGAAATGAGTGCAACCTAGGAGGTTATGATGTATCGTAGAGCGTTAGTTGTATTATCGCTGATTATCGCCCCACTGTCGGTATTCGGACAAGCGATAACAGACAGTGATATCAAGAAATTGATCGAACCTAAAGTCCAAACCGTTAAGGTTTTAGCAAACAGCCCAATTATCGTCGAAGCAGTACGGAAGCAAAACGGCGAAAACTTGAGCATGAGCGTAATTAAACAAAGAGATCAGGAGTGGAGCGGTACCAAGGAATTGACCCCCTTCAAACTGTCTTTACAGCAAAGCAAGGCGGGAGAATTCCTGAAGCAATCGTATAGCAACCAACCCTGCCTTCAATGAAGGATTTTTGACGGATAACCAGGGAGCTAATGTGGCATCTTATCCTGCCACCAGTGATTATTGGCAGGGAGATGAAGAGAAATGGACGGCTTCTTTTAACGGCGGTAATGGGCGGGTTTTCATCGGTAAACTCGAAAAGGATGAGAGTACCGGTACAATCGCCACCCAGGTTTCCGCGCCTGTACTTGATCGGGGCAAGACGATCGGCGTACTGGTAATGGGTATTAAAATCAATTATTTTGAGGCTAAAAAGGCCGGTGGCAGCAACTAACTTTTCGGCGAGGTATGGTTTATGCGCAATCTAAGAATCGGTACGCGTCTATTCATGTTGCTTTTCATTCCGTTGGTGGTGTTGCTGATTGTAGGCGCCAACGCTTATACAGGTTTCCTAACCACCAGCAGGGTATTGTCCGGAGTTGATCGGGGAGTGACGGAAACAAATACCCTGAACAGCTTGGCTGCAACCATCCGCGCGGGTTTGCTGGAACCGGTTAACGGTTTGAATATCGGTACCGTAAGCTGGGAAGAGGCCGGCCAACGGCTGGCATCCGCCATGCCCGAAGTGGAGCGGGCTTGGAACGACTATCTTGCCAGCACCGATGCCGCCAACAAGGAAAGCGTCCAGGATATTCTTGGCCCCGAGATGGCGAACATCACTAAGGCGCTCGCGGAATCGCAGGAAGTTGTCAAACGGCGGGACCGCACCCAGCTTACTCTGTTCCTATCTAACGATCTCCCTGAGCTATCAACCCCTTTCTTCAACACACTGCAGGCTCAGGCAGTGGTTACTCAGCAACAAGCGAACAAAGCACTTCAAGAAACTCAGGAAACCAACAACAGGTTTTTGATCCTGCTGATAGGGCTGGTCATCGCCGGCGTTGTTCTCACCGGTTTGCTGGGAGCGTACATTTACAAATCCATCTCAACGCCACTAAGCCGCTTGACGGATACCGTGCGGAAGGTCGCCGCGGGTGACTTCAACGTCCGTGCCGCCGTGACGGGTGGCGATGAGCTGGCTGCATTAGGACAAGCGTTTGACGGGTTGCTGGACGAGCGGTTGGCGACCCTGGTCAGCGCCGAAAAGGATAACGAAAACCTGAACGACTCGATCATCGGGTTGTTGCAGGCGGTATCACAGCTCAGCCAGAGAGACCTGACCGTCAAGGTGCCGGTGACCGAGGACGTGACCGGCCCGGTGGCCGATGCCCTGAACCTGATGACCAGCGAGACCGCCAACGTGTTGCAGGACGTGACCCGGATCTCCGAACAAGTGGCGACTGCCTCCGACAAGGTGAAAGCGCAGTCCGACACGGTCATCGCCATGGCCGACAACGAGCGTCAGGTGGTGGAGCAGACCGCCATCGATCTCGCCGCCGCGGCCGAGACCATGAAGCAGATCGCCCAACTGGCGCAGACCTGCAACGCAACCGCAGAAACCGCCATCAAGACTACCCAAACGGCGCTGCAAACAGTGACCAACACCGTCAGCGGCATCAACAGCACCCGTGACACCATCCGCGAGACGGAAAAGCGCATCAAGCGCCTGGGCGAGCGTTCCCAGGAAATCACCGGCGTGGTGAACCTGATCAACACCATCGCCGAGCGCACCCACATCCTGGCGTTGAACGCCAGCATGCACGCGGCATCCGCCGGCGAGGCGGGCCGCGGTTTCGCGGTGGTGGCTGGCGAAGTGCAGCGCCTGGCGGAAAACGCCCGCGAGGCGACTTCGCAAATCGCCACCCTGGTCAGCAACATCCAGATCGAGACGGCGGACACGGTGAACGCCATGAACGCCGCCATCAGCCAAGTCGTGGACGGCAGCCGGCTGGCGGAACAGGCCGGCGATCAGATGAAGCGAACCCAGGAAACCACCGCCGAACTGGTGACCGCCGTGCAACAGATTGCATCCCGCTCGCAGGAGCAGGCGAGCGTCAGTAGCAAGTTGTTGGACAGCGCCCAGCAGATTCAGGAAAGCACCCGACAAACCGGCGAACAGTTGCAGGAACAGACGGTCCAGACCACCAATTTGGTGGAGTACGCCAAAGGTCTGTTGAACTCCGTGCGCGTGTTCCGGCTGCCGGCGTAAGCGGGACACGCCTGCCGTCATGGCCACCATCACAGGGTTACTGCTGACTGCGAAAGGGGTTTAGCAGCTATGCTCGTATCGGAAGAACACATTGAGGCGTTGGAAGCGCAGGTCGCCGAGCTTCTCGGCATCCTGGAGCTTCTCGATGAGGATGGGGCCGCCGAAGGCATCCACCGTTACACCGAGCAGTTAGGGCGCATCGGCCTGGCAGCCGGTAACACGGGTTTCCTGGGATTGCGGGAGGTCTGCCGGTTGTTCCAGAACCATCTGGCGAATTTGGACCTTGGCGACCGCGACCTGAGCGACGCCGAGCGGGAGCGGTTGGAGGAATGGCCGATTCTGGTCATGGGCTACCTTGCCGATCCAACCGATCCAGCCGCCAGCGAACCCTTGCTCGATCATGGGTCCAGCCCGGTTTGGGGGACGCCGGCGGCGGAGCAAGCCGCGACGTTGCGCGCCCTGCTGGCTGGCGAGACGCTGGCGGTCGAACCGGAACCAGCGCCGCTGGCGGAAACAGTGGCTGAGGAACCGGCCGGCGTTGCAGTGGAAGCGATGGAAGAAACGTCGCCCATTCCAGCGGCGGAACTCGCCGAGCCGGCATGGGCACTTCAACCGCCAACGGTCGAGACGACGGAGCCTTTACTGACCGAACCCAAACCCACCGAACCGTTCGTGATCGAGATTTCCACTGACGCCAGCGCTTCCGAATGGCTGACTGAAACCTCATCAGAAGCGGAAGCATTCGCCGAGCAGGAAACGGAAGCGGAAGCAGCAGCCGAGGAAGAACCCGAAGCGGAAGCAGCAGCCGAGGAAGAACCGGAAGCGGAAGCAGCAGCCGAGGAAGAACCGGAAGCGGAAGCAGCAGCCGAGGAAGAACTAGAAACGGAAGCGGCAGCCGAGGAAGAACCGGAAGCGGAAGCAGCAGCCGAGGAAGAACTAGAAGCGGAAACTGTCGCCCAGGAAGAACCGGAAGCGGAAACTGTCCCCGAAGCGGAGGAGGAAGTGGAATCCGCCAATGAGGACGAGGATGAAGAACACGCCGGGGCAATGGCCGGATCCGGTGATGCGCGCCAGGAGTTGCTGGATATTCTATGCGCGGAAATCGCCCAAATCGCCGAATCCGCCGATGAGATTCTGGCCCTGGCCTCGGCCGCCGATCGCACGCCCGCCGTCCGGCGTGAGGCTTTAGCCGGTTATGCCGAACACCTGGAGCGTCTGGGGGATGCCTCGGCTTCCATCGGCTTGACCGGTTTGCAGCGGGTTTGCGCCGTCTTGCAGGCTAATCTGAACCAACTGGCCACTCGGGACGGCCCGCTCGATGCGGAACAGCGACGGGTGGTGGAAACCTGGCCCGATCTGGCGCTCGATTACCTGCAAGCGCTGGACAACCGCGCGGCCTGCACTGCCTTGGTGCGCCATCTCCAGGATGCCCACTGGCCACAACCGTTGGCGACCTCGGACGCGGCTCAGTTCATTGACTCGCTGGTCGCGCCAAAGCTGGTGACCGAAGAGGCCGAAGCGGAAGCCCGGCCCCGGCAAGCGCGGCCCGAGGACGTGTCGCTGGCGCTGCCAGCCGATGTCAATCAGGAATTGTTGGACGGCTTGCTCCAGGAACTGCCCCATCAGTCCGCCGAATTCTCCGCCTCCATCCAGCGCTTGGCCGCTGGCGATGGCCATCTCAAGGACGTGGAAGTGGCACAGCGCATCGCCCACACCCTGAAGGGCGCCGGCAACACCGTCGGGGTGCGCGGCATCGCCACGCTGACCCACCATATCGAGGACATTTTACAGGCGCTCTCCAAGCATGGCGCGTTGCCCAACCGGCCGCTGGCCGAAACCCTATTGAACGCGGCCGACTGTCTGGAAGCCATGAGCGAAGCGTTGCTCGGCATGAGCGCGCCGCCGGCGCAGGCGTTCGCCGTGCTGCAGGAGATACTGGACTGGGCCAACCGTATCGACCGGACAGGGATACCGACGGACGACGAAGTACCGTTGCCAGTAGCAACCCGACCGGAACCGCCCGAAACAGCGCCGATAGCGCCACAGCCAGCCGCCTCGGCGCCCGAGGCCACCCTGCGCGTTCCCGCCCATCTGGTCGACGATGTGTTGCGACTGGTGGGCGAGAGCATCATTCTCACCGGCCAGGTTCAGGAGCGGATTCGCAAAACCGTCGCGCAGACCCGTTCGGTAATGGGACAGAACCGCCTGTTCCAGCAATTGACCGCCGAACTGGAGCAATTGGTCGATATCCGCAATGTGTCGTCGCCGCTGGCCAAGTCCATGCAACGCGGTGATTTCGATCCGCTGGAGTTGGAGCAGTACAACGAACTTAACACTGTCACGCACCGGCTGGTGGAAGCGGTCACCGATACCCATGAATTAGGCCGCGCCATCGAGGATAACCTGGCGGCGCTGGACGCCTTGCTGGTGGATCAAGGTCGCCTGCACCGGGACAATCAGGAAGCGGTGCTGCGCACCCGCATGGTGCCGATTCAAACGGTGACGCCGCGTTTCCAGCGCGGCGTGCGACAGACCTGTCGGCTGGTGGACAAGGAGGCGGAACTGGTGGTGCGTGGCGCCGGCACGCTGATGGATAGCAACATATTGAACGACATGGTCGATCCACTGATGCACCTCCTGCGCAACGCGGTGGACCACGGTATCGAACCGCCGGCCCAGCGCCAGCGCCTGGGCAAGCCGCCAGTCGGGCGAATCGAACTCAGCTTCGGGCGCGAGGGCAACACCATCGCCGTGCGTTGCCAGGACGACGGCGCGGGGCTGGACTTGGAGGCGATTCGCCAAACGGCCACGGCGCGTGGTCTGCTCGCCGCCGACCAGCCGCTGGCGGACGATGAACTGGCTCGGTTGATTCTGTTGCCCGGCTTTTCCACCCGCGGCGAGGCCACTCAGACCTCGGGGCGCGGCATCGGTATGGACATGGTCTACAGCAGGCTTTTGGCCATGAAAGGCTCGCTGCGCATCCAGACCCAGGCCGGCCAGGGCTGCCTGATGGAATTGCGGCTACCGGTGACCTTGATCTCCACCCATGCGCTGCTGGTGCGTCTGCGCGATCAGATGGTGGCCCTGTCCGACCGCGGCATCGAGCAGATCCTGTATTCCGGCGTCGGCACGATTCAGAAGCTGGGCAAGATCACCACCTATCAGGTAGGCGACGAGATCTACGAACTTATCTCCCTGGATGTGCTACTCAACCTGTCGCCGGATCACCGCGCGCAGAGTCGCGCCACGCCGCCGGTGTTGCTGGTGCGGGAGGAGACCGGCGCTGTTCGCGCGGTGCTGGCGCCGGAAATCTTGGACAGCCGCGATCTGGTGGTTAAAAACCTGGGGCAGTACATTCCCAGGCTCAACGGCATCGTGGGCGCCACCATTCTGGGCGATGGCAGCGTGGTACCGGTGCTTGATTTACCTGAACTCTTGCGCGCCCCGGCCGCCAGCCAGCCAGCGCTGACCGCCGCCCGCGCGGCGGCGCCAGCCGCGCCCACCCCCCACCGTCAGTTCGTATTGGCGGTGGACGACTCACTAAGTGCCCGCCGCTCGCTGGCGCAGTTCGCGCAGGATGCCGGCTTCGAGGTGCGCACCGCGCGCGACGGCCTGGAAGCGATTGAGATCATTAAAGGCAAGCGTCCGGACCTGGTACTGGCCGATCTGGAAATGCCGCGCATGAACGGTCTGGAACTGACCGCCCATCTGCGCGCCAACCAGGCCACCCACGAGTTGCCCGTCATCATGATCACCTCACGCTCTACCGAGAAGCACCGGCGCGAGGCCGAAACGACCGGAGTCAACGTCTACCTGACCAAGCCGTTCGTGGAAGACGAACTGCTGGGGCATATCCACCGGCTGTTGCGGCCAGCATGAACGGACAAACGCAAGCAACGGCATTGGCCGATCTTCAGGCGACCCGGGCGTTCGCCGTATTGACCCTGGACGGGCGTAAATGGCTGTTGCCGCAAGCGGAAATCCAGTCGCTGGAATCCCTCCCGGACATAGACCCCGAGGTGCGGATACCGCACAGCGTCGGCGCCGTGGCGTTCGCGGGCGAATGGTGGCCGGCGTACTGCCTGTCCGGCGAATTGCGGATCCTGCCGCACATGCCAGATAGTCGCCGGGCCTGCCCGCTGCTGGATAACGGCGCCGACCGCTTTGGCCTGGTTTGCGACCGCGTTGAAGCGTTGGCGGGGTCGCCCCGCTTGCTGGCGCTGCCGGCCTGCATGGCGTTGCCGGATTCGCCGATTCAGGCGCTGGTCCTGCTGGACGATGGCTTGGGTTGCGTGACCACCACCGAGCATCTGGCGGCTTTGCTCGCTGCTGTCGTGGAGAAAGCCGATGCCTGAAAACACGCCTCGGGATAGCGCCGCCTGGGTGCTGATGCTGGACCATCAACTGCTGGCCGCCGTGGGCGAGCGCGAACTGGTGCATCTGATCGAGGCACCGACCCTGCTGGATGTCCCGCGCAGTCCGTCCTATTGCCGCCAGGTGTTGGTCTGGAACGACACCGTGTTGCCGGCGATGGATTTGGCGGCCTGGCTGCGAGGACAGCCGGCGCAACGCCAACAGACGCTGGCCGGGGTATTCGCATACCAGACGCGACCGGGAACGAACCCTGAATATGGCGCGCTGCTGCTGGCCGGCATCCCGACTCGGACGCGTGTCGCCGACGACCAAGCTTGCGCGCCGCCGAAACAACCCGGCAACTGGCGAACCCTGGCGATTTCCTGTTTCAAGCAGAGTGACCAGCCAATTCCCATTCTGGATCTGCCACATATCTTTACCGGCGGTTTGCTGTAAAGCTTTTAATCGATTAACTCAGAGGGGTCACACTATATATGTCACAACCTATAAATCAATTTTCAATGCCCATCTAAAATGGATAACAACACTGACCACCGCCATTTATGTGGACAGATTCCAGGGCGAAACATAGCGAGTGTGAAGGATGATTGTGCTCTTGGACAATGGATACATGGTGATGGGTGGGTATCATATGAGAGTGTCAAGGAATTCGCTGAGCCAAAAGAGAAACATAGGCAATTTCATATTACTGTCGGTCAAGTAATCGACAGGTTGCAATCTGGCAAGATAGATGAAGCAAAAGTTGAGATCACTTCTGGTAAGTTCAGGCAAATCTCCGGAGAGATAATAAACCTGCTTTCCAAGTTGCGCAGGTCTATTCAATAGGGCGTAACCCGTCGAGCGCGCCCCTAAGTTATTGAAAATAATTGACTGACCTATTTTGAAACCTCAAATTAGGCATTTTTTGGCCTTCCTAACCGTAAGATTCTTAAGCCTGAGCGCTCGACGGGTTACGCCCGTTTTTGCTCAAAGCCGTGCACCCTCGACATCCAGCCACAGCCGGCGGAACAGTTCGACTGGGCCGTCCAAGCCGAAGCACCGGCGCTTGAGCAGCTTGAGTATGTTGTTGAGTCCTTCGACGAAGCCACTGTTATAGCGGCCCTCGAAATAAATGAGGTTTTATTACAGCTCCTTAGAGCAATCAAGAGGTTATCAGAACCACAAAATTAAATTCGCCCTTGCTATCGCGTCCGTGATGGCTGTTGCGACCACTGTACTTGCGCAAGTCAACCGCGACTTTATTCGTATCGTCGGTTCTTCCACCGTCTATCCGTTAGCGGTGGCGGTCGCTGAGCAGTTCGGCAAAAATGCTGCTTTCAAACCGCCCCAAATCGAATCCATCGGCACTGGCGCCGGCTTCAAACTGTTCTGCGCCGGCGCCAGTCCCGAAGCGCCCGATATCGTCAATGCCTCTCGTCCCATCAAACCCGCTGAAGTGGAGACCTGCGCGAAAAACGGCATAAAGGAAATCGCCGAGATCAAAATTGGCTATGATGCTGTCGTGGTCGCCAGTGTGGCAAGGCCCAAGCTCTTGGAACTGACCCGCGAAGCCTTGTACCTGGCTTTGGCCAAGAATGTTCCGGATCCCAACGGCGGTGACAAACTGGTCCCAAATCCCCACAAGACCTGGAAGAGTATTGACTCTAAACTGCCCGACTTCCCGATAAAAATCTGGGGTCCAGATTCAGCGCACGGAACCTATGATTTTTTGATTAGTCACGTTATGGTTCCAGGCTGTAAGCGGTTCTACTTCCTTAAAGCCATGGAAGCCACTGACCTCAAAGCCTTTGAAGCGGCTTGCCAAAGCTTTCGCGGTGACGGCGTCTATGCCGAGGCCGCGAACAGTGACGTAATCCTCCGCGAACTGAAAGGCAATCCTAGCGCTGTGGGTATCTTGAATTTTATCCTGTTGACGCAGAATTTGGATCTACAGGGCGCGGCGATTGATGGCATCGAACCGCTCACCGGCAGTATCTCTCATAACGTGTATCCATTAACTCGCACATTGTATTTTTATTTAGACAAGACTCACGTCAATGTTATCCCGGGACTCATGGAGTATGTAAGAGAGTTTACCTCCGACCAAGCCTTTGGCGCCGGTTCCAAGGCTTATCTCTTCGAAAAGGGCCTGATCCCCATGCCACTGGGTGAGCGCAAGCAGGTGAGAGCCGTTGTCGACGGACTGAAATCTTCGTCCAAATAATCCCAACGCGGGGATGCTATAACCAGTTGTCGCTGGCTGGCATCCCCCTGCCGGGATCAGATACCGCAGCCAGGGATTTGGAAAGTGCCTTCCCTGGTAAAGCCTAATAAACTTCAGGCGCGGCGGATTCAGGGCGTAGCGGCCTAACGGATCAACTCCCCGAGTGGCGGGATCGCGTTCCGGCCGGACACCCGGTCTTGGAGGTACTCCCAAAAGGAGATTCCGTGTTTACGGCAGGTCTTCTTGAGGCTGGCGAAGGTGTCCCGGCATCGTCGTCCTTCCTCGCTGCGGGGGTGCCGGCGCTGATCGTGCGCTTCTTGACCAAGTCCCGCAGGTCGTTCTCGCTGCGGTTGGGCGCTGGTTCAGAATCATTTTCGCGATAACCGTTTGAATATAATAAACTATCTAAGGTAATTTACAGGTTCTTATGGAGTTAGCCGGGCCGAGATCCGGCTACGATGCTCACTAATTGATCTTGAATGATTTTAAGCTAGATTCTAGCCAGCTCGGCAGGCTGAATCCCGCCCAGAGGAGTCAACTCCATAACAACCCACGAAGAGCTTTTAATTTAATGATCAACAGGTTGGAGAATAATCAGACTGAACCAGAACCAGGTTGCGGCGCGTGGCCTAAATCCGTAACATTCCTGCCCTTGAAATCGGCGTATCCCGACGCGCCGAGTCTCTCGCTTCCCTTGGAATTTTGCCTCGCACGACGGAAACCAGACCCCATGCGCAGCCACTATTGCGGCCAAATCATTGAAGCCTTTCTCGATCAGGAGGTTACCCTCTGCGGTTGGGTGCATCGCCGCCGCGATCATGGCGGGGTGATCTTCATCGACCTGCGCGATCGCGAGGGCCTGGTTCAGGTGGTGATCGATCCCGACACCCCGGACGCTTTCGTCAACGCCGAACGGGTTCGCAACGAATACGTGCTGCGCGTGGTCGGGCGGGTGCGCCGCCGCCCCGAAGGCACCGAGAATCCCAACCTGGTCACCGGCGCGGTCGAGGTACTGGCTCGCGAGCTGGAAATTCTCAACCGTTCCGAGCCACTGCCGTTCCAACTGGACGACGCCGACACCTCCGAGGAAGTGCGGCTGCGCTATCGCTACCTGGACCTGCGCCGACCGGAGATGCAGGAGCGGCTGCGGCTGCGCACCCGGGTGATCAGCGCCCTGCGCCGATTTCTGGACCAGCAGGGTTTCATGGACATCGAAACCCCGATGCTGACCAAGGCCACCCCGGAAGGCGCCCGCGATTACCTGGTTCCGAGTCGAACCCATCCCGGCAGTTTCTTCGCCTTGCCACAGTCGCCGCAGTTGTTCAAGCAATTGCTGATGATGGCCGGCATGGATCGCTACTATCAGGTGGCGCGCTGTTTCCGCGATGAGGACTTGCGCGCCGACCGCCAGCCTGAATTCACCCAGCTCGACATCGAAACCTCGTTCATGGACGAACAGGCTATCACTGACTTGATGGAAGAGATGATCCGCCAGATGTTCGAGGAAGTGCTGGATGTGGAGTTGCCAAATCCGTTTCCCCGGATGCCCTACGAAACGGCGATGCAGCGTTACGGCTCCGACAAGCCGGATTTACGCATCCCGCTGGAACTGACCGAACTGTCCGATTTGATGGCGGGCGTTGATTTCAAGGTGTTCTCCGGGCCGGCCAACAATCCCAACGGCCGGGTGGCGGCGTTGCGCGTACCGGACGGCGGCAAAATCAGCCGGCGCGAGATCGACCTTTACACCGAGTTCGTCGGTCGCTACGGCGCCAAAGGCCTGGCTTACATCAAGGTCAACGATGTCGCCGCAGGGCGCGAGGGTTTACAGGCGCCGATCGTGAAATTCCTTCCCGACGGGGTGTTGGCCAAGATCCTGACCCGCACCGGAGCGGAAAACGGTGACCTGATCTTCTTCGGGGCCGACTCCGTCAAGGTGGTCAACGACGCCCTGGGCGCGTTGCGGTTGCGGATCGGCCACGACCTCGGCCTGGTCCACGGCGAATGGGCGCCGCTGTGGGTGGTCAATTTTCCCATGTTCGAATGGGACGACCAGGAAAAGCGCTGGAACGCCCTGCACCATCCCTTCACCGCGCCCCGCGTTGACGATCCCGCCGAGGTGCGCGCCAATCCCGAGCGTTGTCTGTCGCGGGCCTACGATATGGTGCTGAACGGCACCGAAATCGGCGGAGGCTCGGTCCGTATCCACCGCCAGGAGATGCAGAACACCGTGTTCGAACTGCTCGGCATCGGTTACGAGGAGGCTTGCGCCAAGTTCGGTTTCCTGCTGGATGCGCTGAAGTTCGGCTGCCCGCCGCACGGCGGCCTGGCCTTCGGCCTGGATCGGCTGGTGATGCTAATGGCGGGCGCCAAATCCATCCGGGAGGTGATGGCCTTCCCCAAGACCCAGACCGCCGCCTGCCTGCTGACCCAGGCGCCGGCCCCCGTCACCGAGGCGCAGTTGCACGATCTCAACATCCGCCTGCGCCGCACGCCCTGAGAACGGCGGTGAGCGCTGGAAATCCTCCCCCACCCTCCTTTTCCAAACGGGGGAGCCGCACCGGGGGGATTCCATCCCGATACAAGCGCCCCGAATCGGTGCTGGTGGTGGTCTACGCCGCCACCAGCGAGGTGCTGGTGTTGCTACGGCGTCAGCCTGCCGATTTCTGGCAGTCGGTGACAGGCAGCCTTCGCTGGGAGGAAACCGACCCCCTGGACGCCGCGCGGCGGGAGCTTTTCGAGGAAACCGGACTGGGCGATGGGGTGGCGGTGATCGGCTGCGGAACGGTCAACCGCTTTCCGATTCTGCCGCCCTGGCGACATCGCTATGCGCCGGACACCATGGAGAACATTGAATACGTATTCCGGGCCTTGCTACCGGAGCGTCGATCCATCCTTTTGAATCCCGCCGAACACAGCGAGTATGAATGGCTGCCGCGTGCGTTCGCTGCCGCCCGAGTCGCGTCCTGGACCAACCGGGACGCCATCCTGCGATTACCGTGAGAGCACTGCTTGCCCGTTTCGCTGGCCCGCTCATCGGCCTGGCGTTGTTCGTCGCCGCGTTGTGGGTACTGCATCAGGCATTGACCGAGTACCGTTACCAGGACGTGGTCGCCTATCTGAAAAAATTGCCGCTTACGCAACTGGCCGCCGCTCTGCTCGCCACGGCACTCAGCTATTTTGTTACCACCGGCTACGACTGGCTGGCGCTGCGCTACATCCGCCGGCCGTTGCCCTGGCCCAAGGTCGGCTTCGCCGCCCTGCTCAGCTACGCCTTCAGCAATTCGGTCGGGCTGTCAGTGCTGACCTCCAGTTCGCTGCGCTACCGGCTGTATTCGAGTTGGGGCCTGACGGCGGTGGACATCGCCCGAATCGTCCTGTTCACCACCCTGACTCTGTGGCTGGGTATTCTGGCTGTCGGCGGGACGGTGCTGGCGCTGAATCCGCTGAATTTGCGCGCCTTTCCCTATCTGGCGACGAACAGCCGGCTGCTGGGGCTGTTGATGCTGATCCCGCCGATAGCCTATGTACTGCTGGGGGTATTGCGTCGCCAGCCGCTCCGAGTGGGACCATGGGAACTGCCGATGGTACGGCCGCGGCTGGCACTGCCGCAGGTGGCGGTGGGCGCGTTGGACTGGGTGATGGCCGGCGTGGTGCTGTATGTGTTGTTGCCGGCCTCGGCCAAGGTCGGCTTTGGCTACATCCTCGGCGTGTTTCTCGTCGCCCAGATTGCCGGGCTGATCAGCCATGTGCCGGGCGGGCTGGGTGTGTTCGAGTCGAAGGCTACCTGCCGGCTGCCAAGCTGCTAGGCGCGTTGCTGGCCTATCGGCTGGTCTACTATCTGTTGCCCTTGGCGCTGGCGGCGCTCACGCTCGGCGTATACGAACTGCGGCATCAAAGGGAACGGATTCTCTGGTTACCGCGCATGGTGGGGCCGTGGGTGCCGGTATTGTTGCCGCACGTGTTCGCGCTGCTGGCGCTGATCAGTGGCGCGGTACTGTTGTTCTCGGCGGTGACCCCGGCGGTGGAGGCGCGGCTGACCTGGCTAGCGGATTTGCTACCGCTGTCGGTGTTGGAAATCTCCCACTTCGCCAGTAGCCTGGTCGGCATGGGCTTGTTGCTGCTAGCGCGGGGATTGCAACGCCGGCTCGATGCGGCTTGGTTGCTAACGGTGCTCTTGCTGGCTGCCGGCATCATCGCTTCGTTGCTGAAGGGCGCCGATTTCGAGGAAGCCCTGATTTTGGCAGTGCTGCTGGCCGGATTGCTGCCGTCTCGGCGACAGTTTTACCGTCGGGCCTCGCTGTTCGGCGAGCGGTTCACACCCGGCTGGCTCGCCGCCATCGCGGTGGTGCTGCTCTGCTCGGTCTGGCTGGGCTTGTTCTCCTACAAGCACGTCAACTATTCGCATTCCCTGTGGTGGGAGTTCAGCTTTGGAGGTGAAGGTGGAGCCCCAAGATTTTTACGTGCCATGGTGGGCGCGCTGGGTGTAGCCCTGTTCTTCGGCATTGCCAAACTGCTGCGGCCAGCGTCCTTGGAGCCGACCCTGCCGGGCCAGGGCGAACTCGAACAAGCCCGGGCCATCGCCGCCGCATTCCCGCATACTTATGCGCACCTGGCACTGCTGGGCGAAAAGGCGCTGTTGTTCAATGAAAATCGCGATGCCTTCCTGATGTACGGCGTGGAAGGCCGCACCTGGGTGGTGATGGGCGATCCGGTCGCCGCCCGCGAGGAAGACCGCCGTGAACTTGCCTGGGAATTCCGCGAGTTGTGCGAACGCCACGACGGCTGGCCGGTGTTTTATCAGGTCCATCCCGATTATCTGGGCCTGTATGTGGAATTGGGCCTGACCCTGCTGAAGTTCGGCGAGGAAGCGCGGGTGCGGCTGGCGGAATTCTCACTGGACGGCAAGACGCGCAAGACCATGCGCAACAATGTTCATCGACTGGAACGAGAGGGCTACTGCTTCGAAGTCGCCGAAACCGCCGCCGTGCCGACGTTGTTACCCCAGTTACGGGTCATTTCCGACGCCTGGCTCAGCGGGAAAAACAGCCGCGAGAAAGGATTTTCGCTGGGATTTTTCAACGAGAAATATCTGCTGGGAGGGCCGGTCGCCATCGTGCGATTCAACTCGGAAATGGTCGCCTTTGCCAATCTCTGGGCAGGGGGCCGCAAGGAACTGTCGGTGGATTTGATGCGCTATCCGCCCGGCAGCCCGAACGGCCTGATGGATTATCTGTTCATCCAGATCATGTTGTGGGCCCGCGACCAGGGATATGAATGGTTCAACCTGGGCATGGTGCCGCTGGTCGGCTTGCAGAACCGCAGTTTCGCGCCGCTGTGGAACCGATTCGGCGCGCTGGTGTTTGGCGGCGGCGAGACGTTTTACAATTTCCGGGGCCTGCATCAGTACAAGGATAAATTCAATCCCAAGTGGGAAGCGCGCTACATGGCGGTTCCGGGCGGCATGACGTTGCCGCGAATACTGACGGACCTTACGGCGCTGATCGCCGGTGGTTTCAAGGGAGTGATCGGAAAATGACCAATGCGGAATAAATACTTGCGCAGCCTATCGCGGATACTGTGCCTGACCGCAGCTTTATTGGCGGTCGGCGCGCGGGCGGAACCTGTCGTGGGGACATTGGACGACCCTAAATTCGGCAAACTGATCATTTATCACACCGTCGACGAACCCAAGGGCGTGATTCTGTTCGCATCCGGGACCGGCGGCTGGAACACCGATCTGGCCGCCGTGGCGCGGGATGTGGCAAAGCTGGAATACGTGGTGACCGGCATCAATCTGGACGATTATCTGACCCGGCTCGACCGGTCGAACGCTACCTGCACCGACCTGGCGGTGGACCTCGACCGCTTAAACCGGCTGATGGAGGAACGTTACCCGATTGCAACCCATCAGCCGTCGATCCTGCTGGGTTATGGCGCCGGCGCGGCGCTGACTTACGCGGCGCTGGCTCAGGCGCCGGACGATCAGTTTCACGCCGGGGTGGCGGTGGATTTCTGTCCGCAACTGCCGTTGCGAAAACCGCTGTGCAAGGGATCGGCAAATCTGGAAAGCGCCGTGCTGCCGGATAACAAAGGCGTGCTGCTGAAACCGGTTGTCCGATTGCCGACCACCTGGTTCGTATTCCAGAATCGGCCGGTGTGCGATGCCAAGCTGGCTGAGCAGTTCGTCAAATCGATCCAGCTCGCCCGCTTGACCGACGTACCCGGCGCCGACGGTGTCAAAATTTGGTTGCCCCAGGTCTCCGCCCTGCTGCAATGGCTGGACCCCGGCATCGTCAAACAAGTGCAGCCCGATGCCAGCGTCAGCGGCGTGCCGCTCACCGAGGTTCCGGCCACCGGCGGTCCAGATCGGCCACAATTTGCGGTGATGCTGTCTGGAGACGGCGGCTGGGCGCTGCTCGACCGCGCCGTGACGGCGGAACTGGCGAAAAACGGCTTGGCGGCCGTCGGTTGGGATTCGCTGAGCTATTTCTGGAAAGCCCTCCAGCCCGACGAGGTTGCCTTGGATCTGGAGCGGGTTCTGCAGCATTACTTGGATGTTTGGAAAAAGGACCGGATCGTGTTGATCGGTTATTCGTTCGGGGCGGACGTGTTGCCGGCGGCCATCAACCGTCTGCGGAAGGACCTGCGCGACCGGATTGATCTGGTGGCGTTCCTGGGCCTGTCCGAGCGCGCTTCCTTCGAGCTCCGCCTGAGTCACTGGACCAGCGACGAACCTGATGAAGGCGAACAGCCGGTGCGGCCGGAAGTGGAGAAGCTGAGCGGGCTCAAGCGGCTGTGCATTTATGGCGCGGAGGAGGAAGGCGCGCTCTGTCCGAAGCTGACCGAGCTGGGCGTCATTGCCGAAAAAATGCCGGGCGACCATCATTTCGACGAGGATTATCCGGGTGCGGCCAGGCGCATCCTTGATCAATTACCCCCGCCGCCTCCTGCAAAACCTTAATAAACAGATATGGCCGTTTACGCAATCGGCGACATTCAGGGTTGTTACGATCCTCTGCGGCGACTGCTCGACCTGCTGCGGTTCGATCCGGCCTCTGACATGTTGTGGCTGGTTGGCGATCTGATCAACCGTGGGCCGCATTCGGTGGAGGTGCTGCGGCTGGTGCGCGGTCTAAGCGAACGGGCGATAGTGGTGTTGGGCAATCACGATCTGACCCTGCTGGCGGTCGCCGCCGGTCAGGTGAAACCCAAGCGCAAGGATACCTTCCACACTATTCTCGACACGCCCGACCGCGACGAGTTGCTGGACTGGCTGCGCCGTTGTCCGTTGCTGCATCACGATGCCGATCTCGGCTTTACCATGGTTCACGCCGGCCTGCCGCCTCAGTGGGATTTAGCGCTGGCGCAACGCTGCGCGGCTGAAGTGGAAACGACCTTGCGCGGGCCGTTATACGAGGATTTCCTGGCGCGGATGTTCGGCGGCGTGCCACGCCGCTGGCGGGACGATCTGATCGGTTACGACCGGCTGCGCTTCACCGTCAATGCCCTGACTCGAATGCGGTTCTGTACGGTGGACGGCACGCTGTCCTTTGCCGAGAAGGGGTCGCCCGGCAGTCAGGAGCCGGGTCTGCTGCCGTGGTTCGCGGTGCCGCGCCGGCGCAACGCCGATCTCCATATTGTGTTCGGCCACTGGGCGGCGCTGGGCTACTATCGCGCGCCCGGTATTTACGCGCTCGACAGCGGTTGCGTCTGGGGCAACCGATTGACCGCCATCCGTCTGGACGAACCCAGTGCGCCGGCCTGGAGCGTCCCGGCGGTCCATCTGCCACCGGTGCCGGCATGACCGCGCAATTGGCGCTGATCGCCGCGCTGGCGCGCAACCGAGTTATCGGTCGCGACAACCGCCTGCCCTGGCATCTACCGGCAGATTTGCGCTTCTTCAAGCAGACGACGATGGGCAAGCCGTTGCTGATGGGTCGGCGCACTTGGGAGTCCATCGGCCGGCCGCTGCCGGGTCGCCGGATGATCGTGCTGAGCCGCGATCCGGCCTATCACGCGCCCGGTTGTGCGGTGACGCGGTCTCTGGACGAGGCGTTGGAAATCGCTGGCGAGGTTCCCGAAATCATGGTGATCGGCGGAGCGTCGCTGTACGAGCATACTTTTCCGCTGGCCGAGCATCTGTATCTGACGCGGGTGGAAGCGGAAATTCCCGGCGATGCCTGGTTTCCGGAATGGAACGAGCGGGAATGGCGGCTGGTCTGGGAGGAAGTGCACCCGGTCGATGCTGACCACTCCTGGCCGTATCGGTTTCAGCGGTGGGAGCGGGTTCGCGTGTCTTGAATCATCCGCCCGCATCCAATTCGGCCCGTGCCGATGCCTAACGATCCCGGTTTCGTGCCTAAATC
>CAVOKM010000028.1:0-47874 GCA_963696515.1 uncultured Gammaproteobacteria bacterium
ATCACTCCGAATTTTTCCACACGCCCCACTCAACCGGTCCGCCGTTGGGCGCCGTTCGCCCTGGGCTTCCGGCCCTTCTTCCTGCTGGCCAGCCTGATCGCTATCGGCCTGCTCGGGCACTGGCTGGCGGTGCTCGGGCGCGGAATCGGCGGCGGCGGCGGCTATTTCGATCCCCTGATCTGGCACAGTCACGAACTGCTGTTCGGTTACGCGACGGCGGTCATCGCCGGTTTTCTGCTGACCGCGGCGCAGAACTGGACCGGACTGCCGACCCCGCGCAACCTCCCGCTCGCACTGCTGGCGCTGCTGTGGCTGGTCGGACGGGTGGCGATTGCCTTGCCAGCCGGACTGCTACCGGGCTGGCTGGTCGCTGGGCTGGATCTTGCATTCCTGCCGCTGATCGCGCTGGCGGTGGGGCGGCGGGTCTGGGCGAAGCGGCAACAGAACAACTACCCGTTCGTGGCGATCCTGGCCGGGCTGAGCGTAGCCAACCTGCTGATCCATCTTCGAGTACTGGGCGCATGGCCAGCCTTCGACGCCTCAACGGGATTGTTCGCGGCGCTGTATCTGGTGATTCTGCTGTTGATCGTGCTCGGTGGGCGGGTGATTCCGTTCTTCACCGAGCGGACGCTGCCGGGCATCACCACGCGCAAGTGGCCATGGATCGAACGGCTGGCGCCCATCGCGACAGCGGCGCTGGCGCTGGTCGCGTTATTCCAGCCCTCGGGAGCGCTGGCGGCGCTGCTGGCGGCGCTGGCCTGCCTCGTCAACGCGGTACGGTTGTGGGGCTGGCAACCGTGGCGCACCGGCCGGGAACCGATGCTGTGGGTGCTGCACCTCGGCTATGGCTGGCTGGTACTGGGGCTGGGCCTGACCGCCGTTGCTCCCTGGCTGCCGACGCTGGCCATGCCCGCCGTCCACGCGCTGACCGTGGGCGCCTTGGGCGGCCTGACGCTGGGCATGATGGCGCGAGTGGCGCTGGGCCATACCGGTCGGCCGATTCAGGCCGCGCCCGTGGTCATCGCCACCTTCGTCCTGATCAACCTGGCTGCCATTGCCCGCGTTTTCCTGCCGTCGTTGTGGCCGACGCATTATCTGTCCCTGCTGATGATCGCGGGAGGCTTATGGTCGCTGGCGTTCCTGCTGTTCCTGTTCCACTACGTCCCGATCCTGCTGCGACCGCGAATCGACGGGAAGGAGGGTTAAGCCCGCCCGATTGACCTATTATTTTGAAATCCGCGCCCCGATGATGGCCCCCCTCAATACTCAAAGCCCTCATCCCCCGCTGCGATTTGCTGGACATGATCGGTCAGGAGGGAAAAACCATGCTGCATCCTCTACTCGCTTTGCTTCACATCCCCGAACGCGGCAAGGTCGTCAGCGCCCGCGAGGCCGTGAGTCTGATCCGCCCCGGCGATACGGTCGCCACCAGCGGCTTTGTCGGCACCGGCTTCGCCGAGGACATCGCCATCGCGCTGGAGGAACTGTATCTCGCGCCAGAAACCGAGCCGAATGCACCGGGACTCGACAAACCGCGCGATCTGACGCTGGTCTACGCCGCCGGCCAAGGCGACGGCAAGAATCGGGGACTCAACCACCTCGGCCACGAAGGTCTGGTCAAGCGCGTGATCGGCGGTCATTGGGGCCTGGTGCCAAAACTGCAAGCCCTGGCGGTGGCGAACAAGATCGAAGCCTACAACCTGCCCCAAGGCGTAATCACCCACCTGTTTCGCGACATCGCCGCCGGCAAGCCCGGCACCCTGACCCGGGTCGGGTTGGGCACCTTTGTCGATCCGCGTTATGGCGGCGGCAAGCTCAATGCCGTTACTCACGAGGACTTGGTCGAGGTCATGACCATCGGCGGTCAGGACTATCTGTTTTACAAGGCGTTTCCGATCAATGTCGGGATCATCCGCGCCACCACCGCCGACATCGACGGCAATCTCACCATGGAAAAGGAGGCGTTGACCCTGGAATCGCTGGCCATTGCGACCGCGGTGCGCAATTCCGGCGGCATCGTCATTGCCCAGGTGGAGCGGGTGGCCGAGCGCGGCATCCTGCGGCCGAAGGATGTGCGGGTGCCGGGCATCCTGGTGGATTGCATCGCGGTCTCGCCCCCCGAACACCACTGGCAAACTTTCGCCACCCAGTACAATCCCGCGTTCTCCGGTGAAATCAAGGTGCCGCTGGCCTCCATCCCGCCGCTCCCGATGAGCGAGCGGAAAATCATCGCCCGCCGGGCAGCGCTGGAGTTGACACCCAACGCCATCGTCAATCTGGGCATCGGGGTGCCGGAAAGCGTGGCCAACGTCGCCGCCGAGGAAAAAATCATCGATCTGCTGACCCTCACCGCCGAGCCGGGCGTGGTGGGCGGCATTCCCGCCGGCGGGCTGGATTTCGGCGCGTCCACCAACGTGCAGGCGATCATCGATCAACCCAATCAGTTTGATTTCTACGACGGCGGCGGGCTGGACATCGCGGTGCTGGGCATGGCCGAAGTGGACCGGCACGGCAACCTCAACGTCTCAAAGTTCGGCCCCAGGATCGCCGGCGCCGGCGGTTTCATCAACATCAGTCAGAATTCCCGCAAGGTGGTGTTTGCTGGCGCGTTCACCGCCGGTGGGCTGGAGATCGCGGTGGAACAGGGACAACTGCGCATTCGGCGCGAAGGCGATACCCCCAAATTCGTGGCGGAAGTCGAACAGCGCACCTTCAGCGGCGAGGTCGCCAGCCGCCGGAATCAGCCGGTGTTGTACATCACCGAGCGCGCGGTGTTCCGGCTGACCTCCGACGGGCCGGAACTGATCGAGATCGCGCCGGGCATCGATCTGGAGCGCGACGTGCTGGGGCGGATGGGCTTCCGGCCGCGCGTCAGTCCCCAGCTTCGACCGATGGACGCCCGCATTTTCGGCGACGGGCCGATGGGGCTGCGGGACGATCTGTTGGTGCGCCCGCTCGCTCAGCGGCTGTCCTACGACCCGGCCAAGAACCTGTTCTTCGTTAATTTCGAGGGGCTGGCGGTGCGCAGCCGCGCGGATATCGACCGAATCCGGGCGGCGGTCAGCGACGTGCTCGAACCGCTTGGCCAGCGAGTGTTCGCC
This sequence comes from uncultured Gammaproteobacteria bacterium, assembly GCA_963696515.1. Taxonomy (GTDB): domain Bacteria; phylum Pseudomonadota; class Gammaproteobacteria; order Competibacterales; family Competibacteraceae; genus Contendibacter. The sequence continues at coordinate 3,102 of CAVOKM010000028.1, forward strand.
ATCGTCAACTACGACAATTTCTCGATCACTCCGGAATTGCTCCAGGAGTACATGGACATGGTGCGCAAGGTTGTGGAGCGCTATTACTTGGGTGTGACCCGCTACACCACCAGCGCGTTTCTGCGCGCCCGGCTGGGAGACGCGCTGCGCGAACGCGATCTCGCGCCCCACCTCTACGAAACCGCCGCTGAAGCGGCGGCCCGGCTTGATCCGTCCAAAGCACCCTAACGACCGCATCCGTGCAGCGCCAAGGGCCAGTCACCGCTAGCGGCTGGCTGGCCCGAACCTCTCGCGGCCATCGCCCGTGTGGCCAACTCAGGTTCAATGCCCTTTACCGAGTGGTTCGTCGTCGCCGATCCTGCTCGGCGTCGGGCCGGTCTGCCGCTTGTACTTAGCGTCCTGCCGCTTGTAATAGGGCCGGATGGCGGGACTGGTGAGGGTTTCAAAACTGATGGCGCAAATCGCCATTCCGGGCCGCAACGCCAGCGGCAATTTGCCACTATTGTAGCACTCCAGCACGATGGCGCCGCTCCAGCCGGGATCGATCCGGTGAGCGGTGACATGAACCATCAGCCCCAACCGGGCCAGGCTGGAACGCCCGTCCAGCCAGCCGACCAGATCGTCCGGCACGGTAATCGTCTCGGCGGTCGCCGCCAAGGCCAGCTCGCCAGGGTGGATGAAAAACGAGCTATCGTCGGCGATCCGAATTTCCTTGCTCATGATCTGGTTGATGGCGTGATCCACATCCTCGTGCGGACCACTGAGGTCGATGAAGGGCGCGGCGTGATCGTTGAACACCCGAAAGCGGCTGCCCAGATGCAGGTCCACGCTCACCCCATTGATCTTACCGGGCGCGGGGGGCGGTTCGATGCGAATTCGGCCCTCGTCCAGACAACGTTCGATGTCGCGATCACTCAGCCGCATAATGGCGGGCCTCAGGTGTTTTGAATCACGATGGTAGGGAACTTGTGGCTGTAATTCTTTGCCTGCAACGACAACCGGGCGCTGGCGCGGCGGGCAATGTCCCGATACAGCCCGGCGATGCGGCTGTCCGGTTCAGCCACCACGGTGGGCTGGCCGCTGTCCGTTTCCTCGCGAATGCGAATGTCCAGCGGCAACGAACCCAGGAACGGCACGTCGTACTGCGCCGCCATGCGCTGCCCGCCGCCCTCGCCGAAAATGTGCTCCTCGTGGCCGCACTTCGAGCAGATGTGGATGCTCATGTTCTCGACGATGCCCAGCACCGACACCTCCACCTTCTCGAACATCTTCAAACCCTTGCGGGCGTCCAGCAGGGCGATGTCCTGCGGCGTGGTGACGATGATCGCGCCGCTGACGGGCACCTTTTGCGACAGGGTCAGTTGCGTATCGCCCGTACCGGGCGGCAAATCGATGATCAGGTAATCAAGGTCCTGCCAACGAGTGTCGCGAAACAACTGCTCCAGCGCCTGGGTCACCATCGGCCCGCGCCAGACCATCGGTGTTTCCTCCTCAATCAGATAGCCGATGGACATGGATTGAACGCCGTGGCTGACCACCGGATTGAGCGACTTGCCATCCGGCGATTCCGGACGCTCGCTCGCGCCCAGCATCCGCGGCTGACTGGGACCGTAAATATCGGCGTCCAACAGCCCGACCCGGGCCCCCTCGATGCTCAGGGCCAGCGCCAGATTGACCGCCGTGGTGGATTTACCGACCCCGCCCTTGCCGGAGGCCACGGCGATGATGTTCTTGACGCCCGGCAGCGGCTTCAGGCCCTTTTGCACTTCGTGGGAGATGATCTTGCTCTCCACCCGAATGACGACCTCGGCGACGCCCGGCAGCACCGCCAGCCGGTCGCGGAGAGCAGCGATCAGCGCATCCCGATAGCCGGCCGCCGGAAATCCCAGTTCCACCTCCACCTCGACTCGACCGCCTTCGATTCGAATCGTCTTGACGCACTTGGCGGTGACCAAGTCCTTCTCGAGATAGGGGTCCACATAACCCTTGAGAGCATTTTCCACATCGGCGTGCGACACGGCAGTCATGAGTCGGATTCCTCCTTAAAGGAAAAAATTACAACCATCCTGGAAGCGATGCATCGCCTCCAAGCATTCGTTCAATACCCAGTAAGACACTGCTGCCGGGCAGCATCCAGCTTCATACTGGCATCCGCCTTCATATCCGCAATCACGCATTGCCAGTAGGATGGCTGGTAATTACTCCGCATCTGCTGGCAATCGACTAGGTTGAGCGCTTGCGGCGATTCGCCACGCTGTTTCGCCAAGGAAACCGCCTGCTGGCAAAAACTCTCGCTCCAGATTTCCTCCGCTATCGCGTCCTGGGCGCGAACGGACCCAGCCGCCGCCAGCCCCACAGCCACCGCCGCCAAACCAACCACTATCTTGAATCGCATGAGAACCTCGCATTGATCGAGAAATACCCGCGTGGGCGCTCCGCCCGACGGATGACAGCAACTCTGGAATGCTGCTAACGTAGCGGCCTTTCCGACCGACCGCAATTTTTCGCGCCATGAGCCACCCGACCCGCCGCATCCTCGTCACCAGCGCCCTGCCCTACGCCAACGGTCCGATCCACATCGGCCATCTGGTCGAATACATCCAGACCGATATCTGGGTCCGTTTTCAGAAACTGCGTGGCCATGAATGCCATTACGTCTGTGCCGACGATGCCCACGGCACCCCAATCATGCTGAGGGCCGAACAGGACGGCATCACCCCGGAACAGCTCATCGAGCGGGTCTGGCGGGAACACCGCGCCGATTTCGCCGATTTCCTGATCGAGTTCGACAACTATTATTCGACGCATTCCCCGGAAAACCGTCATTACGCCGAATTGATCTACCGCCGGCTGGACAAGGGCGGCTACATCAGCCGCCGGGTCATCACCCAGGCCTACGACCCGGAAAAGCAGATGTTCCTGCCGGACCGCTTCATCAAGGGCGAGTGTCCGCGCTGCGGCGCGCCCGACCAGTACGGCGACAGCTGCGAGAACTGCGGCGCCACCTACTCACCCACCGATCTGAATAATCCCCGCTCGGTGGTCTCCGGCGCGACGCCGATCCTCAAGGAATCGCTGCACTTCTTCTTCAAGCTCCAGGACTTTGAGAATCTGCTGAAAGACTGGATCGCCAGCGGACCGATTCAGCCGCAGATGGTCAACAAGCTCGACGAATGGTTCGCCGCCGGCCTGCAGGAATGGGACATCTCCCGCGACGCGCCGTACTGGGGCTTTGAAATCCCCAACGCGCCTGGCAAGTATTTTTACGTCTGGCTGGACGCGCCCATCGGCTACATGGCCAGCTTTCAGAATTATTGCGACCGCGCCGGCTTGAAATTCGACGATTTTTGGAGTCCCGACAGCGACGCCGAGGTGGTCCACTTCATCGGCAAGGACATCGCCTATTTTCACATTTTATTCTGGCCAGCGGAGCTGACCGGGGCCGGTTTCCGCAAGCCCACGGCGGTGCATTGCCATGGGTTCCTGACTGTGGACGGCCAGAAGATGTCGAAATCGCGCGGCACCTTCATCAAGGCCCGCACCTACCTCAACCATCTGCGACCGGAGTATTTGCGCTACTACTTTGCCAGCAAGCTGAGCGACGGCATCGACGACCTCGACCTGAATTTCGAGGACTTCGCGCACCGGGTCAACAGCGACCTGGTCGGCAAGCTGGTCAACATCGCTAGTCGCTGCGCCGGCTTTATCACCCGCCGTTTCGATGGCCGGCTGGCCGATGAACTCGCCGAACCGGCGTTGTACGCCGAATTTGTCGCCGCCGGCGATTCCATCGCCCAAGCTTACGAAGGACGGGAATTCGGGCGGGCCATGCGTGAAATCATGGCGCTGGCCGACCACGCCAACCAGTACATCGATGAGAAGAAGCCGTGGGCGCTGGCCAAGCAAACGAGCGCCGAAGCTGAAGTCCAGGCCGTGTGCGGCATGGGATTACACCTGTTCCGGGCGCTGATGATTTATCTCAAGCCGGTGCTGCCTGGCATGGCCGCCCAAGTCGAGCAGTTCCTGCAAATCCAGCCGCTGCGCTGGAGCGATATAGGCGCCCCATTGCTCGGTCACGTTATCGCCGAATTCAAGCCGCTGATGCAGCGAGTGGACATGGCGCAGATCGCCGCCATGGTCAGGGACTCCAGGGAAAGTTACCCGGCGGGGGAGGAACCTGCCATCAAGCCGCGCGGGCCACTGGTGGACGACCCAATCAGCCCAACCGTTACTATCGAGGATTTCGCCAAGGTGGATTTACGGGTGGCGCGCATCGTCAAGGCTGAAGCGGTGACCGGCGCCGACAAGCTGGTGCGGCTGGAACTGGATCTCGGCGGCGAAACCCGCCAGGTGTTCGCCGGAATCAAGTCGGCCTACGCGCCGGACGATTTGCATGGACGACTGACGGTGATGGTCGCCAATCTGGCCCCACGCAAGATGCGCTTCGGCGTGTCCGAGGGCATGGTGCTGGCTGCGGGCGGCGGTGGCGTCATCTACCTGCTCAGCCCCGACAGCGGCGCGGAACCGGGGATGCGGGTCAAGTGATTAGCGCGCGCCCTTGCTCCACAGGATGGTGTGGACCGTTTCCAGCAGGATGAGGGAGTCGAAAAAGAAACTGTAGTTTCTGATGTAGTAAAGGTCGTACTGCAGTTTTTCGCGCGCGTCCTGATCGGAAGCGCCGTAGGGGTAGCAGATCTGCGCCCAGCCGGTGATGCCCGGATTAACCATGTGCCGCATCGAGTAAAAGGGAATTTTCCGGCTGAGGTCGGCCACGAACTGAGGCCGTTCCGGGCGCGGGCCGACGAAGCTCATGCTGCCCTGAAGCACGTTAAACAACTGCGGCAGTTCGTCGATGCGAGTCACGCGCAGCACCTCGCCGACTCGGGTGATCCGGCTGTCGCCAACCTGCGCCCAGCGGGCGACGCCATCCCGCTCCGCGTCCACCCGCATACTGCGAAATTTGATCAGGTTGAACAACCGGCCGTTGAGACCGACCCGGGTCTGCCGGTACAAAATCGGTCCGCGCAGGCCGGATTCGATCCAGATGGCCAGCGCGGCCAGCAGCATGATCGGCCAGACCAGCGCCAGCAGGAACAAACTGGCTCCAACGTCGGACAAGCGTTTTACGATCCGCTTGAGCAACGCTCCCTGAAAATTTTCGGCGAAGATCAGGTTGCTCGGCCGCAGGGCGTTGAGTTGGATCTTGCCGGTCTCCCGCTCGAAAAAGCTGAGGAAATTGCTGATGCGGATGCCTTCGACCTTGCACTCCAGCACTTCCTCGATGGGAAAACCCTTGCGTCGGTCGTCCATTGCCACCACGATCTCGTCGATGCGCTGTTCCTCGGCCAGATCGCAAAGATTGCTAATGACCTGAAGCATTTGGCTTTCCTGTACAAACGGTTTTTCGTCCTCGTGGACCTGAACGTATCCCAGGATCGAAAACCCCATGCTCTCGCGTTCCGCCAATGCCTCGAGTTGGGCCGCGTTTTGGCCCACGCCCAGCACCAGAACCCGACGCTTGAGCGCCTCTTGGTCGGAGACGCCGAAAAACAATAAGCGCAGCACCACCACGCCCACGAAGCCTATACCACATGCCAGGCTGAACTCGCCACGGCCCAGGTAAAGATCGGGAAACAGATAGTAGACGACGGTCATGGTGAACACGCCGAGCAGGAAACTGATGCCAACCCGGAACAGCATGTCGCCCCTGCCATCCCAGAGATTGCGCTCGTACAGGCCCATCGCCACCAGGATCGCCACGATGACCAGCGAGAACACCGACCCGGTCGGGATACCCTCGGCCAGCGGCGGCCAGTAACCCTGACCGACCAAAACCGTTCGCAAGGCCCTACCGAAATAGATTGACAGGAACAGAAGGAGCGCTTCCGCCACCAGAAGCGTCAGCAGCGCCCTGGAAACATAGTGTCTGAACAGGCGTATCATTGCAAAGAGTCAATTTGAGTCGATTTTAAGTTTTCCGGTGTCGGAAAATTGAACGCGGTTAGTTTATTAACTTGTTGATTTTATGTAATAGAATAGTTTAATTTGGATCATGAGAAAAGCGGGACATACGCCTTCATCGATGCTCCTCGCATATACTAACGGAATTGGCACAACTCAACATGAACGGAGCAAGACCGATGCTTGATCTCGCCACCACCCGCCTCGGCATCGTGGGTCTCGGTTATGTGGGACTGCCGCTGGCAGTCGAATTCGGCAAGCAGTTTCCCACACTCGGCCTGGATATCAACGAGGCGCGCATCCAGGAACTGCATGCCGGAATCGATAGTACGCTGGAAGTCACCGCCGAGGAACTGCGGGGGGCCGAACACCTGCGCTACACCCACCACATCGAGGACTTGGCCGATTGCAATGTCTTCATCGTCACGGTGCCCACCCCGGTGGACGATTATAAGCGTCCGGACTTCAGCCCGCTGATCGGCGCCAGCACCACCGTGGGCCGGTTGTTGAAACCGGGCGACGTGGCGATCTACGAATCCACGGTCTATCCCGGCGCCACCGAGGAAGTCTGCGTGCCGATCCTGGAGCGGGAATCGGGCTTGCGCTTTAACGTGGACTTCTTCGCCGGCTACAGCCCGGAACGCATCAACCCCGGCGACAAGGAGCACCGCGTCACCACGATCCGCAAGATCACCTCCGGCTCCACCCCCGAAGTGGCCGCGTTCGTGGACGCGCTGTACCGGCGGGTTATCACCGTCGGCACCCACCCGGCATCCAGCATCCGGGTAGCGGAAGCGGCCAAGGTCATCGAGAACACCCAGCGCGATGTCAACATCGCCCTGGTCAACGAACTGGCGCTGCTTTTCAACCGCCTGGGGATCGATACCGAGGAAGTGCTGCTCGCCGCCGGTTCCAAGTGGAACTTCCTGCCGTTCCGGCCGGGGCTGGTGGGCGGCCACTGCATTGGGGTCGATCCCTATTATCTGACCCACAAGGCACAGGAGATCGGCTTTCACGCGGAAATGATCCTGGCTGGCCGACGCACCAACGACAATATGGGCGGCTACGTAGTGCAGCGCGTAGTCAAACTGATGAACCAGCGCCGGATCGCGGTGATGGATGCCAACGTCCTAATCATGGGTCTGACCTTCAAGGAAAACTGCCCGGATTTGCGCAACACCCGGGTGGTGGACCTCATCCAGGAATTCCGCGACTACAACGCCCGCGTCGACGTCTTCGATCCCTGGGTGGATCCGCGGGAAGCCATTCACGAGTATGGCGTCGAGCCGATCCCGGAGCCAATACCCGGTCATTACGATGCCATCATCCTGGCGGTGGCGCACCGGCAATTCCGGGAAATGGGGGTCGAGCGCATCCGGGCGCTGGGTAAGACGAATTCGGTGCTATTCGATGTGAAGTACCTGTTGCCGGCCAACGCCGTGGACGGCCGGCTATGAAAATCCTGGTCACGGGCGGTGCTGGTTTTATCGGCGCGGCGCTGGCGCTGCGGCTGCTGGAACGCGGCGATGAGGTAATCGGCTTCGACAATCTGAACGATTATTACGACGTGAATCTGAAGCAGGCGCGGTTGGCCCGCTTGCAGGTCTATCCCAGCTTCACCGAGGTGCGGGCTAGCCTGGAGGACCGGGCGAAGCTAACCGAAACTTTCGCTCAGCATCGGCCGCAACGGGTGGTGAATCTGGCGGCGCAGGCCGGGGTCCGCTACTCGCTCCAGAATCCCCACGCCTACGTCGATTCCAACCTGGTCGGTTTCGTCAATATGCTGGAGGCCTGCCGCCATCACGGCGTCGAGCATTTGGTCTATGCCTCGACCAGTTCGGTGTACGGTGCCAACACCCGAATGCCCTTCTCGGTCCACGATAACGTGGACCATCCGGTGAGTTTGTACGCCGCGACCAAGAAGGCAAACGAACTCATGGCCCATACCTACAGCCATCTCTTCGGCCTGCCGACCACCGGCCTGCGCTTTTTCACCGTTTACGGTCCTTGGGGCCGACCGGATATGGCGCTGTTCCTGTTTACCCGGGCCATCTTGGCTGGCGAACCGATCGACGTGTTCAATTACGGTCATCACCGGCGGGATTTCACCTACATCGACGATATCGTCGAAGGGGTGATTCGGACGCTGGACCGGGTGGCGAAGCCGGATCTGGACTGGTCCAGCGACGCGCCCGATCCAGCCACCAGCCGAGCGCCCTACCGGCTGTACAACATCGGCAGCAACCGACCGATCGAACTTCTACGCTACATCGAGGTGCTGGAAGAATGTCTGGGCCGCACGGCCATCAAGAACCTGCTGCCGATGCAGCCGGGCGACGTGCCGGATACCTACGCCGACGTCGAGGCGCTGGTTCGGGATGTTGGCTACCAACCCGCCACGCCGATTGAGGTCGGCGTAGCCCGGTTCGTGGCCTGGTATCGGGAGTATTACCGGGTCTGAATTCCCTCTCCCGCTGGGAGAGGGGCTGGGGGTGAGGGTCGAAGGGAGAGGCGCTCACATCGTTTCCAGCCGGTTCCACACGCACGACCCGCCACTGCTCTTATCCAACATCTCCAGATAGCGCGCATGAGCGGCGCATTCTTCGGCGTCGGCGCGGATTACCGGTAACGGCGGCCGATTACGGAGCAACGCCGCGCGCCGGGCCAGGGCATTATTCGGCATCGCATTGGTAGCGGTCCCCGGCACGAACAGCGAATCCTGCTGGCGGGTCATCGCCAGATAAACGTCGGCCAGGATTTCCGCGTCCAACAAAGCTCCGTGCAGGGTGCGCTGGGAATTGTCGATGTTGTAGCGCTTACACAGCGCATCCAGGCTGTTACGCTGGCCGGGATGGCGCTGCCGGGCCATCAGCAGGGTGTCCACGACCGCGCAGAGCTGTTCCAGAACCGTCTGATCGCGCCCGCATCGCCGCAGTTCGTGGTTGAGAAAACCCAGATCGAACGGCGCGTTGTGAATAATCAATTCGGCGCCCCGAACGAAATGCAAAAATTCGTCAACGATGTCGGGGAAGCGCGGCTGACTGGCGAGTAAATCGTTGGTAATGCCGTGAACCCGGATCGCATCGGCATCGATGGCGCGGTCGGGCTGTAGATACACGTGAAACTGGCGGCGGGTCAGCCGCCGGTTCAGCAGTTCGACGCAGCCAACTTCAATGACCCGATGTCCCTGGGCGGGATCGAGGCCCGTGGTTTCGGTGTCGAGCACGATTTGACGTTCGTTCATGGGCTATGGATTGCCTCTGATTCCATTTATTTTCAACTGATTGCGCGCGGTCGTGGCCAGTTGATCCACCCGCTCGTTCTCGGGATGGCCGCTATGGCCCCGCACCCATTGCCATTCGATTTGGTGCGGGGCCAGCGCGGTTTCCAGCCGTAGCCAGAGATCCATGTTCTTGACCGGCTGGCGGTCGGCGGTCTTCCAACCGCGTCGTTTCCAGGCTGCAAGCCATTCGGTGATGCCCCTCATCACGTATTGACTGTCGGTGCAAATGCATACCCGCATCGGCCGTTGCAACGCTTCCAAACCGTGGATGACCGCCAGCAGTTCCATCCGGTTATTGGTAGTGGCCGGCTCGGCGCCGGACAGTTCCTTTTCATGCTCCTGATAGCGCAGCAGCACGCCCCAGCCGCCGGGTCCGGGATTGCCGGAACAAGCTCCGTCGGTGAACAGGATCACCTCCTCCTGCTCCGTGATGGATTTCGCCCTGTCGTCTTTATCGTTCACGTTGATCCTCGCTGCTTGAGGGTGTGGCAGGGAAGGACCGGATCAATCCTCCCTCCTGACGGGCCAGCCTACCTTGGATTGCTGGATTGTGGAATGATAACCGCTCTATCCCTTCAAGGGAGACTATGGTGGTCATAGTCTCTTTCCATGGCCAAATCGAGCCGTTTCGGTGGCATCCCGTACGGCTTGATGATAACCTTAGCCTCATGGTGAAACCGGCCCCACATGGGGCGTTTCCGGTCAGCAACCTGCGCGGACGGCAGCACACTTGCTTCTATCTGGCGGCTCAACAACCCCACGGCATCCAAGAACCAGAGGAGAGTCTATCGATGGCAATCGCTCATGATGGTAAAAACCGGAGCAACAACGCCAAGCTGTTGAAATGGGTGGATGAAATAGCCGAGCTGACCCAACCAGCCCGCATCCACTGGGTCGACGGCTCGCAGGAGGAAAACGACCGGCTGTGCGCCGAAATGGTCGCCGGCGGCACCTTCATCAAGCTGAATCCTGAGAAGCGGCCCAACTCCTACCTCGCCCGGTCGCATCCGTCCGACGTGGCGCGGGTCGAGGATCGCACCTTCATTTGCTCGGCCTCGAAGGACGACGCCGGGCCGACCAACAACTGGGCGCCGCCCGCTGAAATGCGCGCGCAGCTTAAGGAACAGTTTACCGGCTGCATGCGCGGCCGCACCCTGTACGTCATCCCCTTCAGCATGGGTCCGATCGGCAGCCCGATTGCTCAAATCGGCGTCGAGATCACCGATTCGGCCTACGTGGTGGTCAACATGCGGATCATGACCCGCATGGGTCAAAAGGTGCTCGACGCGCTGGGCAGCGACGGCTTCTACATCCCTTGCGTGCACTCGGTCGGCGCGCCGCTGGCCCCGGGCCAGAAGGACGTGCCCTGGCCGTGCGAGCCGGACATCAGCCGCAAGGCCATTGTGCATTACCCCGAAACGCGTGAGATCTGGTCCTACGGGTCGGGCTACGGCGGCAACGCCCTGCTCGGCAAGAAGTGCCTCGCGTTGCGGATCGCCTCGGTGATGGCGCGCGACCAGGGCTGGCTGGCCGAACACATGCTGATTCTCGGCCTCGAATCGCCCAAGGGCGAGAAGACTTACGTTGCGGCGGCCTTCCCCAGCGCCTGTGGCAAGACCAATCTGGCCATGATTGTCCCGCCCAAGGGCTTCGGCGCCTGGAGGGCGTTGACCGTCGGCGATGACATCGCCTGGATCAAGCCCGCGGCAGATGGCACGCTGCGCGCCATCAACCCCGAGGCGGGATTCTTCGGCGTGGCGCCCGGCACCTCCTATGATTCCAACCCCATGGCGATGGAATCGATCAAGGCCAATTGCATCTTTACCAACGTCGTGCTGACCGACGACGGCGACGTGTGGTGGGAAGGCATGGGCGTGGCGCCGCCGGCGCACGGCATCGACTGGCAGGGCAATGACTGGACGCCGGATTGCGGCCGGTTGGGCGCGCATGCCAACTCCCGCTTTACCGCCCCCGCGGCGCAATGCCCGACCATTGACCCGTCCTGGGAAGACCCCGCCGGCGTGCCGATTGCGGCGTTCATCTTCGGCGGTCGCCTGTCCAAGACCTTCCCGCTGGTCTACCAGTCCTACGATTGGAACCACGGCGTGTTCATGGCGGCCACCATGGGATCGGAAGCCACCGCCGCCGCCATCGGAGTGACCGGCATCCGGCGCGATCCGTTCGCCATGCTGCCGTTCTGCGGCTACAACATGGCGTCGTATTGGGGCCACTGGATCAACATGGGCAAGAAGGCTGGCCTCAAGCTGCCCAAGATCTTCCGCACCAACTGGTTCCGCAAGGATGCCAATGGCAAGTTCGCGTGGCCGGGCTACGGGCAAAACCTGCGCGTCCTCGAGTGGATCGTGGAGCGGGTCAACGGCCATGTCGGCGCTGCGGAAAGCCCGTTTGGCTACATGCCGCGCTACGAGGATATGGATTTCCAAGGGCTGGAATTTTCCAGGGAGCAATTTGAGGCCATTACCAACATCAGCCGCGCCGAGGCGGCCAGCGAGATCGAGGAAATCAAAGGCTTCTTCGAGAAGTTCGGCGAGAAACTGCCGCCGGAACTCGAAGCCCAACGGCAGGAGTTCGGGAAGCGCGTCGAAAAAGCCCCCGAGGTGTGGCGTGTCGTCGAGTCGGCCTGAACTCCGGGTAGGCGGGGTCCATCAAGACCACGCTCCCAGAGGTTAACCATAAAAAAGCCGGCGCAACCGGCTTTTTTATTGGCCCGAATTTTACGCTCCCGACTACGGTTGTTGATTCGGCGTCTCCGTGGTCGGGGCGTTGCTCTTGTCCAACTTTCGTTGGCGCTTCTCTTCCAGTTTCTCTTCCTGTTTCTTTTTCTTGACGAGATCTTTCTGGCGTTTCTCGTATTGATAGTTAGGCTTGGCCAAGAGGGTTTCCTTTTTAGTAAGTGGTGAAGTGGGTAACATAAAATGGGATCAATAAGATTTCCCGTGATAAACATCCTTACCTTGACAACATCCGGCGCCGTTTATTTCAGGCCGCCACCACGCTGATGCCCACCGCTTCCAGATTCAACGCCGCCGCCAGCAAGGCCTGCGTATAAGGATGCTGGGGATTGGCAAACACCCGCCGCGCCGGACCTGCCTCCACCACCCGACCGTTCTTCATCACCAGCAGGTGATTGGCAAGGGCGCGTACCACCCGCAGATCGTGGCTGATAAACACGTAGGCCAGCCGGTAGCGATGCTGCAAATCCCGCAACAGGTCCACGATCTGCGCCTGCACCGACACATCGAGGGCACTGGTCGGCTCGTCCAGAATCAACAGGCGCGGTTGCAAGGCCAGGGCACGGGCGATGGCGATGCGCTGGCGCTGGCCACCAGAGAATTCGTGCGGGTAGCGGTCCTTCGTAGCGGGGTCCAGGCCGACTTCCTCCAATGCCTGGGCAATCCGGGCGCGGCGGGCGGTATGGTCTCCGGCCAAACCATGCACCAACAAGCCTTCCTCAACGATCTCACCCACCGACAACCGGGGACTGAGCGAGCCGAAGGGATCCTGAAACACGATCTGCATGGCTTTTCGCAAGGGGCGTAGAGCCTTACCGCCCATCCCGTCAATCCGCTGGCCCTCAAACCGAATCGCGCCCTCGCTGGACAACAGCCGCAGCAAGGCCAGACCCAGCGTGGTCTTGCCGGAACCGCTCTCACCCACCACACCCAGCGTCTGCCCTTGGCGCACACTGACGTTAACACCGTCCACTGCCTTGACGTGATCCACCACGCGCTGCAACACCCCGCGCTTGAGCGGGAACCAAACTCTCAACCCGTCGCTCGCCATCACTTCCGGCGCATCAGCCAGCTCCGGCGGTGGCTCGCCCTTCGGTTCGGCAGCCAGCAATTGCCGGGTGTAAGGATGTTGTGGATTGGCGAATATCGCTGCAACAGTGCCCGTCTCCACTACTTCGCCGGCGCGCATCACGCACACCCGATCCGCCATCTTGCGGACGATATTCAGATCATGGGTGATGAACAGGATCGCCATGCCAAACCTGGATTGCAAGTCCTTAAGCAATTTTAGAATCTGTGCCTGGATAGTGACATCGAGAGCGGTGGTCGGCTCGTCGGCGATGAGTAGGTCGGGTTCATTGGCCAGCGCCATGGCGATCATCACCCGCTGGCGCTGGCCACCAGACAGCTCGTGCGGCAGGGCGTTCAAGCGTTGGGCGGCGTCGGGCAGCCCAACCAAATCCAGCAATTCCAGAATTCGCGCCCGCAGTCGCGGCCCGCTCAAACCCTTGTGCAACAACAGCGTCTCGCCGATCTGCTTCTCGATGGAATGCAGCGGATTGAGCGAGGTCATCGGCTCCTGAAACACCATGGCGATCTGATTGCCGCGGACCTCGCGCAGGCGGGCCGGGGCCGCTCCCAGCAGCTCCTCGCCGCGCAGGCGAATGCTGCCGCCCGGATGGTGGGCGTGGGGATAGGGCAGCAGTTGCAGGAGCGACAGCGCCGACACCGATTTGCCGGAACCGCTCTCGCCCACCAGCGCCAGCGTCTTGCCGCGATTCAGGGTAAACGTGGCCTGTTTGACCGCCGTCGTCGCGCCAAAGGAAACCGACAAGTCGCGGACTTCGAGTAGAGGAATGGATTCAGTCACTGGTTTCCTGGTGGCGCGAGATAAAGATGCGCCAGCATAGATGGATTGCCAACCCTCAGCAATGCTTGCAGCCGAGCCTCCCGCTCATCTGGCGGCAATTGACCGATCACTTCCGCCGCCCGATAAAACGCCGCGAAATCGCGCCCTTCCCGCTCGAAAAGCGCCTCGAAGGCTGAAACCAGCCGGTGATAGATGCTGACGCCGGCCAGCTTGGCGTTATTCAAATCCTGCGCGAACCAGCGGTCGTAGCTCTCGTAACCGCCCCACTCCCGCTTCAATTCCTGATAACGGTCGCGCAACTCGTCCAGGATGCGCTGCTTGTCGACCCGTTTCTCAGCCTCACTCCAGGAAGTGGCGTAAAGCACTGCCAACTGCTCGCGGGCGGATGTCACCCGTTGCAGAAACTGTTCGCGCCGTCGAACATCGATGGCGAACTCCGACCGCTCGGGCGGGGTACCTTGCTGTTCCAGCCAGCGTTCCGCGCCCAGGCGACCCACGGTGGTCGCAAAGGCTTCATTGAAAGCGGAATCGTCGGCGACGTACAGCCGTTGATGGGCCAGTTCGTGGAACATCAATTCCGCCAATCTCCCCGTCGGCCCATGGATAAACGTGTTGAGCAAGGGATCAGCAAACCAGCCCAGGGTCGAATAGGCGGTGATGTCGGCAACATAAACATCATCCCCGGCCGCCCGCAGCTCATCGGCCAACCGTTGCGCCTCCCCGGGGTCAAAATAGCCGCGATAACTCAGACAGCCGACAATCCAGAAACACCAGCGGCGCGGCTCCAAGCTCAATTCAGGTGCTGCGAACACATTTTTTACCACATAGGGGCGCCCGAGGTTGGCGTAATACCGATAGCTGGCATTGTCGGGCAGCGCCAGTCCGGCGCTGGCGAACGTCCTAAGCGCCTGCGCGGTTTCCAGTCGCCGGCGTAACTCAGCGGTAATGGTCGGATCGGCCAACGCCTCGGCCACCGGCCGGCGGGCATGCAGCAACGCCCACTGTCCCGCCGCCGCCTGCTGGTAATAGGCCAAATCGGCGCAACCGGACAGGGCCAGCCCAAAGCCGATCACTGCGGAAAGCAACCAGAAAGTTCGCTGCATCGTTCGAAAAACTGTCTATGGTTTATCGTACCGCGCGAAGCGCGCTCCAATCCACCGGCATGGCGGCTGGCCTCGCTTGCCGCGAAATCCATCCGAATGAGTCTATACGCAATGGAAATCTATCTGGTCGGCGGCGCGGTGCGCGATGATTTGCTGGGCCAACCGGTCAGCGAACGCGATTGGGTCGTAGTCGGCGCAACACCGGACGATCTGCTGACGCGCGGCTTCCGGCCGGTCGGCAAGGACTTTCCGGTGTTCCTGCACCCGCACACGCACGAGGAATACGCGCTGGCCCGCACCGAACGCAAGACCGCGCCGGGCTATCACGGCTTCAGCATCATTGCCGCGCCGGACGTGACCCTGGAAGAGGACCTGCTGCGCCGCGATCTCACCATCAACGCCATGGCACGCGACGCCCAGGGCCGGCTTATCGATCCCTATCACGGCATCCGCGACCTCGAGGCGCGCTGGTTGCGGCACGTCTCGCCGGCCTTTGCCGAAGACCCGGTACGGATTCCGCGGCTGGCCCGCTTCAGCGCCCGCTACGCGCCGCTGGGCTTTCGGGTCGCGCCGGAGACGCTGGATCTGATGCGCGCCATGGTGGCCAGCGGCGAAGTGGACCATCTGACGCCAGAGCGGGTCTGGGCCGAAACCGTGCGTGCCCTGGTCGAACCCTGCCCTGGCCGGTATATCGAAACCCTGCGCGAGTGCAATGCGCTAGAGCGGATTTTCCCGGAGCTGGATCGGCTGTTCGGGGTGCCGCAGCCGCCCTCGCACCATCCCGAAATCGATACCGGCGTGCATACCCTGATGGCGCTGGAACAGGCGGTGCGGCTGGGGGCGGATTCGGTCACCCGTTTCGCGGTGCTGGTCCACGATCTCGGCAAGGGAACCACACCGCCCGGGGAATGGCCCCGTCATCTCGACCATGAACAACGCGGCGCGGATTTGGTGCGCGCCCTCTGCCAGCGCTTGCGGATTCCCAACATGTACCGGGAACTGGGGGTCCTGACTGCCCGCTTTCACACCCATTGCCACCGGTCCCTGGAATTACGCCCGAAGACCCTGCTCAACACCTTGCAGGGTCTGGACGCGTTGCGCAAGCCGCGACGGTTCGAGCAGTTTCTTGTTGCCTGCGAAGCCGATGCCCGGGGCCGGATGGGATTGGAGAGCCGGAATTTTCCCCAGGCGGATTTCATGAGCCGAATTCACCAAGCGGCGGCGGGCGTTAGGGCGCGGCCCCTGCTCGAACAAGGTCTAACCGGTCTGGCGCTGGCAGAGGCGCTGCAACGGGATCGGTTGGCGGCAATTACCGAGGCGCGGCAAGAATTTAAGGCCAGCAACCACGTTTGATCGGCGAATTTTCGGCTCCATAGGCCATCCACAATACCCTTTTCATCGAAATGTCAACTTTGGAGTAGAATTCATGAAAAAACCATCTCCCATTTATCAATTAAAAGTGACTCTAGCCGACTCCAAGCCTCCCATTTGGAGACGTTTCCTGGTTGCGAGCGACATGGACTTGGGCCTGTTTCACGCTATTCTTCAAGCGTGCCTATCCGGTTGGCTCAGGTATCCCCTACGGGTAGTGTGCGGCCTTGTCGCCTAGTACTATTCATGGTGTTTTCCTGAGTCAACCGGATAGGCATATCTTCAAGATGTCATGGGATGGACCGATAGCCATCTGCATCAATTTATTGCGGACGGCGTTATGTATAGCACTCCAGGCGAGGCGGATGATTTTGAAATGGATTTTATGGATGAATCCAAATGCAAGCTGTCTCAAGTCCTGAAGCAGGAAAAGGCTTCCCTGATCTACGAGTATGACTTTGGCGACAGTTGGATGCACAAGATCGTCCTTGAAAAGGTTCTGCCGAATGATGGCTCCATTATCATCCCAAGCTGCATCAAGGGTAAACGAGCCTGTCCTCCGGAAGATTGCGGCGGTATCTGGGGCTATGAAAACCTGATCGCGATCATCCAGGATCCCAAGCATCCCGAATACCAGGACATGCGTGAATGGCTAGCGGAGGATTTCGATCCCGAACATTTTGATCTCGACGAAATCAACGAAGCTCTAAAAGCATATCGCAAGCCCCATTCCTGACGGCTCAATCGGAACGCCATGCTAATCCCAGTCCCCCCATAAAGCTTGCACCGCCGCCAGCGCCGCGACGCCGGCGGTTTCGGTGCGCAGGATGCGTGGTCCCAACCGCACGCCGGTGAACCCCGCCTGGCGGGCCTGGGCGATTTCCGCCGGGCTCAAGCCACCCTCGGAACCGATGAGTAGCGTGACCGTTTCCTCTGGCCGTTCCAGCCCGCGCAAACCCCGCTCGGCCAGCGGATCGAGCAGCAGCCGCAGGTCTGGCCCCCCTTTAAAAGGCGGGTGGCGCGTAGCGCCGGTGGGATCGGTTTCCGCTGGCTGTCTCAACCATTCCTCCAGTGGGAGCGGCTCCCGCAATTCCGGCAGCCGGTTTCTGCCACACTGTTCACAAGCACCGATGACGATCCCATGCCAATGCTGGGCCTTCCGTGCCAGCCGTTCGCCAGTCAGACCGACTCCGCCGCGCTCGCAGATCAGCGGCTGAATGATGGCGACGCCCAGTTCGACGGCCTTTTGCAGGGTGTAATCCATTCTCTCGCCGCGCGAAATGCCTTGCGCCAACGTCACCCGCAATGGCGATTCCACTTGACCTGGCAAGGCTTTGGTCACTCGCGCCCAAGCATCCCGCTTGCCCGCGTCCGCCAGCGTCGCCGCGAACGCGTCGCCCGCGCCGTTGAACAGGATCAACGCCGCGCCGGGTTTGAGGCGCAACACCCGCACCACGTGAATGAAGGCTTTGTCATCCAGCGCCACGGTCGAACCGACCGTCAGCGACACTGGCAGATAGAATCTTGGGATGCGCATAGGGACATAAGCCGGGGGTGGAAACTTGCTAGAATTAACGCATGAGCCTGCTTCTGATTCAAAAATATCTCAACCGGCTCCAAGACCTGAGCAAGGCATCGCCGTTGCATTAGAATCGCCTTTAGAATCATGGCTTGAGCAATCCACTTCGCAACCCACCCACTCGGCGCCTACACCTTGATCATCGCCACCTGGAACGTCAACTCCCTGAACGTGCGCCTGCCGCAAGTGCTGGACTGGCTGCGCGACCGGCAGCCGGACATTATGGCCCTGCAGGAAACCAAGCTCACCGATGCCGATTTCCCTACCCTGGACATCGCCAACGCCGGTTACCACGCCGTGTTTTCCGGGCAGAAGACTTACAACGGCGTGGCAATTCTCAGCCGGATGCCCGCCGGTGAGATCGTCACCGATCTTCCTGGGCTGGACGATCCGCAGCGGCGGGTATTGGGCGCGACGGTCGGCAACTTGCGGGTTCTGAATCTCTACGTCCCCAACGGTCAAGCGGTCGGCTCAGACAAATACGCTTACAAACTCGCCTGGTTGGATAAACTGGCGGAATGGCTGATCACCGAACGGATCCCATATCCCCAACTGGTGGTGTTGGGCGATTTCAACATCGCCCCGGAAGACCGCGATGTCCATGACCCCGCAGCCTGGGCCGGCCATGTTTTGTGCAGCGACCCGGAACGTGCTGCGTTCCAACGACTGCTGGATTTGGGGTTCAAGGACACTTTCCGCCTGTTTCCGCAGGAAGACCACGCCTTTAGCTGGTGGGACTACCGCGCCGCCGCCTTCCGCCGCAATCTCGGCCTGCGCATCGACCATATTCTCGCCAGCCCGGCGCTGGCGGCGGTCTGCACCGCCTCTCAGGTGGACAAAGCGCCACGCCGGCTGGAACGTCCCTCTGATCACGCGCCCGTGATCGCTGAATTTGACCTCGACCTCCACTGAACCAATCATCCATGGAACATCGTCCCCGCAACGTACTGGTGACCGGCGGCGCCGGTTTCATCGGCTGCAACTTCGTCCGCCATCTGCTAGCCACCGATCCCGACCTCCACATCTTCAACCTCGACCTGCTGACCTACGCCGGTTCGCTGGACAACCTGCGCGAACTGCCCGACCCAACTCGGCATACCTGCGTCCAGGGTGACATCTGCGACCGACCGCTGGTAGACCGGCTGCTGGGCGAACATCAGATCGACACCGTCGTTCACTTCGCCGCCGAGAGCCACGTGGACCGTTCCATCACCGGCCCGGCGGCCTTCGTACAGACCAACCTGGTCGGTACCTTCACCCTGCTGGAAGCGGCGCGCATCGCTTGGCTAGATGGAAGAACGGAGGACCCTTGCCGGTTCCATCACATCTCCACCGATGAGGTCTACGGCACGCTCCAGCGGGACGATCCGCCGTTCAGCGAAACCACGCCCTACGCGCCCAATTCACCCTATTCCGCCTCCAAGGCCGGTTCCGACCATCTGGCGCGGGCCTATTTCCATACCTACGGTCTGCCGGTCGTTACCACCAATTGCTCCAATAATTACGGCCCGTTCCAGCACGGCGAGAAATTCATCCCCACCGTAATCCGCTCCTGCCTGCGGCAACAGCCGATTCCGGTCTATGGCGACGGCAGTAACATCCGCGACTGGCTGTATGTCGAAGACCATTGCCGGGGCATCGAGGCGGTGCTCCGGTGCGGCAAGCTGGGCGAGACCTACAACATCGGCGGCTGCAACGAATGGGCGAATATCGACATCGTCAAACGGATTTGCGCGGTGCTGGACCAACGATGCCCGGAACACGCTCCCCATGAACGGTTGATC
This sequence comes from uncultured Gammaproteobacteria bacterium, assembly GCA_963696515.1. Taxonomy (GTDB): domain Bacteria; phylum Pseudomonadota; class Gammaproteobacteria; order Competibacterales; family Competibacteraceae; genus Contendibacter. Next base: position 22,806 of record CAVOKM010000028.1, read on the forward strand.
AGCTTCGTCACCGACCGCCCTGGCCACGACTGGCGCTACGCCATCGCCGCCGACAAAATAGACCGCGAACTCGGCTGGCGACCCCGGGAAACTTTCGAAACCGGCATCGCCAAGACCGTGGACTGGTATTTGCAACGCCACGCCGCCGCTTCCCATCCAACCGAACCGAATCCATGACCCATCCCGCCTTCGAGCACTTGCGCAGTCATTCCATCCCCGCCCTGCGGCTGGAATTCCAGGAATACCGCCACCACGCCACCGGCTCCCGACATCTCCATCTCGCCGCCGACGACCCGCACAACGCCTTTTTGGTCGCGTTTCTGACCGTGCCCCAGGACTCGACCGGCGTGGCCCACATTCTCGAACACACCTCTTTATGCGGCAGCCAGCGTTACCCGGTGCGCGACCCGTTTTTCATGATGATCCGGCGCTCACTCCACACCTTCATGAACGCCTTCACCAGCAGCGACTGGACCGCCTACCCCTTCGCCAGCCTGAACAAGAAGGACTTCAATAACCTGCTGGAGGTGTATCTGGACGCGACGTTTTTCCCCTTGCTGGACGAACGCGACTTCGCTCAGGAAGGCCACCGGCTGGAGTTCGCCAAGCCCGACGATCCCGATTCGGAACTGGTGTTCAAGGGCGTAGTGTTCAACGAGATGAAGGGCGCGTTGAGTTCGCCGGTTCAACGGCTGGGGCAGGCCTTGCAAAGCCGGCTGTTCCCGACCACCACCTATCATCACAACAGCGGCGGGGATCCCAAGGCCATTCCCGATCTGACGTACGAACAACTCAAGGCTTTCCATGCTCGCCATTACCATCCGTCGAATGCGATTTTCCTGACCTACGGCGACATCCCCGCCGCCGAACATCAGGACCGCTTCGAGACCCAGGCGCTCAACCGGTTCCAGGCGCTTAAGCTGGATTTGTCCATTCCCGCCGAACAGCGCTATAGCGCGCCAGTCGCCGATCTCGTTCACTACCCGCTGGACGACACTGAAGATTCACGCGACCAGACCCACATCGTACTGGGCTGGCTGCTGGGGCCGATCACCGACCCCTTGGCGACGCTGCGGGCGCGGCTGCTCTGCGACGCGTTGCTGGACAACAGCAGCTCGCCCCTGCGTAATGCCCTGGAAACCTCGGAACTCGGCGCCGCCCCGTCTCCGCTGTGCGGTTTCGACACCTCCACCCGCGAAGCCACTTTCGTTTGTGGCCTGGAAGGCTCCAATCCCGAACACGCCGCAGGGGTCGAGGCGCTGGTATTCGACGTGCTGCATCAAGTCGCCGCCGAGGGCGTCCCGCAAGACGCGGTGGACGCCGCCCTGCACCAGTTGGAGTTGAGCGAGCGGGAAATCACCGGCGACGGCTTTCCCTACGGCCTGCGCCTGCTGATGGAAGCCCTGACCCCGGCGATTCATGGCGGTGATCCCGTTGCCGCGCTGGACAGCGATCCGCTGCTGGAGCAATTGCGGGCGGAAAGCCGGGCAGCGGATTTCATCCCCCAACTCGCCAGGCAACTGCTACTGGACAACCCGCACCGGGTCCGACTCACCATGGCTCCCGATCCAGCACTGGCCTCGAAACAGGCAGCTGCCGAGCAACAGCGGTTAGCCTCTATTCGGGCCACGCTGGCCGACGCCGACCAAGCCCGTATAGTCGCCCAGGCGCAAGCGCTGGCCGAACGCCAGCAGCAGCAGGACGATCCCGAATGGTTGCCGCGCGTCGGGCTGGAAGACGTGCCGCCGGAGCTGAAAATCGCCGAAGGCGTCATCCGCCCGGTCGGCGCACTCCCCGCTACGTGGTACGCCCAAGGCACCAACGGCATGGTCTACCTGCAAGCCGTGCTCGACCTGCCGGCGCTGGGACCGGACGAACTGGATATACTGCCGCTGTTCTGCGCCTGTATGACCGAGGTCGGCAGCGCCGGGCGCGATTATCGCGCTACCCAAGCACGGCAAGCAGCGGTGACCGGCGGCCTCAGCGCCCGCGCCAACGTGCGCGGTGGGGTGGACGACGTGCATCAGGTCAAGGGCGTGCTGGCGCTGGCCGGGAAGGCGCTGGCCCGCAACCAGGCCGCCTTGTCCGATTTGCTGTGGGAAACCCTGACCAGCGCCCGTTTCGACGAATGGCCCCGGCTGCGCGAGTTGGTCGCCCAGATGCGCGCTCAGCGCGAGGAGGCAATCACCGATCACGGCCACATGCTGGCCCTGGCCGCCGCGTGTTCGAGTTTGAGTCCGGTAGCGGCGCTGAATCATCGCTGGGATGGGCTGCTAGGCTTGCAGCACCTTAAGGAGCTGGACGATGCGGTGGACGATGCAGAGGCCCTAGCTGCCTTCGCCGCCCGGCTGGAACGCTTGCGCAACCTCGTGCAACACGTACCCCAGCAACTGCTGGTGGTCAGCGAAGCCGAACGGCAGGACGACATCGCCGCCGCGCTGGCCGCCCGCTGGCGAGACGGTCACGCAGCAGCGGGGGAACCGTTCGCGCTCGCCGCCCCGGAAGAACAACCGCTGCGGCAGGGCTTCCGGGTCAATACCCAGGTCAACTTCTGCGCCAAGGCTTACCCGACCGTCGCGCCCAACCATCCCGATGCCCCAGCCCTCCACGTGTTGGGCGATTTTCTGCGCAACGGCTACCTCCACCGGGCCATCCGAGAACAGGGTGGCGCCTACGGGGGCGGCGCGGGTTACCATCCCGACAGCGGCGCCTTCCGGTTCTATTCCTACCGCGATCCCCGCCTGGCCGAAACCCTGGCCGATTTCGACCGGGCGCTGGACTGGTTGCAAACCTACGACCATCCAGCGCGCACTCTGGAAGAAGCCATCCTCGGCGTCATCGCCGCGATTGATAAACCCGGCTCACCCGCCGGCGAGGCGATCAGCGCTTTTTTCGGCACACTGTTTGGCCGCACCCCGGAACAGCGTCGTGCCTATCGACAACGGGTGTTGCAGGTGACGCTGGCCGATCTCCAGCGCGTCGCGGCAAACTGGCTGCAACCGGAACAGGCCCGGTACGCGGTGCTCAGCGACGCGCGCACGCTGGCGGAACAGAATAATTTCGCTATCATCACAATTTGACCCGGCGAAGGATTCCCGCGGATGCGTAAACCAAACCCTCAACCCCGCGCCCGCCTCGACGATCTGCCCACGCGGGAATTGATCGCCCGCGGCACCGCCCTGCTGGCGGCCCAGGACTACAAGGACGCCATCGACGTCTACAAGCTGCTGCTCAAGCGCGAACCGCAGCCTCAGGCCGGCTGGCGCGAATCCCTGGCTACGGCCTATCTGGAACGCGCCCGGCAACTGGCCCAGAAAGCCATGTACCGGGAAGCCGCGATCCTGTGGGAAAACATTCCCAGCCTGTGCGGCCAGGCCCAGCAACCCGAGTTGTACGTGGACTGGCTGCTGCGTTCCGGCCAATACGCCAGGGCGATGCGCGCCCACGCCAGCTACGCGGCCGTTCTGTCCGACGCCGGCGAACTGGAAACCCTGCTCGCCGCGCTGGCGCTGGCTAGCCAAAAGGACGTGCTTCAGGCCATCCCCCCGAACGCGCCGCTGCGCCCGCACCTGACCGCTGCCCAGGCCGCGCTGCGAGCCTACGCGCAGGGCGAGGCCGAGGACGCGGTGCGCGAATGCCTGAAAAACATTTCGATTCGCTCGCCCTACCGCGATTTCCGCCAGGCACTCGCGGCGCTGCTGAAACTGGAAACCGATCCGGCCGGCGCTCTGGCCCTGATCGAGCGCATTCCGCCGACCTCCCCCTACGTGGATTTGGTCGAACCGGTCCGCGCCGCCGCTGCCGATCCGTCCCGGGCGCTGCTGGCGCTCGACCCGGCCTCGCGCGAACTGGCCAGCGGCCTGCTCGGTCTGGATGCGCGTCAGATCAAGCTGCTCAAGGACTGGACGCGACTGGGCGACAACCCCAGCGACAAGGCGAAGTTCGACTTTATCGTCACCAACCTGGCGCTGTTCGACCGGGAGCAGGCTCGCCGCGCCTGCCTGGCGCTGCTGCTGCCCTACCCGCAGGGGCTGAAAACCTACACCCAACTATTCGGATCACTGCCGCCATTCGAGGCACAACGCCTGCACGCGCTGCGCGCGGAGCGGACGAAGGACGGGATCGACGACGCCCTGCACGACTGGCAAACCTGCGTCAACCTGCTGCTCAAGGACACCGGCAACCCCGACCGCCCGCTATCGGCGGCGCTCATCCTGCGCCACATGGCCGAGTTGCTGCGCAAGGAGGACTCCGGCTGGAACGACGGCGAGCGGCTGCGCGGCTGCCTGGAGCAAAGTCTGCGGTTCGACGCGGACGACCGCGACACTTACTTGCAACTGGCGCTGCTGCACCGGGACGCCGGCAACGACAAGGACTATCACCAGTGGGTGGAACAGGCGGTCAAGCAGTTCCCCGACGATCCCCTGGTGTTGCTGGCGGCGGTCAAAACCGCCACCGCCCGCAAGGCCCACAAGAAAGCCGCTGGTTTCGCCGCCCGGGTGCTGGAACTGGACCCGATCAATAGCAAGGCCCGCGCCGTCCTGATCAATGCTCACCTGGCCCACGCCCGCAAGCTGATGCGGGGCGACAAATACGCGTTGGCGGAAAAGGAACTGGACAGCGCCGGCCAGTTGGAGCGTGACAACGCCCGTACCGGCATCGTCGAGATCAACCGGGGCCTGCTCGCGCTCCAGCAGCGCCAGCGCGACGGCGGTCGGCAGTGGCTGCGGGAAGGCGTCCGCCTGGCTGGTAGCCCGCTGCTGGCCTGGCTGCGGCTGGCGGTGGAAGCGTTGCGCCTGCAATTGGATCCGGCTGACTTCCAGCGCGACGCCGAACTGGACGACCCGCGCAAGCTGAGCGCCAACCGCGCCGACCTGCTGGCCATGGCGCAACTGATCAACGCCTATCGCGAGGAAGGCATGGACGAACTCGGCACGGTCCTGGAAGACCTGGAAAAGCCCCTGCAACGCGCGATCAAATTGCTGACCAGCGAGGATGACCTGCTGTTGGTGTGCGAATGCCTGCATCAGGCGCCGCATTACGGACTGCTGGAATACGCTGCGACCCGGGGGCTGGAGGTTCAACCGGACCGGTCGCTGTTCGTCTACTACCAGATTTACGGCCGCGCCGAGGGCGACCTGGACCAGATCAAGGGTCGCGATTACGGCCGGCTGGAACACGCCATGGAGCGGGCCACCGCCACCAAGGACCACCGCGCCGCCACCTCGATCACCCGGTTTCTCAATCAAAGTCCATTCTCCCTGCCCTTCTCGCCCAAGGGCGGCGGCCCGATGCCGCTGCCGATTCCCCCCAAAATGCGGCGTGAGATGGAACAAATCCGCGCGGAACTGGAACGGCTGCCGCCGGCGCTACGGGACCGGATGCTGGACCAGATCCTGGATGCTCTGCCGTCCGACGACGAGTTTCCGCCTGAAGTACAAAGGGCCCTCATGAAAATGATGCTGCTCGGCGAGGGTATCGAGGACCTGCTGGATGAGTTACCGGATCTCCCCCTGCCGTTTCCAGGCGGTCGGGGCGGACGTGGAAAACGCCGGAGATGATCATGTCCAATCCTTTCGACTTGCTGGGCGTTGCCGAAACCGCCGATGACGACGCCATCAAGAAAGCCTATCTGCAACAGGTGCGCGAGCATCCGCCGGAGCGCGATCCCGACCGATTTCAGGCCATCCGCGCCGCCTTTGAAGCCATCAAGACTCGCCGGGACCGGCTGCGCTACTGGCTGTTCCAGCAGGAAACGCCCGATCTGGCCGAACTGGTGGCGACCGCTCTGCGCCCGGGTGATTCGCGCCGCCGTCCGTCCGAAGCCCAGTTGCGGCAACTGCTGAGCCACCGCCTGACCGGCCAGAAATAACGCCTCTATGGATATCGAAACCAAGGAACAACTGCTGGAGCGCTTCCGCGCCTATCTGGACGAACTCCCCGACACCGTCCCCACCGAACCGGGCGAAGAGAGCCGGCGCACCGACCTGTATTCGCTGTTTGCCGAACTGGCCGCGCTGAAGAATGAAGTCCGGCTGGAATCGCGCCAGGTAAAAACCGCGATGGATGAATTCCGGGCGGTGTTCGAGACCCTGCAAACCAGCCAGAGCCAACTCGGCGGCGAACTGGACCGCGCCCGCGCCGCGCTGCCGGAACAGCGGCGGGCAGCGCTGAAACCGGTGCTGCTGGAACTGGTGGAATTGTACGACCGGCTGGAAGCCGGCCTGCGCGCCTTGCAAAACTATCGGCCCACCGTGCTGGGCCGACTGCTGGGACTGGGTCGGCGGGAACGGGTGCTGCTGCACGCCATCACCGAGGGCCAGGACATCAGCCTGCGCCGGCTGGAACAGTTGCTCAACAACCAGCAGGTTTTCGCCTTGGCGGCTCTGGGCCAGCCGCTCGATCCACACACCATGCGCGCCGCCGAGGTGGAACACCGCAATGATGTCGGCAACGGCATCGTCATTGAAGAACTGCGCACCGGCTATCTCTGGCAGGGCGAACTGCTGCGGCTGGCCGAAGTCAAGGTCAACCGCCGGCCGGAACCACCGGCCCGCACCGTCCCGCCTCCCACCGAACCCTCACCGACCCAAACCGAGTCTCCTTCCCATGGCTGAAAAAATCATTGGCATCGACCTGGGCACCACCAACTCCGAAGTCGCGGTGGTGGACAACGGCCGCGTCACCGTCATCGACATCACTCCCGGTCACCCGATTCTACCTTCCTTCGTCGGTCTGGCCGACGATGGTTCGATCTTGGTGGGCGAGCCGGCCAAGAACCAGTACGTGCTCTATCCGGAGCGCACCATCAAGTCCATCAAGCGGCGGATGGGCAGCGCCGACCGGGTTGAACTGGGCGACGCGGCCTACACCCCTCAGGAAATCTCCGCCATCATCCTGCGCCGGCTGAAGACCATTGCCGAGACCCATCTGGGCGAGCCGATCCACAAGGCGGTCATCACGGTGCCGGCCTATTTCTCCGACGCCCAGCGCCAGGCCACCCGCGAAGCGGGTGAAATCGCCGGGCTGGAGGTGATGCGGATCATCAACGAGCCGACCGCCGCCGCGCTGTCCTACGAGGCCAATCATCAGGGCCATAAAAAGGTGCTGGTCTACGACCTGGGCGGCGGCACCTTCGACGTGTCCGTGGTCGGCATCGAGGACAACGTGGTCGAGGTGCTGGCCAGCCACGGCAACAACCGCCTGGGTGGCGACGACTTCGACGCCAAGATTGTCGAGCACATCGTCGAGCATCTGAAAAAACAGGGCGCCGATCCAACCGCCTCGCGCCGCGCCATGGCCCGCATCACCCGGGCGGCGGAAACCGCCAAGATCGCGTTGTCCGACCAGCCCTATACCCGGATCGAGGAGGAGTATCTACTGGACAAGGCGGGCGCGCCGGTCAACCTGTCCCTGGAACTGGCGCGGGCCGACTACGAGGCCATGATCGCCGGCTACATCGACGAAACCCTGGAGGCAGTGCATATTGCCCTGAAAGGGGCCGATCTAACTGTGTCCGACATCGACGAAGTGTTGCTGGTCGGTGGCGCCACCCGCACCCCGGTGATCACCGAGCGGCTGGAAGATGATCTGAACCTGACGGTGCGGGCCGAGGTCAACCCGGATTTGTGCGTCGCCACCGGCGCCGCGATTCAGGCCGGGATGCTGGCCGGCGAGGCGGTGTCGGCAGTGCTGGTCGACATCACCCCCTACACCTTCGGCACCAGCGCCCTGAGCGAACGGGACGGCATGCCTTACCCCTTCACCTACGTGCCGCTCATCCACAAGAATACCCCGATCCCGGTCACCAAGAGCGAAGTTTTCTTTACCCTGTACGACCATCAGGACACGGTGAGGGTGCATGTCTATCAGGGCGAGGATCCGGACGCGCTGAACAATATCGAGATCGGCCAGTTCACCGTGGAACACCTGAGCAAGGCCCCGGCGGGCAACCCGATTGTCCTGCAATTCGCGCTGGACCTGAACGGCATCATGCAGGTGTCGGCGCGGGAGAAGAACACCGGGCTGGAGAAATCCATTCGCATCGACAACGTGCTGACTCGGTTCCAGGAAGGCGAACTGGAAACCGCGCGGGCGCGGGTCGACGCTCTGTTCGGCGGGGGACAAACCTTCGACGGCGAATTGGTCGCGCCGGCCGCCGCCACCGAGCATCAGTTACAGGTACAGGCGCGGGCGGTGGTGGAAAAGGCCGAACGCCTGCTGTATCACGCCAGCGACGACGACCGCGAGGACATCATCAACCTGATTGAAAAGATCGCCGATGCGCTGGCGGCTGAAGATTTTACCGCCGTAAAAGCGCCGATGGCCGAGCTGTCCGAAATCCTGTTTTATCTGGAGTCGTGATGGAGCGCTGTCCAGTCTGTCGCGCCCGCTTCAGGGATGAGGCGGTCTGCTCTCGCTGCGGCACGGATTTGAGCGCGCTGCTGGCCATCGAAGCCGAGGCCGCCGCGTGGGAACGAGAGGCGGTGGCCCTGCTGGCTGCCGGCCAGTGGATTGAGGCGCGGCGGGCGGCCGAGCGGGCGTTGGCGCTTCAGTACAGTCCGCTGGCGGCCGCCGCGCGGGATTTTGCCGGTCGGGAACTGGTCGCCGAAGAAACACGGCGGTTCGAGCGGTTGCTGCAATAAATTGGGGATCAGGTTAACCCCATCATGTAGCTTATCCGGTGTAAACCAAGCATATATGGCGATTTCCATTGGCGTGGATTAACCTTAGGAAAACCAAGGACGCCAGACCTTATCTTCCCGGCCCAGATGCAATAAAGCCAATAACCACCAGCCAACAAACGCCAGACCACCATGGAAATCTTCGTTTATCACACCCCCGATCAAGTTCCGGATTTGAGTCAAAAAGCCCGTAAGGGTGGCCTCACGCTCGATTTGCCCGCCTGCGCCATCGTCATCGACGTGCTGCGCGCCACCACCACCATGGCGACGGCGCTGCAATCGGGCGCGGAGGCGATTCAGGTGTTCGACGACATCGATGAGCTGTTCCGAATCAGCAAGCGCTGGCCGGCGGAACGGCGGTTGCTGGCCGGCGAGCGCGGCGGCGAAAAGCTGGAGGACTTCGACCTCGGCAACTCGCCCTCGGAATGCACGCCCGAGCGGGTGGGTGGCAAGCGGCTGTTCATGAGCACTACCAACGGCACCCGCGCCTTGGAGCGGGTGCGGCGGGTGCCGATCCTGCTGACCGCCTCGTTGACTAACCGCGCTGCGGTAGTTTATTATTTGCTACATGAACAACCACACACTGTCTGGATTGTAGCGGCGGGCTGGCGTGGCGGCTTCTCGCTGGAGGATACGATCTGCGCCGGGGCTATCGCCTGTGCTCTGAGCGTCGAACGCGGCAGCGACTGTGCGGGGGACGACGAATCGATTGCGGCCATGGCCCTGTTCGAGCAATGGCAAACCCGGTTGCCGCAACTGCTACGCTACGCCCACCACGGGCGTGGCCTGGCGGCGTTGGGCTGTGGGGTGGACCTAGATTACTGCGCCCGACTCGACAGCGTCGATGTCGTGCCGCTGCAAACCGAGCCAGGGGTGTTGAAGGCGGCTGGTCTCGATTAACGTAATTGAACAAGAAGTGGAATTCTAACCAGGTTATTAACGCCAGGTTTTTGATTTATGGCAGTAAAAAATGGTTTCTTCGACTCTTTCTATGGGATTGGCCTTGTTGGGTGGGCTTTAGCCTGCCAATCCGGCTCCACCTCTTTGCAGACCAATCGGTTAGCTTCATGGCCTACCCCCAGCCTAGCTGGCTCCACAAGAACCAACTAAGAACCCAAAAACGGTTAATCTCTTGACTTAAGAAGGTAAAAGTTATGAAAACCCCGGGTAGATCAAGATGTGAGTATTTTTGGAAGCACGGCAGCGGCTTCCTGTTTTTCCTAGTCGGTTGGTTTCTTATGGGATTAGCGCTGGCTAATAACCTCGCGCCCAATTTATAGTCACCCCTTTGGTAAAAACCCCCGCCTTCAGGCGGGAGAGACTTCAGTCCTTAGCGGTTGCTATGACTCCGTCACAGCGTTAAAACGCAAGCCGGTTTGATGAACAGTTGACCGCCATGACCGAGTACAGCAAAGGCAACCACCTGGCTTTTCACCACCGTTGTGACCGATGAGAGGATCAATGCCTACAACAATGGCCCTGTCGATGCGCACCAATCTGATAACGAAAGCAGCATCACGTTGGAGTGAGGGACACTCTTTAGAGTGCTACGCGGCTTCCAGCCTAGATTTCAACCTACCGGCTTCCAGCCGGTAGTGATTGAGTTACTTGGATAACAGCCCCTCCTGCTGATGCCATCGCGCAACAGAGTCAATTACCACGCCCAGAGGTTATGCGCAGCCACTTTGCGCAGCTTCATCTGGATCGCATGGCTGATATGAAATCTCTGGACGGCGCTGATCGGATCACGTTGAATCTATTCGAGGATGTCCTGTTGACTGCAGTTAAGGATCGGCTAGAGCGCCGGTCTCTGACTGACTATAGTTGGTTTGGTCATATAGCCAACGCCCCCCATAGCCAAGTCATTTTAACGGTTGAGAGGGGTAGCATGGCGGGCAATATCACGGTCGAGGATGAGCATTATGGCGTAAAGGCAATTTACCAAATCCGCCCTGCGCCAGGAGGATTGCACGAAATCCGTGAGATTGATCAAAGTGATTTTAAGGAAGGAAATGCTGATCAAGGGAAATCCGATTATATCCCTGTCTTTACCCCTGACCGCGACTTGCTGCTAGGTTCGCAGGCGGATGACGGCTCAACCATCGACGTGATGGTTCTTTACACCGATACCGCAGCCGCTGCCACCGCTAATATTGCGGCGGAAGTTCAACTGGGGATGGATGAAACCAATCAGTCCTATATCAACAGCGGCATCAATCAACGCATCCGATTGGCGCATAAAGCCCAAGTAAGCTATCCCGAAACTGGTAACCTCTGTGGTAGCGATCCAAACGACTTGGCTAGACTGCAAGGCAAAGCGGATGGCTACCTGGATAATATCCATGGTTGGCGCGATACCTACACTGCTGACATTGTGAGTCTGTGGGTGGAAAACGGTGGAAGTTATTGCGGCTGCGGCTATTTTATGAGCAATGTCTCAACCACCTTTGCCGAATATGCTTTTAACGTGGTAGCGCGCAATTGCGCTACAGGATACTACTCATTTGGCCATGAAATGGGGCATAACATGGGAGCGATGCACGATTGGTACGTGGATACCGGCACTACTCCTTATGCCTACGCGCATGGTCATGTGAATACAGCCAACCAATGGCGCACCATCATGGCTTATAATAATAAATGCGTCGATATCGGGATTAGCTGTACCCGTATTCAGTATTGGTCAAACCCAACAGTTAATTATGGCGGCCAACCCACAGGCATAGCCGAAGGGCAGTCCGAGGCCGCCGATAACCGCAAGGCGCTGAACAATACCGCTTATACTGTTGCTAATTTTAGAGCAGGCGGTACTGCCGGCTCCCTGCTGCTGGCGGGCCTGACCGCCACCACCAACGGCCTGGTTTACTACACCACCAATCTGAACACTTGGGTCTACGGCCGCGGCCAGTTGAACCGGATGGTGGTGGGCGACTTCGACGGCGATGGTCAGGCTGATGACCTCGCCGGCATCGCCAGCAATGACACTCTCTGGTACACCACAAACGGCGGAACGTCCTGGACCAACATCCCCGGCCGGTTGAAACGGATCGTGGTGGGCAACTTCGACGGCGACAACCGGGACGACCTCGCCGGCATCGCCAGCAATGACACTCTCTGGTACACCACCAACCTCGGCGCGGTCTGGAACAATATCCCTGGTCTACTGAGCCAGATGGTGGTAAGCGATTTCGACGGCGACGGTCGGGCCGACGATTTCGCCGGCATCGCCAGCAACAAAACTATCTGGTACACCACTACCTTCGGCGCCTTCTGGAACAATATCCCCGGCCTGCTGAGCCGCTTGGTCGCAGGCGACTTCGACGGCGACGGTCGAGCTGACGACCTCGCCGGTATCGCCAGCAACGACACCCTCTGGTACACTACCAACCGCAGCGTCTTTAGCCCAATCCCTGGCCTACTGAGCCAGATGGTGGCGGGCGACTTCGACGGCGACGGCTGGGACGACGACCTCGCCGGCATCGCCAGCAACAGCACCGTCTGGTACACCACCAACCTCGGTGCCGTCCTGGCACCAAATCCCCGGCGCGCTGAAACAGCTCCGGGTAGCCAATCTCAACGGCGACAGCCGATCCGACCTTGCGGGGGTAGCCAGCAACAACACCGTCTGGTACACCGCCAACCTAAGCACCTTTACCAACATTCCAGGTCAACTGGCGACGCTGGCTGGGGAGTGACCGGGAATCGGACAGCCGTATCCGGGGGCGTTCCAACTGCGGTATCCCCAGATCCAGATCCAGATCCAGATCCAGGTGATCGGTTGAACCCGTTCGCCCAACTGATCTGGAGCGAGGCGGATATCGCCGCCCGCGACACCAACGCTGCTGCGCTACGCCCACCACGGGCGCGGTCTGGCAGCGCTGGGCTGTGGTGAGGATCTGGACTACTGCGCCCGGCTCGACAGCGTCGACGTCGTGCCGCTGCAAGTCGAGCCGGGGGTGTTGAAGGCGGCTGCCCTCGATTAAAACAAACCCTATTGGTTGCGGTTTAGATAATTCGGCTCTATGAGATTTTCCGTGAATGCCAGAAGATGTAGTGGTGTGGCATTCACGGAAAATCTCATAGAGCCGAAAAAACTTCAAATAAACGAACCCGCAGCAAGCTGCGGGGTATTTGGTGGCATCCGCACCGGCAGCGGCCATTACCACAGACAAAGTTGATCCGACGATTCCTGTTGTTTATGAATAATGCAGCCGCTGATAAGCATTATCCGGTTGTTGCTACCTATCTCTTAACGCAGCAAGCTGCGGGGAATTAGACCCTCAGAGATTAAATGTTTTATTTTCATAAAAATGCCTTCGCAGAAAATTTTTTCCTTGCAGCCAAACATCTTCAACGGGGTTCTGATCCGGCGCATATGGCGCAAATAACAGGCACGTCACTTCCCAATCCTTTTTTTCTAAACCTTGGTTAACTTTATTCAAATAAGCCCGAACCTTTTTTCCACCATGATAGCTCGCTTTATCCCAAAGAATGATCATCTTCTTATTCGGTTGAAGCGCCTGTAAGTACTTCATAAAGGATACCGTATTTTCGCCATTTCCTCGCTCGCAGGGCGTGAGAAAAAACTCTTGGTTATAAAGGTTCATGACACCCTAGTGGGCTGCTCCAAAAGTTTTGACAGGTTAGGAGACTTCTAGCCCACTGGGTCTTCAGAGGATTCCGTTGTTAAGTCAACCAGATATATGTGGATACTGGAGATTTCTCTTGTTGACCTCAACATAGGATACCTACCGATACCTGTCAAAACTTCTGCGACAGCCCACTAGTAGGTCTTTCGTTGTTTGGTGCTTTCAATAGGAACCTCCGTCCGTTCGTTTCGCCGACCCTATGCGTAGCCGATTGTATCTCCCGACATCAAATGACACTCATCTTCAGCAAAAACAACGGCTTCACCCGATGCGATTTCAGCCTGACTCGCCGCCAGTTCGGCTTTGATCTCCTCCCGTTTTTGCAACACTGGCGCTTCCTCCCGTTTCGGGTTCACCGCTTGGGTCTGATGCCAACTCAGTTTCCCCCATGAATGCTCTCTTTCCGCTCAAGAAACTGAGAAATTGTGAAAAAACCTCCGAATTGGCTGTTTGGGCATATTTTCATCTGATAATTCAAAGGATTAGAAGCTGGAATAAGATATAATTCGATTTTTCCCAACCCTGAGATCACTCGTACTGCGATGATGAATACGCTGGTTGTAAATTGCATAAACCAACAGCGCAATGAAGAAGTGACATCCGGTGCGTCCCTCAGCCTCAATCCGCCCGTTCCACCTTCACCACCTTGATCATGTTCGCACCGCTGGACACGCCGACCGGCACGCCGGCGGTGAACACCACGATTTCTCCCTCCTTAACCAGACCCTTGTTGAGCAGGAACTCGGTGGCGGAACTCAACAAATCGTCCACAGAGGTGACGACGGTCCCCAGTTGCAGCGGCGTCACCCCCCAGACCAGTGCCAGTTTTCGCAGGGTTGCCAGCTTCGGGCTAAAGGCGATCAGCGGGGCCAGCGGCCGGAACTTGGCCAAGCCCAGCACGCTCGCCCCGCTGTTAGTAAAGCTGACCAGATTGCGGGCGCAAACCTTGTCGGCCAGATCCATCGTGGCGAAATGGACGGCGTCTTCGATCCGCAAGCAAGCATTCGCCAGCAGTTCCTCATGAGTCAGCACGTTTTTATGCATCAGCGTCTTGAAGATATCGCTGGCCTCGACGCTCAGGGCGATATCCTTCATCATTCGCACCGCTTCGACCGGATACTGACCGGCTGCGGTCTCGGCCGACAGCATCACCGCATCGGTGCCGTCCAGGATAGCGTTGGCGACATCGTTGGCCTCGGCGCGGGTCGGGCGAGGGTTGCCGATCATCGATTCCAACATCTGGGTGGCGGTGATCACCGGCTTGCCGGCGATGTTACACTGGCGGATGATGGTTTTCTGCATCAGCGGTACGTCCTGGGGCGAGGTTTCCACCCCCAGATCGCCGCGCGCCACCATGATGGCGTCAGCTACGGCGATGATCCCCTCGATGTGCCGGCACGCTTCCGGCTTTTCGATCTTGGCGATGATCGGAATCTTGCGACCGTGGGTAGTCAGCATGGTGTCGATCAGTTCCTTGACATCGTCAGCATCCCGCACGAACGACAGCGCTACGTAATCCAGCCAGTGGTCGTAGGCGAACTGCAAGTCGGCGCGGTCCTTGTCGGTGATCGCCGAAATCTTCAGCTTGACGTTGGGCAGGTTGACGCCCTTGCGCGGCTTCAGCCGGCCGCCATTGACCACCTGGGTGTAAATCTCGCGCCCCTCGATCCGATCGACAGTGAACTCGAACAACCCGTCGTCGATCAGCACCCGGTCGCCGGGCTTCACTTCCTCGTGCAGGCTGCGATGGTCAATGGAAACTTTCTTGAGACCGTCATGGATACCGCCCACCAAATCGTCGGTGGTCAGCACCAGGGTCTCGCCAGCGACCACGTCCAGAAACTCGCCCTCCAGTTGACCGAGCCGAATCTTCGGGCCTTGCAAATCCTGGAAAATGGCGATGTATCGATTCAACTTCTGCGCCGCTTCCTTCACCAGCCGCACGGACAAGGCGTGGTCCTCGTGGTTTCCGTGCGAGAAGTTGAGCCGGATCACGTCCGCCCCAGCCCGTAGCAGCGCCTCGACGGTATCCGGATTGCGGGATTTCGGTCCCAGCGTCGCCACGATCTTGGTGAATTTCATGCTCTTGGCCATGCTCATCGCCCCCAATCAAAAAAGCGGTTAAAAACTCAAATAATCAACTGGTTGTTTTTATTATCGTTCCAAGGAGTTTAACGGATGCGGCTATCATGCTCAAACCAATTCGGGAGGCAATTCGCGCCAGCCGGATTAAAATGATCCAGGCAATGGCAAGAACCCAAGCGAGGTTGTGCAATGACTGATGTTTTCACCCGTATCCTGCGCATCGATCTGCCCGAAACCCTGCAATGCGACGAAACCGGCAAAAATCCAGCTTTTACCATCACCTTCGTCGCCGACGGGATGATTCCGTTCCCGCAACTGATCCTGCACGCGCCGGACAGGCCGCATCTGTTTAAAGGCCAGGCGCTTAAGGAAACCGTCGCCGGAGGCGAATACAGCTACATCGCCAGCATTCCCACGGGATTGCTGTGGCCAGGCGACATCAACGTGCAGGCAGAGGGTTGCCGCAAGGCCGATATCCGCCAGGCCGGCGGCGGGGACTGGATCAAGGAATTCCGCCGACTACGGCTCGCGCCGAACGTCAAGGCCAAGCCGGTCATCCACGTGGCGACCGGCCCGGGCAATGCTCCGGTCAAGCTTTATTTCGGCATCCACAAGCACATGCACCAGCCTTACTACAACGCCACCGACCGGCTGTACTGGGACGGCGAGAAGGATTCGATTTTCGGGGCGCGCGGCGGCCCCTACACCCACTTTATCCCGGCCGCCGTGCGCCAGTATATCGGCGGCGGTCTACCCCACGCCGGACTTTCGACCAGTTGGAGCGGCTCGCTGATCGAGCAACTGGACCGCTGCGCCGCCGACGGGTTGTGCGGCGGCCGGTTCGGCGGTTGGAATAATGAATTGCGCGCCATCGCCCAGGAAAAGACCGAGCTGGGTCATCCCCGGGTGGATTTCGTGGCCTTCGGCTTCTTCCATCCGCTGATGGCGTTGACCCCGGCCCGCAACATCGTCAAGCAGGTCGAATGGCATCGGAACATCATCCGTTCCGCCTTCGCCGTCGAGGCGTCCAGCGTAATGTTCCCGCCGGAAACCGCCTTCCATATCCGCATGATCCCGGCGCTGAACCAAGCCGGCGTCAAGGCGGTGATTTACGATTCCATTCACCGCTTCCGGGCGTGCAAGGATTATCCCTACGCCGGGATTAACGAGGGGATGCTGCCGCCAAATCCCGCCGAGCAAGTCAATCCGCCGGTAAATGACTGGCTGCAACTGCGCAACATCTGGGCCGGCTCGAAAATATCGCCAAGGCTGCTCCGCCCGGAATACGTGCAGTACGAAGACCCAGAGGGTCAGATTCACAAAATCATCGCCGTGCCAGCGGAGCGCTACATCGGCAACGAGGACGCGCGCGGCGGATTCGGGGCGCTGCAATATCCCGATGTACTGGGCCAAGTCCACAACCAGATCGTGGATACTGGCAGCTTCGATTTCAACCATCCGCCGTTCTTCCTGCTGCACTCGGACGGCGACAATCACGGGGGCGGCGCCGACAGTTATTACAACCACAATACCGGGCAACTGGTGCAATGGCTGCAGGGCGATCCGCGATTCGAGCTGACCACCGTCCATGACTATCTGGACCGCTTCCCGCCCGATCCGACCCAGGCGGCACATATCGAGCCGGGTTCCTGGAGCGGCGCGGACAACGGCGATCCACAATTCATGAAGTGGTTCAGCCGCTACGATCAGCCCTACTCGCCCGACCTGAATTCCTGGGCGGTCCTGACCGCGTTTCAGAATGTGGTTCACGCACTGGAAGACGCCATGCCCGGCAAACCGTGGCTGGACGACATCAACCGACTCATGCTGACCGCAGAGACCAGTTGCTACTGGTACTGGACCGGGCAGCATATCTGGGATCAACAGGTCACCAACGCCGCCAACGCCGGTTACGGCATGGTCAAAAGCGAGGTGGATGCCGTGCTGGCCGCCGGCAAGGACCGCACCGGCCCAACTATTTTCGCGCCGTGGGTCACGCCGGAAAATCCAGGCGGCAAGCGTTGGGGTCAGGGCTGCCTGCTTGACGCGCCGCGCGAAGGGACGGTGCATACCTTCGTCCACGACATCGCCGGCCTGAAGCGGGTGACGCTGGTGCTGCGCGCAGCCACGGGAGAAACCCGCCTGGAGATGGCCGACAACGGTCCGTATCCTTCGCAGACCGGCGCGGCCATTACCGCGCATTACTTCACCGCCAAACTGCCGGTCGGAGCGGGTGACGTGCGCTATTACATCGAAGCGGAGGACGGAAAGGGCAATGTCTCGCGGGGAGCGTTGGAGCGGATGTATTTGGCGTAAGCTGATGTAGCCGGAATCCGGGTAGGCTCGGATTCCGGTTCCTTCAGCTCAAGGAGACATGGAGACACACTTTGGGACTTACCAAATAACTGTTCGCATTGAGAATCTGGCCAGCTCCGGCGAACCTTACGAGATTAAATTCCTGGTCGATACCGCCGCGATAGACTGCCTGGCTCCATCCAACGCCCTGAAAAAAGCGGGCATTGCCCTGGAAGGTCGGGATGTCTACGAGCTGGCCAATGGTGAAGTACCCGAATATCTCTATTTCTTTGCCCGCGTTTCCTTCATGGAATTTAAAACGGAGGCCCAGATTATTATTGGCCCCGATGACGCCGAGCCAATCCTCGGCGTAGGGGCGCTCGAAAATGCCGGCATCGGCATTGATCCCGTCGCGCGAACGCTCAATCGCATGGCGGCAAAGCCGTTAAAGCAAGCAACTCGGCGGAATCCAGGATAATCAGACGAATGGTGAAATATAAATGAGGAGAACTGTATTTTAGCTTCGCCTTATTGGACCTTGTGATTCATGTGGTTAGGCCGCTTTACGGAATGTCAGATTGATACGATGCTCCCCCACCAGAGAGTGATACCCCTCCTTGAGGGGCATGACGCCGTGATAGCGCAACCTCGCCGGCCCGCCCCACACCACCACATCGCCATGCATCAGTTGCACGCGCATGGGCTTGTCGGCCCGCCGTAAGCCACCGAAGAGAAAGACGGCCGGGATACCAAGCGAAACCGAAACGATAGGCTCGGAAAAGTCGCGCTCGTCCTTGTCCTGATGCAACGAAAGCCTTGCGCCCGGGTCGTAGCGATTGATGAGGCATGCATCCGGCTCGAAGCCCTCAAACCCGGCGTTCGCCGCGGCTTTTTTCGCCAGCTTCAAGAACACACCCGGCATACTGGGCCAAGGCTTGCCACTTTCCGGGTCTAACGCCTCGTAACGGTAGCCCGTGCGATCCGTCACCCAGCCATAGGAGCCGCAGTTCGTCATCGCCACGGACATGCGGAAACCGCCCGGCGTGACCATGTGGCGAAACGGCGCTTGGATTGTGATGCCGTTCAGCGCCGCGAGGATGGCCGTTTCGTCCGGCGCCGCGAAGCCTCGCAGCACGACCGCGCCGGGGCCCAATACCTCACGCCACCCCTGGCCCTGCTCCAAATCAGCGAACAGATACAATGTCATTCATCCCTTCTCACGTTGCATCGTGGAAACTGACCCCAACCCTGTGGCGATAATTCGAGGTCCTTTGACAACCTACTCCATTGAGCGCCTTTACCCTGTATGTAATACCTTGATCCCTAGCGCCTCTTAAACCACCACATTCATGCGCGTGCTTCATTCTCCAGCAACGCCCGCTTGCGTTCCAGAATCCCTCCTTGCAAGGCGAACAATGAATTAAGGCGGCAAGCAGCCGCCTTTGTTATTACCCGATAAACCGTCGGCTTAGTCCATCGCCTCGTACAGCGGCAGGGTCAGGAACTCCGGATAATTCGGGTCGAGCGACATCTTCTCGAAGATGCCAGCGGCCTGATCATAGCTGGCAGTGTCCTCGCCTTGAGCGGTCACGGTTGCTTTCACCTTGGCCAGTTCCTCGGGGATCATCGCATGCACCAACTCGGCGGTGACCTTGCGACCGTCGTCCAGCTTGCCTTTCGGACTGACCACCCACTGCCACACCTGCGAGCGGGAAATTTCGGCGGTGGCGGCGTCTTCCATCAGGTTGTGAATCGGCACGCAGCCATTGCCCGCCAGCCAGGAACCCAGGTAATGAATACCGACGTTGATGTTGTTGCGCAGGCCGACCTCGGTGATGGGTTGCTCGGGCTGGAAGTTCAGGAAATCCTTGGCGGTGAAGACTTCGTCCCGATGCTTTTCCCACTGATTCGGCTTATTGCCCAGCACCTTGACAAACTCCTCGTGAGCGATGGGCACCAGGCCGGGATGGGCCACCCAACCTCCGTCGAAGCCGTCCCGGGCATCGCGAGTCTTGTCGTGCCGGATTCCGGCCAGTGCCTTCTCGTTGGCTTCCGGATCGTTCTTGATCGGAATCAGCGCCGACATGCCGCCCATGGCCGGAGCGCCGCGCTTGTGGCAGACCTTGACCAGTTGCAGGGCATAGGAGCGCATGAACGGCACCTCCATGGTGATCGCGCCGCGATTGGCCAGACAGAAATCCTTATTCTTCTTGAACTTCTTGATGCAGGAAAAAATGTAGTCCCAGCGCCCGGCGTTGAGGCCGGCGCTATGTTCGCGCAGTTCGTACAGAATTTCTTCCATCTCGAAGGTAGCGAGGACGGTTTCGATCAGCACGGTGGCCTTGATGGTGCCGCGCGGAATACCCAGTTCATCCTGGGCCATGCAGAAGATGTCGTTCCACAGCCGCGCTTCCAGATGACTTTCCATCTTCGGCAGATAGTAGAACGGGCCGGCACCACGGGCGATCTGCTCCTGGGCGTTGTGGAAGAACACCAGGCCAAAATCGAAGATGCCACCGGAAACGCGCTGGCCGTCCACCAAGACATGCTTCTCGTCCAGATGCCAGCCGCGCGGGCGAATTTGCAGGGTGGCGATCTCGTCGTTGAGCCGGTATTCCTTGCCCACCTCGTTCACGTAGCTGATCTTGCGGCGGATGGCGTCGACCAGATTCACCTGCCCCTGAATCTGGTTGTACCAGTTGGGACTGTTGGAATCCTCGAAGTCGGTCATGTAGGAATCCGCGCCCGAGTTGTAGGCGTTGATGATCATCTTCGCTTCGACCGGGCCGGTGATTTCCGTGCGGCGGCGCTCCAGCGCCTTGGGCAGCGGCGCGATTTTCCAGTCGCCTTCGCGGATGGACCTGGTTTCCGGCAGGAAGTCGGGCATCTCGCCAGCGTCGATGCGGGCCTGGCGCTCGACGCGTTTCCTCAGCAGTTCCTGACGGCGCGGCTCGAAAGCCCGGTGCAGCTTGGCGACCAGGGCTAGGGCGTCGCAGGTGAGAATCTCGTCGAAACGGGGATGGATCGGGGCGTTTACTTGCACGCCAGCAGGCAAATTGAGGCTCACGGCTGCTCCTTGATGGATGTTCGTTCGGAATTGGTAGGAATTATTTTAGCGCTTTCCAACGGCAAAAACCCGGAGGGATAACCTCCGGGTTCGCTCAAACGCTTGACGCCGCCCGCCAGCACGGGGCGAGCGGCGGACGGCGAGACTTAGTGGAACTGCTCTTCCTCGGTGGATCCGGTCAGCGCGGTCACCGACGACACGCCGCCCTGAATCACGGTGGTGACGTCGTCGAAGTAGCCGGTGCCGACTTCCTGCTGGTGGCTGACGAAAGTGTAGCCACGGTCGCGCGCGGCGAATTCCTGCTCCTGCACCTTTTCGACGTAGGCGGACATGCCGCGCTTTACGTAGTCCTGCGCCAAATCGAACATGTGGTACCACATGTTGTGGATACCGGCCAGGGTGATGAACTGATACTTGTAGCCCATCGCGCCCAGCTCGCGCTGGAACTTGGCGATGGTGGCGTCATCCAGATTCTTCTTCCAGTTGAACGACGGCGAGCAGTTGTAGGCCAGCATCTTGCCGGGGAACTGGTCGCGGATGGCGTCGGCGAACTGCTTGGCGAAGTTGAGATCCGGGGTGCCGGTCTCGCACCACACCATGTCGGCGTAAGGCGCGTAGGCCAGACCGCGCGAAATCGCCTGCGCCGCGCCCTTCTTGGTCTTGTAGAAGCCTTCGACGGTGCGCTCGCCGGTGCAGAACGGCTTGTCGTTTTCATCGCAGTCGCTGGTCAGGAGGTCGGCCGCCTCGGCGTCGGTGCGGGCCAGCAGGATGGTCGGCACGCCGTAGACGTCGGCCGCCAGCCGGGCGGCAATCAATTTCTGCACGGCTTCCTGGCTCGGCACCAGCACCTTGCCGCCCATGTGGCCGCACTTCTTGACCGAGGCCAACTGATCCTCGAAGTGAACGCCCGCCGCGCCGGCGCGGATCATGCACTTCATCAGTTCGTGGGCATTCAGCACGCCGCCGAAACCGGCTTCGGCGTCGCCGACGATCGGCAGGAAATAGTCGATGAAATCCTTGTGCCCCGGCCCGATGCCGCGAGCGCATTGAATTTCGTCAGCGCGCTTGAAGGCGTTGTTGATGCGCTCGACCACCGCCGGAACCGAATCGACCGGATACAGCGACTGGTCGGGATACATCGACATGTAGGTGTTGTTGTCGGCGGCGACCTGCCAGCCGGACAGGTAGATGGCCTTGACGCCGGCCTTGGCCTGCTGCATGGCCTGCCCGCCGGTCAGCGCGCCCAGGCAGTTGACGTAGGGCGTGGTGGTGATCAGCTTCCAAAGATTCTCGGCGCCCCGCTGCGCCAGGCTGTACTCGACTGGAATGTTGCCGCGCAGCCGAACGACTTCCTCGGCGGTGTAGCCGCGCTTGATGCCTTTCCAGCGGGGATTCTCGGCCCAGTCTTTTTTCAGTTGTTCAACGCTCAGAAACGCCATTTTCCTATCCTCTTGGAGGTTTACGGGGTTGGTGTTCGGAATCCGATTAATACTATCATCGAAAGGCCCTCGATTATTTTGCATCGTAAAATGAAGGGCGCATCGAAAAATTCTGGTTATCTTAATGTGGCTATGCAACATATTACAAGATGGATTACAAGATGGTGACGACAACCAGCGTCCAACCAACGATCCATCATGGTTTTTCCACCTGGCAGGAAACCTTTCAATGGCGCAAAACCCCTTCCAAGCTCCTGATTTAATCGCCGATATCGGCGGCACCAACGCCCGTTTTGCTCTGGCGACCCCCGATGGCCACATCGACGCCGAACGTATCCTGCGTTGCGCCGACTATCCGGACCTGGCCCAGGCCGCCGCCGCCTATTTGCGCGATATTCCCGGGCCGCGCCCGTGTCGAGCCGCCGTCGCGGTCGCCACGCCCGTCACGGGCGACTGGATCCATTTCACCAATAGCCCCTGGTCGTTTTCCACGGAAGCCGCGCGCCAGGCCATGGGACTGAAACGGTTGTTGATCCTCAACGACTTCACCGCCCTGGCGCTGGCGTTGCCACTGCTCGGTCCGGACGAGCGCCGAGCGGTCGGTGGTGGAGCCGCAGTGGCGGAAGCACCGATTGGCCTGATGGGTCCCGGCACCGGCCTGGGGGTATCGGGCCTGGTGTGGTCCGGCAGTCACTGGCTTCCCTTGCAAACCGAGGGCGGCCACGTCACCTTCTCCGCTACCAATGAGCGGGAATGGGCGATCAGTCAAATCCTGCAGCGCCGATTCGTTCACGTCTCGTCGGAACGGCTTCTCGCCGGGCCGGGATGGGTCGAAGTCTACACCGCGCTGGCCGAATTGGATGGCCGGAAACCCGAGGCCATAACCCCCGGCGAAATCACCCGGCGGGCCTTGGCCGGAACTTGTCCGCATTGTCTGGAGGTACAGGAATTATTCTGCGCGGCGCTGGGCACGGCGGCGGGTAATCTGGCCATCACCCTCGGCGCGCGGGGCGGGGTTTACATCGGCGGCGGCATCGTGCCCAGGTTGGGCGACTTTTTCGACCGTTCCGCGTTCCGCGCTCGATTCGAGGCCAAGGGGCGGTTCAGCGATTATCTGGCGGCCATTCCGACTTGGGTGATCACCGCCAACAACCCGGCGTTACGCGGCGCAGCGGCGGCGCTGGAGTGAGCCATCAGGCCGCCGAGTATTCGTCGGTATACAGTTCGTTCACCTTGGCGGCCATGATGAAGTCGTTTTCGTGCAGGCCGCCGATCTTGTGAGTGTAGAACAGCACGTTGGCGTAGCCCCAGCCAAAGGCGATATCGGGATGGTGACCCTCCGCTTCGGCGAGGTCGCCCACCCGGTTGACAAAGGCCAGGGCGGCGGCAAAGGTTTTGAATGAGAACCGCCGTTCCAGCCGGGTGCTGTTTTCCAGCAAATGCCAGCCGGCCGCCTGCGACAGCAGGGTTTCGGCTTCGCTCGGAGCGAGAGGAGGAATACCGCCCCGACAGGGCGTGCAGGTCTTCTGGGACAGGCTCATCATCTACCTCGCTTGCAGGGTTCGGGTTACGATTGCGTTCATTACCCTTAGAGCGGCGAAATGGGGAAAAATCGGCTGGGATAGGTCGGTTCGCCTATACTGCCTGCCAAATAGTGACCCAAAAGGGAGAATGCGCACATGCGAGCCGTTTCGATTCCCCTGGGCGCGGTGCTGGCCGCCGCTATCCCCCTGGTTCCACCCGCATTGGCCGCCACGCCATCGGACGTTCCGCCGGAGGTCGTCGCCAGCCGGGAAGTGGCGCGGAAGTTCGGCGCCACGCTGAAGGACGCCCTGCAACAAGCCATCCAGAGCGGCGGTCCGGCCAACGGCATTGCGGTCTGCCACGACAAGGCCGGTCAGATCGCCGCCGATCTGGCTCAGCAACAGGAAATGCTGGTGGGCCGGACCAGTCTCAAGATCCGCAACCCCGCCAACGCCCCCGATAATTGGGAACTGGCGGTGCTCAAGCAGTTCGAGGCGCGCAAGGCCCAGGGCGAACCGGCCGACAAGCTGGAATTCTTCGCGGTGATCGACGACGACCAGGGCCAGAAAACCTTCCGCTACATGAAGGCCATTCCCACCGCCGCGCTGTGCCTGTCCTGCCACGGCGAGCACATCAGCCCCGAGGTGGACGCCAAGCTGAAGGAGCTATACCCGACCGATGCCGCCCGCGGCTTCAAGGAAGGCGATCTGCGCGGCGCGTTCACCCTTGCCAAGCCGGTACCGTGAGGAGGTCGCATGGACTGGGACGCGCGCTTGACCGTTGCCACCATCATCGAACGGGATGGACGATTTTTATTGGTGGAGGAATATGCCGACGGTGAGGAACTGGTCTACAACCAGCCGGCCGGTCATCTGGATGAGCATGAAACGCTGGCGGCCGCGGCCATCCGGGAAACCCTGGAGGAAACCGCCTGGGAAGTACAGGTGGACGCGATTGTCGGCCTGTACTACTGGACCCACCCTCAGGGCCATACCTTCATCCGCACCTGCTTTGCCGGCCGGGCCTTGCACCATCATCCCGACCAACCGCTGGATCACGGCATCGAGCGGGCGTTGTGGCTGACCCGCGACGAAATCGCCGCGCTGGGACCGAAACTGCGCAGTCCCATGGTGCTGCGCTGCGTGGACGACTATCTGGCGGGCCGACGCTATCCGCTGGAACTGTTCAGCTATCTGTGAAAGCTACCGTTCTTTCCCTCGCACCAAACTGCGGCGGAGAGGGTGCGAAAGTTCGTAGACGAATTACGCCTTGACGCGGCGACTCACCATGAACGTGGCGCTACCCTCCACGACGACCGTGTCCCCC